>SFIM01000007.1 GCA_004556155.1 Clostridiales bacterium
GTGAGCGCGTATAATCTGATTATTTGCCGCACATTTTTCCAATCCAGCATACCAAAGGAACTGTTGGAGGCCTCACAGTTAGATGGCTGCACCGACCTTCGCTTCTTTGTTTCGATAGTGTTGCCGGTTTCCAAGGCGCTAATATCCGTCATTGCGCTGTATTATGCAGTAGGGTATTGGAACCAGTACTTTAATGCGCTGCTGTATTTGACAGATGAGCGAATGAAGCCCTTGCAGCTGGTTCTTCGTGAAATACTGATGCAGAGTCAGGTGTTTGCCGATGGACAGAGCACATCTGGCGCAGATGCGACGATTGCTCAAAAGGCAGATCTGATCAAATTCGGCGTGATTATTGTATCCTCGCTGCCGGTGATTATCGTATTCCCGTTCCTGCAAAAGTACTTTGAAAAAGGGGTAATGATTGGCTCGGTTAAGGGCTGATTATCATTATACAATACTAAGGAGGTATCCCGATGAAGAAGCTCGTTTCCATGTGCCTGGCGCTGATCCTGCTGCTTGGCATGACCACGGCCCTCGCGGATGACGCAAAGACTACGCTGAATGTGACGCTTATTCAGCAGGCAGTGGCAATCTCTCCCACGGAAATGCAGTTCCTGACCGACCTGTGCGAAGAAGCGAATGTGGAAGTGAAATGGAAGACCTACACGTCCCAGACCTGGCAAGAGGTTAAAAACGTAATCTTGGCTACGCCGGATGAATTGCCCGATATCTTTATTGGCGCGATTACCAAGAGCGACTTTGCAACCTACAATTACTACTTTATCCCGTTGGAGGGACTGATTGAGAAATGCGGGCCGCACATTACCGCGATGTTCGAGGCTTATCCGGACACGAAGACCTTCGCTACTGAGCTTGACGGCAGCATCTACGGCTTGCCGACTCGTTGGGCCTTCCGTCCTGCTACGCATCGTAAATGGTACATTAATCAGGTGTGGCTGAACAACCTGGGGCTGGAAATTCCGACGACCTTTGACGAGCTTTACGATGTGCTGAAGGCGTTCAAAGAACAGGATGCCAATGGTAACGGCAATCCTAACGACGAAATTCCCTTCATCATTCCGAACTCGTTTAACTTCTTCATGACCCACATGACACGCATGATGGGCGCATATGGCAACTATTCTGATATTCAGACGACTTCCTGCAAGGACGGCCAGTTTGTTTATCTGCCTGCGACGGAGGATTTTCGTGATACCATTGCCTTTGTACATAAGCTGTATGCCGACGGGCTGCTTTACGAAGAAAGTCTGACGCTGGATTATAGCACATGGTCTTCTCTGGCGCGCGATCCGGAATCTGAAAACTGTGGCTGCACTATTGCGTGGTCTGCTAATGAGTTTGCCGGTTCCATGTACGATAGCCAGTTTGTCTGCATGGATCAGATTGCGGCGACTAAGGATATCCAGCCTGTTTCTTCCAATACGCCGTACAATTCCCTGACCTATAAGGGACATGGCGCGCAGATTACCACGGTGTGTAAGAATCCTGAGGCGGCCATGCGCTTCCTGGATCTGTGGTATAAGGAAATTTACTCCGTGCAGGCGTACTTTGGTTCTATTGGAACAGCGCTGGAACAGAACGCGGATGGAACCTACACCTTCATTGTGCCCGAGGGCTATGGCGTGGAAGAATGGCAGCGCATTAATGCGGTGATTGACACGGGACTGTATTACATTTCCGATGAGCTGCAAAGCCGGTTGATCGTCCCGAAGGCGTTTACGCAGGTGGTAGACGACGAGGCGGTTATTTCCAAGCGTGTTGCTGAAGCCGATGGCAATGCCTTCTACTTTGTCAAGCTGGATCCGGAAGACAATGCAGAAGCTGCGATTATCCTGAATGACTTGCAGACCATCACATCTACTTATATGGCGGATTGGGTGGTAAATGGTATTGCTGAAGGCTCTTGGGAAGAGTATGTAAAGAATTTGGAAAAAGCGCAAATGAAGGATTATCTGGCCATTTATCAAAATGCTTATGATGAACAAATGAAGTAAAACAATTGGCGTGGGGGCGAGGCGGTTGGCCATGGGCGAAGCGCCTCGTCCCTGCGCTTAACGATGAAACGAGGGAGATCGCTTGCAAGCAGTTGCTGAAAACAAAAAAAGAATCATAGATATAGAAACGGAGAATATAAAAGACAGAAACCGGCTGATTTTGCATCTAATGTGGCCGGCACTATGTGAAAACCTGCTTTCTACGCTTGTTTCCATGGCGGACACAGTGATGGTTTCATCCTTGGGTACCAGCGCAATCAACGCGGTTGGATTATGCACCCAGCCACGCTTTATCGTGTTTTCGGCTTTCATGGCGCTGGGAACGGGAACAACGGCGCTGGTAGCTCGTGCTAAAGGCGCTGGCAACCGGGAAGAGGCCAACCATGCGCTTCGGCAATCGCTGCTGATGGCGGCGGGCGTGGTGTTGCTGGTATGTGTGGCGATGCTGCTATGGTATCAGCAGCTAATTCGCTTTATTGCGGGAAAGAACATTGCGGAAGATACCATACAACTTGCGTTTGACTATTTCCGTGTACAGATTTATGGGTTCCCAACGTTAGGATTAACCTATATTATCAATGCCGCACTTCGCGGCTCAGGCAATACACGCGCTGCGTTTTATTCCAATGGCCTGGCTAATGTGGTGAATGTAGTCTTTAATTATCTGTTGATAAACGGCCATCTTGGGTGCCCGGCGCTTGGTGTAGAAGGTGCGTCTATCGCAACGGTCATTGGTCAAAGCGTTGCATTTGCTATATGTCTGTATTGGGTACTTGATGGCAAGAACTTTGTTTCTCTGCGCGGCCGTGGTGGAAAATGCTTTGATATGCATATGATTCGCCGTATCTCACGCATTGGCACGCCCGCCTTGATCGAGCAGGTTATTATGCGTGTTGGCATGATGCTTTTTACTCTGATTGTTACGTCGCTTGGCGATATTTCTTATGCTACGCATATTATTGGTATGAATATTCAGTCACTTTCATTTACTACCGGCATGTCCTTCGGTATTGCGGCTACAACCCTGACAGGGCAGACGCTGGGGCGAAAACGGCCTGACCTTGCCCGATGGTATGTGCGGGAAGCAATTCGAATGGGATATGTGCTGTCGTTTCTGGTTGCATTGGTGCTGTTTTTCTTTGGTGGCAAATTGGCTGGCATGTATAGCGATGAAGCGCAGGTACTGGCGTTAGCCGCTACGGTGCTGAAGATCATTGCGGTGGCAAATCCCTTATCAAATACGAGGTTTGTTTATAATGCTGCTCTTCGCGGAGCTGGCGACGCACGATTTACGGCGATCAGTACCTTCCTGGGGATTGTGGTAATCCGTCCGCTGATTGCATTTTTGCTGGTATTTGTAATTAAACTGGATCTGATTGGCATTTGGATTGCGTTAATATCTGATGCGCTATTGTGTTATGGCCTGGCTAAATGGCGCTGGAAAAGCGGCAAGTGGGCGATGATTCGCGTGTAAGAAAGGATGCTTGGCATGGAGATCGGAAAACACATAATCGGATTACAGCACATTGGCATTCCAACGGATGATTTAAAGACGACTATGGCTTTTTTTGAAAGCCTTGGGTTTGAAACAATGCTGCGCACGCAAACGCCGCGCGAACAGGTTGCGTTTATGCAATTGCAGCATGTTATGTTGGAAATCTATGAAAACGGGCAAGCAGTCCATCATCCCGGAGCCATAGAGCATATTGCGCTTTCAGTAGACGACATAGAGGCGTGCTACAGCGCGATATGTGCGCAGGGGTATACGGCACTTGAAGGGCAAATATGTTTTCTGCCATTTTGGCAAAACGGCGTGCGTTATTTCACCATTGCGGGCCCGGAGCAAGAGAAGATTGAGTTCAGCCAGATGCTATAAGAGGTGCCGTCATGTTTGATATTGTGGCTTTAGGGGAAACGTTGATTGATTTTACACCCGATGGAAAGAATACGCAGGGCAGTCAGCTGTATGCGCAAAACCCAGGTGGCGCGCCAGCTAATGTGCTGGCGATGTATGCTAAATTGGGTGGGCGCGCTGCTTTTATTGGCAAGGTAGGAATGGATGCGTTTGGCAGCTTTCTGGAAGGCATGATGCAGGCAGCGCATATTGATACAAGCGCTCTGCAAAAAACAGAAGATGCGCCGACGACGCTGGCGTTTGTGCATTTGGATGCCCACGGGGAACGGAGCTTCAGTTTTTACCGGCATCCCGGCGCGGATCTTTGCCTGACATATGATGAGGTGCCCGAGCATTTACTGGCGGAATGCCGCGTGTTTCATTTCGGCTCGGTATCCATGACGGATGAGCCCTGTCGAACGGCAACGCTGCGCGCGGCGCAGAGAGCGCATGAGTATGGTGCGCTGATTAGCTTTGATCCCAATTATCGTCCTGCATTGTGGAATAATTTGGAAGAAGCTGTTCGGTTGATGCTGCGTGGTGTTTCCTGCGCAGATGTGCTTAAGGTTTCTTTGGAAGAAATGACACTTTTGACGGGGGAAACGTGCGCTGAATCTGGTGCGCAAAAACTGTTGAATCAAGGGCCTGTGCTGGTGCTGGTGACAGATGGCGAAAAGGGCGCCTATTTTGCAACGAAATCCTGCACGGGAGCAGCGCATGCATACGACGTGTCAGTAGTAGATACGACTGGTGCAGGCGATGCCTTCCTGGGCGCCATGCTCTATCGCTTGCAAGGTGTGCGGCGAGAAGAACTGTCTGCGCTGCCCAAAGAGCAATTGCTGGATATGCTAAGATATGCGAATGCCGCTGGCGGTTGTACGGCAAAAAAGCGCGGCGCGATTCCAGCTATGCCTACGCAGACTGAAATTGAAAGCTGCATGCGTGAAACGCCATGCCGAAAGATCATTATGGGATAACAAGTCCCCGCTTCTTCCTGCGGTGCTGGGAAAAAGCGGGGATTTTGTATCCAAGGCTTATTGTATCACTGTCAGCGCAATTTCCACGCTGGGCGCTGCGGAATCGTCTGTGCCTTCCGATAACACGGTCAGGCGGGCGGTAAGCGATTCGGGGAGAGCACCGGAGCCGTCCAGCGAGAAGGTGAGAGGCAAGGCGGCGTCTGGGCCGAAGCCATCACGGGGCAGGTAGGTGCGCCCGGCTTCATCGCTCAGCGAAAGCTCCAGCCAGGTATCTGCGTCCGCGCCCGCAAGCGCTGGCATCAGGTCGGCCAGCGTGCCTGTGCCATTCAGCGTCAGCACGGCGGCCAGCGGCGAAACCTCCGCCGTCAGGGTGGTGGGGACACCGTTTAACTCGGCGCTGCCTGTGAAGCGGCGCAGCATGCCGGGATCGCGCTGCACAACGGCGCGGATTGTGCCCACGTTCTGGCGCGCGACGCTGCTGCGGTAGAAATTATGCCCGTCAAAATAGTAAACGGTATCGTGGTAGTACAGCGCGCAGTTTAGGGTGATCTGATCCAGATTGCGCAGCTCCGCAGGCAGGGGCGATTCAAAATCGCGCATTTCCATGTATTCGCCGTTTTCGCCTAGGTCATCCGAGGCCGAGGTGGGGGGAACATCCGTCCCGTCGTCGGTCGTCACATGATCGCTGGGGTATACGCTGACGCTGCGCCAGCCATAGGACGTGCCGCTTTCGATGGCTGCTTGCCACTCCTGCATGATGGCGCGGGTCTCGTCGTCCAGCGCGGCCATGCCGAAAGGCGAATCGCCTAACTTTTCCATCTGGGCCAACTCGGCGGCGGTGGGGGTATAGCGCTCGATCCAGGCAGCGTGCTCGATCACGATGGCGGCGCTGAGCGTCAGTCCATCGTAATAGGCGCTGTCAAACCGCGCGCTGACCTGCCCCAGGATGGGATCGTTCAGTTGCGCGTCGGCAGTCTGCGCGGGCGCGGCCTTCGAGGCGACCTGGCTGTAGCGCGCATCGCGCCTGCCAAAGTGATCGAAGGCGTTCAGGCCGGCTGCCAGGGCGACGCCGCCCAGGATCAGCAGAAGCAGGATGGATAAAAGCAGGCCTGCGGAGAGCTTTTTCTTCATGAGGGGTTCTCCTTTCTGTTCGCAGGTACGGATAGCCTCGCGGATGCGGGCGCGGCGCGCGGCGGAGGGCTGCAGGCCGGACAGCCGCGCGTCCAGGCTTTGACGGATGGGGTTTTGCTGAGACATGATTATCCCTCCTCCAACTCTTTTTTCAGAAGCGTTTCGGCTCGGCGCAGCCGCCGGTTCATGGTGCTCAGCGATATGCCAAGCGCCCGGGCGGCCTCGGGCAGGGTGAACTGCTGATAATAGCGCAGCAGCACAGCCTGCCGGCAGGGCAAGGGCAGGCAGAGCACGGCGCGGGCAAGCGCGTCCTGCTGCGCGGTGCAGGGGGCGGCGGGCTCGGGCAGGGTATCGAGGGAGACGCGGCGATCCTCGTGGCGAAACCAGCCCTTGCGCTGCAAATCGCGGCAGACGTTGACGGCGATATGGGTGAGCCAGGTTTTCTCGCTGCTGTCGCCGCGAAAGTGCGGCAGCGCGCGCCATGCGCGGATGAAGGTATCCTGCACGGCGTCCTCCGCCAGCGCGGCGTCGCCCAGCAGCGCGCAGCACAGGCGCAGCAGCGGCGCTTCATATTGCGCCATGGCGTTTTCAAGCCACAGCTCCCGGGAGACGGTGGTTTGCATGGAATCCCTCCTTTCATCCATATAGACGGCGCAGCGGGGCAAATCGTGTCAGAGAGAGGAGGAGAGGGGGAACGTTTCTTTCTTGACGCAAGAAAGTACCGTCCATTCCGTCCCCCGTTCTCCTTCTCCCCACACAAAAACCGGCGGGGAGGCTCCCCGCCGGCAGAGGCTACAGCTCGGCATAGAAATTGCTTTTTTTCTTTTTGTCTGGGTCGATGTATTGCAGCTCCAGCTTGTCAAAGTGCACCGACTCCAGAAAATGCTCGGGCAAAAAGTGCGTCAGGCCAAACTGCTCCCAGTCGCGCTCGTGCCGGGGCAGGATGACCGGGCGGCTGATATCCAGCCCGTGGCAGATATCATCCAGCGCCTGCTGCCAGGTTTCATAGGTGCAGGGGGCCGTCCTGCTTTCGATGATCTTGTTTTTGCGGATTACGCGAACCCACAGTTGTCCTGCCATGCGCATCCCTCCGTTCATCGGCTATTATGGCACATTCGCGCGCGGATGGCAAGCAGATTTTATCCTCAAAATCAGGAAAGGGGCAGAAATCCCGCATCAGCAGCCGGGAGAAAAAGAAATCCGACGGCAGCAGCTTAATCATGCTTCCGGCCCCCTGCGATGCGGCTGAACAGGGCGTTCAGCTGATCCTGGGGCAGGAAGGGAGCCAGCGCGCAGAGCGCCTCGGCATGGTCGGAAAGGTTGCAGCGGGATACCAGGCGAGACAGTGAATCGGCGGAAAGGAAGGGAGCCAGGCTGACCAGCGACTCTACATTGTCCTCGGGATAGCAGCGGTCTGCCAGACGGTTCAGCGTTTCCTGGGACAGGAAGGGCGCAAGATCCGCCAGCATTTCAATATCGTCGTCGAGATCCAGGCGATCAGCCAGCGCTTCCAGCGTATCCTGGGATAGGAAGGGAAGCATTTCCTGCAGCAGATCCTCGTGGCTGTCAGGATCGCAGCGATTGGCCAGCTGGTTCAGCGCATCCTGGGACAGGAAGGGCAGCATCTCCTCCAGCAATTCTTCGTTGCTGTCGGGGTCGCAGCGGCTGGCCAGATTGTCCAGCGCGGCCTGGGAAAGGTGCGGCAGAATGCTGGTCAGCAGGTCTTCGCTTTCATCGGGATCGGCCTGGGCAGCCAGCTGATCCAGCTGCTCCTGGTTCATCATGGCAGCCGCCACCTGATTGATGGATGCGCTTGCGGGCCGGGCGGGTGCGGCGGGTCTGGCAGCCTGCGCGGCCTTGGCGGCGGAATGAATAATGTTGACGGTGGGCATAGCGGCCATGGCGGCGCGAAGCTTTTCCATCTCTTGCATCTGCTGCTGAAGCTGCTCCATCCGCTTGTTCAGCTGATTGAGCCAATCCTGATTAAACACGGAGGGCGGAGTCTGCTGCGCGGCTTCGGGCTGTGCAGGACCGGCCTGCGCAGGCTCAGGTTGCGAGGGTTCGGCGACCTCTTCTTTGCTTTCTTCGATTACTGCCGACTTAGCCTGCGGCGCTTCTTCCTTTTCAGGTACGGGCGCGGCGGGCTCCTGCGCGCTCAGCAGCGCATCCACGGTGGTGTTCAGGATGCGCGCCAGATCGAGCAGCTTTCCGATGTCGGGCATGTTGCTGCCGCGCTCCCAGGAGCTGACAGCCTGATAGCTGATGCCCAGCTTTTCAGCCAGCTCGGCCTGGGTGAGACTGGCGGCGCGGCGCAGCTGCGAAATGCGCGCGCCTGTTTTGCGCATATCAAACATATTGCTCTCCTGCTGATAGAAAAGGCCGTTTACGTTGTTTTCCATGGGGTGATCCTCCTTTGCTTGATGGCGCAAGTATAGGGGACAGAGCCGCGAAAAACAAGCAAACGACGCTTGAAATGGGGTCAAATGGCGCTTGCGGGGGCAACTCAAGCGGCGCTTGAGCGATATCAGCGCAGCCGGTAGCCGTCCATTTCCAGCATACGCTGGGCCTCGTCCAGCTGGCGGCGGTTCAGGGCAATATTGCGGCTTTCGGCGGCCACGCTGTCAAAGATACCGAAGATGATGTTTTCCATTTCACTGCCCTGGGTGTAATCGGTGGGCGCGACAAAGTGCACGCGGCCATGGATCAGCATATCGTTGACGGTGGCGTTGCGGCGGCCCTGATACACCGCGATGGCGTGTCCGCCGCGCGAGCCTACCAGCTTCATGCACGGCACGTCGGTAGAGCCATCGCCAATGTAGATCATATTGGTAAAGGGCACGCGGCGCATATCGTGGGGGGTGTGCTCGTTGACGCGCTCGTTGTCCGTCACATCCAGCACGCCCTTGTTGATGCGGTAGATGAACTGGGTTTTGTTGGTATAGTTTACCGCCATGGCAGGCCATACGGGCTCACCGGTATGATCGTCGTATACGAACTCCGCTGCGTAGATCATCTTAAACTGATTGGCGATGGGCGTGCCCTCGATGATTTCCTTCTGACCGGAGGAGAGCACATAGTGCTCCACCTTAAAGCCCAGAGACGCGCCGTAATCGTTGACGCGCTGGAACCAGGTATCCAGGCCGTCGAACAATTCCACATGCGCGCCCTGCTGGGTGAAGGTATCGCGCGTGAGGGTCATGCCGCGCTTTTTGGCCTCCTGCAGCATCACATACATGTATGCCAGGATGGGATCCATCCGGTAGCGATTGCCGGCGCTGCGGCACAGCGCCCAGAAATCGTCCGATTCCATATTCAGCTCGGGAATGAAGGCGTATTCCTGCATATCGCGCGGGGAAAGCGTATGGTCAAAATCATACATCAGCGCCAGAATCGGCATTTTTTCCATCACAGCGGCCTCCCGTCTGCATCGATTTATCCAACCATATCATAGCAAATTCAGGCAACGCTGTCAATGTTTTCACGTGCCTGTGCGCGCCTGCATAGGATAAAGCGAAAGGCGGTGAACCTTTTATGGCCTATTATAACGGCGTACAATCCGTAACCAACGCCACGGTGACGGGCAATCCTGGCCGCCGTGCGAGCCAGTGCAATATAGAAATCAGCTACGTCAATGAAAACGGCGGCACGGACAACGTGATTCTGCGGGTCAATGACGCCACGCAACTGCGCTCTGCCGACGGCAGGCGCATTGCCTGCTCCAGCTTCGTGGCCGGGCAGCGCGTGGACGCTTCCTTCTCCGCCGCGCGCAGCGATACCGCCCCGCCGATGGCGCGCGCCTATACCATCACCCGGCAGGGCACGCGCGGCCGGCTGGGCGTGGATATCGACATGGGCTGACGAGGGGATAATAAAAACTCGCCTGGGTTACATCTCAGGCGAGTCAGATTGTCCAAAAAGTCTCGCTTAAACTCTTGGGATGCATGAAGGGGCCGCAGCCCCTTCATATGTAATCCGCAGCAGCGACATGCGCGTTTCCCTCGCCTGGGTACATCTCAGGCGAGTTTGCGTATTTGCAAATAAAACGGCTGATGGGATTATTTCAGCGGGCGCGGTTCGTTGGTCAGCCCGGCGATAAAATCCAGCGAAACGTTATACAGCTCGGCCAGGCGAATCGCCAGGCAAAAGGGGATTTCGCGCTTGCCCTGCTCATAGTTGGTATAGGTGGTTTTGGGCATATGAAGAATCTCTATCAGCTGATCCTGAGTCAGATCATGATCTTCCCGCAGATCGCGCAGACGCTGATACTTCATAGCGCACCTCCTTTTTTTACGTTGACAAAATACCACAAATGTGGTATTCTCATATTAAAAATACAACATACGTTGTATTTAGCGTGAATAAGGAGGGAGACTATGGCGGAAGAATGCCAGTATTATCATTAAAATCTACAGCTACAGGTAAACAGCTTGCATAATGAACCGGCTGAGTTTGAGCATGATCGCTTTGACTCAGCCGGTTTATCAGGTTGCTTCCATAAGACGTATAATACATCTATAAGCAACCTGATAGGCGTAAAATCCTTCTGTCAGTCAGCATACAGCATGTGCACCTGCGCAGGGGCATACAGCGGGAGTTGGAGGGGAGTGCACTTCAAGAGATTATACTGAATGAACAACAATGTGGCCCGCTCAGATAATCCATATCCTCCGTAATAGTGATATTTGGATTTGATTTCTGTAAGATCCGGCAGATCAACATGCGCAACGACCGGGTGTTCTTTGTACTGTTTCATTTCGCTTTTATAAAGCGCATATGATCTGAAAATCTCTTGAATTGGCTTTTCTACATCTCGCGATACAAGTACAGAAGAGTCTTTGGCCATAAAGACCTGCCGGTCGATTACCTCTTTGCACTGGGAAAGGTCGTCTCCCCACCAGTAATAAGTAACGAAATAAGGTGTATCCCTTGTCATGGTTTCAGGAGCGTAGCGAGAAACTTTAGAAGTACGGATTTCCGTAAAAAGAAGCAGCGCATATTTTCCTGAAAGCGCTGGGCAATCTTCCTCTTCAGGCAGTTTAACGGCAATTACGTCGCCAACCTGCCACGGCGAATGAATCGTCGGCAGCGGCCTTAGCCGTTTAGGCTTAGGCAGCGGAGCGTTTAGTTGATCGCGCAGCTTATCCAGCGCCTTGCGGCGGCTAAGGCGCAGTTTCTCCGTTTTCCACAGGTCTGTCGGAATGGGCTGATCAATCAGCGCCATGGCAATGGCGCGCACATCATCGGATAGCTTTCGGCCGCAGCGCCATTCCGTGGCAGCCAGGGCAAGCCATGCGTCAGGGTCGTCTTCCGGATGCAGGCGATCCATTTCCATTTCCTTCATCGTCTGCGCTTCAGCCTCTTCCGGGGTATGGCCGTAACAGAGCATATCTTCATAAGTTCCGCGAACATCGCAGGCAGTATCGCTTGAAAAAATGGCAGGTCCCCATGCGCCCATAAGATGGCCTCCTTTATGGTTGATGCTGGTTCTTTTGCGGCGGTTTTACTTTCAAATTGCGCAAATAGGCCTTGTGCGCATCGGAAACGCGATCGCTTTCCAGCGCCTTTTGAATGGCCTTGCTGTGCGTCCAGGGAGCGAGGGCATGACGCTCCAAATAGGGCAGGGCTGCGTCGTATTGCTTGGCCAAAGCCGTGGCGAAAAACCAGGCGATCATCATGTTGATGTAGTATTCATCCGAGCGGATTGCGGCCACCCATTGCAGATACTCCGGGTGGAAAGCTGCAGGCTCCAGATAGTAACGCATCAGCATGCCCATGCCGAAGCGGCAGGTATAGACGTGCGGGCTGGCCATCCAGCGGCGAATGGGCGCAAGCAGCGCGTCGGTGTGCCGGGCGAACACCCTGGGCGACAGCATATCGCAGGTGGCCCAATTATCTATATAAGGAAGAAAGACTTCCACCGCGGCCAGGCAGGCGTCATAATCGCGCATCAGGCACAGCAGCGCCCCGTGCAGATTGTTTTCATCATAGGCTGCATGGGGCAGCGCGGCCAGAAAGGCGGCGGCCTCCGGCGTGCCCGCGGCTTCCTTGGCCAGCGCGCGCAGCTGAGGGGTGCGCACACCCCATACCTGCTCAGTCGGCACGGTGGGCATCAGCTTGCACTGAAACAGGCGGTAGGCTGGGTCAGCCAGCGCATGCAGCCGGGAAGACAAATCATTTGACGGCATAGGCATAGTGATGGTTGGGCTCCAATTCCACATGGTAGTAGGCAAACAGATCCTCCACCGTGACGCAGAGATAGCCATGCTTTTGCAGGTATTCAACGGTCATGCGGGCGGATTCTGCGGTGTTGTCCTTGATATCGTGCATCAGGATGATTGCGCCGGGACGCACATCCTTTTTGATGGCGGAAAGCACCACGGAGGGCGTTTTGCCCGTCCAGTCCTTGGTATCTACCGTCCACATGATGATGGGCAGGTTCACCTTGGCGCGCTGAAAAGGCTCGTACAGGCCGTAGGGCGGGCGCATCATGATGGGCGGCTTGCCTGCGATGGAGGCGATTTTATCGTATACCCGCTGCGAGTAATTGCGGATGCGCTCCGGCGTGGATTTTTCGGTATTGGTGTGCACATAGTGATGGCTTTGCAGGCTGTGGTTTTCGTCGTTTTCACGCATGGCCACATCCATGTATTCGTCAATGCGGCTGCCCACCAGGAAGAAGGTGCCCACCGCGCCCGTGTGGCGCAGATTGTTCAGCAGCCGGGCGGTGGGCGTGTAGCTGGGGCCGTCGTCAAAGGTGAGGGCGACCAGCGAATAGGCGCTGTTGTCGGTCTGTACGCGCGCCTCATCGGTCAGCACACTGGCCAGGGCGGAATAGTAAACCGTCACGCGCATCAGCGTGGGATGGCCGGGATAGAGCGCGCTGGCCTCGTAGTGCAGCGTCAGCGTGGCAGGCGTAAGCATAAAGGGGGTGTTGAGCAGCCCCTCGCGGGAGGATAGGCGGTTTAGCGTATCCACGTTGGCTTCTTCATTGGGAAAGTACGCGCTGAGCTGCTCACGCACAGCGGCGCTGAGGATATCCCAAGATTCGGGCGTATCCTGCACCACGTCGGTCAAAACCAACTGACGGCCGGTATCCATATCGTAGGCGCGGGCGGTAAAGGGCGAGGATAGCTGCTTGCGCGCGTAGGATTGCCGCGCCAGCACCAGAAAGCTCACCCACTTGGTGCCCGTAACGCTGTGCACCACATGGATATCCAGGCGGCTGTTGCGCTTGGGATTGTCGCTGCCCTTGAGGGCAGGGGCGTATTGCTCGTCATACGCATCCACCAGCGCGTTGATTTCGCTGGCTACGGCCGGGTTGGCGGCGGCAATATGCTCCTTGGAGACGAAGCCGCGCTTGTGGTTGACGAAGCGATCCTCCGTTTTGTAGGTGACGGAAAAGGCTTCCGGCAGGCCGTCGCCCAGGGCGGGCAGCGCGCAAAAAAGCGTCGTAAGGCTCAGGATAAGGGCGAGGATGCGGCAATGCTTGCTCATGGTGATCCTCCTGTCAGTGGTTACTTGACGTTGTACTGGCTCAGCAGCTCCAGCGTGTGGGCAAAGTAGCTTTCCTGCTGCGCGGCGGACAGGCCGAAGCGCTTGCTCAGCCAGCCGATCACCCGCTTGGGGCGCATGCGGGCGTAATTCATGGCGGCGTTCACATTGGCCGTCCAATCCTTGATGGTAAGGCCGGGAAACTTCTTGATGTGCCGCGGCAGCAGCTGACCGATGGTATCGATGTATTTATTGAATACCGGCTCCACCTGCAAGCTGAACAGGAAATTGCTTTCGATGATTTCAGCCGTGCGGCGCAGAAAATAATCCTTGTATTCAGGCACCTCCAGCAGCGCGGCCAGCACCCAATGGGGAAAGCCCGCTGCCTTGGCGTTTTTGCCGCGCAGGAAGATATCCACAGGCGACTCGTCAAAGCTCATGCAGCCAGCCTCGATATCATGCAGGAAGAACGTCCACTTGCCGCCGGGGAAGCGGTACATGCGCACGTTGGTTACATCGTAATTGCCGATGATCATGTTAAAGATTACGTAATTGAACAGGCTGTCCACATCCAGCCGGTCGGTTACGTATTGCAGGTTGGACGGGTCGTTGAGATCATGGCTTTTTACAAAGTTCATCAGCTCTACCCAGTCCTGATTGCTGCCGTGCAACACGTTGCTGTCCAGCGTGCCCGTGCGCTCCAGAATATCGCAGGCGCGGATGGCGGCGGGATCGGTTACGCCTGCCCACTGAGCCAGCGAATCCTTGTTGGCCTTTTCGCGCAGGTTGTAGTGGCCGAAGTACTCGCCGTTCAGATACACTACAATAGGCTGCGCCGCCTGGTAGTACAGCCCCAGCCCTTCGCTGATTTCACCCAGCACCGCATCGCGCATGCGGCAGGAGCGGTGATCGGAATTGGTGGAGCGCAGCAGAAGGGAGGAATACTGCGTGTAGGGACGGTTGTCAAAGAATGCGTAATCAAAGGTATTCGAGCCGAAGGCCTTGCGGGCGAACAGCCCCAGGGATTTTTGCCTGAGCGAGCGGGAGGAATGCGAGGTGACGCGGAAGGTGGCCATCTGGCTGAGCTGCCGCTGCCCCGAAGCGTCAAAGTATTCGATCTGGATGGGGTATTCCCAATCCTTTTCATAGTTGGGGATATTGCCCGAGCCCTTGACCATCACGCCCGTTTTCTGGTTGTACAGGTAGGCGTCACCTGTATAGACGCTCATTACAGGCACAATGGACGGATCGTTGATAAAAAATGTGCTGCCTGCCGTGGTGGAGCCAAGCAGATCATCCGCAAAGGCGCGGGCGCGGATCACCGTGGTTTTGCTGATGGCGATGGGGCCGGTATAGCGTTTGGAAGCGCGCGTGGGCTCGCTGCCGTCGGTGGTATAGCGGATTTCCTGCCCGGCAGGCGCGGAGATGGTCACCTGCACAGCCTTTTCATAAAACCCTGCGGCAGTCTCAATCACCGGCTCCTGCGCGCGGGCGGCATAGCCGTTTTTACCATTGGCCTTGCCGGGCGTGGCGGTTTCCAGATACAGCCAGGTATCGCCGCCTGCGGGCACGCCGTAGGATACGTTGCCAAACTGCGCGCCAAATGCCAGCGCCTGGGTGTTGCCCTGCGGGTCGGTCAGGTACAGCTCGTCGCCCTTGGCGGAGATTTTGAAGTCTGTATACAGCGCGCCGGACTGGCCGTTGGTGACGGGTTCCCCCGCGCAGTACACCACCAGATAGCCGCCCTTGGCGATCTTGGCGGTATCCGGGAAGGCCCAGCGCCGCAGGTTATAGGGATCGTTGCTCAGGTACCAGCCTGAAAGGGACACGGCTTTGCCGCCGGTATTGTGCAGCTCCAC
This sequence comes from Clostridiales bacterium, assembly GCA_004556155.1. GTDB lineage: Bacteria > Bacillota > Clostridia > Christensenellales > Aristaeellaceae > SFMI01. The sequence goes on from SFIM01000007.1 coordinate 15,368, forward strand.
CCAGTCGTCATGGCGCTGCCCCACAAACGTGGCGGTAGAGGCCATCACCTCGCTGAATACAACGTCCGCCCGGGCGCAGGCGCACAGCCCCAGCGCCAGCAGCGTCAGGGCAATCAACATCAAAATACGGTTTTTCATGGCATTTTTCCTTTGCGGAGGCAGGATCAGCCCAGCGAGCTGTCCAGCTGCTCCCATTCCTCATACAGTGCGTCCATCTGCGCCTGCAGGGCATTCTTTTGCTCTTCCAGTTCGCCCAGGCGCACATAGTCGCTGGCATTTTCCTCCATCTGCGCATCCAGCGCGTCCAGCTGCTGCTCCAGCTTTGCGATGTCGCGTTCCAGCACGTTCATGCGGCGCTCGATTTTGCCGTCGCGGCGGGCGGGTTTCTTTTCGGCTTTTTCGGCGCGCTCGGCCTTTTCCGCCTCGCGCTGGCGCGCCTGCTCCTGCTGGGCGGCCTCGTCCTCGCGTTCGCGGATAAAGCGGTATTTTTCATAGCCGCAGTCAAAGCTGCGCAGGCGGCCGTTGTCCAGCTCCCAAATGCGGTTGGCAAAGCGATTGACGAAGTAGCGGTCATGGGACACGATCAGCAGCGTGCCTTCAAACTGATCCACGGCGGATTCGATCCATTCGCGGGAATCCAGATCCAGGTGGTTGGTCGGCTCGTCCAGGATCAGCATGTTGACGGCGCTGTTCATCAGCATGCACAGCTTCAGCCGCGCGCGCTCGCCGCCCGAAAGCTGGGATACCAGCTTGAACTGATCTTCGCCGCGGAAGCGGTACGCGCCCAGGCGGTTGCGCGCCTGCTGCGGTTCGCACCCCAGATCATACAGCAGGGTGTCGTACAGCGTGCGCTCGGGATGCTCAAAGGTGATTTGCTGGGGCAGGTAGGCTGCGCGCACAGAAGGGCCGAACTGCACCACGCCCGCATCGGGGCTTTCCTCGCCCAAAAGAATTTTGAGCAGCGTGGTTTTGCCTGCGCCGTTTGCGCCCACCAGCGCCACGCGTTCCCCTCCGCCGCGGATGGTTTCGGTTACGTTTTCAAACAGCGTGCGTTCGCCGTAGGATTTTTTCAAATCCTTGATGCGCAGCGCGTAATCGGCGCGGAAGGGTACGGTGGAAAAGCCCAGCTCCAGCCGCTCTTCGCGGGTGGGCTTTTCGGTTTGCCGCAGCCATTCGATGCGCTTTTGGATGGCAAACACGCGCTTGTAGGTTTTATCCATGCCGCTGTACGCCCAGGCGCTCATCTTTTCGGCGGCCTTTTCAAGCTGAGAAATCTTGGCCTGCTCTTTTTCGTATTGCTTTAGTTGCAGCTTGTAGCGGGCCTCTTTTTCCTTTACATAGAAGCTGTAGTTGCCGCTGTAAAATTCCACCCCGCCGTGATCCAGCTCCACAATGCGCTTGACAATGCGATCCAGAAAATAGCGGTCATGCGATACGGTGAGCACGGTGCCCTTGTAATGGTCGATATAATCCTCCAGCCATTCGATGGACTGCATGTCCAGATGGTTGGTCGGCTCGTCCAGCAGCAGGATATCGGTTTCGCGCAAAATCATCACTGCCAGGCGGATGCGGGTTTGTTCGCCTCCGGAAAGCGAGGCGAAGGGCTGGCGGCGCTGGGCGGGGGAGATATGCAGGCCGTTGGCCACCTTGGCCAGACGGGTTTCGCAGCTGTAGCCGCCCAGCATGTCAAAGCGCGTATGCAGCGCGTCATAGCGGCGCAGCAGGGCTTCGGAGTGCTCGCCCGCGTCCATCTGGCACTGAATCTGCTCGATTTCCGCGCTGACGGCCTGCACCTCGGCAAAGGCCATGCGCAGCACATCCTCCACCAGCGCGCCCTCGGGGGCCTCGGCCAACTGGGAGATGTAGCCCACCCGCCGTCCCTGGGGGATGGCGATAAAGCCCTTATCGGGTGTGATTTCGCCGGTGATGATCTTCAGCAGCGTGGTTTTGCCCGCGCCGTTGGGGCCAAGCAAGCCCACGCGCTCGCCCGCGTCTACCTGAAAGGATACGTCGTCGAGCACCACGCGATCCTGCACAAAGGATTTTTCAATGCCGGATACAATGATTTCAGCCATGATTTCCCCCGGAAACAATAGAAATAATTACAATCAATTATAGCACGCTTTTGCGCATATGACAACGATGGGCCGCAGGACAGGAAAAGTGCAAACGCAGGACAGGAAAAGTGCAAAAGTTTGATCTTGATTTGTATTGTGTGCGATGATATAATATCTGCAAGCGGTATGCAGATACCGCTGGAATCTAAAAGACGGAGGATACAGCAATGGCTTATAAAATCAGCGACGAGTGCATCATGTGCGGCGCCTGCGAAGGCGAATGCCCGGTCGGCGCGATCAGCGAAGGCGAAGGCAAGTACGTCATCGATCCTGAAAAGTGCATCTCCTGCGGCGCTTGCGAAGGCACCTGCCCCGTTGGCGCTCCCTCGGCGGAGTAATCTCTTTAACAGGTGAACCAAGGCTCAGAAACGCCGTGTGCGGCGGTTTCTGGGCTTTTTATGTTGCCTGTTTTCGGGGGCTGTGCTATAATTTTATTTGTAAATTTAAGCTCTACAAAGGATTTTTTATTGTATGCAGTTTACATTCTGTCCGCTCTTTTCAGGCTCCAGCGGAAACGCCGTATATGTCCGCGCAGGCGATACCCGGCTGCTGATTGACGCGGGATTGTCCGGCCGCACGATCAGCGAGGGGCTTGCCAGCATCGGCGTACTGCCCGAAACCCTCAGCGGTATCCTGGTTACGCACGAGCACAGCGATCATATCAAGGGCGTGGGCATCCTCAGCCGCAAATACCATGTGCCGATTTACGCAAACGACCGCACCTGGCAGGCCATGGAGCGCTCCCTGGGCAATATTGCCCCCGGCAGCCGCCGGGTGTTTGAAAGCGGCGAAACCTTTTATATTGGCAATGCGGGCATTATGCCCTATCGCATCTCTCACGACGCGGCGGAGCCGGTAGGCTATCGCGTGTATTATGGCGGGCACAGCGTGGCCACGGCCACGGATATCGGCGTGTTTACCAAGAAAACGCTGGAGGCGTTGTCGGGCACGGATATCGTGCTGCTGGAAAGCAACCATGACATCGATATGCTGCACGCAAACGATCATTATTCCGCGCAGCTCAAGACGCGCATCCTGGGCCGCTATGGGCACCTGAGCAATGAAGCCTGCGGTGAAGCGCTGCTGCAATTGTATCAGACGGGCGTGCGCCACGCGGTGCTGGGCCATCTGAGCCATGAGAACAACACGCCCGAGCTGGCCATGAGCACGGTGTGCGGCGTGCTGCGCGCGCATGGGCTGGAGCTGTCGGAGGATATCCAGGTGGATATGGCCTGGCGCGATCATGTGGGAGGCGTGTATGAAATCATCTAAGGGGCGCGCCGCGCTGTGTTGGATTCTGGCCGTGCTGAGCATCCCTGTGGGAATTGTGCTGACCTCCGTGCTTTATGCGTTGATACCGGGCGAAAACACGGCGCTGCGGCTGTATCTGTTCAATATTCCCTCGGAGATTTTCTGCTTTGCCCTGCCGGCGTTTTTCATCCTGGCTGCCCGGCCTGAGCGGCTGGCGCGCTTTCGCGCCACCAAACGTGGGCTAAGCGTAAACACGGTCGGCTATACTGCCCTGCTGGCCGTATCAGCCACCATCGTTGTATCCATGATCGCGGCGATATGGGGCGAAGTGCTTAACAGTTCCTTTCAATATACCGAGCCGGCGCAGCCGCGTATCGTGCCGCAAAATGCCGCCGAGTGGGCGCTGGCGCTGCTGTCTACGGCCCTTGTGCCCGCCCTGGCGGAGGAGATGTGCTTTCGCGGCATGCTGCAGGGGCTGCTGACGCGCCGCCTGCCGCGCGCGGGCATATGGATTACCGCCCTGGTCTTTGCGGCCGTTCATTTGCAGTGGAGCGCCCTGCCTGCGCTGTTTGTGCTGGGGCTGGCGCTGGGCTATGTCAACAAGTGCCATGGCTTCTGGGCGGGTGTGCTGCTGCATGGGCTGTATAACGCGGCGGTGCTGGTGCTGTCCAGCCGCGAAATTGGCATAACGCTGCCCATCGTGCTGGTATGCACGATAGCCTTTATCTTTGCCTGGCGCGGACTGATGCAGGAGGAGGAACCCCACCATGAAGCTGACGGTACTGGGCTGTAACGGGCCGTATCCCGCGCCGGGCGGCGCGTGCAGCGGCTATTTTTTGCAGGAGGGAGACACCGGTGTGCTGCTGGACTGCGGCGCGGGCGTGCTGGCGCAGCTGGAAAAGCACATGCCGCCACAGAACTTAACGGCCATCGTGCTGTCGCACCTGCATTACGACCACATGAGCGATATGCTGCCGCTGATTTACCGCTGCCCCGGCCTGCCGGTCTATTTGCCGGGAGCGCCCGCCGCCGTGCGCACATTGCTGGAAAACGCCTTTGAGCTGCATGATATTGCTCAGGGTGGGCAGATCGGCTGTCTGCGCATGACGGCCTGCCCAGGGCGGCACCCTGTGCCTGCCTATGCGGCGCGCTTTGAAAATGGCGATGGCCGCGCCCTTGTCTATACGGGCGATACCAATACCTGTCCGGCGCTGGCGGACTTTGCGAAGGATTGCGATCTGCTGCTGGCCGATGGCTGCTTTGCCCGCGCGCAGTGGAGCGCCGAAAAGCCCCATCTGAGCGCTTTTCTGGCTGCCGAGATGGCGGCGCAGGCGGGCGCGAAGGCGCTGCTGCTGACGCACTTTACGCCGGGATATGATGCGGATACGCTGCTGCGCGAGGCACGGCTGGCCTATCCCGCCGCTCAGCTTGCGCAGATGAGCCTGACCGTGGAGGTATAACATGCAAGATCGCTGCCCGCGCCGTATCCTGGTGCTGCTGGCACTGGGCTTTGGCGCGGGCATTTTGCCAGGGCTGCGGCTGGCGCTTTACGGCTGGTTCCCGGCGGCGCTGGCGATTTGCCTGCTGACGGCGATTGCCCTGCGGCGCTATCGTCTGCCTGCGCTGATGGCGGGCATAGCGGCGATGTTCTTTGCCGGGCTGTCGCTGTGCGCCTGGCAGGCGCATCCTGCCCTGCCCGAGGCAGGCAGCTATGCCGTTACCGGCAGGGTGGATGGCGAAGCGCGCTTTCGCGCCGAGGATAATCGTGTGACGGTTTATCTGCGCGATGTGCATCTGAACGGCGAGCGCACCGGGCTGCGCGCGTATTGGACGTATTATCCTGAAAATCCGGAAGCGCCGCTTCCGCGGGATGGGCAGACGGCGGCCTTTACGGCCCGGCTGTATCATCCGCAGGGGCAGGTAAATCCGCATGGGTTTGATTTTCGGCTGTATCTATTGCAGCGCGGGACGGCTGTTGGCTTATCCGGCGCCAAGGAGTTGACGTTGGAGTCGGCGGGGCAAACACAGCCGGACAGCTTGATCCTGCGCGTGCGCCGCGCGCTGCTTGGCCGTCTGCGAACGCTGCTGAACGGAGAGGACGCGCTGGCTGCGGCGCTGCTGCTGAGCGAGCGCGCGGATATGCCCGAGGATATGACGCGCGATTTCCAGCGCGCGGGCGTGGCGCATGTGCTGGCGGTGTCGGGGCTGCATGTGATGATCCTATCCTCCATGGTGATGCTGCTGCTTCGCCGCCTGTCGCCTTCGCCCCTGGCGATGCTGTTTTTAACGCTGGCGCTGCTGCTGCCCTACTGCCTGCTGGTGGGTATGACGGCCTCCATCCTGCGCGCGTCCGTGCTGCTGACGGTATTGCTGCTGGGGCGCATGGCGCGAAGAAAGGTGGATCCTCTGACGGCGCTGGCGGCGGCGTTTATCGTGGTGCTGGCCGTGCGGCCGCTGGATCTCTTTGCGCCGGGGTTTCAGATGTCCTTTGCCGCCGTGGCGGGGATGATTCTGCTGGGCGATCGCGTGCGGCAGTGGACGCAGCGCATCCGCGGCAAGCGCTTGCGCGCCGTGGCGCAAGCCTATGGCATGACGCTGTGCGCCAGCCTGGGCGTGACACTGCCGGTGATCTATCATTATCACCGGGTATCGCTGATGGGGCTTTTGATCAATCCCCTGCTCAGCCCGCTGATTTCGCTGCTGCTGCCCGCCTACATTGTGCTGCTGCTTGTGGGCGCGGTTTGCCCACCGCTGGGCGCGATATTGGGGCGGGCGCTGGCTTGGGTATCTGCGCGGCTGACGGACTGCATTCACCTGGCAGCGCAGCCTGCCTGGGCTTCGGTTCGCGTGCCCAGCCCGCCGTGGTATCTGGCGGCGGCCATTGTGCTAACGTTGATTCTGCTTACGCGCTTTGTGCTGCTGCGGCCCTGGCGGCGCGTGCTCATCGGCGCGCTGGCGCTGGCTGCGGCGGTGGGGACGATGCTGCTGACGCAAAATCGCCTGCCGCGCTATATTCAGCTTTCGCTGGGCAACGCGGACGCGGCGATCATTGAGGATGGCGCGCGCACGGTGGTGATCGATACAGGTGAGAATGGCCGCGAACTGGCCGCCTATCTGCTGGCTGAAGGACGAGGAATCGATACGCTGATTCTGTCGCATCTGCACACCGATCATGCGCAAGGGCTGCGCGAGCTGCTGGACTATGAGGTGCCCATCGGCGAAATCTGCCTGTCCACCGAGGCGCAGGCGACGCAGGTATCGGACGCCTGCCTGTCCGTGCTGAACGCGGCGCGGGAACATGGCGTTCCTGTGCGGCTGATTTGCGCGGGGGATGAGCTGAAAACCGAGCGCGTCGGTATCCGTGTGCTGTGGCCCGAAGGGGGCAGCGCCAATGATCGGGGCGGGGCCAACGATTATGCGCTGGCGCTGCTGATTGATCTGGACGGCGCGCACATCCTGCATATGAGCGATGTGAGCGGCGCGTATGAGCTGTACGCCGCCCAGGAGGCGGACGCGCTCAAGATCGCCCATCACGGCTCGTCCTCCAGCACGGGCGAGGCCTTTTTGGACCGCGTAAGGCCGGCAATCGGCCTGCTCAGTGCGCGGCAGGCCAGCGCAAAAACGCTGGAGCGGCTTGCGCAGGCGGGCGTTATGGTATATGATACAGAGGAGCTGGGCGCGTTGACGCTGACCGTAAGAAACGGCGAAATGCGCGTGCAGGGCTATCTGCAATGAGGGGTAAGCATGGATCACCGCGCGTTTTTTGACGATGTTGCCAAGGGCAAAATTGCCCCGTGCTATGTGTTTGAGGGCACGGAGGAGTATATCAAGCGCTCGGCGCTGGCCGCCCTGCGCAAAAAGCTGCTGCCTGCGGGGCTGGAGGATATGAATGAGGCGCGCCTGACCGATCCTGACGCGAACGCGCTGATCGCCGCCGCAGAAACTCTGCCCTTTATGGCTGATAAGCGGCTGGTGCTGGTGCTGGAAAGCGGCATGCTGTCCGGCCGCGCCAAGGATTACGACGAGGCCAAAAGCGCTGCCGCGCTGTGCGAATATCTGCAGCATCCGCCCGAGAGCGCGTGCATCGTGTTCTATGTGCGGGACAAGGCGGATGGCCGCAAGAAGCTGTATGCGCAGCTGAAAAAAACGGCGCAGATCGTGCAGTTTAATCCCTTGGATGAGCGCGAAATGATGCGCTGGATTGCCAAGCAGCTCAAGGGCATGGGCAAGAAGATTGCCTCGCCTACCTGCCAGAAGCTGATCTTTACCGCCGGGAACGACCTGTATGCCCTCAGCGGCGAACTGGAAAAGCTGGCGGCCTGCGCAGGCGAGCGGGAGGAAATTCTGCCCGAGGATATCGACGCGATCTGCGTGAAGACCACGGCCTATCGCGTGTACGACCTGGCCAACACCCTGCTGCGCGGGGACGCGGGGCAGGCGCTCACCCTGTCGCGCGCGCTGATACGCGACGGCGAGGAGCCGCTGTTTCTGCTGGCGCTTTTGCAGGGCGAGTGCCGCCGCATGCTGGCGGTAAAGCTGCTGCGCGGGGCGGGCATGCAGCCCGACGCCATTGCGGGCAAAATCGGCGCGCCGCCCTTTGCCGTGCGGCAGATGTATCAGCAGGTGGCGCGATACACCGAGCGGCAGCTGCGCGATATGGCGCAGTGCTGCATGGATACGGAATACCAGGTAAAAAGCGGACGGATGGCGCTGGAGGGCGCACTGGAAAAGACCATGCTGCAATTGCTGCGCATCCGCCTGGAGGGAAAAGCATGATTGAAGATTTGCGCGCGCTGCTGGCGCAGGGGAATATTGTTTTAACGGACGAAGCGCAGGAGCGGCTGCTGGCGTATCACCGCCTGCTGCTGGAATGGAATGCGCGCATGGATTTGACCAACGTGCCCGAGGAGGAGATGGCGCTGCGGCACTATGCCGATTCGCTGCTTCCACTGGCTCGGAAGGAATGGTTTCCGGACGGTGCAAGGTTGATCGACGTGGGCACGGGCGCGGGCTTTCCCGGCATGCCGCTGGCCATCGCGCGGCCTGATCTGAAGGTGACGCTGCTGGATTCCCAGCGCAAGCGCTGCGATTTTTTAAGCGCTGTGTGCGATGAACTGAAGCTGCCCAACGTGACCGTGCTGCACGCCCGGGCGGAGGACGGCGCGCGCGGCGCGCTGCGCGAGCAGATGGACGTGGCCGTGGCGCGGGCCGTGGCGCCGCTGAACGTGCTGGCCGAATACCTGCTGCCCTATGTGCGCGTGGGCGGCCGCATGCTGTGCTGGAAGGGCCCCGCCGTGCGCGAGGAGATGGCTGCGGGTGAGCGCGCCTGCAAAATGCTGGGCGGCCAGGCGGAGGGCTTGTACCGTCTGCCCATCGAAGGCCGCGAGCACTATGTGCACAGCGCGATCAAAATTTCAGCAACCGCTCGACGGTATCCGCGAAAATCCGGCACGCCTTCCAAAGATCCGTTGGGAATTTTGCCGCAAAAGCCCTGATTTCATCAAAAGCTGTCAAACGATTCTATGGCTTCCTGTTTGGAAAAAAGCAGGAGGCCGCTTTTTTATGGCGAAATCAACAGGCAGGATGCGCGGACAAGCCGGACGGGCGCAGAGGGAGGCGATCCGCACGGCCCCGCGCGTCCCCTGCCGTACAGGGGATAGTGAGAGAAACGAGCATACAAAATGCAATACGCGGAGGCAATCTATGCGAAATCTTCAAGCCCTTCAAACCGCCGGACGGCAGCTATGCTGGCTGCCGCTATCCTCCATTCATCCCAACAGCCGCCAGCCGCGCACAGACTTTGACGAGTTTGCGCTGATGGAACTGGCCGCGTCCATTCGCCAAAATGGATTATTGCAGCCCGTCACCGTGCGCCCCGCGGCCGAAGGGTATGAGCTGATTATGGGCGAGCGCCGCTGCCGCGCCTGCCGCCTGTTGGGGCACACGCATATCGAAGCCTTTGTGCTGCCTGCGGACGATCAGGAAAGCGCGCTGCTGGCGCTGGTGGAAAACGTGCAGCGCAAGAACCTGCACTTCTTTGAGGAAGCCGAGGCGCTTTCCCGCCTGTGCGGACAGGGCATGGCCCAGGATACGCTGGCCAGGATGCTGGGCAAAAGCCCCAGTGCCATCAACAATCGCCTGCGCCTATTGCGGCTGGAGCCCAGCGTGCGTGAGGTGATCTGCGAGGGACAACTGACCGAGCGACATGCCAGGGCGCTGCTTTCCCTGCCTGGGGAGGAGCTACGCCTGCGCGTGGCGCGCGCCGCGGCCGCGCAGCATCTTAGCGTGCAAAAGACCGAGCAGCTGATTGCCCGCACGCTGGAAAAGCTGCCCATGCCGCTGACCTGCCGCCGGGTGGTATCGCTGGCGCGGGATTACCGGCTGTATATCAACGCCATCCGCGGCATTGTGGGGCAGCTATGCGATACGGGCGTGCAGGCGCAGTGCGAGGTGAGCGAATATGACAGCGCGGTGGAGGTGCGCATTGTGCTGCCCCGCAATGCGCGCAAAAAAACAAGCAACGCGGTGTAAATCTATTGACAGTTTGTTCAAGCTTTCCCATATTTATGCGTTATGCTAAGGGTGCCAGGGGGAAAAAGCCATCTTCCTCTTGCCATCCCGATGGAGGAACCCCTCCCTTTTCTTTTACACAGGCAGTGCCCGCGGAGATTTCCCCGCGGGCATTTGCTATTGCTCAAAACGCAAAAAAACTACGCACCGAGCGCTCCCGCGGCACATATCAGAGTGCGCTTACTGCTGCTGCCTTCCGGCCCTGACAGGGTTCACGCCGTGATATCGCACGGGACTCGATGCGTAGCAAATATAGTATACCAAACTTTTATCCAAATTACAAGCGCAAAATATATCAATTTGCAAACAGTGCTTTTTACGGGGTCTTGTGCAGCACAACGCCTGCCTGCACAAGGCTTTTCTGCAGCGCGGCGATATCCGGCGCAGCGCCGTCCCGCGCGTGCATGGCTGCGGCCAGCCCCGCCGCCTCGCCCGTAACGGCACAGGCAGGGATCACGCGGGTCAGATCCCACATCGCGTCCGTGACCGATACGCAGCGCCCTGCGGCATAGAGATTGGGCACGCGCGTGCCCTGCAGAATATCAAACGGCAGCTCGTATACCGGGCCGGGCTTGCGCCAGTTGGATATCATGCCGATGCTGCGCGGCTCATGGCAATGGGGGGCGGTATCATCCAGCACCACCCGGCCCTGCACGCAGCGCGTCATGCGCACCTGCGGGATGGTCGCCATGGTGACGGGCCATACGGCAGGATCGGCTGCACGGCACGCCAGCACCTCGCGCAGCATCGCATCGTGCGACTGCATGGTCATATCGCTCAATTCCAGTGTATCCAGGCCGGTAAAGCGCTGGGCGGTCAGCAGCTTGGGGCCGCTGTTTTGCTGGTTCTTATGGCGATCTGGGATATCCGCCGCGCCCAGCACGCGCAGCCTGGCGCCGGCCGCCTCCTGCATGTAATACCACGCGGCCAGGATATTGCCCTGCTCAAAACTGCGGGTGGTTTCGCCCGCGGCGGCAGCCAGGATGGCGTCGCCCGTGGCATCCACATAAGTCTTGGCGCGGATTACGCCGCGCTCCAGCCGACTCTGTACCACGATCTGTCGTACGCCGTCCGCATCCGTCTGCGCGTCGGTAATTTCGCAGCCGTAGATCAGCCGCACGCCCGCGCGCAGTAACTCCTGTTCGCACAGCAGCGCGAACAGCTGCGGATTGAACCGCGTGCGGTAGCGGTGCTTTACGCGGCTTTCCAGATCACCGTTTTCAAACCATTCCTGGGGATATTCACCCTCCGCGCCCTGCGAGATGCTCAGGCGCAGCAGCTCCTCGGCCAGGCCGAAGGATACCTGCCGCCCCATGCCGTCGCACAGCGGCAAATAATAGGTAATCAGCCCCAGCGTGGCCAGCCCGCCCAGGGCGTATTCGCGCTCGATCAGCGTAACCTTTGCGCCTGCCCGCGCGGCGGACAGCGCGGCAGCCACGCCCGCAACGCCGCCCCCGGCGATCAGCACATCGCATGTATCCAGCACGGGCAGGGCGGATAGCTGTGCAGCGGTAAAAATCATAAGTGCCTCCCAATTATTCTTCTATTTTCCAGATATTCCCTTTTCTGCGCAAGCAAATACGATTAACCTCCTGATCCTCTTTGTAAGCCACGACATAGAGAGGATCAGGGATTTCATTGGTATACGAAGCAAATGATTGAAGATAATCGCAGACGCTGTGGCCACGTTCATCTAAAACTTTGTAAGAATATATATCATCCTTGCAATGGTATCCGTTCGTTCGCAGATAATCGGCAAGTGGCGTAATCTGCAGGGACAATCCTTCAAGATACATGCAATCTTCTACCAACACAATGTCCTGGTCGATTGAACAGCGATCAATCGTCGCCTGAGGCCGCAGCTGAAAATGGAGCGGAATGGCTGGCTGGAAATCGTCTGCAGAATCGCTGAAACGCAGGTAGAGCGCAAACGACCAATCATAACAATTGCTTAGATCATCTGAATCTATCATCATAATATAATTTAATTTTTTCCCATCCTCGCTCAAGCCGTAGCTTTCACTCCAATAATAACATTCCTTACTGTTTACAGTTAATATAGTAACGATACAGGTAGGCTGTGGGTATTCTCCGATCGGGATGTAATATGGCGAATACTCATATAAACTATCAAATGGACGTACTTGGTATTTTTCGGAAGTAATTTCAATATTGAAAAAGCCCTGCCTATCGTCTATCAGTACCTCAGTAATACGCGCATGAATGCCAGACGATTCGCCTTCACTTTGGGGATGGTAGATTCCCATATCGTAATCTGGCGCATAAGTAAAGCGCTGCTTAAGACAATCCCGAATGCTAAAAGTATACAGATATTTCCAGTATTCAACAAACGGGTCACCCGGAAGCGGCCCCTCTGCGAAAGACGAAATTCCGCCGCACAGCAGCGCCAGCGTAAGAAGCAAAAATAGCCATCTTTTTAACATGCTTGCACTCCATCAATCGGTAGAATGGGGAGAATGACATGAAAATTGTATCGGCCCGCTGGGTGAATGTCAAGCAAAAATCCAAATTTTACAAAAAAGCTCCCCGCAGGCTGCTTGCTTGCGGGGAGGGAAAAAAGTGTGCTTATACCGCCGTTTCTCCGCCGGCGGGCAGGGGGGTGATCTTTTCATCCTGCTGCGACAGGATGCGCTGGAATTCCTCGCCGGAGATGTTTTCCTTTTCCAGCAGGTATTCGGCCAGGTCGTGCAGCTTGGCGGTGTTCTGCTTCAGGATGGCCAGCGCGGAATCATAGGCTTCCTTGATCAGGCGCATCACCTCGTCGTCCACGCGCGCGGCGGTATCGCCCGAGCACGCCAGCTGCGCGTCGCCGCCTAGGTAGGCGTTGGTGTTGGTTTCCAGCGCCACCATGCCGAATTTGTCGCTCATGCCGTAGCGCGTCACCATGGCGCGGGCCAGCTTGGTGGCCTGCTCGATATCGTTGCTGGCGCCCGTGGTGCAGGTGTTGCAGGCGTATTCCTCGGCGGCGCGGCCGGCGGTCAGCACGGCCAGCTTGGCCAGGATGTCCTCGCGCTTCATCAGCACATGCTCTTCCTCGTCCACCTGCATGGTATAACCCAGCGCGCCTGAGGTGCGCGGGATGATGGTGATTTTCTGGACCGGCACGGCATTTTTCTGATGCGCCGCCACCAGCGCGTGGCCGATCTCGTGATAGGCCACGATGCGCTTTTCAGCCTCGGGAATGACAAAGCTCTTGCGCTCGGTGCCCGCGATGACGGTTTCCACTGAGCTTTCCAGATCGTCCTGCGTGACGGCCTGATGCCCCATGCGCACGGCGCGCAGGGCGGCCTCGTTGACGATGTTGGCCAGATCCGCGCCCGACGCGCCCACCGTGGCGCGGGCGACGGCGGCGTAATCGATATCCTTGGCCGTGGTGATATCACGGGCATGCACGCGCAGCACAGCCTCGCGGCCGCGAAGATCGGGCAGATCCACCGTGATGCGGCGGTCAAAGCGGCCGGGGCGCAGCAGGGCGGCGTCCAGAATCTCAGGACGGTTGGTAGCGCCCAGCACCACAATACCCTTGGAGGCGTCAAAGCCGTCCATCTCGGCCAGCAGCTGGTTGAGCGCCTGCTCACGCTCATCGTTGGAGGACAGGCCCACCGCGTCGCGCTTCTTGCCGATAGCGTCGATTTCATCAATAAAGATGATGCACGGGGCCTTTTCATTGGCCTGCTTGAACAGATCGCGCACGCGGGCCGCGCCCGTGCCTACGAACATTTCAACAAAGGCTGAGCCGCTGACAAAGAAGAAAGGCACCTTGGCCTCGCCCGCCACGGCCTGCGCCAGCAGCGTTTTGCCCGTGCCGGGAGGGCCCACCAGCAGCGCGCCCTTGGGCAGCTTTGCGCCGATGGCGCGGTACTTTTCGGGCTGATGCAGAAAATCCACCAGCTCGATCAGCGCTTCCTTGGCCTCATCCTGGCCAGCCACGTCGGTAAACTTTTTGCTTTCGTCGCTGACGGTGTACATCCTGGCGCTGCTCTTGCCAAAGCTCATCGCGCCCATGCCCGAGCCGCCCTTTTTGAACATGCGCACCAGAAAGAAGATGATCAGCGCGTAGAAGGCGAGGGGCAGGATGATGCTGATCAGCACCCCCAGGAAGGATACGCCGGTTTGGCTCTCGCCGCCGAAGGTAACGCCTGCGGCCGTCAGGCGATCCACCAGATTGGGATCGTTGACCGGCACGGTTTGATAGCGCTTAATGCCTGTGGTGTTATAGAACCAGGTCAGCTTGTTTTCGGTTTTAAGGGTAAAGGTGATGATGTCCGTGCCGATCGACACCTGATCCACCTGCCCCTGCGCTACCATCTGCAGGAAGGCGGAGTATTCCACCTTTTCCGTGGAGCCGCGCAGATAGGAGCTGGTGGACAGGGTGGTGGAGATCAGCAGCAGGCCCAGCAGCGCAACCAGCACCCAGAACAGGGGCGAACGCGGCATCTTGGGCTTTTCATAGCGCTTCTGCTTGTTATCTTCCATGCTTCATTCCTCCGTTGGATTCGGGGATGCGCGCTCCCCGTGGCGGATTATAAACGTTTGTTAAAAATAGTTAAACGTTTATGAATCGTGTATATTGTATCGTATCCTGTCCGCGTTTGTCAAGGACACGGAAAAAAGTTCACAACGCGGCCATAATATAGTATAATATCTACTATCCCAATTGAAAGGAAGCGGCGCGCGCGATGCTGAGCGAAAACCTGAGAACCAAGCTGGCCATGCTGCCCGACAGCCCCGGCTGCTACCTGATGAAGCATCAGGGCGAGATCATCTATGTGGGCAAAGCGGTCAACCTGAAAAACCGCGTGCGCAGCTATTTCCATACCAAGGAGCATACCCCCAAGGTAGCCGCCATGGTGGCGCAGGTGGATGACTTTGACATCCTGCTGTGCAATACCAATCTGGAGGCGCTGGCGCTGGAATGCAACCTGATAAAGCTCCATAAGCCGCATTACAACATCCTGCTCAAGGACGACAAGCACTACCCCTATGTGCGCATCGACCGCCGCGAGCCCTTTCCGCGCGTCACCATCGCCCGCCGCATGCAGAAGGACGGCGCGCAGTATTTTGGCCCCTATATCGGCGCGACGGCTGTGCGCGACGCGCTGGAGGTGGTGCGCAGGGTGTTTCCTATCCGCACCTGTGATAAAAAGCTGCCGCTCAAAGCGCCCGCGCGCCCGTGCGTCAATTATGAAATTGGCCGCTGTAAAGCGCCTTGCGCGCATCTGTGCAGCCAGGAGGAGTACGCGCAGATTATCGACGGCGTGGTGTCCTTTCTGAACGGCAACAGCAAGGAAATCTGTGATCGGCTCAATCAGGAAATGTGGGCCGCGGCCAAGAAAATGGACTATGAGCTGGCCGCCCAGAAGCGCGACGCGCTGCGCGATGTGGAGGGCTTGATGGAGCGGCAGCGCGCCATCCAGACCAACGATGCGCAGCAGGATGTGCTGGCGCTGGCCCAGGATGGGCTGGACGCGATGGCGCAGGTGCTGATCATCCGCGGCGGGCGCATGATCGGCGGCGACAGCTTCGCCCTGCCGGGCGAGGGCAACGAGCCGCCGCAGAGCGTGCTGACCGAGTTCGCCCTGCGCTACTATGCCGACCGTCTGCCCGCACGCGAAATCCTGACCATGCCGGTGGAGGAGCCGGAGGTGATCGCTCAGCTTCTGCGTGAGCGGCGCGGCGGCGCGGTGGATGTACTCACCCCGCAGCGCGGCGAAAAGCGTGCGCTGGTGCTGCTGGCCGAGCGCAATGCGGCTGACGCGCTGGAAAAGCGCAACGCGCAGCGCATGATTCGCCAGGAGCGCACGGTGGGCGCGTGCCAGGCGCTGGCTGAGGCCATTGGCATGCAGGGCTATCCCAAGCGCATCGAAGGCTTTGATATTTCCAACACGCAGGGCGTGCTGTCGGTGGCCTCGATGGTGGTGTTTATCGACGGTGAGCCTGCCTACCGGGAGTATCGCCATTACCGCATCAAAACCGTGGAGGGGGCCAACGACTTTGCCTCCATGAACGAGGTGTTGGGACGGCGTTTTGCCCGCACGCTGCGGGAGGATCCTGCCGAGCGCTGGGTGATGCCCGATCTGGTGCTGATCGACGGCGGCCCGGAGCAGCTGCGCTTTGCGCGCGAAGCCATGCTGTCCATGGGCATCAACGTGCCCATGTTTGGCCTGGCTAAGCGGCTGGAGGAAATCTACCTGCCCAACCAGGAGGAGCCGGTGGTGCTGGATCATCATACCCCCGCGCTGCACCTGATTCAGCGCATCCGCGACGAGGCGCACCGCTTTGCCATCACCTATCACCGTTCGCTGCGCGGCAAGGCCAGCGTGCATTCCTCGCTGGAGGATATTCCGGGCGTCGGCTCTGCGCGCCGTCGCGCGCTGCTGGCGCATTTCGGCTCCATTAAAAAGATGAGGGAAGCCGATCAGGACGAGCTTTGCACCGTCAAGGGCATGAACAAAACTGCCGCTGCTGCGGTGTATGCCGCGCTGCATCCAGTAATTCCCGAGGATACCGAAACGGAAGAATAACATAAGATGGTGCTTGTGTTTCCGCCAACTGTCCCCCTCATCAGGCTCATTGCATTCGCTAGCTTCTCCCCAAGGAGAAGCCTTTTTTGATGGCTCCGTTAAACAACAGTATGCTTTCGTCGCTTGATGCCTGCATGACTAAAAAAAGCCTTCCCCCGGCTGGGGGAAGGTGGCGAGCCGCGGCGAGACGGCTGAGGGGGATTAAGCGCTTGGCTATGATTTTAAGTACCTGCAGATTTGCATTTTTACTTCTTAAACGTCTCAATCCCGCGCAGCACCTCGGGCTCGCGCACATCACGCGCGTCGGTAAACATCTTGCGCGTCAGCACCGAGCCGTTGCGGTAATACAGGCACACAAAGGGGCAGTCGTTCCAGAACAGGGTTTGGATGCTTTGCAGTGCGGCGCGGTAGGCGCTTTCCTCCTGGGCGGCGCGCAGCGTTTTGAACAGGTTATCCATTTCAGTGGATTTATAGCGCATGTAGTTGCAGTTGTTGCCCGAAATCAGCAGGTAACCGGGATCGGGGGTAAAATCAATGTTGAAGGCGGCTAGGCACAGATCATAGCTGCCGGCCTTGAGCTTATCCCTGGCTTCCTTATAGGTGAGGGTTTCCACCTTGCATTCGATGCCCACCTGCATCAGCGCATCGGCAATGCGGTTGGCCACCTCCACGCGCACGGAGTTTTCCTGCTCCTCATATACATAAAAGCGCAGGTGCATGCGGGCGAGTTTGCCCGTATCGGCGCGCACGGTGGTGCGCACGCCGTTTTCATCATAATCAGTCCAGCCCGCCTCGTCCAGCAGCTCCATGGCGCGCTGCTTGTTAAACTGCTGTGCGTCGTTTTCGCTCCAATACGTCCAGGTGCCGGGAATCAGCGGCGTGTCGGTGCGCGTGACCATGCCGTAGTATACGTTATTTACAATATCGTCCAGATCCAGCATATAGCGGATGGCCTGGCGCACGCGCACATCTTTAAGCTCATAGGAGCCGTTGTTCATCATCAGCGTTTCCAGCTGCGTGGTGCGGTAATCAATATTATAGGAAGTAACGCCCGTGCGGTACTGGGCGGCGGTGATAGCGCGGGTCAGGATTGCGTCCACATTGCTGTACTCATAGCCTGAAATCAGCTCGCGATTGGTGCTGTACAGCGATACAAGCACCTGGCGGTAATCAGGCAGGTTCTGCCACCAGCCAGTGTAGCAGCTAAGCAGCAGGTAAGACGAAAAATCGTACATATCCAGATAGTATGGCCCTGTGCCTACGGGATTGTCCGCCTGTACCTCGTCCGCCTTCAGGATGGGAAAGGTCATCGCGTACAGAAAACCATAATTGTTGCGGTTGGTGGTGATAACCACGGTTTTGTTGTCGCTGGCTTCGATGCTCTTGATAAAGTATTGCAGGGTGGAATAGCGGCCTTTGTTGGTGCTGCTGTCGTCCTTGGCCAGGCGCAGAATTTCCTGCACGGTGGCTACCACATCGTGCGCCGTCAGCGGCGTGCCGTCATGGAAGGTAACGCCGTCGCGCAGATAGAAAAACCAGGTTTTGCCGCTGTTGGTATAGGAATAGCGCTCCGCCAGGCAGTATTGCGGCTTGTACTCATCGTCGATGGACATGAGCCCTTCATACATCAGATTCGTTACCGACATGAATTCCCGTTCCACCGGGGTGAGGGGATTGACGCGGTTGGTGGCCACGGAGATGATGCCCAGGTGCAGCGCGTCGTTGGTTACATATTCTGCCTGCGCAGGCGCGGCCAGGCAGCAGCAGGCCAGCATCAGCGCGCAGAGCAGCGCCAGCTTAGGACGCATCCGGGTAATAATGTTGATAATAGATGTCATAGGCGTTTACCACCTTTCCGGCGTAGTAGCGGGAGTCGTCCTTGGGAATTTCGTCCAGCGTCAACGTCTGGCCGTCGGCTGTGTAGTTCATGATCCACAGCTTCACATTGTTGGGCCCGGCATGATAAGCGCAGGCAATTTTGATGGGGTCGCCATTAAACATGCGGCTCAGATATCCCAGATACCAGCAGCCGTAGCGGATGTTGGTGGTGGGATCGTACATATCGGCGAAGGTTGTGTTATCCTCGCCCAGCTTTTTGCGCACAAACTCAAAGGTGCTTTCCATCACCTGCATCAGCCCGCGCGCGCCTACTGAGCTGGTAGCCTTGGGATCATAGCTGCTTTCGCGCAGGATAATGGCCGCCACATAGGCCGGATGGATGCCGTTTTCGGCGGCGTATTTTTCAATCTCATTCCGATAGGCCACGGTGTGGCGCTCCACCTGGCGCTGATATTCGGCGGCGGCGTTTTCGCGCTCCTTGTGCAGACGGTTGAGATTGCCGCGCGCAATGCCCAGCGCCAGGATACAGATAATCAGCACCATGCCCAGCACGATGCAGGTGCGCACGGGAAATTTGCCTGCGCCGGGCTTGGCGGCGGGCTTTTTGCTTGGCGCGGGCGGCAGCGGCGTTACCTGCTTGGCGGGCGCGTGACGGTCACTGCGGCGGTTGCGCGTTGCCGGCGCGGCGGGTTGTACGTTACTCAAAATAATTTCTCCTTTGCGTATTGCGCAGCAGTCCCCGCACGCGGCGGTTTGTGCTGCGGAAATTGCCCGACGCATCGATCACATGGTCGGCGCGGCGGCGCTTCTCAGCCAGCGGCAGCTGGCTTGCCATGCGGCGCAGTGCCTGCGGGCGGGACAGGTGATCCCGCCGCATCACGCGGCGCGCCTGCATGCCTGCCGGGATGCTGACGCACCATACCTCGTCGCACTGCGCGTCCATGCCGGTTTCATAAAGCAGCGGTACATCCCAGGCGACCAGCGGCGCGCCGGAGGCTTCTGTTTCGCGCTGCATGCGGCTGATGATCAGCGGGTGCAGGATGCCCTCCAGCCGCTTGCGCGCGGCGGGATCGGCAAAGACCACCTCGCCAAGGGCGCGGCGGTTGAGCGTATCGCCGTCAAATACCTGATCGCCGAAGGCGGCGCGGACGGCGGGCAGCGCCTCGCCGCCGGGGGCGGTCAGGCTGCGGGAAATCGCATCCGCATCCAGTACGGGAATGCCGCGCTGGCGCAGCAGCCGCGCCACATAGGATTTGCCGCAGGCGATGCCGCCTGTCAGCCCCAGCACATATGGTTTATTTGGTTTCATACCAGCTGCTCCCGGTCTTTACCTCGGCCACCAGCGGCACGGACAGCTCGGCTACATGCTCCATGCAGTCGCGCAGCAGCTGCGCCACGCGCCCGGCCTCATCCTGCGGGGCCTCGATGAGCAATTCGTCGTGCACCTGCAATATCAGCCGCGCCCTGAAGCCGCCCTGACACAGCGCATCGTGCACGCGCACCATGGCCAGCTTGATGATATCGGCCGCCGTTCCCTGCACGGGGGTGTTCATGGCGGCGCGCTCGCCGAACTTGCGGATGTTGACGTTGCCCGATTTCAGCTCGTCCAGCCGGCGCACGCGGCCGAAGATCGTGCGCGCCATGCCGGTTTCATAGCCTTCCTTGACGGCGCGATCCATAAAGCCGCGCACGCCGGGATAGGTGGCAAAGTACTTTTCGATGAAGGCCGCGGCCTCCTTGCGGGACATGCCCGTGTTGCGCGCCAGGCCGAAATCGCTGATGCCGTAGACCAGGCCGAAATTGACGGCCTTGGCATGGGCGCGCATGGTGGGGGTGACATCCTCCAGCGGCACGCCCGCCACCTCGGCTGCTGTGCGCGCGTGGATATCCTGCCCGCGCCGGAAAGCGTCGATCATGGCTGCGTCGCCTGAGAAGTGCGCCAGAATGCGCAGCTCAATCTGCGAGTAGTCCGCATCCACCAGCACGCAGCCGGGGGAGGCTACAAAGGCGCGGCGGATTTCACGCCCCAGCTCCGTGCGAACGGGGATGTTTTGCAGGTTGGGCTCGGCGGAGGAAATGCGCCCTGTGGCCGTGCCTGTCTGATCAAAGAAGGTGTGGATGCGCCCGTCGGGGCCGAGCTTGCGCAATAGGGCGTCGATATATGTGCTGCGCAGCTTGCTGACCTGGCGGTATTCCAGAATGCAGGGGATGACGGGATGCGCATCGCGCAGCGCCTCCAGCGTGTCGGCGTCGGTGGAATAGCCCTTGCTGGTTTTGCGGCCTGCCTTTAACGCCAGCTTATCCTCGCCAAAGAGCACCTCGCCCAGCTGCTTGGGGCTGTTGACGTTAAAATCGCCCACGTTCGCCAGGCGGTAAATATCGCTTTTCAGCTGCTCCTCGCGCGCGGTCAGCTGCTCGCCCAGGGCGCGCAGCACGCTGCCATCCACCGCAAAGCCCTCGCGCTCCATATCAAAGAGCACGCGCATCAGCGGCAGTTCGATTTGCTCATAGAGGTTTTCTACCCCCAGCTCTTTCATCTGCGCTTGCTGGCGCAGGCGCAGCGACAGCACCCCGGAGGCGTCCGCGTCGCCGAAGGCGGACAAGGCGTAGCTTTTCTCCTGCGGATTGATCGCATAGGCAGCCAGCATGGTATCGTAGGCAATTTGCGGCAGGGGCTGTCCCGCGTTGGCCAGCGTATGCAGCAGGCGCTTGCCATCGTGGGTGATCACCGCGCCGCGCCACACTGCTGCGCACTCAGCCAATGGATCGCCGCTCAGACCCGGCATATCAAACAGCGCCGTTTGCCCGGTGATCTGCGCGCGGGCGCGCCGCGTGCCCTGGCAAATGGAAAGCTCTTCCTCGCTCAGGTATACGGCTACCTCGCCTGCCTGCGCCATGTCGGCGGCTGCTTGAGCGTCCAGGGATTCCCAATTGCTGAAAACGGTCGTTTCGATAGCGGGCTGCGCGGGCGCGCCGTTTTGTTCCTTTTCAATGCGCTGAGCGATGGCATTCAGACCGTACTTATACAGCACGGGCAGGCCGTCGGCCAGACGCTGGGTTTCGCACGCATCATAATGTACCTGCAAGGGAATATCGCGCCGAATGGTGGCCAGATGCTTGGAAAACCGCCCCTTTTCGGCGTTGTCGCGCACCTTTTCGCCCAGCTTGCCCTTGATTTCATCGGCGTGAGCCAGCACGTTTTCCAGCGTGTCGTAGCTGGTCAGCAGCTTCACGGCGGTCTTTTCACCCACGCCTGGAATGCCTGGAATGTTGTCCGAGCTGTCGCCCATCAGGCCCTTGAGATCGGTAATCTGATCAGGCCGCACGCCGAACAGCTCCTGCACGCGGGCGGGCGTGCATTCCTCTATTTCGGAGATGCCCTTGCGGGTCAGCAGCAGGGTGGTATCGTCGCTGACCAGCTGCAGCGCGTCGCGGTCGCCCGTCAGCAGCAGGGCGGCGATATCCCGCTGGGCGCACTGGCTGGACAGGGTGCCCAGGATGTCGTCGGCCTCATAGCCCGTCAGGCTCAGCACGCCCAGCCCCATGGCGGAGAGAATTTCCTTGATAATGTCAAATTGCGGGCGCAGCTCGTCCGGCGTGGGCGCGCGGCCAGCCTTGTACTCCGCGTATTCGGTATGGCGGAAGGTAGGCGCATGCTCGTCAAACGCCACCGCGCAGTAGCGGGGCGCGCGTTCGCGGATGCAGCGCAGCAGCATGCTCAGAAAGCCGTGCACGGCGTTGGTATACACGCCGTTGTAGTCCATCAGCGGCAGGGCATGAAAGGCCCGGTGCATCAGGCTGTTGCCATCCACAATCAGAAAAGTATCGCGCATTGCATACACCTCCATTCTTATTATAACACATTCCCTGCGAATATACAAAGAGAAGCTGCGCCATACTATATGCAGGAGGGGCAATATGCGGCGTTTTCTGGATAAATGGGGTACGGCCATTGCCGCCGTGGCCTGCGCGCTGACCATCGTATTTGCGGCGGTGTATACCCGGCAGGATGATCTCAAGCGCATCGCGGCGCAGGAGGCGCGCGCCGCGCAGGATCAATCCCTGCAGGATGCGCAGGCGGAGACGGTTTGGGCGCGCCCTGTGCCCAGCGCTCCAAGCGAGGGCTTTCGCGGCGCGTACCGTGATGAGCATGGGCTGTGGCGCATGCAGCCTTATACGCGCTATCCCGCCGCTTATGGGCAGAGCGTAACGGCTGTATGCGCGGGCGAAGTGCTGACGATTTCAGAAGATAGCCTTACCTATCGCTGCGCGGGCGGCGAGACAATTACCTGCGCGGGATTATCCAGCGTGATGGTCAAGATAGGGGATACGCTGCATTGCGGGCAGCGCGTGGGCATGGCCGCTCGGGATGCGGAAATTACGCTTCAAGTGCGAAAAGGGGCGGAATATTTGGACTTGGAAAGCCTGCTCTCCCCATCATATAACGAGCCAACATAGCAAAACCATGCGATGACCATAGCAAATAATTATAGTATTTTTTAATGTGTAACCGCGTATTGTTATAGTGCCGCACAATTTCCGATAATATTGGGATAAAACTGATGAATTTACGGGGTTCGACAGCCTTCGCGCTTTTGTGCTAAAAGCAGCCATTGCGGTTTATATGAAATTGCATTATGCTATTTGCACGAAGCGGGAACGCTCCGTAATTTAGAGAACAGGAGGATACACCAATGAAGGTTATTTCGGTCAATATCCATGCGGTGCGTGCGAGAATTCACAAGGATATGACCCATGGCTGCTTGGATCAGGCGATTACCTTGACTCACTTGGTGGACAAGCTCCAACTGTTGCGTTGGCGCACGGCTGCGCGGCGCAGACGGAACATCCTCAAAAGACAAATTGTTTAAGAGTAAATCAGGGCTGACGCGAAAAAATCACGTCAGCCCTCTATTTATAGGCGTCGGCAAGCCGAGCGCCTACCATAAAAAATGATGAATCATTTTTTATGGATTGCAGATTTTCTTGTAATCCTGCGGCTTACGGACAGAAAATCTGAAAGGAATGAAAATTTCCTTTCGGAGGAAACCTCCTTCGGAAATTTTCTCCTCGCGCCGTACACGCCGCCGCTGCGGATTTTTAAGGAACGAGCTACGGCTCTTTTGTTTTTTAAAAACAATTAAGAAGGGGCTGACGCGAAAAAATCACGTCAGCCCTCTATTTTTAGCGTCTTGTTCCCAGCGCCTGCTCCAGCGCCTCATCCACCCGCCGCAGCGTATCGGCCGACAGGCGGCCCAGATACAGGCTTAGCCTGCTTTTTTCCAGCGTGCGTACCTGCTCGCACAATACCTGCGAGGGACGGCTCAGCCCGCCCTCGGGCGGATCGACCGTCACGTGCGTGCGCAGCGTTTTCTTTTTGCTGCGGGAGGTCAGGGGCGCGACAATCACCGTGGGGCTGGTCAGGTTGCCCAAATCATTTTGCACAATCAGCACCGGGCGAACGCCGCCCTGCTCCGAGCCCAGCACGGGATCCAGATCGGCGCGGTAAATATCGCCGCGTCTCATCTTCATTCACATCCCGCTGGCGGCGACAGGCGCTGCCGCCGCCGTCTGCCGCGGGGGAAAGCTCCCCCGCACTTCCACCCTATGCCGGGCAAGCGCGCGTGTGACAAAATGAAAAAAGTGTAAGGTATTCATTTGCTGCTTTTTGTGGTATAATATGGGTTGGTCGTAAGACTGATATCACAAACCGCTGGGAGGTTTTTGCAATGTCCGATATGAAAAAAGGCAATATTTCCATCCATGCTGAAAATATCATGCCGGTGATTAAGCGCTGGCTGTATTCCGATAAGGATATCTTTATCCGTGAGTTGACGGCCAACGGCTGCGACGCGGTGACCAAGTATCGCATGATCGCAGGCGATGATGAAGACCTGCGCGTCACCGTGACCGTGGATACCGAGGCCAAGGAGCTTCGTTTCACCGATAACGGCATCGGCATGACGGCTGAGGAGGTAGACCGCTACATCAACCAGGTGGCCTTCTCCAGCGCCGAGGAGTTTTTGAAAAAGTATCAGGGGGATAAGGATGGCGGCATCATCGGCCACTTCGGCCTGGGCTTCTATTCGGCCTTTATGCCCGCTGATAAGGTAACGATCGATACGCTGTCCTATCAGGAAGGGGCCAAGGCGGTGCGCTGGGAAAGCGAGGACGGCATGGCCTATGAGATGAGCGACAGCGACCGCGCCGAGCGCGGCACCACCGTGACGCTGCATATCACGGATGAAGAAAAGGAATTCCTGGATAGCCTGCGCGTGCGCGAGGTGCTGGAGCGCTACTGCGGCTACATGGCCGTGCCCATCTATCTGGTGGATGTGCAGGATGAAAAGCTCAAGGCCGAGGAAGCCGAAAAGGCTGCCAAGGAGGCTGCCGAAAAGGGCGAGGAAGCGCCTGCGCCCAAGGCAGCCGAGCCGATCAACGATACCCATCCGCTGTGGCTGAAAAATCCCCGCGACTGCACCGAGGAAGAATATAAGGATACCTACCGCAAGCTGTTCCACACCTTTGAGGAGCCGCTGTTCTGGATTCACCTGAACGTGGACTATCCCTTCAACCTCAAGGGCATCCTGTACTTCCCCCGTATCCGCAAGGATTTCGGCGGTCAGGAGGGGCAGATCAAGCTGTTCAACCGCCAGGTGTTCGTGGCCGATAACATCAAGGAGATCATCCCGGAGTTCCTGCTGCTGCTGCGCGGCGTGCTGGATTGCCCCGATCTGCCGCTGAACGTCAGCCGCAGCTTCCTGCAAAACGACGGGTATGTCAGAAAGCTCTCCGCCCACATCACCAAGAAGGTGGCGGACAAGCTCAACAGCCTGATGAACACCGAGCGCGAAAAGTACCAGACCTACTGGGACGATATCCATCCCTTCGTCAAGTACGGCTGCATCCGCGACGCCAAGTTCCACGAGGCCGTCAAGGGCAGCATCCTGTTCAAGACCACCGCGGGCGAATATCTGACGCTGGCGGAATACCGCGCCCGTAACGAAGGCAAGACCGAAAAGAAGGTTTATTACACCACGGATGCCGCGCGCCAGGCTGCGTCGGTGGCGCTGTACACCGCGCGCAATATCGACGTGGTGGTGATGGATTCCATCATCGATATCAGCTTCATGCAGCACATGGAGCAGCAGGAGGACGCGGACGGTCTGACCTTCGCCCGCGTGGACGCCGATGTGGACGGCCTGGTGGACAAGGAGGCCGGGGACAGCGAGCTGGCGCTGGAGCCGCTGGAGAAGCTGTTCCGCGACGCGCTGGGCGACGAGCAGCTGAAGGTCAAGCTGCAGCCCCTGGCTGACGGCGATCTGCCGCTGATGCTGCTGGAGGATGAGCAGATGCGCCGTTACCGCGAGATGGCAGCCATGTACGGCGATAACTTCAAGCTGCCCGAGCGCGCTGAGGTGGTGCTTAACAGCAAGTGCGAGGCCATCCGTGCGCTGGCTGCGGTGAAGGATCCCGAGCTGCAAAAGCTGCTGGCCAAGCAGTATTTCGATATTGCCCGCATGTCCACCCGCCCGCTGGAAAACGAGGAGCTGAGCGCTTTCATTCGTCAAAGCTATCAGCTGGCTGCGCGCCTGGCGGAAAAAGAGGACTAACCCTGCCTTGTAACCTATCATAACGCAACGCCCGGAGGAATTTCCTCCGGGCGTTGCGTTTGTTATATCGTTCTTATACTTATAGTGTCCGAAGACGCTGCACCAGCCGCTCGGCCACGGGCAGCATTTCGTCCAGCTTGACAATTTCCATGCTGCCGTAGTCCATATCCAGCACGCGCTCCCACAGGAAGCGCGCGGCCTCCACCGCTTCGCGGAAAGCCTGAGCCGCGCCCGTGCCCTCCCGTACGCAGCGGGACAGCGTTTCGCAGATTTCATCATACATGGCGATGTGAATTTCAAATACCAGGTCTTCCAGTCCAGGCCGGGCGATATGCGCCTGCCCGGTTTCGCCCAGGATCATCAGCAGGTTTTCGATTTCGGGCTTTACCAGCTCACGCTGAGCGCCGCGCAGCGCGCCCTCCATCACCGCGCATTCGCCGCGGGAGCGCAGGCGAAGCAGCATGAACAGAAAATCCTCTTCCTCCGGCCGGAAGGGCTGCGTGCAGCGCAGCAGCACGTTCAGCCGCTCGCGCGTGCTGGTGACGCGCGTTTTCTTGTATGCATCAAACCACAGCCGCACCTTTTCCTCGCAGATGGCGGTCAGCACGGACAGCTTGGAATCAAAGTAGTGATAAAAGCTGCCCTTGCTGCATTGCAGCTCGGCCAGAATATCGTCCACCGTGGTTTCCAGATAGCCCTTGGCGCTGAACAGCCTTTCGGAGGCTTCGATGATGGATTGCCGGCGCACTTCGCCCTTGCGCATGTGCCTCGCTCCTTTCGACGCTGCTTGTGTAGGATCAGTAGTTGTACTCGTCGATCCGGGAATACGCGCGATAGGTGGAGGTGCGCAGCAAATCGCGCCGTACCTCCACGCCGTTCTGGTAATAAACGCGGTAGGTCTTGTATACGTAGCCGTCGCGCGCTCTGCGGACGGTTTTTTTTTCGTCAGAGGCTAGGCTGGTGTTCAGGCGAAGCTCAATTTCGGTCGGCGCAGGGGTGGTTGATACCAGCTCGGTCTGCAAATCGATGCTGATGCCGTCCTTGAAAGCCACGCCGTAGATTTCCACCGTGCACTTGCAATCCTTGTTGTAGTTGTTGCCCGTTACATAGGCCACAATGAAAATAGGATAGTCGCTGGTGTTCTTGAATTTAAGGTCGAGGCTCTGCTCCAGCGACTGATAGCTTTGCCAGTCCACCGTCGCGTCGCGGCCGGGAGCCACGTAGGTGCTGGGCCAGGCATGCGGGCTGGAATAGACGATTTCCATGTTGGCCATGGCTGCGGCGTTAAACAGCGTACTGGATACCTGACACACGCCGCCGCCTACTTCCTCCACGCTTGCGCCCTGGGCAATCGCGCCGGCGGGCAGATAGCCCTTATCCACCGTGCGGCGGCCCGTGGTGCTGTTAAAGGAGAAGGTTTTGCCGCTTTCCACCGTGCCGGTCACGGCGGCACAGGCCAACTCGATGTTCCTGGTGCGGTTGTAGCCCTTGAGGTTGCCGGTGGAGGTGGTGTAGCTGGAAATCAGGCCGAAGCTCTGGTTCAGCTGCGCCACGGTGACATTGGGCTGGGTCTTTTTGGTGGCCAGGGTGACGGCGCTGTAATTGCGCGCGTCCATACGGGAGATAATGGCGTTGTAAATCTCCTCGCTGTCGATTTCCTGCCCCACCTGCTCGGGCATAAACTGAAAGCTGCGGCTGGAAAAATCAAACTGATAAATGCTTGCGTCCTGCGCTTTGACGTTCACGCGCTCGGCCAGCGTTTCGGCCAGCGCGCGCACGGTGGCTTTGTCATAGGTGATTTGGGTGTACAGGTACGCGCCCTCCTGCCCGGCGGAGGAAACCTGCTGATACCGCGCCTCAAAGGGAGTGCCGCTGCCGCTTAGCGTATCGAGCATGCCCTGGCGGCCGATGGCGTAGGCCTCGTCCAGCACCGCGTCTATGTTGCGCGTCAGGGGCAGCTCGCGCTGCGTGATCGTCCAGGTCTTGCCGTCAATGGTTACGGGCAGGGAAAACTGTTGATCGCTATAGGCGGCGTTCTGCGTCAGCGCCTGGCGCGCCTGATCGCGCGTCATGCCGCCCAGGTGCACGCCGTCCACATGCACGCCGTGATAAAAGATATCCTGGTTGAGGGCTGCCACCTTTTCACGGAAGGCGGGATAGTGGCTGGAGTACAGCGACGAAACCGAGAACCCGCCGATGATCAGCAGCGCGATGCAGCCGATTACCACCAGCAGCCACAGCCCATCGTGCGAGCGGCGGCGCGGCGGCGGGGTTTCACCGTAATCGCCGCCCTGATCGCGCGGGGGATAGTAAGGCGGCTGCGGGGGCGTGTTGTTTTGCGCAAAGCGCGGTGTATACTGCGGATATACCGGCGCGGTGGGCTGCTGATAAGGCGGCTGCGCGCTGCTGGCATAGGGCTGATAGCGGCTCTGCTGCGGGGGGGTATAGGATGCGCTGGCAGCATAGGACTGCTGCTGGGCGGGCTGAACGGGGGTGGAGGAGGCCGGGTACTCCGGATATTCGGGGTACTGTGCGCGCGGCGCGGCATACTGCGCCGGGGCGCTATCCTGGGGATAGGATGGGCGGGCGGTATCGTCGGGATACTGCACGCGGGGCGTATCGTCGGGATATTGCGGGCGGGGCGTATCGTCGGGATATTGCGGTCGGCGCACGCCGTCCTGCTGCGCTGCATGGCGCTGGGAGCGGCGCTGGCGCGGGGGCTGCTGCATGGCGTTCTCCTCCTCTCCGTAAAAATAAACCTTGGTATGTTTTTCATTATACCATATCCGCGCCGGCTGTCAACGCGCGCTTTTGCGGAAAATTGTAAAATCCATGCTTAGGCGGCCTCGGACTGCTGGGCGGAGAGCGCGTCGCTCTGCTGCAGCATCCAGTCGATGAATACGCCGTAGCCCTGCGTGGGATCGCTGACGAACACGTGCGTGACCGCCCCGACGATGCGCCCATCCTGCAGGATGGGGCTGCCGCTCATGCCCTGCACGATGCCGCCGGTGGAAGACAGCAGCCGCTCGTCGGTTACGCGCAGCACCATGGATTTGGGCGCGGCGGCACTCTGACGGGATACCTGGGTGATCTCGATGGCGTATTCGCAGGCTTCCTGCCCGGCGATGGTGGATAGAATCGTGGCTGCGCCCGTGTGCACCTGTCCGCGGGAGGCCGTGGGCAGGCCCTCGGGATACAGCGCGCTTGCGGCGGGCGCCTCCAGCTGCCCATAGATGCCCAGCGCCGTGTTGACCTGCACCGTGCCCAGCGTGACCTGCTCACGCAGGAAGGAGCCGCGCAGCTCGCCCGGCGCGCCGCGCTGGCCGCGCCGGACATCCACGATTTCGGCCTGCATCAGCGCGCCCTCCCGTACAGGCAGCAGGCTGCCGGTATCGGAATCGGTGATCGCGTGGCCCAGCGCGCCGTAAGTGCCCATGGCGGGATCATAATAGGTCAGCGTGCCCACGCCCGCCGTGCTGTCGCGTACCCATACGCCCAGCCGCCAGGCGCGGCTGCTTTCATCATAGCGTGGAGTGAGCAGCAGGTCGTTTTCCTGCCCGCCGCGCGATATGCGCAGCGACAGCGGCTGCCCCTGGGCGGCGTTGACGGCCTCGGTCAGCATGGCGCTTTCCAGCAGCGGCACGCCGTTGACGGATAGGATCATATCGCCCTCGCGCAGGGAATCGCGGCCGTTATCGCCCGCGCCCACCACCAATACGCCCTGCGTGCGGATGGCTACGCCGATAGCCTGCCCGCCGGGAATGAGCACGCGGGGGGCGGAGTCGCGGCTTTTTTCATTGCCTGCGCCGAAAAACTGCGGCCATTGCAGCGTAATGACGGGGCGCGCCCGGCCTCCAAGCCGCTGATCCTGCGAGGAGGAGGCGCTGGCCGCGCTGTTCATGGGCCAGGCGCAAAGAAGCGCCGAGCCAATCGCCACGGCGATGGCCAGGGCCTTGCGCGCAGCGCTGATCCTGCCTTTTTTCATGATGATATCGCCATCCTTTCCTGCGGGCAGTTTGCGCGCATCTGCCGCCGCGCATGCGGGGAAAAGATTGGCTTACCAAATGATGTCAGAAAAATGACCGGGCCGCCCGGCACGTTGACAAATATTTTTTGACCATGCTACAATGACACGGATTGCCTGAAAAGGATGCATTTGCCTGAAAGGGGCGGATTATATGCCACAAAAGATTGTGCTGGTTGTCGGAGCCTCCTCGGGTTTGGGCAGCGCGGCGGCGCAATGCCTGGCCGCGGACGGCTATATCGTATACGCCGCGGCGCGCTCCTTTGCCAATGGGGCGGAGCCGCCCACGGGCTGCCGCGCGCTGGCGCTGGACGTAAGCGCTGCGGACAGCGTGCATGCGGCGGTGGATACCGTGCTGCGCGAACAGGGGCGCGTCGACGCGCTGGTGTGCTGCGCGGCCAGCTTTACCATGTCGCCCATGGAGGAATTGCCCATCGATATCCTGGCCGATATGATGAACGTCAATTTTCTGGGCATGGCGCGCTGCGTACAGGCTGTAATGCCCGCCATGCGCGCGCAGAAAAGCGGGCATATCGTGCTGTTTTCCTCGCTCAACGGCCTGTTTTCTATCCCGTTCCAGGGCGCGTACAGCGCCACCAAGCACGCGGTGGAGGCTTATGGCGAGGCGTTGGCGCAGGAAACGCTGGGCATGGGAATCCATGTGACGGTGGTGGAGCCGGGTGACTGCCGCGGCGGTTCGCAGAAGTATCGCCGTGTGTATCTGAATGAAAACTCGCCCTACGCCGCAGCATTCGAGCACGGCACGGCCAAAATCCACCATGACGAAACCAACGGCCTGCCGCCCGAGCGCGTGGGGCATGCGGTGGCCAAGGCGGTCGGGAAGAAGAACCCGCCCGCGCGACTGGTGGTGGCCTCGCTGGATCAGCGCAGCGCCATCTGGATGCACAAGCTGCTGCCGCGCAAGCTGTTTAATCGTATTGTTGCCGCTTATTATCGCTGAAAATGACCGACCGATAAAAAAGGAGAAAGCATGCCGACGCCCCGCGATCAAAAATGCGCCCTGCTGCGCAAAAACCTGTGTTTCGAGAACTTTTTTGAAACGCTGTGCGTAGACCGCGATCAGACCGCCGCCATCTGGCTGGAAAACGATCGTGAGCAAAGCTATAATTATGAAGAATTTCACGCCCGCGCCCTGCAGACCGCCGCGCGCATTGACGATGCGCGCCTGGGCCGCCGCGACGGCTGGGTGGGCCTGTGCCTGGAAACCTGCGTGGATTGGCCCATCCTGTTCTGGGGTCTGCTGGCGGCGGGCAGAAAGCCTCTGCTGCTGGACCCCACCCTCAGCGATGCGGGACTGACCCACCTGCTTTCCCAGGCGGGGGCCGGGGCGGTGATCATCGGCAAGCGCCGCGATGCGTTGCCTGAAATTGCCCAGCGCCTGCCGGGCGAATTGACCTCGGGCGCGTACAGCAAGGATTTCAAGCCCTGCTGGGCGGATCGCATCGCCCTGTGCACCTCGGGCACCACGGCCACCTCGCGCGTGTATGTATACGACGGCCGCGCCATCTGCCTGCAGGCCATCGCCTTTATCGAGCAGCAGCGCGGCCGCTGCATGACCAACGAAAAATACGGCCGCGAGCGCACGCTGTGCTTCCTGCCGCTCAACCATATCTTCGGCTTGATGACCAACATGATCCCCACCGCGCTGGAGGGTAATCCGCAGGTTTATCTGCATGACCGCGCGCCGGAAACCATCCTGAAGACCTGCCGTATCTGCAAGGTAGAACTGATCATGGCCGTGCCGCTGCTGATCAACGGCCTGTCCTCCGCCCTGCAAAAGAAGGTATCCAAGCTGTCCGCGCCCAAGCGCCGCGCCTTCCGCGCGCTGCAGAATACCTCCATCGCCATCCAGACCGCATGGCCCGAGGGCGGCATGTGGATTGCCAAGCATGTGCTGTTCAAATCCGTTAACGCGCAGCTGTTCGGCCCAACGCTGCGGCAGATCGCCCTGGGCGGCGCGAACGCCCCGCAGGAGCACCTGCGCAATATCGCGGCGCTGGGCTATTGCGTATCCTTTGGTTACGGCATGACCGAAACCGCCGTGACAGCCTATGACGGCGCAGTGGATATGAAGGCCCGCCTGTCCGGGTGCTCGGGCAAGCTGCTGCCCATCGCGCACGCAAAAATTGCGGAGACTGGCGAGCTGATCGTGGGCTGCGAGGCCATTCATATCGGTCAGCTGCGCGACGGCAAGCTGATTCCGCCCGATCTGGACGAGAACGGCATGTTCCATACCGGCGATATCGTGTGCTTTGACGAAAAGCAGCGCCTGCACATCGAGGGCCGCATCAAGGATGTGATCATCGGCGCGTCGGGCGAAAACATTTATCCAGATGAGATTGAAAACGCCTTTACCGGCATTCCGGGCGTTGATATGATGACCGTACTGGGCACGGGCGATAAGGGCCGCGAGCAGGTGACGCTGGTGCTGACCCTGGGCGAGGGCATGCGCGACGCCGCCCTGCGCGCGCAGATCAAGGCCGAGGTAGAGCAGCGCAACCGCACCCTGCCCGCGCCCAAGCAGGCACGTCTGGTGCTGTGCACGGCCGAAAAGCTGCCGCTTTCTGGCAGCATGAAGGTAAAGCGTGTGGAGCTGCGCCAGCGCATCGAAAAGGGCGAATTCCCCTGCGAAGCGCTCACGGGCAGCGCACCTGCGTCCAAGCAGACCGCTGCTGCGGCTCCCGCTCCCAAGGAGCAGGATACGTTGGTCGACCTGCCGGGACAGGATGATATTGAAAAGCAGGTGGCGGCCTTCTTTGCCGACGCGCTGTCCATCAGCCAGCCGGTAGCGCCCACCGCGCACTTCGTCAACGATCTGGGCGGGGACAGCCTGCAAATGCTGTCCGTGATGCTCAAAATTGAGGAAGCTTATGGCGTGCTGCTGACCGAGGATGAGATTGCCGGCTGCACCTGCGCCCGCGATGTGGCTCGCGTGATCCGCGCGCGGCTGCACGGCGATCTGCCTGCCCAGACCCCCGCTCCCGAGGCGGGCAAGGTCAAGCGTATTACCCGCATTGAGGATACCCCGGAGTACGCCGCCTTGCAGGAGCGCTTCCGCGCCATTCACGGCGAGAATCCCTACTTTGTGTGTCATGAGTCCCCGCTGATGGATACCTCCGTGATGGACGGCCACGAGGTGCTCAACTTTGGCTCCTATAACTACGCGGGCATGTCCGGCCGTCCCGAGACCGTCAACGCGGCCATCGAGGCCACCAGGAAGTACGGCACGTCGGCCAGCGGCAGCCGTCTGCTGGGCGGCGAAAAGAAGCTGCACGAGCAGCTGGAAGCCGCCATTGCGGAGTGGAAGCACACCGAGGACGCGCTGGTGCTGGTATCCGGCCATGCGACCAACGTAACCTTTGTGGGCAATTTCTGCGGCAAGGGCGATCTGATCGTATACGACGCGCTGGCGCATAACTCCATCCACGAGGGATGCCGCATGAGCGACGCGGTATCCAAGGCCTTTCCGCACAACGACGTGGCCGCGTTGGAAAGCATCCTGCGCGCGCAGCGCGATAAGTTTGCCAAGGTGCTGATTGTGTGCGAGGGCGCGTACAGCATGGACGGCGACGTGGCTCCTGTGCCCGAATATGTGCGGCTGAAAAAACAGTATGGCTGCTTCCTGATGGTGGACGAGGCGCACTCTGCGGGCGTGCTGGGCGCTACCGGCGCGGGCGTGGACGAGTTCTTTGGCCTGGCGGGCGACGATATCGATATCAAGATGGGCACGCTGAGCAAGGGTCTGGGCACCTGCGGCGGCTATCTGGCGGGCAAAAAGGCGCTGATTGAATATCTGCGCTACACGCTGCCGGGCTTTGTATTTTCGGTGGGCATGGCGCCGCCGCTGGCCGGCGCGGCGCTGGAAGCCGTGCGCCTGCTGCGCAGCGATCCTACCATCATGCAGCGCTTGCAGCGCAATATCAAGCTGTTTGTGTCCGAGGCGCATAAGCGCGGGCTGGATACCTGCCTGGCGGGCGATTCGGCCATCATTCCCATCCTGATCGGCAATGATTCGGATGCGTTTGAGCTGTCTGTGGCGCTGGGGCACAAGGGCGTGTTTGTTCCCCCGGCGGTGTACCCGGCCGTGCCGCGCAACAGCGCGCGCCTGCGCTTCTGCGTGATCAGCGAGCACAAGCCCGAGCAGATCATCCAAGCCCTGGATACCCTGATGGAAACGGCGGATGAGATGGGCATCAACATCCGCAAACGTGAGGAAAAATAAGCCATTGGCGCCGGAATGGGCAGAAGCTGTCCCCGGCGCCTGTTTTTCCGTTGTATTCTGCGCGCAAAACGGTTGACAGCGCGGATGCGCTATTTTATAATCTAGCTATCAAGATGAAAGGGAGGCGGCCGTCATGACGCAGCAGATGCAGCGCAGTTTCCGGTCGGATTCCTGCAACGCGCTTTCGGCACGCTATGTTGGCGTGTCTTCTTTGTATTACGGCTATTATTACTATTATGCCCAAATAGCCTGTCTGAAAAGAAGCGCGTGAGGATACCGGCGCGGCCGGACATTCCGATTCAAGCGGCGGCTCCCTTTCAGACAGGGGGCCGCTTTTTGATAATTAACTTTTACAGGAGGAACCTACGATGAAAAAGGTATGCGCGATTGTGATGGCTTTGTGTCTGCTGCTGGCGGGGCTGTGCCCGGCTCTGGCGGAGGATAAGACCTATAGAATCGGTATCTGTCAGTTGGCTCCGCACCCGGCGCTGGATGCAGCCACCCAGGGCTTCCGCGATTTCCTGACCGAAAAGTTGGGCGACAGGGTAGTATTTGACGAGCAGAACGCGGCTGGCGAGGCTGCTACTTGCATGCAGATCATGAACTCCTTTATCTCCGAGGATGTTGACCTGATCATGGCCAACGCTACCGCTTCGCTGCAGGCGGCGCAGAGCGCTACGGGCGATATCCCGATTCTGGGCACGGCGGTGACGGATTATGGCGTGGCGCTGGATCTGACCTGCGTGGACGGCAAGACGGGGGTAAATATCTCCGGCACGTCCGACCTGGCTCCGCTGGATCAGCAGGCGGCGATGATCAAGGAGCTGTTCCCCGAAGCCAAGGAAGTCGGCCTGCTGTACTGCTCCAGCGAGGCCAACTCGGCCTACCAGATCGAAGTGATGACGCAGGAGCTGACCAAGCTGGGCTTCCGTTGCACGGAGTTTGCCTTCAGCGATTCCAGCGACGTGACCTCCATGACCAGCACGGCCTGCCAGAACAGCGACGTGATTTATGTGCCTACTGACAACGTGGTGGCGACCTGCGCCGAAGCCATCCGCAATGTGGCAGAGGTGGATCGCGTGCCGATCATTGCGGGCGAGGAGGGCGCGTGCGCGGGCTGCGGCGTGGCAACGCTGTCCATCAGCTACTACGAGCTGGGCCGCATCACGGGCGAAATGGCCTTTGAGGTGCTGTGCGAGGGCGTGGATATCAGCCAGATGGCCATCCGCTATGCGCCGACCACGGCCAAGAAATACAATGCCGAGCTGTGCGCGGCGCTGGGCCTGACCATGCCGACGGATTACGAAGCCATCGCGCAGTAAGCGCGCATACATGCTTTGCATGATTATGCGCCCAATCCGGCGCTGAAGCCGATTTCCCTGTTTTTCCATTGTATTCTATGCATAAACCGGTTGACAGCCGCGCCTGGCTGGATTATAATTTGCCCATCAATCAAGCAAGGAGGACGCCACAATGACTACGATCAACACCCGCAACGCGATGGCGTCCTTCCGCATGGTTGATGCTGTGCGCTTCTTTAGCGTGCTGTTTTTTTACCGCGGCTTTTATTACTATTACCGCGCTCAAAATGCACGTCTGAATCGAAGCGTCTGAGGTTGTTCCGGCATGGCCGGGATCAGTTCAATCAGCGGCTCCCTTTCAGACGGGGGCCGCTTTTTGATAAGTATTTTAAGGAGGAAACCACAATGAAAAAGGTATGCGCGATTTTGATGGCTGTCTGTCTGCTGCTGGCGGGTCTGTGCCCGGCTCTGGCGGAGGAAAAAACCTATAGCATCGGCATTTGCCAGCTGGCTCCCCATCCGGCGCTGGACGCGGCCACCAAGGGCTTCCGCGATTTCCTGACCGAAAAGCTGGGCGATAAGGTTGTATTTAATGAAAAGAACGCGGCTGGCGAGGCTGCTACTTGCATGCAGATCATGAATACTTTCGTGGCGGATAATGTTGACCTGATCATGGCCAACGCTACCGGCGCGCTGCAGGCGGCGCAGAGCGCTACGGGCGATATCCCGATTCTGGGCACGGCGGTGACGGATTACGGCGTGGCGCTGGATCTGACCTGTGTGGACGGCAAGACGGGTACCAACATCTCCGGTACCTCCGATCTGGCCCCGCTGGATCAGCAGGCGGCGATGATCAAGGAGCTGTTCCCTGAAGCCAAGGAAGTTGGCCTGCTCTACTGCTCCAGTGAAGCCAACTCGGCCTACCAGATTGAAGTGATGACGCAGGAGCTGACCAAGCTGGGCTTCCACTGCACGGAGTTCGCCTTCAGCGATTCCAGCGACGTGGCGTCCATGACCAGCACGGCCTGCCAGACCAGCGACGTCATTTATGTGCCCACCGATAACACCGCTGCCAGCTGCACCGAGGCCATCCGCAACGTGGTGGAAGTGGAAAAGGTACCCGTGGTTGCGGGCGAGGAAGGCATCTGCTCCGGCTGCGGCGTGACCACGCTGTCCATCAGCTACTACGAGCTGGGCCGCATCACGGGCGAAATGGCCTTTGAAGTGCTGACCCAGGGCGCGGATATCAGCCAGATGGCCATCCGCTACGCGCCGACCACCACCAAGGAATTCAACGCCGAAATGTGTGAGATCCTGGGTGTGAACGTGCCTGCCGACTACGTGGCGATCGCCAAGTAAAAACCAAAAGAACATTTTAGAGTACGGGAAGGAAGGGCTTGCGCCCTTCCTTCCCCACCGTGCTGTGTGGAGGAAACATGAATCTATCATCGCTGCTGAGCGCCATGCCAGGCGCAATTGCTCAGGGACTGATCTGGGGTATCATGGCCATAGGCGTATACATCACCTACAAGGTGCTGGACGTGGCTGATTTGACAGTGGACGGCACCATGGCCACGGGCGGCGTGGTATGCGTGGCGCTGATGGTAAACGGCGTGCCGCTGTGGGTGGCTCTCCTGTGCGCGGTGCTTGCGGGCATGCTGGCCGGGCTTTTGACAGGCGTTTTTCATACCTTTATGGGTATTCCCGCCATCCTTTCCGGCATCCTGACGCAGTTCTCTCTTTATTCCATTAACCTGTGGATCATGGGCTTTAAGTCCAACATGGCCATCAACGTGACCCGCTATCATCTGCTGGTCAGCGGCCGCAATGTGAAAAAGCTGGCTTTCTCCAACCCCATCTTTGTGGTGGCGGTGGCGATTGTGCTGCTGATTCTGGTGCTGTACTGGTTCTTTGGTACCGAGCGGGGCTGCGCCCTGCGCGCCACCGGCGCGAACCCTGCCATGGCACGCGCCATGGGCATCAACACC
The DNA here is from genome assembly GCA_004556155.1 of Clostridiales bacterium. Lineage (GTDB taxonomy): Bacteria > Bacillota > Clostridia > Christensenellales > Aristaeellaceae > SFMI01. The sequence continues at coordinate 52,859 of SFIM01000007.1, forward strand.
GCCCGCAGCAAGATCCTGGGTCTGATGATCAGCAACGGCATCGTGGCGCTGTCCTCGGCGCTGTTCACCCAGTATCAGGGCGCAGCGGATGTGAACATGGGCCGCGGCGCGATCGTGATCGGCCTGGCCGCCGTGATTATCAGCGAGGTGGCCTTCAGCGCGATTTTCCATAATTTCGGCTTTAAGCTGCTGGGCGTGGCGCTGGGCGCGGTGATCTACTACATGGTCATTCAGGTGGTGCTGTGGCTGAAGCTCAACCCGCTGATGCTCAAGCTGTTCTCCGCCATGGTGGTGGCGCTGTTCCTGGCCATCCCGTACTGGAAGGAAAAGCTGGCCGCGCACGTAAGTCGGAAGGGAGGCAGCAAGCATGCTTGATCTGATTAACGTCCGAAAAACTTTTAATCCCCGCACGGTCAACGAGCGCGTGGCGCTGGACCATATCAATCTGCACCTCAATGACGGTGATTTTGTCACCATCATCGGTGGCAACGGCGCGGGCAAATCCACCATTCTCAATGCCATCGCGGGCGTATGGCCGGTGGACGAGGGCAGTATCATCATCGATGGCAACGACGTGACCAACCTGCCTGAGCATCGCCGCGCGGCCTTCCTGGGGCGCGTATTCCAGGATCCCATGACGGGCACGGCGGCCTCCATGCAGATTGAAGAAAACCTGGCTTTAGCCAGACGCCGAGGCGAGCGCCGCACCCTGCGCCTGGGCATCACCCGCGCCGAGCGCGAGGAGTATCGCGAGCGGCTCAAGACCCTGGGTCTGGGCTTGGAGGATCGCATGACCGCCAAGGTGGGGCTGCTGTCGGGCGGCCAGCGTCAGGCACTGACGCTGCTGATGGCCACGCTGAAAAAGCCAAAGCTGCTGCTGCTGGACGAGCACACGGCGGCGCTGGATCCGCACACGGCGGCTAAGGTGCTGCAATTGTCTGATCAGATTGTGCGCGAAAACGGCCTGATGACTATGATGGTCACGCACAACATGCGCGATGCGATTGCCTATGGCAACCGGCTGATCATGATGCACGCGGGCAATATCATCCTGGATATCAGCGGCGAAGACAAGAAAAAGCTGACCGTGCCCGATTTGATGGAAGCCTTTGCCCGCGCCAGCGGCGGTGAGTTCAACAGCGACCGCGCCCTGCTGGGCTAAGAGTAACGGGATTTCCATTTATAAAAAGCTAAACATTATTTGCAGCGCCGGCGGAGCTTGCTCCCCGGCGCTGCTTTTGGCGAAGAGGGGACGGGAACAGGGGACGGGGGAACGTTACTTTCTTCAGTGAAGAAAGTAACAAAGAACCGGTGTGCGATGTAAAATTACTGGTTTTAAGTTGGGAGTGGCCCTGGCCACCTGCTGCCCTCCCGTGGCAGGAAAAATTCTCGTGTCCGGATCGGCGCAAGCGCCATCCGTCCCCTTGAATATTTCCCCTTCGGTCTGGCTTCGCCAGCCCTGCGCTGATCTGCGATCAGCGTGCCACGGGACATGATTGGGTGCAGGAATCAAGCGTGACGGGTAGCAATAGTTGAGCAGAGCAGCCAAGTTTCTTGCATAGTGCATAACTATAAAAGCCTTCTCCCAAACGGGAGAAGGTGTCGAACGAATAGCGAGACGGATGAGAGGGATGTGGCAGTTTTCGTATGCTGAAAATTGCGTGCCCTCAGCCGCCTGTGGCGGCGTTATGACTCAAGAAAGTACCGTATCCTCTACGAATTGAAAACTCTCCACAGTTTGCCATTGCTAAATGCGAACATATGTGCTATAATTGCACCCGTTCATCAGCAACAGCGGAGGTTCTTCCATGCACGATTCCATCATCGTAAAGGGTGCGCGCGAGCACAACCTGAAAAACGTCAGCGTTACCTTGCCGCGCAACCGCATGATCGTCTTTACCGGCCTGTCCGGCTCTGGCAAGAGCAGCCTGGCCTTTGATACCATATACGCCGAGGGGCAACGCCGCTATGTGGAAAGCATGTCGTCCTACGCCCGGCAGTTTTTGGGGCAGATGGATAAGCCTGACGTCGATTTGATTGAGGGTCTGTCCCCGGCCATTTCCATTGATCAGAAAACCACCGCCCGCAACCCGCGCTCCACCGTGGGCACTGTGACGGAGATTCATGATTACCTGCGCCTGCTGTATGCCCGCGCAGGCACGCCGCATTGCCCCGTGTGCGGGCGCGAAATCCGCCAGCAGAGCGTGGATGAGATGGTGGCCGCCGTGCTGGCGCTGCCCGAGGGCACCAAGATCCAGCTGCTCTCGCCCATCGTGCGTACCCGCAAGGGCGAGCATACCAAGCTGCTGGAGCAGGCGCTCAAGGACGGCTTTCTGCGCGTGCGCATCGACGGCGAAATGTACGAGCTGGACGAAACGCCCAAGCTGGATAAGCAGAAAAAGCACACCATCGAGATCGTGGTGGATCGCCTGGTGGTGCGTCCCAATATCCGCCAGCGCCTGACCGACAGCCTGGAAACGGCGCTTAAGCAAAGCGGCGGGCTCGTCACCGTGCAGCAGATCGAAAGCGGCGAGGAGACACAGTTTTCTCAGAATTACGCCTGCCCGGACTGCGGCGTAAACATTGAGGAGCTGACCCCGCGCATGTTCTCCTTCAACAATCCCTATGGCGCGTGCCCCACCTGCGCGGGCCTGGGCACGCTGATGAAAATCAGCCCCGATCTGTGCATTCCCGATCGCGATAAATCCCTCAATGAGGGGGCAATCAGCTGCATGGGCTGGGGCGATTCGGGCACTGCTGGCTCCATGGCCAATAACCTGCTCAGTTCCCTGGCTGCGCATTACGGCTTTTCTATGGATACCCCCGTGCGCGAGCTGCCCAAGAAGATCATGGATATCCTGCTCTATGGTACGAAGGGCGAGAAAATCGCCGTTAATTATGAGAGCATCAACGGCAGCGGCAAGTATATGACGGCCTTTGAAGGCGTGGTGAACGCGCTGGAGCGCCGCTATCGGGATACCGGCAGCGACGCGATGAAGGCCGCCTATGAGGAATACATGAGCAATGAGACCTGCCCCGACTGCGGCGGCAAGCGCCTGAAAAAGGAAGCGCTGGCCGTCACCGTGGGCGGCAAGAACATTGCCGAGGTATCCGAAATGAACATCCGCGCCGCGCGGGCGTTCCTGGCAGGGCTTCAGCTGAATCCCACGCAGACCATGATCGCCGCGCCCATCCTGAAGGAAATCGACGCGCGGCTGAGCTTCCTGTGCGATGTGGGGCTGGATTATCTGACCCTGTCCCGCGGCGCGGCCACGCTGTCGGGCGGCGAAGCGCAGCGCATTCGCCTGGCTACGCAGATTGGCAGCGGCCTGGTGGGCGTGCTCTACATTCTGGACGAGCCCAGCATCGGCCTGCATCAGCGTGATAACGCGCGCTTGCTGGCCACGCTGCGCCATTTGCGCGATCTGGGCAACACGCTGATTGTGGTGGAGCATGATGAGGAAACCCTGCGCTCGGCGGACTATGTGGTAGACATCGGGCCGGGTGCGGGTGAACATGGCGGCAACATTGTGGCCTGCGGCACGGTGGAGGAAATTATGAACACCCCTGGCTCCATCACTGGCGATTATCTGGCTGGCCGCCGCAGCATTCCCATCCCGGCGCAGCGGCGCGCACCCAAGGGCTTTTTGACCGTGCATGGCGCGCGGGAGCATAACCTGAAAAACATCGACGTGGCCTTCCCGCTGGGCGTGCTGTGCTGCGTCAGCGGCGTATCGGGCAGCGGCAAATCCAGCCTGGTCAACGCCATCGTGCATAAAACGCTGGCGCGCGATCTGAACCGCGCCCGCACCAAGCCTGGCGACTGCGACGGCATCGAGGGGATCGAGCAGCTGGACAAGATCATCTGCATTGATCAAAGCCCCATCGGCCGCACGCCGCGCAGCAATCCCGCCACCTATACGGGCCTGTTTGACCTGATTCGCCGCGTATTTGCCCAGACCAACGAGGCCAAGGTGCGCGGCTACAAGGAAAACCGCTTCTCTTTCAACGTAAAGGGTGGTCGCTGCGAAGCTTGCAGCGGCGACGGCCTGCTCAAGATTGAAATGCACTTTATGCCCGACCTGTACGTGCCCTGCGAGGTGTGCGGCGGCAAGCGCTACAATCACGAAACCCTGCAGGTAAAATATCGCGGCTACAGCATCGCCGACGTGCTGGATATGACGGTGGAAAAGGCCATGGAGGTATTCGAGGCGCATCCGCAGATCATGACCAAGCTGCGCACGCTGATGGATGTGGGCTTGGGCTATATGCGCCTGGGGCAGAGCAGCACTACGCTGTCGGGCGGCGAGGCGCAGCGCATCAAGCTGGCTACCGAGCTGAGCCGCCGTGCTACGGGTCGCACGATGATCCTGCTGGACGAGCCGACTACCGGCCTGCATGTGGATGATGTTTCGCGTCTGGTGCGCGTGCTGCAGCAGCTGACCGACGCGGGCAACAGCGTACTGGTGATTGAGCATAATCTGGATGTGCTCAAGGTAGCGGATTATCTGATTGATCTGGGCCCTGAGGGCGGCGACAAGGGCGGCGAGGTGGTTGCCTGCGGCACGCCCGAGCAGGTGGCCGCCTGCGCAAGCAGCTATACTGGGCAATTCCTGCGCACGGTGGGGATTAAGTGAGCGCGCGGTAAAGGGAGCCGGCGGGGGACGGGGATACGAGGGTACGATTCTTTCTTGGAGCCATAGCGCCGCCGCAGGCGGCTGAGGGCGCGCAATTTTGTAAATTGCCGTCCGAAACCCGCGCCGCGCTTGCCGTAAGGCAGTAGCGCGGGGCGTACAAGGAAAGAATCAAAGAAGGCTGCGCTGCGCCGTGAAAGTCAAGTTAATAAAGCTGGAAGGCGGCACTGCCGCGGGGATGATTGGGCGCTGGAAGCAGAAGCGGAAAGCCCCTGCGAGAGGACGGTTCACAGCAAACGCGGCTTATCCCTTCATACGAACAAACGCCCTGCGGGCTTATCCGCAGGGCGTTTGCTGTTGTTTAGGATGGATGATGCGAACAGACTGGCGTTTACTCCTGCGCGCTGGTCAGCAGGGTTAGCAGCAGGGCCACCTGTTCGGGCATGGCGGTCTGCGCATTGGTGATCAGCGTGGCCAGGCCGTAGTTCTGCAGATCGGCCAGGAGCAGATTCGCTTCGTCTTCGCCCATGGTGGAGGCGTCCAGCACGGTCAGGCCTTCCAGAGAGGGAGCGGCGATGTCCAGGGGCTCGCCCAGATCAAGGCTTACCACGTTCAGGGTGACCAGGCCGTCATCCAGCCCCATGCCGGGATCCAGCGACAGGTAGGCAAAGCCGTTGAACTGCTCGGTCGCGCCGGTTACGCCGAAGGCAAGCTGCCATTTTTCGCCGTCCACATAGGCGTACAGCTGCGCATCCACGGTTTCGGAATCGGTGATTTCAATGGTTACGCCCAGCAGCAGATCCTCGGTGTTTTCGCCGCTGGTAATGGCGTTATAAATGTCTTCCCAGGACTCGGCTTCGCCGGACTCGGAGGAGTTGGTCATCAGCGTGATGTCCATGCACGCATGGTTGTTTTCGTTTACATAAGAGGACAGCTGGAGCTGCAGGGAATCCATCGCATTGATGATGATATGCTGACTGCCGGCGGCTTCATCCTCGTATACGGTGACAGCGCACATTACGTTTTCTTCCTGTGCGTTCAGCTCGTCAACAGCGCTCTGGACGGACTGCATCAGCTCGGGCAGGGTGAGCTGCTCAGGCTGCCCCTCATTGACAAGCTCAAGCACAGACTGCAAAATGCCCTGCATGGCGGCGTCGGAGGACAGGCGGGTGCTCCAGGCGCTCCAAAGCGCGGCGACGTTCTTGGTGGTGATTACCGAGGTGGCGCTGCCGTCTTCATTGACAGCGCCCTGAATCTGAGCGGAAATCGCCAGCGCGTCTTCCCAATAAGGAGCCACAACGGCGCTGAGCTGCTGCAGCATGGCCGTCATCTCTTCCTGGGTGAAGGACTGGTCGTTGATAGTATAGGAGGGAATGAGCATATCGGAGAAGCTGACGCCCTCGGCGCGGATGGCATAGTGCGGGAACAGGCTGGACACGACGGATACGCCGGTATCGTCGGCAGCGGCGGTCAGGTTGGCGATTACGGTCTCGTTCAGCTCCACGCTGACATGGGCCAGATCGCCCTCTTCAACTACATAGATGCCCAGGTTATCCAGCACTTGCAGGAACGCGTCGGCAGCCTGCGCATAGCCCAGGGAGCCGTCAGGATCCATCGCGCCGGCGAGGGATTTTACATAGTTTTCATCCAGGGCGACGGACAGGCCGGTCATTGTACCGGTAGCAGCAGCGGCTTCCTCGGCGAAGGCCGCGGTGCAGGACAGCGCCAGAACCAGCGCCATCAGCAGGGCAACAAGCTTTTTCATTGAAAACGGTTCCTCCTTTTAATGTTTCATAAACATTACGATTGTATGACCAAGTATATTATACCATGGGCGAATCTGCCATGTCAATGCAGAAAGCGCCATGTTGATTACTGCGCGGCGGGAATTTCAGTGGGAATTTCTGCCGGCGTTTCGCTGGGCTGCGCAGTAGGCGCTTGGGTGGGAGCCTGCGTGGGGACATCGGTAGGCGCTTGCGTGGGAACCTCGGTAGCTGGGATGGGCGTTGCGGGCTGGATCTGTCCCAGGATCGCGGTCAGGCTGCCGATCAGCGCTTCGCTGTGGGCGGCAATGTAATCGGTCAATTCTTGCTGGGACAGCCCGTCCAGCGCCACAGCAGCGGCAGTGTTTACCTCCGCCTGCGACAGCGGTGCGCCCGTGCGGCTGTGGTAATTCAAGGTCAGTGCCGTGTCCGTGCCAGGCTGGGTGTAGGATAGATTCACATCCACCCACACAGCGTTTTCGGTGCTGGCTCCGGCGGCCAGGGTTATGTCCGCCTGAAGCAGCTGCGTGGGGAAAGTTTGCCCCTGCGCGGGCTGCACCAGCAGGGAGAAGGTGTGCTGCTGTGTGCGCTCCTTGCCGGCGTTGGCTTCGTTATACTGTTCTTCGCCCAGCACGGCGGTGAACAGATAGGTACCCGCCAGCGCGACGCTTTCGCCGGAGCTGAGCGAGAATTCGCCCGCATACACGCCCGTCCCCTGCGCGCGCAGGGAAAAGCGCAGCACAGTGCCGGTGGTCAAGGTCATCTCAATCGTCTGTGCACCGTTTTCCTTTTCCAGACGGAAATGGGACAGCGTTGCATGATTTTCCAGGGGCAGATCCAGCGTTTCGCGGATCAGCGTGCCATCGGCGGTAAAGGCGCGGGTGAGGGTCAACACCTGCTCGGAGGAAAGCTGATTCAGCGCGCTGACGAATACGGGAAGCATGCCCGGCTCCAGATACAGCGCGGCTTCCTCTGGGCTGAAGCGCTGGCGCAGCAGGCCCAGCATTGTTTCATCCTGATACAGGGCGCGCAGCAGCTCTTCGGCTTCCTGCGCGGCCTGCTGCACGGTGAAGGTGGCGGTGGATATGGTGCGCATGTCGCCATCCGCGTCGCGCTCCAGCGTCATCTGGGTGTTCTGCTGCAACCAGGCGGAAAGCAGGCTGTAGTATGGCGCAAGCGCCGCGTTCAGCTGAGTCTGCCAATCGCTGTCCGCCGTTGCAACGGCATAGAGCGCGCGGTTCAGCGAAGGCCAGGGGGCTTCTCCTGCGGGGAAGAGCATCATGGACAGTGCGTTGGCGTCGCGCGGAATGGACAGCACCTGTTCGCCCAGCACGTCGCCGGAAATGTACTGCCGGTCGCCCCGCCCGGACAGGGTGAGGGTGGACAGCTTTTCATCCGCGCGGTAGAGCATCAGGCGCGTTTGCGTATCGCCCAGCGTATCGGCGGATTTGGAGCGCACATAGGTGGCGTTTAGCGATACCGCGGGCAGCAGCTGCTTGAGCGCCGCCCAGGTATCCGCGCCGATAAAGAAGGGCGCGTCGCCCGCCGCGCTGGCGGAAAGCTGCACGCGGTAGCTGGTGTTGGCCTCGATCTGGCGCTGCATAATATCCAGAATGGGCTTGTCCGACACCTTGGCCAGGCCTGTCAGCGGCAGCGCAAGCAGCACGCACAGCAGGATGCACAGGCATTTCTTCATATCAGGGATCCTCCTTATCAGCCGCGCGCGTAGGCTCGGGGGATACGCGCAGCTGCGTGATATCGCCGTTTAAATAGTCCGTCCAGCACAGGGCCTGCAAAAGCGCCTGTGCGTTGGCGGGATCCTCCGCCATCAGGGTTTGCGTAAAAAGGCGCGCAAGGGCCGCTGTGTCGGTTTGTACTGGCAGCCCGGCGGGAAGCGCGGCTGCCGTCCACTGTACCGTGCCGGAAAGCAGCAGCTTTCCGCCGCGGTTGAGGGCATAGGCTGCGGTCTGTTCGCCATTTGGCTGCAAGGTCAGCGTGTATTTGAGCGAGCGTTTGCCCTGCTTGCGCTGATAGGACGCGGTGGACTTGCCATCCAGAAAGCTGCTGGTATAGCGGCCGTCGGCAGCAAAAATGCGCTCGTAATCGCCCGCGACGCGGCGCACCTCGCATGACCAGACGGTCTGCTTGGCAATGCGCGCGCTGAAGGCGATCCTGAAATTGCGCGTTTCGCCCTTTCCCTGGCTGGGGCTTCGAAAGGCCAGGTACAGCGCCTTATCAGCCCGGCAGCCCCATTCCAGCCGGATCTCGCGGATATCCTCGGGCGCAACGCGCGCGCTGCCGGCATAAAAGTACGCGCCGATTTCCTGCCCGTCGCGGGCAAAGTAGCGCTTGAAGGTGGCCTTGTCGCTGGTGATATCAAAGCCGGAAAGATCGTAGGCAGGGAACACATCCGCGATCAGCGCCAGCACATCGGGCCACTTTTCCTGCCACTCCTCGCGCGTGAGGGCGTAGGTCAATTGCAATGGGCTGGTCAGCACGTCGCCCATTTCAATGGAGCGGTGCTCCTCGCGCTCGAAATCCGCCAGCAAAGTGCCCAGCGATTGCGACAGGGACAGCATGAGTTCCAGCGTTATCCGCGGCGCGCCGCTGCTTAACGACAGCCAGGCTTGATTGCCGCGCGCAAGCTGGCAGCGCATATCCGCGCCCGTGTCGTCCACGGTCAGCGTCATGCCGTCCAGCAGGGTATTCAGCGCCTCGGCCGCGCCCTGCGGCCAGAGCTTGCTGTCCTGCGCTGTAAAGGAGAGCGCAACGCCCTCACCCAGCGCCATGCCGGGCAGCAGAAGAAGAATCAATACGATGCAAAGCAGCCGTTTCATGCCGTCAGCAGCCGCTCCATTTGCAGCCAGTGCTCATCGTAAGCATCGGTTTCGCCCACGGCGATAAAGCCGGTTTCTTCATATAAATGAATGGCGGGCGCATTATCCGCGCCAACCAGCAGGCGCACGGCGTCATAGCCCTGCGCGCGGGCTACATGCAGCATGCTGCACAGCATGGCCTTGCCATAGCCGCGGCCCTGACAATCGGGCAGCACACCCAGGCGCGCGAGGGCGCAGGGCTTGCTGGCCGGGGTAAATACGTCGCCGGTTTCCGCGCCCTCCTCGGGCAGGATCAGGCTGGCACAGGCAACGATGCGATGCGCGTCGCGCAGCACATACAGGCCGCCGAAATCCAGATCCTCCCGCACCTCGACGGGGCTGGGATAGTATTCGTTCCAGGTGGATTGGGGCTGATTGGCGCAGAGACGATACAGGCGCAGCAGGGGCAGCGCGTCCTGCCGCTGCGCGCGGGCCAACTTCATCATAAGGCATATACCTCCACTGCTTCCCATTATAATAGAATATCGCCAAAATGAAAAGCCAAAAGGAGATTTTGCCATGAATTTGTCCGCCCGCGCGCACAAAAATTTACAATCCGCCCTGGCTGGGGCACTGCTGGGCGGACTGATGGCCTCGCCGCGCGCGGGGGCGGCGGCTGTACTAAACGGACTAACGGCCTTTACACAGGGTGTGCTGCCGTTTCTGTTTCCCTTTTCCTGCCTGGCGCAGCTGCTTGCCTGCGGGCGGCGCGCGCCGCTGTGGGCGCTGCGGTTGACCGGCATGCTGGGCGGTTCGCCCACGGGCGCACGGCTGCTGGCGGAGGTGGGGGATGAGCGCGCCGCGCGGCGCTCGGCCATGATGACGGGCGGGGTGAGCCCCATGTTCTTTGCGGGCACGCTGGCGCTGTGGCTGGATAGCCGGGCTGATGGGACGATCCTGCTTGCATCGCATCTGGGCGCGCTGGCGCTGGGCGGGCTGCTGCTGCCGCGCGGGCAGGCGCGCGATATCCAGACGCCCGAGGTTTCCCTGCCCCAGGCCGTGGCGCAGAGCGCGCTGGCCATGCTGTCGGTGGGCGGGTGCATCGCCATGGGCGCGCTGGCGGCGGCCCTGACCGGGGCCTTTTTGCCTGATGTTCCGCGCGCGCTGCTGCATGCGGCGCTGGAAATGAGCGGCGGCTGCCGGGCGGTAATTTCCCTTGCCTGGCCGCGCGTGCCTACGCTGTGCCTGATATCGGCGGCCTGCGCGTTTTCGGGCGCGGCGATCCTGTTTCAGAACGCGGGCTACTGGCGCGGGGTGGGGATATCGGTTGTCCGGCTGGCGGGTTACGGGGTCATTCGCGCCGCATTGAGCGCGGCGCTGACATTTGTGATGATATGCATTTGCCAAGCCATGAAAATTGCGGTATAATACGGAAGATAAAAAATGGGGAGGTATCGCCATGGCGTTTGCGCATTTGCATCTGCATACCGAGTACAGCTTGCTGGACGGCGCGTGCCGCATCAAAAAGCTGCCCGCGCTGATTAAGGAGCTGGGCATGGACGCCTGCGCCATCACCGACCATGGCGTGCTCTATGGCGTGGTGGATTTTTACACCGCCTGCCAGGATGCGGGCGTGCATCCGGTGATCGGGTGCGAAATGTACCTGTGCCCCAATATGGATGAAAAGGTGTACGCCAACCGCGAATATAGCCACCTGATTTTGCTGTGCGAGAACAATACGGGCTACCAGAACCTGATGTATCTGTGCAGCGAGGCCTTTACGCGCGGTTTTTACTATAAGCCGCGTATCGATTATAAACTGCTGCGCGAGCACAGCGAGGGGCTGATCTGCCTGACGGCGTGCCTGTCGGGCGATCTGCCAAAGCTCCTGCTGGACGGCCGCATCGCCGAGGCTGAAAAGTATACCCGCGAGATGGCTGCGCTGTTTGGCCCCGATCATTTTTATATCGAAATCATGGATCATGGCATCTCTGAGGAAAAGCGCCTGCTGCCGCGCATCATCGATATGAGTGAGCGCACCGGCATTCCCTTGGTGGTCACCAACGACTGCCACTATATGCGCCGCGAGGACGCCGAAACGCAGGAGGTGCTCATGTGCATCCAGACGGGCAAAACGCTGGATGACGAGAACCGCATGCGCATGGATACCGATCAGCTGTATGTGAAAAGCGAAGATGAAATGCTGGCGCTGTTCCCCGGCCATGCGGACGCGGTGCAGCGCGCGCACGATATCGCCATGCGCTGCAACGTGACGTTTGATTTTAATACCGTCCATCTGCCGCACTTCCCTGTGCCCGAGGGCGAAACCAGCGATACCCTGCTGCGCAAGCTGGTGGAGGAGGGCTTTGCCAAGCGCTATGCGGCAGACGATCCCGTGGCGCGCGAGCGCCTGGAATACGAAATCGGCGTGATCACCCAGATGGGGTATGTGGATTACTTTTTGATCGTGTGGGATTTCGTCAAGTTCGCCAAGGACGCGGGCATCATGGTGGGCCCCGGACGCGGCAGCGGCGCGGCCAGCATCGTGGCCTATTGCCTGAATATCACCCAGCTGGATCCCATCAGGTATAACCTGACGTTTGAGCGCTTCCTCAATCCCGAGCGCGTCAGCATGCCCGATATCGACATGGACTTCTGCTATGAGCGCCGTCAGGAAGTGATCAACTATGTGGCGCACAAGTACGGGCAGGATCATGTGTGCCAGATCATTACCTTTGGCACCATGGCCGCGCGCGGCGTGATCCGCGATGTGGGCCGCGTGCTGGGCTATACCTATGCCGAGACCGATCAGATCGCCAAGCAGGTGCCCATGGATCTGGGCATGACGCTGGAAAAGGCGCTGACGCTGAGCACCGAGCTGAAAGCCGGGTATGAGAACGATCCGCGCATCAAGCGCCTGATTGATATTTCGCTTAAATTGGAGGGTATGCCGCGCCATGCCTCCACCCATGCCGCCGGCGTGCTCATTACCGGCGAACCGGCGGTGCACTTTGTGCCGCTGCAAACCAATGAGGATGTTGTCACCACGCAGTTCCCCATGGGCATTATCGGCAAGCTGGGCCTGCTTAAAATGGACTTCCTGGGCTTGCGAACCCTGACGGTGATCCGGGATACGCTGGATCTGATGCGCTCGCAGGGTGTGAATATGAAGCCTGAGGACATCCCCATGGACGATCCTGCGATTTATCAGATGATCTCCCAGGGCGATACGGACGGCGTGTTCCAGCTGGAAGGCGGCGGCATGCGCACCTTCCTTACCAACATGCAGCCCGAAAACTTTGAGGATATCATCGCTGCCATCAGCCTGTACCGTCCCGGCCCCATGGAGTCCATTCCGCGCTATATTGCGGGCAAGCGCGATCCTGCCAGTGTGCACTATGAAACGCCGCAGCTTGCGCCCATTCTGGATGTTACCTATGGCTGCATGGTGTATCAGGAGCAGGTGATGCAGATCGTGCGCGATCTGGCGGGCTATTCCTACGGCCGCTCCGACCTGGTGCGCCGCGCCATGGCCAAGAAGAAAAAGGACGTCATGGCTGCCGAGCGGAAAAACTTTGTCTACGGCTCTGAAAAAGAGCATGTGCCCGGCGCGGTCAACCGCGGCGTGCCTGCCGCCGTGGCCGAGCATATCTTTGACGAAATGACAGCCTTTGCCAGCTATGCCTTCAACAAGGCGCACGCCGCCTGCTATGCTGTGGTCGCTGTGCAGACGGGCTGGCTCAAGTATTATTATCCGGCGGAGTTCATGGCCGCCATGATGAACAGCGTGGTGGGCAACGCTGCCAAGGTGGCTGCCTATATCCAGTACTGCCGCAAAAAGGAGATTCCCGTGCTGCCGCCGCACGTCAATTTTTCCGATCGCAAGTTTACGGTGGAAACCAACAAAGAGGGCGTAAAGTGCGTGCGCATGGGCATGAGCGGCGTGAAAAATGTGGGCAACAGCGCCGTGGACGCCATTGTGCAGGAGCGCAGGCTGTCCGGCCCCTATCGGGATGTGTTTGAGTTCTGTCGCCGCATCGACAGCGAGGCCGTCAACAAGCGTGCGGTGGAAAGCCTGATTATGGCCGGGTGCTTTGATCATATGGGCGCGACGCGGCTGCAATGCATGCGCGTGTTCGATCAGGCGCTGGAGGCCAACTCCGCCAAGCGGCGGCAAAACGTGGTTGGGCAGATTTCGCTGTTCGATATGGGGCAGCCCACCGCCGATCTGGCCATCGAGGATACCTATCCCGATGTGGGCGAGTATCCCTACAAGCAGCTACTATCCATGGAAAAAGAGATGACGGGCGTGTATGTGTCCGGCCATCCGCTGGACGAGTACCGCAAGGAGCTGGAAGCGCTGGAAATCAACACCGCCTGGGTGGCGGAGCTCAAGGAGCGCCCCGATGCGGGCATTGATGAGGATGGCCGCCAGGTGGTCATGGGCGGCATCCTGACCGCGCTGCGCCCTAAGGCCACCAAGAAGGGCGCGATGATGGGCTTTATCACCCTGGAGGATCTGACCGGGCAGATCGAATGCCTGCTGTTCCCGCGCATCTTTGAGCGCTATAACAAGCTGCTGGAATTGGACATGCCTGTGCTGCTGACAGGGCATTTGAGCGTGCGCGAGGAGGAGGATACAAAGCTCCTGGTGGATGTGGTGGAGCCGCTGGTGCAACTGCCCCCGCCTGAGGAGCCGATGTCCGATATCGAGCGGGCTAAGCGTTCGCCGGTTAAACTGTATCTGCGCATGCAGCGCAGCCAGATGGACGAGGTGAAAGAGGTGCTGCAGCGCCAGCCGGGCAAGGTGCCCGTGTATATGAATTTCCCCGACGAGGGCATTACCCTGCTTGCCCCGCGCGATTGGTGGTGCGAGGACGCGGAGGACATGCTGGCCACGCTGATGACCACCCTGCCCGAAAAAGATATGAAGGTTGTGGATAAACGATGACGGATGCTGCGTTCAGCCTGAGCTTTCCCGCCAGGCAGGGTTATGCGATTTTTCTGCGCACGGCGGTATCGGGCGCGGCGGCGGCGTATGATCTGCCGCTGGACGCGCTGGAGGATCTGCGCGAGGCCGCGCTGGAGGCCTTTTCCGCCCTGACGGAAAGCGCGGATGAGGGCGCGCAGGCGCTGTGCGATATTTACCGCGCGCAGGCGGATCAGGTGACGCTTTCGCTGCGGCTGGGCGGCCGCGCGGGCGTGCCCGGTCCGGAGGATAGCGCCGATATCACCCGGGCCGTGCTGTTGCCGCTGGTCAATCAGGCGCAGGTGTTTTATGATGCGCGCGGCTGCACGGGCGTGCGCATGACGCTGCGGGTGGGGTAAGCATGATGGATATGATCGCCCTGCAGGCGCTGGCCGAAGGCTATGCCCGCGCGCCCTCGCCCGAAGGCCTGGACGCTGCGGCGCAGGCGGCGCTGCCCCTGTGCGCACAGGTGGCGCGCAGGTTTATCGGGCGCGGCGCGGAATATGACGACCTGTATCAGGCGGCGTGCCTGGCCTGCGTGCGCGCACTGCGCGTTTATCAGCCTGAGCGCGGCGTGCCCTTTGCCGCCTTTGCCGCGCAGTATGCCGGCGGAGCGATCCGCAATTATCTGCGCGATCAGGCTGCGGCGGTGCACCTGCCCCGCACGCTGTATGAGCAGGGTGCGCAGCTGACCCGCGCGCGGCGCGAGCTGACCATGCAGCTGATGCGCGAGCCTACGCTGTCCGAACTGGCCGAATGCCTGGGCTGGGACGAGGCCCGCACGCTGGATACCCTGCTGAGCCTGGAAAGCGGCCGCGGCGTGTCGCTGGATGAGGAGGCGGGGGAGGGTGAAATCCCCCTGCATGAAATGCTGGGCGCGGAGGATCAGCACATCACCAGCGCGGCCGATTATGCCAGCGTGAAGGCGCTGCTGGACGCGCTGCCGCCCCGCGACGCGCGGCTATTGACCCTGCGCTATCTTGAAAACCGTTCTCAGCGCGATACAGCCCGCGCGCTGGATATGACGCAGATGCAGGTGCATCGCGCCGAAAAGCGACTGCTTGCCCTGCTGCGTGAAAGGCTTGAAGGTAAATGAAAATCAGTCAATCCTCGGTGAATATCCACAAGAACGCGCTTTATGCCATCGCCGTCAATTCCATTCAGATCGTGGCGGCCGTGGTGCTGGCCGCGCTGCTGGTGATTGAAAAAAACAATCTGGCCATTGATATCTTTTCCATTGTAATCGCCGTGGTGGTTACGGCGGGCGCGGCGCTGGATATCCGCGAGGCCATGGCGGCCCGCCGCAAAAGCGACGAGGCCGATATGCTCAGCGATATGGTGGCGCAGATGGACGCGCTCAACCGCTCCCTGCGCGCCCAGCGGCATGATTTCCTCAACCATCTGCAGGTGGTGTTTTCGCTGATCGAAATGGAGGAGCAGAAGGAAGCCGCCGATTACATTGAAAAGGTGTACGGCGATATGCAGTCGGTCTCCCGCGCCATGCGCACGGATAATCCTGCTATCAACGCCCTGCTGCGCGCCAAGCTGGCTGACTGCGAGGCTGCCGGCGTGCTGACCGAAATGGACGTGAGCGGCAGCTGGCGCGAGCTTCCCATGCCTGCCTGGGAGATGTGCCGCGTGTTTTCCAACCTGATGGACAACGCAATCGACGCGCTGGAGGATACGGCGGACAAGCGATTGCGCATCCTGCTGCGCGAGGATCTGCACGGCTTTTCCTTTTCCTTTACCAATAACGGCCCCGCGATTCCGCAAAACGAGCAGCGCCGCATCTTCGAGGCTGGGGTATCCAGCCGCGGCGAGGGGCGCGGTATGGGGCTGTATATCGTGCGCTGCACGCTTGAAAAATACGACGGCAACATCCATGTGACCAGCGACGAAAGCCGCACTATCTTTTCCGGCTTCATCCCGCATGGCAGAAAGGAACACCATGAGCAAAAAACTACGCGCGCTTGACCTGATATTGCAGCGCGGGCTGATCGCCGATGAAAAGGAGGCGCGCGCCTGCCTGATGGCCGGGCAGGTGTACAGCGGCAGCCGCAGAATCGCCGGCGCATCCGAAATGCTGCCCATCGACTGCGAGCTGCATGTGCGCGGGATGGACATGCCCTTTGTGTCCAAAGGCGGGCTCAAGCTCAGCGGCGCGATTCGGGACTTTGGCATTGACGTGACGGGCCGCGTATGCATCGACGCAGGCGCGTCCACGGGCGGCTTTACCGACTGCCTGGTTAAATCCGGGGCGGCGCTGGTGTACGCAGTGGACGTGGGCTTTGGCCAGCTGATGGGCTCGCTGCGGCAGGATCCGCATGTGGTCAACCTGGAAAAGACCAATATTTCGGATGAAAAGCTGCTTTCGCTGGATCCAAAGCCCACGCTGGGCTCGGTGGATCTGAGCTATCTGTCCCTGCGCAAGGGGATTCCGGCCTTCGCGGCGATCCTGAAGGAGGAGGGTGAATTGATGTGCCTGGTCAAGCCTCTCTTTGAAACCGAGGACGCGGCCGCGCGCCGCTCAGGCGTGCTGCCCGACGACGCCTACGAGGGCGTGCTAAACGATCTGATCCGCGACGTCAACGCCCTGCCCTATGCGCAGGCAGTCAACGTGACGCACTCGCCTGTGACGGGCAATGCGGGCACGCGCGAGTTTTTCCTGCATGTAAGGCTGGGCTGGGACAAGGGCCCGGCGGTTGATCTTGCCCAAAAGGCGCGGCAGGCTGTGGAGCGCGCGCTGCAATTATCCCTGTACGAAAAGAACAACGGCTGAGAGGAACGGGCACATGTTTGAACAGGACGAAAGCATGCTGCGCTTTGGCGTAACGCCGGTGGAAAACCTGTTTATTCAGGAGTATCTGCCTGCCGCGCGCGGCGATTATGTAAAGGTATATCTGTATGCGCTCTATACCAGCGCGCACCCCAAAAAGGAGCTCAGCGCCGCTGAAATCGCGCAGGAGCTGGGCATGCCGCAAAGCGATGTGGAGGGCGCGCTGCGCTACTGGGAGCGGCGGCATCTGCTGGTACGGTTGACGGATAATCCGCCAGCTTATCAGATGAAGAGCCCCGCGCAGCTGCTGCTGTCCGGGGAGGCAGGCATGGAGGCGGATTCGGCCTTCGTGGCCTTTTCAGAGGATATCTATGCCCTCTTTGGCGACCGCCGCAAGGTGCGCCCCAGCGAGATTGCCCAGGCTTACGAGTGGGTGCAGGATCTGGGGCTGCGGCAGGAAACGGTATTGATGCTTCTGTCCCATTGTCTCAGCACCCGCGGCGCGCAGTTTTCCTTTAAGCTGGCTGAGCCCGAGGCCGTGCGCATGCGCGAGGCCAATGTTGTTACTGCCGAGGACGCCGAGGCGTTTTTCGCCCACAGCAAAAAGGTGCAGGATGGCGCGCGCGCCGTGCTGCGCCGCCTGGGCAAGCGCCGTCAGCCCAGCCAGGATGAAATGGATCTGTACCGCAAATGGACGCAGGAGTGGCGCTATGAGCCGGACGCGATTCTGGAAGCCTGCGCCGAAACCACCAAGGGCGAGCCGACGTTTGCCTATCTGGACGGCATCCTGAACGGCATCCGCGCCCGCGCCGAGCGCGGCGAAGCGCCCCGCAGCGCCCAGCAGCTGCGCCAGCAGATGTCCGCCGATCAGGAAAAGCGCGCGTCCGTGCGTGCCTTTGCCGCAGAGCTGGGGCTCAGGGGCGCGCCCGATACCCTCAACGCTACTTATACCCGCCTGTGCGGCGAGTACGAGCCGGGGCTGGTGCTGCTGGCCGCGCATCAGGCGCACGCGGCGGGGCGCGGGCTGGATGCGGTGGAGCCGTATCTGGCTGCCCTGCGCAGGCGCGGCGTCACCACCCGCGAGCAGGCGCTGACCTTTATCGCCGAGACCGATGCGGCTAACCGCACGCTGTACGCGGTGTTTGCCGCCTGCGGGCTGAACGGCAAGCCCACCAATGCCGATCGCACGCTATACAAAAAATGGCGCGGCTGGGGCTTTGGCGAGGAGCTTTTGCTGCTGGCCGCCGAGCAGTCGCGCGGGGCGGACAACAAGCTGCCCTATATGGATAAGGTGCTGGAGGCCTGGCACGAGGCGGGCGTAACCGCGCCCGAGCAGGTATCCGCCCGGCAGGCGGCGCACGCACGCGGACGCGCAGCGGCCCCTGCGGCGCAGCGTCCGGCCAGGCAGGTCTCCGCGCAGCAGTATACCCAGCGCGAATATACCGACGAAGAACTGAACCGTCAGACCCTGGAACTGCTGGAGGAGGCGAGCCAGAGGGATGAACGCTAACGTGCTGCAAAAGGTGATGGAGCAGCTGGCTGATCAGCGCGCGCGCAACGAGCGCGAGGAGGAGCGCCGCCGTCGCGAGGCGCTGGCCAAATGCCCCGAAATCGGCCGGGTGATGGATGCGCGCCGCGAGGCGGTGATGAAAAGCGTGTACTCAGCCTTTGCCATTCCGGCGGATGAAAACCTGACCGAAAAGGTGGAAGCCTGGAACGCGCAGATCAAAGCGCTGTTGGTGCAAA
Source organism: Clostridiales bacterium (assembly GCA_004556155.1). Lineage (GTDB taxonomy): Bacteria > Bacillota > Clostridia > Christensenellales > Aristaeellaceae > SFMI01. The sequence continues at coordinate 71,563 of SFIM01000007.1, forward strand.
ACGGCTTTCCGGCGGACTATCTGGAGCCTGTTTTCCACTGCGCCCAGTGCGAGGATACGGGCTATACCGGCAGCGGCAAAAAGACGCTGTGCGCCTGCGCGCGGGCCATGTATACCCAACTGCTTGAAAAAGAGGGCGGCTTTGAGCGCGAGCAGACCTTTGAGAATTACGATCCAAACGTGTTCCCCGATACGCCCATGGACGATCTGCCCGATTCGCAGGCGGCCTTCCGCACGGTGTCCCAGCGCCGGTATATGGAGGTGCTGCGCCGCAAGTGCGAGGGCTACGCCGACGCGCTGCCCAATCCGCCCCAGCGCACGCTGCTGCTCTACGGCGGAAGCGGGCTGGGCAAGACGTACCTGCTGCGCTGCATCCATGCTCGCGCGCGCGAAAAGGGCGTGCCCGCCCTGTGCGTAACGGCCAATCAGTTTATCCGCACGGCGCGGCAGGCCATCTTCCAGCGCAGTCAGGAGGATCTGGACGCGCTGTATGAAACCGAGCTTTTGCTGCTGGATGATCTGGGCACCGAGCCGCTGATTGAAAACGTGACGGTGGAGGAGCTGTTTAATCTGATCAATGAGCGTCAGAACGCGCGCAAGTGTACGGTGCTTTCCACCAATCTGACGCTGAACGAGATCAAAACCCGCTATACCGAGCGCATTCTTTCCCGCCTGCGGGATGCGCACGCCTGCCAGACGCTGCAATTCTTGGGGCGCGATATCCGGCAGTTGCCAAACCGGTAAAAAATAATTATAATAGTAAAATCAGGTTTTGAAAGGGGGGCAGGCTGATGCGCGCAAAGCTGTTTTTCGCGCTGTTGTTTGTTTCCCTTTTGTGGGCGGGCACGGCCGCGCTGGGGCAAAAGATTGCCGTCGAGCGGCCTGCATTGCCCCGTGCCGCGCTGGAGCGCTGCATCCTGCCGCAGCGGGAAAAGACGGAGCCTGCCGGGCAAAGCGCCGCGCGGCATGTCCCGGCCAGGCAGGCGGCGCAGCCGGATGCGATTCCACAGCCCATGCCGGCCGAGCCTGTGCAGACGGCCTGCCATTACCGCACGGCCTATCAGGCGTTTCACCTGATCGGCGAGGCAGGATAGCCGGCGCGGCAAAGCGTTTGTTCGATCATGAAATTCAAAATATACCGCAAAGGAGAAACTGTTTACCATGTCTAAGAACGTTGTTCTCAATCGCGTAGTCTGCGCGATCGTGCTGCTGGCGCTGCTGGCCGCCACCGTCGCGGGCGCTTTCCTGGGCATCAAGGGCCGCAACACCCAAATGGTGACCATCCATGACGACGACGGCGATCATCAGGAAGCCCTCTATCGCCAGGTGGCCTTCATTCCCAACACCGTCAATGAAAACTGGCGCGAAGCCATCGTGCCCTCCGCTGCGTTGGGCGGCGGTTATAGCTATACCGTTACTGCCGAGCAGGGAGATATGACCGACGCTGATTTTACCAAGGCGCTCAAATCCGCCGCCAAAGTGCTTAAAACCCGCGCCGAGCTGGTAACGGGCGATGCGAGCGTGAAGGTTGAGGATAAGCAGATCGTGCTGACTGTGCCGGAAACTGCCTATAATTCCGCCGTGGCCATGCTGCTCTCTCCTGTGGGCAAGTATACCCTGGCCTTCCCCAATGCGGATAATTCCGGTCTGGGCGAGACTGTGATGGACGCGGGCGATGTGAAGCAGAGCTACTACTATGCCAATAACAGCACCTACTCCATTCAGCTGCAGCTGACCAAGAAGGGCGTAAGCAAGTTCAACGCTCTGCTGGCTGATCATGCTGGCGAAGCGCTGTATCTGCTGCAGGATGGCCAGGCCGTGGCTGCCGCCACGATGTCCGCTTCCCTGCTCAGCGACGGCGTGATGACCATTTCCACCAGCGATTGGACGACGGCCTTTACCGCCGTTGCTTGCCTGCGCTCCGGCGCCATGTCCACCGCCATGACGGTGCAGACCACTGCCGTAGCCGATGCGACGCTGGGCAATCTGCTCAATACGATCATCCTGGCTGCCGGCGCCGTGCTGCTGCTGTGCTGCGTATGGATGCTTGTGCGCAATCGCCTGACCGGCCTGCTGGGAGCGTGGACGCTGGTTGCCCAGGTGGTGCTGTTCTGCCTGCTGACCGCGCTGATCGCCGTATCCGCCAACTGGAAGATGAGCGTGCTTTCCATGATCGTGCTGCTGCTGTGCGAGGTTTCCTTCGTGTATGGTCTGCTGCTGGTGCTGGGCCGCATGGCTTCCGCCATGGGTAAGGGTCGCGGCTCCCGCGCGGCTGCGGGCGCTGCCTTTGATGGCAGCTTCAAGTTCCTGGCCATCTTCTATGGCGTTATTCTGGCGGTGGGTCTGGTGCTCATGTTCGCCTTCCAGAGCGGTATGGTCGGCATCCTGGGTCGCTTCATGGCCATCAGCGCCGTGCTGAGCGTGGCGATGATCTATGTGTTCCTGCGCCTGGTGCTCAGCTGCAGCTTTGCGCTCTTTGGCGAAAAGTCCGCGCTGTATAAGTAATTTGTAAGCCACGGGGCAAAGCGTTCACTCCCGCCGGGAGGGGGCGCTTTGCCTGTCTTTATTTTGGAAAAGGTGTTTTATGCAACAGCTGATCTGCCGCGGCGCGCAGGGGGAAATCCCTGGCATATCGCCGCTGCTTGCCCCGCTGCTCATTGCCCGCGGCGCGGATACCTATGAAAAGGCGCAGGCCTTCCTGCATCCTTCCGAGAGGGATTTGAACGATCCCTTTCTGATGCCGGATATGCGCGCCGCGTGCGATATGGTCCGCGCGGCCATCGCCCGCCGCACGCCTATTGCGGTGTACGGCGATTACGACTGCGACGGCGTGTGCGCCAGCGTGATCATGCTGGAAGCGCTGCGCAGCCTGGGGGCGGACGCGCGCAGCTATATCCCCAGCCGCAAGGACGAGGGCTATGGCCTGAACGAGGCCGCCGTGCGCCGGCTGGCCGAGCACTGCGGGCTGCTGATCACGGTGGACTGCGGCGTGACGGCTGTGCAGGAGATTGCCCTGGCCAAGAGCCTGGGCATGCAGGTGATCCTGACCGATCACCATACCCTGCCCGCAGAGCTTCCGCAGGCGGACGCGGCGCTGCATCCGCAGTTAGGCGATTATCCCTGCCGCGATCTGTGCGGCGCGGGCATTGCCTATAAGCTGGCTTGCGCGCTGACGGGCAAGAAGATTCTGCCCAGCCTTGAGCTGGCTGGGCTGGCCACGATTGCCGATATGGTGCCGCTGCTGGGCGAAAACCGCGCCCTGGCCGCGCTGGGGCTGCGCGCCATGCGGCAGACGGCGCGCCCCGGCCTGCGCGCGCTGATGCAGACGGCGGGCATGCAGGAGAGCGCCGATATCGGCGGTATGCAGGCCGCGTTCCTGTTGGCGCCGCGCATCAATGCCTGCGGGCGCATGGATACGGCGGATATCGCGCTGAATCTGCTCTCCACCGGCAACGCAGCCCGCGCCGCCGCGCTGGCCGCTGAGGCAGATGCGCTCAACACCCGCCGCAAGGCGGTGGAGCAGCGCATTGTGGAGGAGGCGGATGCTCAGGTACGCGAGATGGATTTGTGCCGGTTGCGCGCCATTGTGGTGCAGGGCGAGGGCTGGGAAAGCGGCGTGGTGGGGCTGGTCGCCGGGCGGCTGGCCGAGCGCTATGGCTATCCCACCGTGGCGCTTTCGCGCGACGGCGAGGCGTGCGTGGGCAGCGCGCGCAGCGCCAGCGGGGTGGATCTGTATCAGGCGCTGTGCGACTGCGGGGATATCTTTACGCGCTTTGGCGGGCATAAGCAGGCGGCGGGTCTGAGCATCCGCGCCGAGGATGCGGACACCCTGCGCGAGCGGCTGAGCCAGGCGGTGGAAAAGCAGCTGAACGGCCGCGTGCCCATGCCCGAAAGCCGCTATGACGCGGAGATCACCCTGCCAGAAATCACGCTGGATATGATCGAGGAGCTGAAAAGCCTTGAGCCCTTCGGCATGGGCAATCCCGCGCCGGTTTATCTGCTGCGCAATGCTGATGTGCTATCCGCCCGGGCGGTTGGCGCGACGGGCGCGCATCTGAAGCTTACCCTATCGCAAAACGGCGCGATGATGGACGGTATCGCCTTTCAGATGGGCGATCGCGCGGGCGTGCTGCAGGGCGCGACCGAATTGGTGATTACCCCCGAGCAGAACAGCTTTTGCGGCAAGGTAACGCCGCAGTGCCGCGTGGAGGCGCTGGGCCGCGCGACGGCGCGCTTTCTGCCCCGCCCCGATGAGGAAGCGCTGGCGCTTTTGCAGGAATTTGATCGTTTTTGCCGAATACATAAAGATTGCCCCCAGCCCGCTCCCGCGCAGATGGAGGCGATGACAGTCGCGCCGCAGGGCACGCTGCTTTTGTGCCGCACGGCCGATACGGCAAACGCCCTGTGCGCGCGGTTTCCAGATCTGGACGCGGCGCAGGATGGCGGCGTGGAGCCGCGCGCATACAGCGCCGTATGGCTGTGCCGCAGGCTCAAGCGCCGCGGGCCGTACCGCAGGGTGATCCTGTGCGACGGCGCGCTGTGCCCGCAGGAAATTGCCTGCCTTGCTGAAATGTATCCTGAGGCGGAAATTCTGTCCGCCCCGCAAAGCCCCGCCCTGCGCGCGCGGCTGGCGCAATTGCAATTTGACGTAAACGCGCTGCGCGACTGCTATCGAACCTTGCGCGCGGGACAAAAAATCAACGTGCTCAATCCCCGGGAATGCGCAATGGCCTATGTGCTGCAAAGCATGGAGCTGATTACGCTGCAGCCCGCGCCGCAGCTGCTGCCCATGCGCAAAGCCAGCCCGACGGAAGATCCCTTGTATCGCCTGATCCTGAACGGAGGAAATTAAAACCATGGCAACCGCCTATGAATGCATGACGCTGGAACAGATGATCGCGCGGATGAAGCATTATCATCCCAACGCCGACGCCTCCCTGGTGGAGCGTGCCTATGCCTTTGCCGAGCGCGTGCACGGCGGGCAGCGCCGCCTGAGCGGCGAGCCCTACATCATCCATCCCGTCTATGTGGCCAGCATCCTGACTGAAATCGGCATCGACGCGCCCACCATCGCCGCAGGCCTTCTGCACGATACGGTGGAGGACTGCAAGGACGTTACGCTGGATGTGATCCGTCAGGAGTTTGGCGAGGAGGTGGCCATGCTGGTGGACGGCGTGACCAAGCTGAGCCAGCTGGATTTTACCGACCGCGAGGAGCGCCAGGCTGAAACGCTGCGCAAGATGATCCTGGCCATGGGCCGCGATATCCGCGTGGTGCTGATCAAGCTGGCCGACCGGCTGCACAATATGCGCACGCTCAAGTTTCAGCCTGTCGAGCGCCAGGTGGCCATCGCCCGCGAAACGCTGGATATTTACGCGCCGCTGGCACACCGCCTGGGCGTATACACCATCAAGGCCGAGCTGGAGGATCTGTCGCTGCGCTATATCGATCCCGAGGGCTATCAGGATGTGGCGCGCAAGGTGGGCATGAAGCGCGCCGAGCGCGAGGAAAATATCAAAATCGTCATTGAGGAATTGTCCCAGAAGCTCAAGGATCTGGGCATGCATTTTGAAGTGGCGGGCCGCCCCAAGCATCTGTACAGCATCTACCGCAAAATGGTGATTCAGAATAAGCCCTTCGATCAGATTTACGATCTGATCGCCATCCGCGTGCTGGTGGATACCGTGCCGGATTGTTACACGGTGCTGGGCGTGTGCCATACGCTGTGGACGCAGGTGCCCGGACGCTTCAAGGATTATATTTCGGTACCCAAAAACAACATGTACCAGTCGCTGCACACCACGGTGATCGGCGGCCGGCGCATTCCCTTCCCCTTTGAAATTCAGATCCGCACCTGGGAAATGCACCATGTGGCCGAGTACGGCATCGCCGCGCACTGGCGCTATAAGGAGGGCGGCGACGACAAGGCCTTTGACCGCAAGCTGTACTGGCTGCGGCAGATCCTGGACTGGCAGGGCGAAACCCGCGACAGCCATGAGTTTATCGACGGCCTGAAAACCGATATCTTCGCCGAGCAGGTATTCATCTTTACCCCCAAGGGCGATATCATCGATATGCCCCGCGGTGCGACCCCGCTGGACTTTGCCTATCGCGTGCATTCCGCCGTGGGTAACAGCTGCATTGGCGCCAAGGTGAACGGCCGTATCGTGCCGCTGGATACCCCGCTGGAAACGGGCGACCGGGTGGAGATCATGACCTCCTCCGCCGCCAAGGGCCCCAGCATGGACTGGCTCAAGATCGTCAAGACCCAGGGCGCGCGCTCCAAGATCCGCCAGTATTTCAAGCGCGAGCTGCGCGGCGAGAACGTGACCAAGGGCAAGGATCTGCTGGATCGCGAGGCCAAGCGGCGCGGCCTGCAGCTGGGCGTGCTGATGAAGGATGAAAACCTGGAGCCGCTGCTGAAAAAGTACGCCTTCTCCGATGCGGAGGATATCTACGGCGCGGTGGGCTACGGCATGATCGCCGCCGCCTATGTGATTACCCGCCTGTATGAGGAGCAGCAAAAGGCCGAGGAGGCCGCCGCGCCCAAGGCGCCGCCTGCCCTGCCCGAGGTGGGGGAGAGCGCAGCCGCGCGCACGGGCAAGCCCACGCAGGGCATCTATGTGGAGGGCGGCAGCGGCATGCTGGTGCGCTTTGCCCGCTGCTGCAATCCCGTGCCGGGCGACGACATTGTGGGATATATCACGCGTGGGCGCGGCGTAACCGTGCATAAGGCCGATTGCGTCAATGCCCAGCACAGTGAGCCGGAGCGCGCCATCCGCGTATCCTGGGCGGAGGAGAGCATCGGGCGCTTTACCACCACCATTCAGGTGATCGCCTACGATCATCCCAGCCTGCTGGGCGAACTGACCGTATTTGTGCAGGATGGCGGCGCGCCGATCTCCGCCATGAGCGTAAAGATCAGCAAAAACAAAACCTGTACCATCCAGATGGAGGTGCAGGTGGAAAGCCGCGAGAAGCTGGATGCCGTGCTGGCGCGCATCCGCAAGCGCCCCGATGTCATCGAGGCGTTCCGACTGGGGAGGTAAAAACATGCGATCAGTCATTCAGCGCGTTACGCGCGCAAGCGTCACGGTGGGCGGCGAAGTAGTAGGCAGCATTGGCGAAGGGCTGCTGGTGCTGCTGGGCGTCAAGGTGGGCGATACCGAAAAGGACGCGGACTACATGGCCGACAAGCTGCTGAAGCTGCGCATTTTTGAGGATGAAAACGGCAAGATGAACCGCTCTGTGCGCGATATCGGCGGCAGCGTTTTGTGTGTCAGCCAGTTTACGCTGCTGGGCGACGCGCGCGGGCAGAATCGCCCCGGCTTTACCCAGGCGGAGGTGCCCGAGCGCGCTAACGCATTGTATCAGCGCGTGTGCCAGCGCATGCGCGATCAGGGCATGACAGTGGCGCAGGGCATCTTCCGCGCCGATATGCAGGTAGAGCTGGTCAATAACGGCCCGGTGACGATCCTGCTGGACAGCGAAAAGAATTTTTGAGGACAAGCATATGCCAACCATTCAAAAGCTGCCGCTGGGGCGGCTGCAGACCAACTGCTATATCCTGTGTGAAAACCCGGAGGACGGCGTGGTTGTGATCGATCCCGGCGACGATATCCTGCTGCTGCAGGCTGCGCTGACGGGCAAGAAGGTGGCCGCCGCGCTGATTACTCACGCGCATTTTGATCATATCCTGGGCTTGCCCGCGCTGGGCAATGTGCCCATTTATGTGCATGAGCTGGATGCGCCCGCCATGACCGACGCGGTGCGCAACTGCGCCGAGGACAGGCTGCCTGCCGTGTCCGCTACCCATCTGGTGCATGAGGGCGATGTGCTGCATCTGGCCGGCATGACCTTTACCGTGATGCATACCCCTGGCCATACGCCCGGCGGCGTGTGCTATCAGTGTGGCGACGATCTGTTTACGGGCGACACGCTGTTTGCCCCCGGCTATGGCCGTACCGATCTGCCCGGCGGCAGCTGGAGCGATTTGGTGCGCTCGCTGCGCAGGCTGCTGCATCTGCCCGGCAATCTGCATGTTTATCCCGGCCACGGCGGGGACGCGGAGCTGTCTGCGCTGCGGGGGAACCTATGAGCACGGTATCGCTGTACGCCGCCTCCGAAACGCTGCTGAGCGATATGGCCGAGGTGCTGCGCCTGTACATGGGCGGCGTGACCGTGCTGGCCAATGAGGCGGGCGGAGAAATGACAATTCGTCATACTGAAGAAATCGCCGACGGCGTGCGCGTTGTGCACGTGACGGATGGCGAGCGCTGCGAGGAATCCCGCGAGCGGATCACGGGGGATGCGGTGGTGGATAAGCGCCTGCGCCGCCGCCAGGCAAAGCTGGGCGTGTACGGGCTGATGAAGCGCCGCTTCGGCTTTGCACCGCCCTGGGGCAGCCTGACGGGCATTCGTCCCACGCGCCTGCTGTATGCCAATCTGAATAAGGGCATGACCATGGATGAGGCCGTGCATGAATTGCAGCGCGTGTTTGATGTGAGCGACGAAAAGGCTGCCGTGCTGCGCGAAATTGTGCAGGTGCAGCAGGCGTTGACGTTGCCCGCAAGGGACGAAATCGATCTGTATATCGGCATTCCGTTCTGCGTGTCGCGCTGTGCGTACTGCAGCTTTCTGTCCGGCGAGGTAGGCAAGGGTGAGCTGCTTGCGCCCTATGTAGAGGCGCTGGAGCGCGAAATCGCCCAGACCATTGCCCTGCTGGAGGAAACCGGTCTGCGTCCGCGCGCGTTTTACATGGGCGGCGGTACGCCCACCGCCCTGCCTGCGCCGCTGCTGCGCCGCGTGCTGCGCGCCGCGCAGCCCCTGACCGCCCGCTGCCGTGAGATCACGGTGGAGGCGGGGCGGCCGGATACCATTGACCGGGACAAGCTGCAGGCGCTGCTGGACTACGGGGTGACGCGCATCAGCGTCAATCCCCAGACCAAGCACGATGAAACGCTTGCGCGCATCGGCCGCCGCCACACCTGCCGCCAGACCGAGGAGGCCTACGCCCTGGCGCGGCAGATGGGCTTCAGCCATATCAATATGGATCTGATCGCCGGGCTGCCGGGGGAGAACCTGCAAATGTTTGAGGAAACCCTGACCTGGCTGCGCAGCCTGGCTCCCGAGAGCATGACGGTGCACACCCTGTCCATCAAGCGCAGCAGCCTGCTGCACCTGTGGGAGGCGCAGCTGCCCGATGGCGAAATGGTGGCCGATATGGTGCGCGCGGGCGCGCGAACCGCGCACGAAATGGGCATGCAGCCCTACTATCTGTACCGGCAGAAGTACATGGCCGGCAATCAGGAAAACGTGGGCTACGCCCTGCCTGGGCACGCCTGCCTGTACAATGTGGAAATGATGGAGGAGACGGCAAACGTGCTGGCCATGGGCGCGGGCGCGGCCAGCAAGCGCCTGTTTGACCGGCAGGGATTCATCCGCCGCGCCTTCAATGTGAGCGACATCCGCCAGTATATTTCGCGCGTGGACGAGATGGCGCAGCGCAAGCGGGATTTATTCCTTGGCGGGAATGCGCCCGCATCCTGCAAATCCGAAAATGTGCCCGAAAATGCTTGAAATTTTGTGATAAATTGCAGTTGACAAGCCCAGTTTCAAATGGTATCATGATACAGTTGTCAGTAATATGCGGCTGCAGCGCTTTTTGCGTGCGTCTCATTGCCCTGACAGCATAGGCAGAAGCGGGAGGTGCGCGCCGTGCCAGCAGGCTTGCCGGAGGGAAAAATCGCCGCCGGATTCAGGCAGGTAATGCGCGCGATTGCGCAGGGCAAGGCCGCGCGGATATATGTTGCGCAAGACGCGCAGGAAAGCATCCGCGCGCAGGCAATTGCCGCCGCCGAGGCCGCAGGCGTTCCGGTGGAGCAGGCCGAATCCATGGCCGTCCTGGGGCGCGCGTGCCGCATCAGCGTCAGCTGCGCCGCCGCTGCCGTACTAAAATAGACTATAGCTTCCGGGGGTTGCGGAAGTTTTATAGGAGGAGACGGGATAGAACCCGCTCCGATCAATTATCAGGAGGTGCTTCCATGCCTACGATCAACCAGTTGATCCGCAAGGGAAGAGAAGACGTCGTCAAAAAGTCGACTGCGCCCATCCTGCAGGGTTGCCCGCAAAAGCGCGGCGTATGCCTGAGCGTCAAAACCACGACGCCCAAGAAGCCGAATTCGGCTCTGCGTAAGATCGCGAGAATCCGCCTGACCAATCAGATCGAGGGTACTTGCTATATCCCCGGCATTGGTCACAATCTGCAGGAGCACAGCGTGGTACTGATCCGCGGTGGCCGTGTACGCGACCTGCCCGGCGTTCGTTACCACATCATTCGCGGCGCACTCGATACCGCTGGCGTAGCCAAGCGCGGCCAGGGCCGTTCGCTCTATGGCGCGAAACGCCCCAAGAAGTAATTTATTACCGCAGGGGTTCCTTTTGTCAGGGGTTGCTGCGCAGGGCGCGGCGGCGCGTCCCACCCATCCGCTCGGAACGGCGGGTGCGGCCAGGGCTCGTACTGCGCGCATAACGCACTGTATCCTCAGTAACGGCGTGATGCTGACATGCCAAAGACAATCCGATAAAAGGGCCGCAATCAAGGAGGGAACAAGATGCCCCGTCGTGGATTTATCCCCAAGCGTGAAGTACTCCCCGATCCCGTATACGGGACGGTTGTAGTAACCAAGCTGATCAACCAGATCATGCTGGACGGCAAGCGCGGCGTAGCCCAGCAGGTGTGCTACGACGCCTTTGAAACCATCGCCGAGAAGAGCGGCAAGGAAGCCAACGAAGTGTTCCAGCAGGCGCTGGCCAACGTCATGCCCCAGCTGGAAGTCAAGGCTCGCCGCGTCGGCGGCGCCACCTATCAGGTGCCTATGGAAATCCGTCCCGAGCGCCGTCAGACCCTGGCGCTGCGCTGGATCGTTGATTTCAGCCGTACCCGCGGTGAAAAGACCATGGCCGAGCGCCTGGCCGCCGAGCTGCTGGATGCCGCCGCCAATACCGGCAACGCTGTCCGCCGCAAGGAAGAAATGCACCGCATGGCCGAAGCCAACAAGGCCTTTGCCCATTACCGCTGGTAAGGTGCTGTGCGCCTGATAAGCGCCGCGCCTTTCAGATATAACAACAATTAAGAAGTAAGGAGATTACGCATTCCATGCCCAGAAGCCATCCGCTTGAAAAGGTACGCAATATCGGCATCATGGCACACATCGACGCCGGCAAAACGACCACATCCGAACGCATCCTGTTTTATACCGGGCGCGTACATCGTCTTGGCGAAACCCACGAGGGCAGCGCCACCATGGACTTTATGGCACAGGAGCAGGAACGCGGCATCACCATCCAGTCGGCCGCTACCACTTGCCAGTGGCTTGGCCACCGTATCAACATCATCGACACCCCCGGTCACGTGGACTTCACCATGGAGGTCGAGCGCGCCCTGCGCGTGCTGGACGGCGCTGTGGCTGTGTTCTGCGCCAAGGGCGGCGTTGAGCCTCAGAGTGAGACGGTATGGCGCCAGGCTACCAAGTATGGCGTGCCCCGCATCGCCTACGTCAACAAGATGGATATCATGGGTGCGAACTTCATGCGCGTTGTGCAGATGATGAAAGATCGTCTGGGCGCGAATGCCGTTCCTATCCAGCTTCCCATCGGCGCTGAGGCCACCTTCCGCGGCATCATCGACCTGATTACCATGAAAGCCGAAGTCTACTATGACGACGAGGGCAAGGACATTCGCGAGGAAGCGATTCCTGCGGATCTGCTGGATCAGGCTCAGCTGATGCATGAGGAGCTGGTGGAGGCCGTCGCCGCTGAAAACGACGACCTGATGGAGAAGTATCTGGATGATCCCGAGTCCCTGACCGTTGAAGAAATCAAGGCCGGTATCCGTCATGCTACGGTGCACAACCGTATGACGCCCGTGCTGTGCGGTACTTCTTACCGTAACAAGGGCGTTCAGCCCCTGCTGGACGCTATCGTCTATTATCTGCCCTCCCCGCTGGATATCCCCGCCATCGTCGGCAAGGATCCTCACAGCGGCGAGCCGGTAGAGCGTCACCCCAGCGATGACGAGCCCTTCTCCGCCCTGGCCTTCAAGATCATGGTGGACCCCTTCGTGGGTAAGCTGGCCTTCCTGCGCGTCTACTCCGGCAAAATCTCTGCCGGCCAGACGGCGCTGAACGCCGAAAAGAGCAAGCGCGAGCGCTTCAACCGCATCGTGCTGATGCACGCCAACCATCGTGAAGAGCTGGACGCCGCCTATGCGGGCGAGATCGTGGCTGTTGTTGGCCTGAACAACACCAGCACCGGCGATACCCTCTGCGATGAAAAGGCCCCCGTTATCCTGGAATCGATCGACTGCCCCGATCCCGTCATTCAGGTTGCTATCGAGCCCCGCTCCAAAGCTGGCATGGAAAAGATGTCCATCGCCCTGCAGCGCCTGGCTGAAGAGGATCCCACCTTCCGCACCTGGACCGATCATGAGACCGGCCAGACCATCATCGCCGGCATGGGCGAACTGCACCTGGAAATCATCGTGGACCGCATGATGCGCGAGTTCAAGGTGGAAGCCAAGGTCGGTAAGCCCCAGGTGGCCTATCGTGAGGCGATCAGCCGCGAGGCCAAGGGCGAGGGCCGTTATGTCCGCCAGACCGGCGGTCACGGCGCGTATGGTCACTGCGTGATTACCCTGACTCCCCTGGAGCCCGGCACGGGCTACCAGTTCGAGGACAAGACCATCGGCGGCGTTGTGCCTAAGGAGTTCATGTCCGCGATCGATAAGGGTATTCAGGAAGCCGCCAAGAACGGTATCCTGGGCGGATTTGAAGTGGTGGATTTCAAGGCGACCGTCATCGACGGCTCCTCCCACGATGTGGACTCCAGCGAAATGGCGTTCAAGATCGCCGGTTCTATGGCTTTCAAGGAAGCCATGGCCAAGGCCGATCCCAAGCTGATGGAGCCCATGATGAAGCTGGAAATCATCGTTCCCGAGCAGTATCTGGGCGATGTGATCGGCGATCTGACCGCCCGCCGCGGACAGATTCAGGGCATGGAGTCCCGCAACACCGAGCAGGTGGTGCACGGCGTAGCCCCGCTGTCGGAGATGTTTGGTTATTCCACCAGCCTCCGCAGCCGCACGCAGGGCCGCGGCGTCTTCACCATGCAGTTCGATCATTATGCCGAAGTGCCTCGCTCCATTGCGGAGAAGGTTGTCGGCAAGTAATTACATCTTTCTGATTAAAGAGGAGGATTATTCCCATGGCTAAGCAAAAGTTTGAGCGCAATAAGCCGCATGTAAACATCGGCACGATCGGCCACGTTGACCACGGCAAGACGACCCTGACGGCCGCCATCACG
>SFIM01000029.1 GCA_004556155.1 Clostridiales bacterium
GCTCATCGGCACGGATATTGAGCTTCCCTGTCTGCTGGGGAAAACCGTCGTCCGCGTCAACCTTATGAATGCCTCCTGTTAGTTTATTGGCGCAGTTGGCAGACCACGTCTTTATCCTATCAGGATTTTTTCACCGCCATAGGCTTCTCTGAACCACTCGCTTAGCGAGTGGTTTTCGTTATACAAAAAGCCCCCATTTCAGTACGAAATCGGGGGTTTTCTTTATGCTTGGGTTTCATTAAGTTTTGCTATGACTAACGCTATGACTAATTCCTATGACTAACGCTATGACTAATTTTGCTTTTTCTGCACCACCCAAATTGCATTATGCATCAATCTAAGAAGGCACAGGTTAAGTTATTGTGAGTAGTCTGTTCCTTCACTTATTACGTCAATAGAATTCAATTCTGATGCTGTTCGGGGGTGCGTGCATGCTATTCTGATAACGCCCCTTGAGTTTTTCCCCAATCACCTTAGGCGGCAAAGATAATCTTCCTTCTTTTTAGCTTTCAGTCTGCAGGCCTTTCATATCCCCTTCAAAATCTTTTTACCCCCATGGAACAAATCCCGTCCTCTGCCGCGTCATATAAGCGACCGGTCTGATAAACACAGGAAATCACGGAGGCAATGATGGACGCTGTAACCTTCCAAAGCGAGGTGCTCAAGATTGAGCGGCTGCTGTATCACGTGGCGTACACGGCGCTGGGCAACCGGCAGGAGTGTGCAGACGCGGTGCAGGAAGCGCTGCTTCGCGCATGGAAAAAGCGCGGTTCGCTGCGATCCCAGGATCATTTCAAGGCCTGGATGGTGCGGATTCTGCTCAATACCATCGCCGATGGCAAGCGCCGCGGCAAGCTGCCCACCACAGAGCTGAGCGATACCTTGCCCGCCGAGGAAAGGCCGGATAACCTGCCGCTTTACGAGGCGCTGCGCGCGCTGCCCGAGGGCATGCGATACGCGGTTGTGCTCGTTTATCTGGACGGCTGCACCATGCGCGAGTGCGCAAAGATGCTGCGCGTGCCCGAGGGCACCATCAAAAGCCGTTTAAGCCGCGCCAAAGCATTGCTGCGCGATTACCTGTCGGAGGAGGCATGAGCCATGCAAAATGAAAACAACCGTCAGCGGCTGGAAAAGGCGTTTCCGCCCATGGACGCGGCGTTTGACCACGCCGTGCGCAGCACGCTGGAAAACATTGTGCAGGAGGATACTATGCAGGTAAAACGTCCGCTTCGCGTATTGGCAATTACCCTGGCGCTGGTCATCTGCCTGGCCGGCACGGCGCTGGCAGTGGGCAGCGGCCTGAATCTTTTCAACTTCTTTGAGGACATCGGCTCCCCCAGCCCCACCGTGCAGCCTGAGGCCTATACCCTCACGGCGCACGACGTGGCCAGCCACAGCTTTGAGCACACCGACGTGGCCGTCCGCGAGGCGTCCTGGGACGGCCGCGTGCTGCGCATTCTCTACAGCGTGCGCGACCGCACGGTAGATCATGTGTTCACCGATGATGAAATCTGGACTGAGTACGATCTGCCCGGCGCGCGTCAGGATGGCATCACGGCCGATTGGGGCTGCGACTATCTGTATGTCAATGGCGTCAAGCTGTGCCTGACCGGCTACATGGCCTCCCGCGCGGGCAGCGAGCCTGGCGAGGTGCTGGTGGCGCTGGAAAGCGACCTGGTGGAGCGCATCGCCTCCGAAAAGGCCGATATCACCCTGGGCGATACCTTTGAGGTGTGGCTGCCCATCATCGGCATGGGCGGCAAGGATGAAACGCCCGAGGATCTGCATTTCACCGTCCAGAACACCGATCTGGCCGGCGTGCGCCACATCGCGCTGCCCGAAAAGACCGTGCTGGCTGACGGCACTGAAATCGCCATCACCAACTTCATGATCACCCCCATCCGTATATACATCCAGGCCACCGTCACCCTGCCCGCCGGTCTGACCGACGAGGAGATCGATGCCCATGTTTGGGGCATCTCGAAGGAAAGCACCCAGTTTGGCCAGGAGATTGTGGATGGCGGACGCGGCATCATCAATGCGCCCAAGCAGGAGTTCGTCTCCAAGGATGATGGCACATCCTATGTGGCCTACCATATGCCCGAGGGTGAGCGCCCGGTGATGAGCTGCGCATATGTGCTGAGCACCAGCGACAGCTACCCCGAGGTGTTCAGGCTGACGATCGACGGCACTGAAATCAGCGTGCCCAACGTGGACGCAAAGTAACTGAACATGCAAAGGCTCCGCTCTCCAGATGGAGGGCGGAGCTTTTGCGTGCCGGGGCGTTGCAACGCTCCCCCTCATCCGCTTCGCTGCGGTTTGCGCATGCTGAAAAGTACAGCCAATCAAAAGCCTTCTCCTTGAGGAGAAGGTGCTGAACGCAGTGAAGCGGATGAGGTGTAGCCGCCGCAGCGGCATTATCTTTTAATAGTTGTGATAACGACCACTACGTGGTCTACGACCCTCACGATTCGGCATAGTCGTTTTGCGACGCTAACGCTTGCAAAATTCGTTGCCTCATTGGCGCTGCATCCGCCTTCATCTGCCACAGAGGCGGATTACGCACCTCGCCACCGCCTGTGGCGGCGCTATGACGCAAGAAAGTACCGTATCTCCTTCGTTCCCTGTTCCCTAAAGCTGCGCTCTTTTGCAAAAAAATTTTTCTCTCCCCCTTGACAATTCCTGCAAAGCGCATATAATATCAGTTGAAGGTCAAAGTTAGTCAAATTTTTGATCTTCCTGATTCCTCGATGAAAGGATGAATGCATTATGAAGGATAATCAATATACACAGAAAAGCATCACCGCCATCAACGCTGCGCAAGCCCTGGCCAGCGAGTATGGCAATCAGGAGCTGTCCCAGGCGCACCTGCTGGCCGCGCTGACCGACAGCGCCGACAACCTGGTCTATCAGCTGCTGGGCAAAATGCAGCTGGACGCCGCCGCCGTGCACAGCGCCGCTGTGGCCGCGGTGGAAAAGCTGCCCCGCGTAAGCGGCTCCGCCCGTGAGCAGGGCAAGGTGTATGTGACCGCCGAGATGGATAAGGCGCTGCGCGAGGCCGCCGCCCAGGCGGAGCGCATGCACGATGAGTACATCTCTGTGGAGCACCTGATGATGGGTCTGCTCTCCGCGCCTGACCGCACGATGAAGGAGATCATGCAGCGCTTTAACCTGACGCAGGACGGCTTCCTCAAGGCGCTGTCCGCCGTGCGCGGCGCTGCGCGCGTCACCAGCGATTCGCCCGAGGATACCTACGACGCGCTCAAGAAATACGGCAGCGATCTGACCCAGCTGGCGCGCGAGCATAAGCTGGATCCCGTCATCGGCCGTGACCGCGAGATCCGCGACGTCATCCGCATCCTGAGCCGCAAGAGCAAGAACAACCCCGTGCTGATCGGTGAACCTGGCGTGGGTAAAACCGCCATTGCCGAGGGCCTGGCGCAGCGTATCGTGCGCGGCGACGTGCCCGAATCCCTACGCGACCGCACCATCTTCTCGCTGGATATGGGCGCGCTGATTGCCGGCGCCAAGTTCCGCGGCGAGTTTGAAGAGCGCCTCAAGGCCGTACTGGCAGAAATCAAAAAGAGCGAAGGCAAGATCCTGCTGTTCATCGATGAGCTGCACCTGATTGTGGGCGCGGGCAAAACCGAGGGCAGCATGGACGCGGGCAACCTGCTCAAGCCCATGCTGGCGCGCGGTGAGCTGCACTGCATCGGCGCGACCACGCTGGATGAATACCGCAAGTATGTAGAAAAGGACGCGGCCCTGGAGCGCCGCTTCCAGCCCGTTCAGGTGGATGAGCCCACGGTGGAGGATACCATCTCCATCCTGCGCGGCCTGAAGGAGCGCTACGAGGTATTCCACGGCGTCAAGATTCAGGACGCCGCGCTCATCGCCGCCGCCACGCTGTCCAACCGCTATATCAGCGACCGCTTCCTGCCCGACAAGGCCATCGACCTGGTGGACGAAGCCTGCGCCATGATCCGCACCGAAATGGACTCCATGCCGCAGGAAATGGATGAAATCCGCCGCCAGATCATGCAGCATGAAATCGAGGAGGCTGCCCTGAAGAAGGAAACCGACGAGCTGAGCAAGGCGCGCCTGGCGGAGATTCAGAAAGAATTGGCCGATATGCGCGCCCGCTACGATGAGATGAAGTCCAAGTGGACGAACGAAAAGGAATCCATCGGCCGCGTGCAGAAGCTCCGCGAGGAGATTGAGCGCATGAACGGTGAGATCGAGCATGCCGAGCGCAGCTATGATCTGAACCGTGCGGCACAGCTGAAATACGGCGAGCTGCCCAAGCTGCAAAAGGAACTCAAGGAGCTGGAAGCCAAGGAGCCTGAAACCCGCACGCTGCTGCGCGACAAGGTGACGGAAGAGGAAATCGCCCGCATCGTATCGCGCTGGACGGGCATTCCCGTCAGCAAGCTGATGGAGGGCGAGCGCGAAAAGCTGCTTCGCCTGCCCGAGGTGCTGCATCAGCGCGTGATCGGTCAGGATGAGGCCGTGCAGGCCGTCAGCGAGGCCATCCTGCGTTCCCGCGCGGGCATCGCGGATGAAAACCGCCCCATCGGCAGCTTCCTGTTCCTGGGTCCCACGGGCGTGGGCAAAACCGAGCTTGCCAAGGCGCTGGCCGAGGCGCTGTTTGATGATGAGCGGAGCCTGATCCGTATCGACATGACGGAGTACATGGAGAAATTCAGCGTATCCCGCCTGATCGGCGCACCTCCGGGATATGTGGGCTATGATGAAGGCGGTCAGCTAACCGAGGCTGTGCGCCGCAAGCCTTATTCCGTTGTGCTGTTTGATGAAATGGAAAAGGCGCATCCCGACGTGTTCAACATCCTGCTGCAGATCCTCGACGACGGTCGCGTGACCGACAGCCAGGGACGGACGGTGGACTTCAAAAACACCATCCTGATCATGACCAGCAACCTGGGCAGCAGCGAGATTCTGGACGGCATCAGCGAAAACGGCACCCTTAGCGAGGAAGCCCGCAAGAACGTGCAGGCCATTCTGCGCCGCACCTTCAAGCCCGAATTCCTCAACCGTATCGACGACACCGTGATCTTCACGCCCCTCAGCCGCGATCAGGTGCGCAGCATTGTCAATCTGCTGCTTAACCATCTGCGCGAGCGCCTGGCGGAGCGTCAGGTAAAGCTGACTGTGACCGACGCGGCCATCGATCTGCTGATGGAGCAGGGCTACGATCCCATCTACGGCGCGCGCCCGATGAAGCGCCTGATCCAGAGCAAGCTGGAAACCCTGTGCGCCCGCGCCATTGTGGCCGGACAGGTGCACGACGGCCAGCTGACCGTGGACGCCGAAAACGGCGAGTTTGTGATGAAGGAATAACAAAATAAGCAACTCCCCCCGTCCGCTTTTCAACGGGCGGGGGGAGTTTGTATCATTGAAGTTACCGAACATTGAAAAATTGAAGTATCCTATTGCCCTATTACTTCAACAATGTTATAATGTGCTTGAGCGCAATTTTCTTTAGATATAAAACCGACTTATATCAAAGAGAAGTGGTGAACAACATAAGGGAGATATTCTACCATGCGTAAGATTCTTGGACTTGTCATGTCGTTACTCATAGTGTTTTCTACTGTATCAACCGTCTTAGCGGAAGAAAGTAACGAATGTCTTTTATGTCATGGCACTAAAGTATTTGAGTGCCCCGAAAATGATTGTACCAAGGGTAACTTTTGTCTCACATGCATGGATTATTCTTGGACTGGATATTCTGGTATCTGCTCAACATGTAGAGGAACAGGAAAGCAAAACATAATGGGAACACTTATGCTTTGTTCCTCGTGCATTGGTTCGGGCAAAGGAACTCCCGATTATAGACGTTGTGAAAAATGCGGTAGTGCTCTTGTATGTGATGATTGTTTAGGTACTCATAGCATTGCTTGCCCTCTCTGCGACAAGCAATCTTATGTTGAGTTTGTCTACAATCAAACAATGCGTAATGTTCAACAAGCAATTGGTAATGAGTTTACGTTCTGTGGCAGTATCGTTGAAACAAGTGAAGTTTCAACTATCAATCACTCTTCTTTGTTAAAAATTGACTACTCTGTATCAGAAACAGTACACATCCCAGTGAATGTAATCTATATTCCTATCAAGGGCGCTACAACCGAAAAACCGCTAATTGGTGATACTGTTCGCGTGTATGCTACTCTATTCTCGGTTGATGAAAAGAACGATAGCATGCCTACATTTTATTCAAGGTGTATTGATATTGATGGGCTTCAACCTACAACATATGATATGAAACATGACGACTCTTCTTGGCTGAATTATGTGGCTGAAACGCTTGGATTAACAGCAGACACATCCTCTGTTGATTCATTCTGTGATGAACTTTCCGCAATTGGTTTTATTCCACCTAATGCTACTGAGTCAATTAAAGCTATGTTAGAGCAATGTAGTAATAAAGAAGAATTTTTGGAAGCATTTACAATAGCGTTGGCAACTGGTGACTTTTAACTTGAAAAGGGAAAGCCGAAAAGGCTTTCCCTTTTTTATATAAGTACAGCGTGGCTCTGAATGGCGCTCTCGATGCGCTGAGGCTCAATGCCAATGTAGCGCTGAGTCACGCTCGCAGAACTGTGCTGAAGGAGCCTCTGAACAAGCGCGATGTCATAACCGCTAGCGCTCTCTGACTCTTTTGTACACGAAGAGCTGTTTAGCCATTACTGGCGAGAGGGGAACGACTCGCTCCTTGTTTCCCTTGCCATGAACGACAATGTAGTTGTCGTGAATCTGTTCTTCGCACATTGTTATGACCTCGTTCAACCGCATACCCGTATCAAAGAACAGACAAATCATCGTTTTGTTTCTGACGCTGATGAAGTCCTTTCCTTGGACGCTTGCCAACATGCCCTTGATTTCTGCCTCTGTGAAGGAGCGAATCAACACTTTCGGCTGTCTGACATTGTGAACATTCATCGTTGGGCTTTTCGTCAGATACTCTTCATTCAGACAGTAACGGAAGAATGTCTTGTAGACCTTCAGAAGGTCATTGATGTAAGAAGGCTTTCTGCCAAGCTTCTCTTTCTCCATCAGAAACTTCTTGATGTGGATACCCTTGATTTCCTCAAGCTCGGTAATCTTGTGGTTCTGCTCAAGATAGTCAGCGAGATACCCAAGCATCTTGATGTACCCACCAACAGCGCGAGGAGCCATCTTCCTTGAACAGCAGTCGAACTCATACTCTTGAATCGTGTCCCTAAACAGCATACAAAAACCCCTCCTTCTGTGACACGAAGCCATCTGAAGGAGGGGAAAGTTATCGTACTCGACTGACCTCAAAATGGAGAGGCTTATCGTACTCGTTGGAACTTTTTTCTTACTCGCACTCTCTCAGCTTGCGAAAGCTGAAACCTCGCAAACCCTTACAGCACAAGGCTTTGAGCGAATTACTTCAGCTCGGCGAAGTACTTGATGGTGCGGACCATCTGGGAGGTGTAGCTGTTCTCGTTGTCGTACCAGGACACGACCTGCACCTGATAGGTGTTGTCGTCCAGCTTGGCAACCATGGTCTGGGTAGCATCGAACAGAGAGCCATAGGACATGCCGATGATATCGGAGGAAACCACGGGCTCCTCGTTGTAGCCGTAGCTGGCGGAGGAAGCAGCCTTCATGGCGGCGTTGATGGATTCCTTGGTCACGTTCTCGCCCTTAACGACGGCAACCAGGATGGTGGTGGAACCGGTGCATACGGGCACACGCTGGGCAGAGCCGATCAGCTTGCCGTTCAGTTCGGGGATAACCAGGCCGATGGCCTTGGCAGCGCCGGTGGAGTTGGGAACGATGTTCTGCGCGCCAGCGCGGGCACGGCGCAGATCGCCCTTGCGATGGGGGCCGTCCAGGCAGTTGGTGGTGCAGGAAGCGGCGGAGATGATGTTATCTTCCTTGGTCAGGGTGTTCTCGTTAACAGAGAACACGATGGTGGGCAGATCGTTGCCGGCAGGAGCAGAGATAACAACCTTCTTGGCGCCGGCGGTGATGTGCGCCATGGCCTTTTCCTTCTTGGTGTAGAAGCCGGTGCACTCCAGCACAACGTCTACATCCAGCTTGCCCCAGGGGCAGTTGGCGGCGTCCTTTTCGGCGTAGATCTTAATTTCGGTGCCGTCCACGATGATGGAATCCTCAGTGGCGGATACAGTGTGCTTGTTCTCGCCGATCTTGCCGCAGTAGGGACCCTGAGCGGTGTCGTACTTGAGCAGATGGGCCAGCATCGCGGGGCTGGTCAGGTCGTTGATGGCGACAATCTGGTAGCCCTCAGCGCCGAACATCTGGCGGAAAGCAAGACGACCAATGCGGCCAAAACCGTTGATAGCAACTTTAACCATGGGAAAGACCTCCTTCATACTGTAAGCGGCGGGCTTATGCCACACCGATACTATTATACCCGCTTTCCCCGCGTTTGGCAATATCTGTGATGAATAAATCTGTACTTTTAGGAGCGATTGCAGATATTTTAACGCAGTGTACCCGTGCGCACATCGTACAGCCTTCGCACCAGCCTTTTGCAGCAGGCGCACCAAGCCGACACCACATAGGCGCTTCTCCCCTCAGCGCAGGCAGGCACAATCAGGTAATAGCGAACGGTATTTCGGCAAAAGGGGCACTGCGTTTCTCCCGTAATCAGCGACATACGCCTTCCCTCCGCTCATCAGTATAATAATAAAATCATTCTTCCAATCGGCGAAAGCTCATAATAATATTATCATATTTCGGCAATAATAGCAATGATTTTGTTGTTTTCAGCGTTTGCTGATAATTTTATATATACTGGTTTGGAGGTGAGCATGATGATTGGCGAGCGGTTACAGGAAATTCGCAAGGATAACGGCGATACGCAGCAGGATCTGGCCAACAAGCTGCACGCTTCCCTGTATGCCGTGCGCTGCTGGGAGCAGGGCAAAAGCGATCCCAGCCATGACACGCTGGCGGCCATTTGCCGGCTGTATGATGTGTCCGCCGATTATCTGCTGGGGCTCAGCGACGAGGATCCCCGCTGCGCGCAGCGCAGGCAAAGCCGGCTGACTCCCGAAAACGCCGCCATGCTGAAGCGCTTTGAAGCCTTTCTGCTTTATGAGCAGGCGCACGGAAAGCACTAAAGGAGCGCTTATGCTTGAACGCAACAAGCACAATGGCTTTTTACGGTTATTTTCAAAACTTGCTATAGCAAAAATGCCCTCAAAAGGAGCATTTTTGCTATTTACGGTTTTTCCACATGGAGATTTTAAAAGCCCTTGTAAATCAAAAAACCGCCTTGCACAGGCGGTTTCTTGTGGTGCGCCATCAGGGACTCGAACCCGGGACACCCTGATTAAGAGTCAGGTGCTCTACCAACTGAGCTAATGGCGCATGTGAGGAGCAATGCTTCCTCAAACTGGAGCGGGTGATGGGAATCGAACCCACGTGACCAGCTTGGAAGGCTGGAGCTCTACCATTGAGCTACACCCGCGTGTGGCGCATGGGGTATGGCTCGCGAAAGGAAAAGTGGAGCGGTAGACGAGGCTCGGACTCGCGACCTCAACCTTGGCAAGGTTGCGCTCTACCAACTGAGCTACTACCGCGTAAAGCAGATGTGGTGCGGACGAAGAGACTTGAACTCTTACGTCGTTAGACACCAGATCCTAAGTCTGGCGCGTCTGCCATTCCGCCACGCCCGCCTGACTTGACTTTCATCCCCGAAGGGTGGTGACCCATCGGAGATTCGAACTCCGGACACCTTGATTAAAAGTCAAGTGCTCTACCACCTGAGCTAATGGGTCATTTGGCAGGGGTGGCAGGGTTCGAACCTACGAATCAGGGAGTCAAAGTCCCTTGCCTTACCGCTTGGCTACACCCCTATGTAGAGGAGACGCCAACCGAAAAGAAGAAAAAATGGGGTGGGTAGTGGGAGTCGAACCCACGATATCCAGAGCCACAATCTGGCGCTCTAACCACTGAACTACACCCACCATATGGGTTGGCGCGCCTGAAGGGATTCGAACCCCTGACCCACGGCTTAGAAGGCCGTTGCTCTATCCGACTGAGCTACAGGCGCAGGCCGCTGTCGGGGAGTGTCGGGGGATTTGATTCCCTGCTGACAAGAACAGATGATAGCACAACTCGTCCTATTTGTCAACATCATTTTTTAATTTTTTTGATATTTTTGTCAGCCGCCACGCAAAAAGCGGGGCCGCAACCGCAGCCCCGCGCAAATGGATGGTTAAAAAGTCATGATCTCCGATATTTCCGCCGGGCTATCCTGCTGAATGCGGTTCAGGATGCGGTCTTTCTCCTCCCCCTCAGCCATCACGGGCTGAAAGTTGGTGGTGCCATCCTGCACGCCGCTGGTCAGGATGGGAATCAGCCGCGCCTGCACGCCATCGCACACCTGATGGTCAAAATGCAGCGTCAGCTGCACCACCAGGCCGTCATAGTCCGTGGGGTTCAGATTGCCGCCGAACACAAAATTGCCCAGGCTGTAAAAGATGGGCTTGCCGTTGTACACTTCCACGCCCTGCACCACATGCGGATGCGTGCCAATCACGCAGTCCGCGCCCGCATCGATGGCATAGGTGGCCATCAGCTTTTGAATGTCGTTGTGGTTTTCGGCATACTCCGTGCCCCAGTGGCAGGCATAGACGATGTAATCGCAGTCCGCCTTTTTAAGCGCCTTGATCTCATTGGTCATGGTGGCGCGGTTCTGATGCCACATGCTCTCGCGGATGCCGGCAAAGCCGATCTTCACGCCGTCCTTTTCAAAGATGTGCGTATAGGTATAGCCGCTGTAGGCGATGCCCGCGCGCTGCAGGGTATCGCGGGTGGAGCGGCGGCCGCTCACGCCGTAATCAATATAGTGATTATTGGCGATGTTGGCATGCTCCACCGAGGCGGCCAGCAGGATGTTGACAAAGCTGGTGGGCCCCCTGAAGTTATACAGCCGCCCGTCCAGCTTGTCGGTGGAATCGTCCTTGAGCACGGATTCCAAATTGACCGTGGTGTAATCATCCTGGCTGAACAGCTCGCGAAAGTTGGCCAGCGGATAGGCATAGCCCTGCGCGGCCACCACGGAGTCAAACGAGTTTTCATTGGCGCGCAGCTTATCTTCGCTGCCCAGCAGCGCGTCGCCCGTAAAGGTCAGCACGATGCTGGTCTGCGGCGGCGGGGTGGGGCTGGGCGTAGGCGTCGGGCTGGGGGTGGGAGAGGGCGTGGGCGAGGGGCTGGGACTGGGTGTAGGCGTGGCCGCGATGGCCTGCTTGCCAAACAGCTTGGCATAGGTATTCTTGCCCACGATACCGTCCGCCTTGATCTTGGAAGCCTTCTGGAAGGCCGTCACAGCGCGCTGCGTGCCCTGCCCCCACACGCCGTCCAATTCACCGCGATAGTAGTTCAGCTCCTTGAGCCGTTCCTGCACCTGCAATACGGCCAGCCCCTTGGAGCCGTAGCCCAAATCACGGGTATAGTGCGGCTCGGGCGTAGCGGTAGGTTCGGCGGTAGGAATGGGCGTAAAATCCGCCGTGGGCGCGGGCGTATCCGAAACCGCCGCATCGGGGGAGGCTTCGGGCTGCTCGGACGCCGCAAGCGCATCGGTCACAGCAGGCGTTTGCGTAGCGGCGGGAGCGTTGATCTCCGCCAGCCGTTCCGCGCGCGCCTGGGGATCGTCAATCACCAGCACCTTGGTATAATAAGGAATATGCGTCCACACCCAATAGGCGTTCAGACCCTGCTCGTTCATGCGGGTATCCATGCGCACGCAGCCGTGGGAGGCTTTCTTGCCCAGCTCCACCAGGTGTTCGGAATAATCCCACTTGGCCCCGCGCAGCTTGCAGCCCAGCGAGTGGATCAGGTTGCCGCCGTCGATGCGGATGGCGTAGTTATACATGTAGCCTTCGCTTTTGAAATTGATCATGCGGTCGGTGGTCAGGAAAGCTCCGGCGCGCGTTTCGCGGAACAGCTTATCCTGCGCCATCAGGCCGGAGGATACGGTGATCTGGCCCAGCTTATGGCCATCCTCATAGATGGTCATGATCTGCGTGTTTTTATCAATCAGGATGCCGTAGCGCGCCGCGGGGATGACATTGAACAGCTTTTTCTGGGGCACATAACCCTCGATATATTCGCCGTCCTCATGCCGCCACGCAGCCACCTTGGCGTAGCCGTTATCCTGATCCAGCGCCAGCACGATCACAGCCTGCGACTGGCCGTGCACCGTGCCCAGCACTTCGGATTTGCTATTAGGCTGGGCAAACACCTTTTGATGCTGCAAACGGCCCACATCCACCACCGTGACGGGGTACATCATGGCCGCCCACACGTCCGCGTCGCTGTCCAAATTCTCGGGCAGATACAGCGCGCGGTCGGTCACAGTCAGCGGAGCGGAGGGCGCTTTTTCGTGGCTGACGGCCACATGCACTTCATAGGGCTCCTGCGCGCTGCCCTTGACGGAGAAGGTAAGCACATAGCGTCCCTCGGGCACGCTTTGATTGTTGACCTGCCCGTTCCAGCGGAAGATGTGCGGCAGCATATCGGTCTGCTGGATATTCCAGGTGCGCAGGATGGTCTGCGGCGCGTCCTCGGCGGTCAGCTGCACGTTCATGGTGCCGCTGGCGGTGATCAGATAGTTGACCAAAAAGCCGTCCTGCCCGGCATAAACGGTATCGCCCGAGGGGATCAGATATTGCAGCGCGGCGGCGGCAAGCTTTACCGTAAGCGGCGTTTCGCTCACATAGGTATCGCGCTCGGTTTGCAGCGTAACGGTCAGCGTATACGCCCCGCGCTGCAGCGCCTCGGCATTATCCCCCAGGCCATCCCAGGCAATGCAGTTCTCCCCGGCCTGCGCCTGTGCGGTGGCGATTACATAGCTAACGTAATCGTCGCTGACACGCAGGGTCAGTTCGCCCTCATCCGGGCAGGTGACCGTAATCTCCGCCGGGGCATAGGGCCGCACATATTCGGGCACGGCAACGTCAAGCGCTTCGCCGGAGGCCAGAACGGCAGGCAAAAGCAGCAGCAGGGCAAGCAGGGCGAGGGCGTACTTCTTCATGGCTTATGTTCCTTTGCAGCGTGATACCTCTTGAGCATAAAACCTCCCGTGCCGATTGTCAAGCGGACGCGGGAGGTTGTTACAATTTGCGCTTTGAGCGATTATTGGATGGCCTTAATAGAGGAATAAATGTTGTCGTAAATCTTCATATAGCTGCTGTTGTACCAGCCGGGGCAGGTGATATGCAGCGTAAGCAGCTTATTGTTGCCGATGATCGCCATGTGCACGCGGCCGCGCACGATGGTGCCGTCGCTCATCACACCGCGGTAGTTGTTATAGTAGCCCGTGCCGCCCGCCAGCTTTTTGCTGGCCGCCTTCCAGGTTTCCCACTTG
Organism: Clostridiales bacterium; assembly: GCA_004556155.1. Classification (GTDB taxonomy): domain Bacteria; phylum Bacillota; class Clostridia; order Christensenellales; family Aristaeellaceae; genus SFMI01. Next base: position 13,391 of record SFIM01000029.1, read on the forward strand.
GTGGGATACTGCGCGCCCAGGTTTTTGAGGTAGTTGGCCAGGTCGGTCTGCACATCCTTGGCCGCGTAATTGCTGGTGATGGGCGTTACCTGCAGGGTAATCACGCAGGGGTAGCCATCGCGCACGGCGGAGGCCGGCTCGGTAAGGATGTAAGTATCGCTGGCAGAATCATCCACCGTGTAGCCCACGGCGGACTTGAAGGTGAAGCCCAGCTTGGCGGCGGTATACTCGCCATAGGTAAAGGTCAGCTCCGGCCGCGGGGTAGGCGTGGGCATATCGATGGGATCGATGGGAATGGGCGTAGCGCCGGCATACACGCGCTCGCCATTGGCATTGTACGCGCCGCTGGCGGCGGTGTAGCCGTTATCCTCTTCAGACGCGGGATTATACCCTGACGGCAGCCCCATGGACTCCATCTGGGATTGCTGCTGCGTCAGCTGATCCAGGGGCGAAACCTGACCCTGGCCATCCGTGGCAAGAGCGGGGATCGCGTTCAGGGTCAAAACCGCTGCCGCAAGCAGGGAAATAATAGCAGTGCGTTTCTTCATGGCTGATAACCTCCGTCAGGCTCGTCGCCGTCGATCGGGACACGCTTTGTATCCTTTACATAATTGTAACGAATTTGTAGTGATTCGTCAAGTAATTTTTACATTTTCTTCTGCCGTCTGCGAACAGCCCCCGCAGGCGGATTACAGGGTGTTTTTCTGGCGCACGATATCACCCATCAGCGTGATGAGCTGCTCCGCCGAATACCCCAGCGACTCCTCGCTTCGATAGGCCACCGCATACTGGCGGGAAGCGTCAAAGCCCATGATGTGATAAAAGCTGGGCCGCACATCATACAGCGGCGAATAGCGCAATAGGCCGGGCAGAAAGCTCAGCCCCACGCCGCAGGCGGTGAGGATCATGGCCGTATCCCAATTGGACGTTGCATAGCTGACGCGCGGCGTAAAGCCCGCGTAATGAAAGATGCGCGTTTGCAGCTCGGATACCTTCTGCTTGGGCGGCAGCAGGATAAAGGGCTCGTCCCGCACATAAAGCAAATCCATGCGCAATCCGTCCTTGCTTTCATCCGCCAGCGCGTTGGCAGGGTGCGTCTGCGGCACGGCCAGCATAATCTCCTCCGAGCCGATCACGCAGTAATGCAGCTCGGGATTGGCAGGCAGCGCAGGCACAAAACAGAAGGGCAATTCATCCTCGATCACCATGCGCTCCAGATCCAGGGAGGATTTTTCCACCACCTCTAATTTTACGCCCGGCAGGTTTTGCACGTAGTAGCGAAACACATCCGGCAGATAATACTTGCTATAAAAGGGCGATATGCCAAATCGCAGCGTTTTGTGGCGGCCGTCCGCCACGCCGCGCACATCCGACAGCATTTTATCCCGTGCGTTCAAGATCAAACGCCCGCGTTCCACCAGCAGCCGCCCCGCCTCGGTGGGCACAGTCATGTTGCCCGAGCGCACAAACAGCTTGCACCCGGCCTCGGCCTCCATGCGCCGCAGCGCCTGGGACAGAGCGGGCTGGCTGATAAACAGGCTGGCTGCGGCGGCCGTAATGCTTTGCTTATCGGCAATGGCGATAATATAGCTGATTTCGCGTATATCCATCCAAAATTTCCCTCCATGTCATAACTCAAGCTTATGTTTTCATTCTATCTACCTATTTGACATTCGTCAACCGCAACCATAAAATAAAAGGTGAAAATGTGCTGTTATCAGCATCTGTTTTGACCTGCAAAAAACAATCGCACAGTTCAGGAGGCGCAGCCTATGCAAAAGAAAATGACCAAGCGGCGCAAAGCACTCAGGCGGGAGCTGAAGGGCTTAGCGTTCGTTGCCCCAGCTTTTATCGGCCTGCTGGTATTTACCCTTTATCCCATGGTAAACGCCGTAATCAACAGCCTGTACAACTGGAACATGGGCGGCAGAAGCGCCAAGAAATTTGTCGGCCTGTACAACTACCGCAAGCTGTTTCGCAATGATGAAATCTATCTGATTTTAAGCAACACGCTGCGCTATGTGCTCTACATTCTGCCCTTTATCCTGGTGTTCGGCTTTCTGCTGGGCGTGCTGCTGCAAAAGAAAAGCAAGCTCAATGTGGTCTTCCGCACCCTGATCTATACCCCGCACGTGGCCTCCATGGTAGGCCTGTCGGTGGTATGGCTCTACATTTTCAACCCGCAGTACGGCATCCTCAACGCCGCGCTGTCGGCCGTGGGGCTGCGGCCGCTGAGATGGATCAACGATACCTCCACCGCCCACATGTCCATCGTCATCGTCACCATCTGGCGCACGCTGGGCTACTGCGTGGTGGTGTACCTGGGCGCCATCCAGAACATCTCGGAAGAAATCATCGAGGCCGCGCACATCGATGGCGCGAACGCCTGGCAAACCACCTGGAAAATCACCATGCCTTTGGTATCGCCCACCACGTTCATGCTGCTGATTCTGCAAACCATCAGCATCATGAAGCTGTTTACCACCATTGAAAACATGACCGGCGGCGGTCCCGGCAACGCCACGGCCAACCTGCCCATGATGCTCTATGACTACGCCTTCAGCCGCTATCAGATGGGCTATGCTTCGGCCATCGCCATGGTGCTGTTTGCGCTGATTCTGCTGATTAACCTGATTCAGATGAGTCTGGAACGCTTTGTCAGCTACGACGCCTAAGAAAGGAGCGATACAACAATGACCGCCGTTACCCGTCCTGTCCGGCACAAAAAGCCCTTTCCCTGGAAGGAAGCGCTGCGCATCCTGGTTCTCACGCTGATATCGCTGCTGATGATTTTTCCCATCTTCTGGATGATTTCCGGCTCGCTCAAGGCTCCCCATGAGGTAATGAACAAGGATGTCTTCTGGCCCGCCAAGCCGTATTGGGAAAACTACGCCATCGCCTGGAAGAGCGCGCCCTTTGGCCAGTATTTTAAAAACAGCATCCTCATGGCCACCACCGTGGTCATCTGCCAGGTCCTTACCGGCTCGCTGGCGGGCTACGCCTTCGCCAAGCTGCCCTTTAAGCTGTCCAAGCCCATCTTCTTCCTGTTCCTGTGCTCCATGATGATCCCCAGCGAGGCCACCATCGTCAGCAACTTTCTCACCCTGGCCGCGCTTCGGCTGACCAACACCTTCTTCTCGGTGATCGTCGTATCGCTGGTGAGCATGTTCTCAGTGTTCCTGTTCCGCCAGTTCTATAAGACCATCGACAACGCCCTGCTGGAAGCCGCCTACATCGACGGCGCGGGCGATCTGCGGGTGTACTGGAGCATCATCCTGCCGCTGAGCAAAAGCGCCATCGCCACGGTGGCCATCATCGGCTTCATCGGCAACTGGAACAGCTACATGTGGCCCAAGGTTGTGGCCACCAAGGAAAGCCTGCGCACGGTGCAGACCGGTCTGCGCATGCTGATGCAATCGGACTTTGGCGACGACTGGGGCTCCATCATGGCCGCCGCCACGCTGATTACCATGCCCATGATCCTGTTCTTTGTCTGCCTGCAGCGTTACTTTGTGCAGGGCATCACCAAGGTGGGCCTAAAATAAGAACCAGCGCGGGCGCAATCCCGCGTAGGAATAAAAGGAGGAACAATTTATGAAGAAGACTCTGTGCGTACTGCTGTCGCTGCTGCTGTTGCTGGGTATGACCAGCCTGGCGCAGGCCGACGAAGCCATGACCCTGCGCCTGTGGGTGCGCTACGATGATGATTTCTCCGCATGCATTGCCGATTTCGAGGCGCTGCATCCGGGCGTCAAGATCATCCAGGAGCAGGTGGGCAACAACTATGACGACCTGCTGGCCAAGTACAACACCGGCATGCAGTCCAACGACATGCCCAACATCGGCGTTACCGGCCAGCGCAACGGCATCCCCCAGCTCTATGACGCGGGCTGGCTGCTGCCCATTGAAAACTACCTGACCGCCAAAGAAATGGACGACGTAGTGGAGAACTTCTGGACCCGCTACACCTACGATGGCAAGCGCATGAGCATGCCCTTCAGCTGCACCATCCCCGGCTGCTATGTCAACCTGACCATGCTGCACGAGCTGGGCTATGAAAACATGCCTGAAACGCTGGACGAGCTGTGCGAAATGGCCCGCAAGGCCGTGAAGGATGTGGATAATGATGGCCTGACTGATATCTATGGTCTCAATACCGGCGCGGACATTCCCTGGTACATCCTGCCCATGCTGTGGAGCCATGGCGGTTCCATCCGTCAGGCGGACGGCAGCTACCACATCGACACCAAGGAAATGAAGGAAATCCTGACCATCTACGCCGGCCTGGTCAAGGATGGCGTGATCCCCGCCAACCAGCACAAGACCGCCCGCGAGGACTTCCAGAACGGCAAGTCTCTGTTTCTGTTCATCTCCTGCGCCACCACCTCCAAGATTCTCACCAACGTGAACGGCGCGTTTGAAATTGGCCTGACCAGCATCATGAAGGATCAGACCAAGAGCATCGGCCTGGGCGCTTACGGTCTGTCCATCTTCAAGGATACCAACGAAAAGGCCACCATGTCCGCCGAGTTCATCCGCTTCATGACCCTGCCTGAGAACGCCATCCGCACCTGCCTGGCCAAGCCCGGCCCCCTGCCCTTCACCAAGACCCAGATGGCGGATGAAACCATCATGGCTCGCTATGAAGATCCCTACAACAAGGCTGTGCTGGCGCAGTCTGATTACATCCAGGGCGAAGGCGTAACCCCCGTTGACGCCATCGTGTGGAATGAAATCGTCACCCTAATGTCCAAGATCGAGGCCGATCCTGATCTGGATCTGGACAAGGAGCTGTCCCGCATCCAGACCGAAATGGACGACTACATGATGATGTACTAATTTATGCCGACGGCAGGAAGGCGGACAAACGCTCCCCTTCCTGCCGCCCCATACTCAATAAGGATGGATTTTATTATGGAATTTATCAACTATGCGCACCGCGGCGCCAGCGCCTATGCCCCCGAAAACACCCTTGCCGCCTTTTATATGGGCTGGCAGATGGGGGCGAACGGCATCGAAACTGACGTGCAGCGCACCAAGGATGGCGTGCTGGTGCTGTTTCATGACAACGAACTGATGCGCATCGCGGGCCGTCCCGAGGCCATTCACGACCTGACCTACGCGGAGCTGCTGCAAATCGACTTCGGCCTGCCCACGGGCGAGCGCTTTAAGGGCGAAAGAATCCCCACGCTGGAAGAGTTCCTGCGCCACTTTGGCGGCAAGGATCTGCACTTTGCCATTGAAATCAAGGAGCACGGCGTGGAGGAAGAAACCCTGCGTCTGATCCATCAGTACTGCCGCCAGGATCATGTGATCATCACCACCGGCATCTGGGACGCCATCACCGCCGTGCGCGCGCTGGATCCCGATATGCGCGTGGGCTATCTGTGCAAGTATCTGTCCGACTCGCTGGTGGAATCCGCCAAGCAGGCGGGCGTGTTCCAGCTTTGCCCCAAGGCCAGCATCCTGACCAAGGAATGGAACGACAGGCTGCGCAGCGAGGGCTTCTCCGTGCGTGCCTGGGGCATCGACAACGAGCAGGTAATGCACGACATGCTGGATCTGAAGGTGGACGGCATGACCATCAACTTCCCCGACGTGCTGGTAGCCGCGCTGAAGAAGTAAACGTATAATAGTATGATAAAAGAACCGGATTGGATGTTTCCAGCCCGGTTCTTTTTATCTAAATAGGAAAACGTTACTTTCTTCAGTGAAGAAAGTAACAAAGAACCTGTGTTATGGCCGTAAAGGTCTATTGAGTTAAACTGGACGTGGCCCTGGCTGCCCACCCCGCCCTCGTGGCAGGTGAAAGCCTGAAGCGCCCGGGCGGAGTTTACTCCAGACCGAGCGATTCAAGTTTTTCCCTGCCACGGGGGTGGCCAGGGCCACTCCCAGTTTTATTCAATCGGCTTTTACGTCCACCGCGCAGCCTTCTTTGATTCTTTCTTGGGCTCCAAGAAAGAATCGTAGCCCTGATCCCTCATCCCCGCGTTATTCCGCCTCGATGTGCTCCAGCAGATCGTTCCCGGCCTCGTCCGGGCCAACGGTTGAGTACACCAGCGTGAATACCGTGCTGTCGTATTGCTCGCCTGGGCCGGGCGGGGTAGGCCACAGAATATCCTGCTGGGAGGCATGCATTTTAAACGCCTGCGCAGCGATTTCCAGCCCTGTCTGACCGCCGAACGCGGCCAGCGGCTGCTGCCAGTCCATGCGTGTAGTAGGCGCGTCGCCCAAATGGCGGTACAGCTTCTTCACCTGCCATGCGCCGTATTGCTGCGCGCTGTCAGGATCATAGCCAGGGTCGGCAGCCAGCAGCACAGCCTGATACGCCGCGTCGCTGGTCACAATATGCTGTGTGTGCCCGTACTCGCCCAAAATATCGTGCGTCACCAGCACGTCAGGCTGAAAGCGCCGGATGGCGCGCACAATGGTCTTATAGGCCGTTTCCCGACCCCAGCACTGATAGGCCGCGTCCACCGCGCTGTAACGCACATCCTTCAGCCCGCACAGCAGCGGATAATTGCGCACGCCACAGTGCCACAGGCCGTTAAGCAGCTCCTGCCGGCGCAGGGCGTTCTCGCAGGTCATGTATACCGCCTGCACCCGCAGCTGCCGCTCACCCGCATAGGTGGGCAGCAGCCCGCCAAACCACAGCAGCTCGTCGTCCGGGTGCGCCACCAGCGTCATCACGTCGGCCTTTTCGCAGGGATCCCGCCAGGGCTTGAGCGCCGTGCCCTCCGTTTCTCCCTCCGAAAAGAGCAGAATCTCCTTCAGCGTCAGCGGGCTGCGCTGACCATCCGAAAATACAATGCGAAACTTTTCCGCAATCGGCTCAAGGCGCACATAGCTTTGCGCCCGCGCCTCAGTCACGCGCGCCACAGTCGCCCAGCCCGCGCCATCCTGCCGCTCCACGCGATAGGGCAGCATGTGCGTGCCAAAGAACACCTCGATCTGCGCCACGGGCGTTTTGCCAGGCGTTACATAAAAGATATGTTCCACCTTGGAAGCCAGGTTGTCCCCGCGCACATAGTTATGATCGACCAGGTACCCGCAGGCCAGGCTGTTATCCTGATAGGCCAGCGCGCACTCAGCCCCGACGTCGCGCGCCGTATCCGCGCGCGCGGGCAGGTACCCCAGCAGCAGGCAAAGCGCCAGCAGCAGAATCAGCGGCTTTTTCATGGCGGCGTCCTCCTCACGGATGGTAGTTGCTCAGCGTTTCGGGCGCAATATTTTCCAGCATATCGTTGCCCTGGGTATCCTCGCCCACGGTGGAAAACACCAGCGTGTAGCGCGTGCTGTCATAGGGCTGATCCGGGCCGGGCACACGCCAGTGCCCGCTTTCATGCTGGGTCATGTGCATATCAAAGGCCTCTTTGGCGATGGTATAGGCCGACTTGCCCCCAAAGACCGACAGCGGCTGATCATAATCCATGATCGTGCCCGCCTCCTTGCCCAGATGACGATACAGCTTTTTCACCTGCCACACGCCGTAGAGCGCCGCGGATTCAGGATCATAATCAGGATCGGAAGCCTTGAGCACCGCCTGATACACCGCATCCGACGTGGCCAGATGCTGGGAGTGGCCGTACTCGCCGTTCACATCGTGCGTCACCACCACCTCGGGGCGATAGCGGCGCAGCAGCCCCACCAGATAGGCGCAGGTTTTGTTGCGCCCCCACAGGTAGTAGGTTGCGTCCATATCGCGATCCTTGCGGTCGATCTTCCAGGCAATCTCCGGATAGTTGCGCACGCCGCAATGCCACAGGCCGTTGAGCAGCTCGATGCGGCGCTGATAATTGCTGCAGGTCATGTACACCGCCTGCAGCTTCAGCCCCTGCTGACCGGCATAATAGGGAATGGTGCCGCCAAACCACAGCAGCTCGTCATCCGGATGCGCCACGATGGTCATCATGTCCGCCTTATCGCAGGGCGCTTGCCAATCATGCGCCAGCGCAGGATCAGCCTGCCCCTCGGCAAACAGATACACCTCACGCAGCGACAGGGGCGCGGGCTTTTCCCCCGCAAACACCAGGCGGAAAGGCTGGCTCTGCGGCGGGAAGGACACATAGCGCTGGGCATAATCGGTATCCGCCACGCGGGCGATCACCGTCCAGCGGCCGTCCGCGCCCTGCGTCTGCACGGTAAAGGGCAGCATGTCGCGGCCCATCACCAGGCTCAGCGAGGCCACGGGCGTAGCGCCGGGGCGAATCTCCAGCACATGCTCCACGGCTTCGCGCAGCTGCACGCCCGTCGCATCGTCGTGATCAGTCAGGCTATCCAGACGGCCTTTTTCGGCCTGATAGATTTTGCATTCGCCCGCCAGATCCTCCGCCAGCGCGGGCGCGCACAGCAGCACAATCAGCAGGATCATCAAATACAGCCAGCGTTTTTTCATGGGTTCGTCGCCTCCGGGATGTAATTGGACAGGCTTTCAAGGGGAATATTCTCCAAGAAGTCCCCGCCCCGCGCGTCCTCGCCCACGGTGGAATAGGCCAGGGTGTATACCGTGCTGTCATAGGAATCGCCCGGCGCGGCCACGGCAAACTTGCCGCTCCACGTCTGGGTAACATGCAGCTGGAATGCCTCGGCGGCTACCTCCAGCCCGGTCCTGCCGTTAAAGAAGGACAGCGGCTGCGACCAGTCCATGCGCGTGGTGGGCGCATCGCCCAGATGGCGATAGACCTTTTTGACCTGCCATACGCCGTACTGCCGCGCGCTGTCGGGATCATAGCTTGCATCCGCCGCGCGGGAGGCAGCCTCCCGCACCGTTTCGGAGCACACAATGTGCTGCGTGTGGCCGTACTCCCCCTTGAGGTCATGGGTCACCACCGCTTCTGGCTGATAGCGCCGCAGCAGGCGCACCAGATGGCGCAGGATATTCTCCTTGCCCCAGGCGCGATAGGCGTAGTCCACACGCTGATAGTTGTAATCCTCAAAATCCGCGATATCGGGATAGCTGCGCACGCCGCAGTGCCACAGGCCGTTCAGCAGCTCCAGCCGGCGCTCCGGCTTGTAGCAGGTCAGGTATGCCGCCTGCACCTGCAAACCCAGCTGCCCGGCATAGTAGGGAATCGCCCCGCCGAACCACAGAATCTCATCATCCGGATGCGCCACAACGAACAGCAAATCGGCCTTTTCGCAGGGCGGCTGCCAAGCATGCGCCAACGCAAGATCAGGCGTGCCCTCGGAAAACAGATACATCTCCCGAATGGTCGCCTTGCGCTCACGCCCATCCGCGCAGGAAAACGCAATGCGGAATCGCCCGCTCTGCGCAGGGAAGGTCAGATACGCCTGGCCGTAATCGCCCGTATTCTCAAAGGGAGCGACCTCCCGCCACGCGCCATCCGTGTCCTGCGCCTGGATGGCGAAGGAATGCGTGTAGGTGCCAAATTCCAGCATCACCGCGGCCACGGGCGCGTCGCCGGGCGTGATCTGCAAATACTGTCCCCTGCCCGCGCGCACGCCGCAGCCGGTGGTTTCGTCCCGGTCGTACAGGCTCTTGATGCTGCTGTCGCTATCGGAGGAGGTGATTTTGCACTGTGTGGTGATATCGCGCGCCGTATCCCCCAGCGCCGCCCGCGGGCAGGCGGGCATCAGCAGCATGGCGCACAGCAGGATGGCAAGCAGCTTTTTCAAAGCGTGGTCCCCTTTCGTGTTTTACAGGCGGTTCGGATCGGCGCGCAGCCCGGCCTGGGCAAAGCAATCGCGCGCGGCCTGCGCATCCCTGGCAATCTGCGCGTGCAGCGCGTCCAGAGAGTCAAACTTTTCCACGCCGCGCAGGCGCTTAAGCAGGGTCACGGAAATGGTCTGCCCATACAGATCCTGATTAAAATCCAGCAGGTGCGTTTCGATCACCACCTGCTCGCCGCGCCCCACCGTGGGCCGCGCGCCGATGTGCGTAAGCCCGGCAAACGCCTGCCCATGCCAGCATACCCGCGACGCATACACCCCGCAGGGCGGCAGCGGGGTATCCGCCGGGATGGGCAGGTTGGCCGTGGGCATGCCGTAGGTGCGGCCGATGGCCTGGCCGTGCGTCACCATACCCGAAAGCGTGGGCAGCTGCGTATCATTCATCATTTCTTCTCCTTACAGGGTATTGCCGATGGCGGCAGCGAAGCGCAGGAAGGCCGCGCGGCCCGCGTCCGTGCGCTTGTACACGCCGGCGTCCTCCAGCACGCGGGCGAACACCGCGCCCACCTCCTGCTCCAGGATGGCCTTGGTATTCTCCGCCGTAAAGGTATGGCGGGCGCTGAGCTCCTCCACCCAGTCGGCATGCTTGGCCAGCGTCTCGTCCGCGCGGATATCCGCGCCGCTCAGGATGGCCTGCTCCAGACCGCGCAGCTCGCTATCCAGCCGCGCAGGCAGCACGGCCAGGCCCATCACCTCGATCAGACCGATGTTTTCCTTTTTAATATGGTGCAGCCCGGCATGGGGATGATACACGCCCAGCGGATGCTCATCGGTGGTAATGTTGTTGCGCAGCACCAGATCCATCTCATAATCCTGCCCGTTCATGCGCGCGATGGGCGTGATGGTGTTGTGCGGCGTGCCGTCGGTTTGGGCATAGATAAACGCCGCCTCGTCCGTATAGCCGCGCCAGCAGCGCAGGATATGATCGCAGGCCTCGATCAGCCGCTCTTTATCCGGGCAGTCCAGACGGATGACCGACATGGGCCAGCGCACGATGCCCGCACGCACATCCTCAAAGCCCTTCAGGCACAACTCGCGCTCCACCGCCGCGCGCGCCATGGGGAACACATAGCCGCCGCCCTGGAAGTGATCGTGGCTCAGGATGGAGCCGCCCACGATGGGCAGGTCGGCGTTAGAGCCCAGCATGTAGTGCGGGAACTGCGATACAAAATCCAGCAGCTTCGCAAAGGCCGCGCGGTCGATCTTCATGGGGGTGTGCGCGCCGCTGAGCACAATGCAGTGCTCGGGATAATACACATAGGGCGAATACTGCAAATACCAGGGCGCGCCGTTGATGGTCAGCGGAATCACGCGGTGGTTCTGGCGGGCAGGGTGGTTCATGCGCCCGGCGTAGCCCTCATTTTCACAGCACAGCTGGCACTTGGGGTAGGCCGATTGCGGGGCCAGGCGCGCCGCAGCGATGGCGCGGGGATCCTTTTCGGGCTTGGACAGGTTGATGGTGATATCCAGCGCGCCGTAGGGGCTTTGATACTGCCACTTGCGGTCGCGGGCAATGCGATCGCGGCGGATATAGTTGGTATCCTGGCTGAAGCGGTAGAACCAGTCAGTCGCCTGGCGGGGGGACTGCGCGTACAGCGCGCGGAAGCGGGCGCGCACCTCGTGTGGGAAGGGCGTCAGCACGCCCATCAGCCGGGTATCAAACAGGTCGCGCGCCACCTGGTTATCCTCGCACAGGCCCTTGTCCACCGCGTGCTGCGTCAGCTGTTCAAGCAGCTCAGGCAGCGGCAGGCGCGCGGGCTGGGCAGCCTCGTCCAGGCTGCTCTCCCCCAGCGCGTCCAGCAGGCTGTTTACGGCAAAGATACGATCCTCGGCGGTAATCAGCTGCTTTTCCACAGCATATTCCACCAGCCCCAGCAGATAAGCGTCCATATATTCGGCAAGCTCCTTTATATTGGTAGGTATTGATATCCACAGGCTATATTAGACTTTTTTCGCGCGTTCGTCAATGGAAAATTGTAAAGCGGCAAAGGGTTTTCGCAATTGTAAACTGTTTGTATAATATTGACATTTATCAGCCAAATATGATATGCTGAAATCAGGAACAAAACAATACCGGCGCGACATCTGCGAATTTCTCTGCTCCCTGTTGCTATTACAACCCAGGACTACAAAAGGAGGCTTTTCCATGCGTATGCAACGTCTCTGCGCGCTGCTGCTGTCCCTGGCGCTGCTGCTCCCCTTTGCGGGCGGGCTTGCCGAGGGCACGCCCGCGCAAACGCTGACCGTCAGCTTCGGCCTTACAGCGGATGCGCTTTATCAGGATCAGATTGCGGCGTTTGAGCGCCTGCATCCCGGCCTTACCGTGCAGGTTGTAACCAATAACGATACAAACACCCATCAAACCTATGTGGACAGCCTGTCCTCCGGCAACAGTGAAATTGACATCTACTGGGGCTGGAGCGGCGGCACAGACCTGGATGCTCTGATTGGCAAGGGGCTGGCCGCGCCGATCAACGATGCGGAAATCGCCCGGCGCGTGGCCGCGATGTACCCGCAGTTCGCCGATTATGTAACGCGCGGCGATACCATCTACGCCCTGCCCATCGAGAGCTGGAGATACTGGAACGCCGTGAATCCCTCGCTGGCGCGCAGATTCGGCCTGAACGATAAGCCGGACATCCTGGAGGGCTACCTGAACAATGCCATGGCATGGTATACCAGCTATGATTATCCTCAGCATGCGCAGCACTACAGCTTCAATGGCGGCAAGGATTTTGAGGCCGTGCGCCAGCAGATTTTCACTATCATGCTGCGCAGCTATACCCATGCCTGGTGCACAGGCAGGATGGGCGATGGCGCTTACACCTTCGACACGTCGGAGTTCCGCGCGCTGGCCAATTGGCTGAAGGATTTCAGCGCGCTGAAATCGCGCGAAATCCCTGCTGATTCCACACATGCCATCTACGGAATCGACCATGACGTTTATCTCACCGATTCCTCCGAATATTATATGGCGTCGGAAACGCAGCAGGTCATTTTCCGCGATATCGGCGAGCCCTATTTCCTGCGCTACGGCGAGGAGCTGCTGCCCGATCCCGGCATGGTGGGGGCGGAGCCGGCTGTGCATGGCAGAATCGTGTTCATGCTGCTCAACCCCAACAGCAAACAGCAGGAGCTGGCGATAGAATTTCTGCGTTACCTGGCCGAGCATCCTGTGGCCGAATATGGCCTGCTGCTGTATCCGGACGGCACGGATGATTGCTATCCGGCAGCCGCCGCAGAGGCTTACCACGCATCCGCTTCTGCCCTGTGCGGCGCAGCATGCGAACGCTACAACCGCATTTTCCTGTGGGATATGTTTCCCTATGAGATTATCTGCTCCTATCTGGACGATTCGATCACCCTGGACGATGCGCTCAGCTTTATGGATGAAAATCTGAGCAAGAGCCTTGCCAGGCTGCAATAAAGCGCAATCGCATTCCACAGGTCAGGACGCCGCTTCCGATCCGGAGGCGGCGTTCGTTTTGTCAAGGAATTTTTTAATCCCGAAAAAGTGCAGCCCCCGCGCTTGCATCGCGCCCGGCGCTGTGATATGCTGAAAGCCGAAAACAACCGAAACAGGAGATGATTTTTGCATGGCACATGAACAGGTACAGGGTCTGCTGCAATTTTTGAAAGAATCCCCCACCGCCTTCCATGCGGTGGAAAGCATTTGCTCCCGTCTTACGGGCTTTGAGCCTTTGCAGGAAAACGCGCGCTGGCGGCTTCAGACCGGCGGGCGCTACTACGTCACCCGCAACCGTTCCAGCGTGATCGCCTTCACCGTGCCGCAGCGCGGCTTCGCGCCCTTCCAGCTGATCGCCAGCCACACCGATTCGCCCACCTTCCGCATCAAGGAAAACGCGGAACTGACCGTGCGCGACAAGTATGTGCAGTTGGATGTGGAGCGCTACGGCGGCATGATCCTCAATACCTGGCTGGACCGTCCCCTGTCCGTGGCAGGTCGTCTGGCGGTGCGCTCGCAGGACGGCGTGCGCTCGCTGCTGGTCAATCTGGATGAGGACAGCGCGGTCATCCCCAACGTGGCCATCCACATGAACCGTGAAATCAACACGGGCTACAAGTATAACCCGGCCGCCGACATGATGCCCCTGTGGAGCGGCGGGGACGGCAAGGGCAGCTTCCGCGCGCGCATCGCCCAGGCGGCGGGCGTGGCGGAGGGCGATATCATCGGCTCCGATCTGTACCTGTATAACCGCATGCCCGGCTGCGTATGGGGCGGCGAAGGCGAATACCTGTCCGCCGGCCGGCTGGACGATCTGGAATGCGCCTACGCCTCGCTGCAGGCGCTGCTGACGGCGGCGGACGGCGCGCACATCAACATATGCTGCGTGTTTGACAACGAGGAGGTGGGCAGCGGCACCAAGCAGGGCGCGGATTCCACCTTCCTGTCGGATGTGCTGCGCCGCATCACCCTGTCCCTGGGGCACGACGAGGCGGATTACATGGCCGCGCTGCCGCGCAGCTTCATGCTGTCGGCGGATAACGCGCACGCCACGCATCCCAACCATCCCGAATTGTCCGATCCCGTCAATCAGGTGTACATGAACGAGGGCGTGGTCATCAAGTTCAACGCCAACCAGAAATACACCACCGACGGCGTATCCGAGGCCGTTTTCCACGCCATCTGCCAGCATGCGGACGTGCCCGTGCAGCACTTTGCCAACCGCTCGGACATGCCGGGCGGCTCCACCCTGGGCAACATTTCGGGCGGGCACGTATCGGTCAACACGCTGGATATCGGCCTGGCGCAGCTGGCCATGCATTCCAGCTATGAGACGGCGGGCACCAAGGATGTGGACTACATGATCCGCGCCATGCGCGCCTTCTACGAGACCGAGATCGACTGCCTGCGCGACGGCGACTATCAGCTGACCTTCCGGGCGTGACGGCAAAGGAAAGAAGCACTTTTCACCTGACAAACAAATTCATCCGGCTGATCGGACGCGCAATCCGTTCAGCCGGTTTTTATGTTCAAAATCCGCCTGCCGCCGCAAAAGAAAATGCCCGCGCATTCTCCCATTTTCTTGACAAATTGCCGAAACGTGATATGATACAAGGGCATGTAAATACGGGAGGAATGACACAATGAGCAACCTGACCATGGACAAGCTGGTCGCGCTGTGCAAGTCGCGCGGCTTTATTTATCCCGGCTCCGAAATTTACGGCGGCCTGGCCAACGCCTGGGACTACGGCCCGCTGGGCGTGGAATTCAAAAACAACATCAAGCGCGCCTGGTGGCAGAAGTTCGTCCAGGAAAGCAAGTACAATGTGGGTCTGGATGCGGGCATCCTGATGAACCGCGAAGTGTGGGTGGCCTCCGGCCATGTGGGCGGCTTCAACGATCCGCTGATGGACTGCAAGGCCTGCAAGGCTCGCTTCCGCGCCGATAAGCTGATTGAGGACTTTACCCACGGCGAGGAAACCGGCGACGGCTGGAGCAACGCGGAGCTGGAGCAGTATATCGCCGAGCACGATATCAAATGCCCCGTCTGCGGCAAAAAGGATTTTACCGGCATCCGCCAGTTTAACCTGATGTTCAAAACCTTCCAGGGCGTAAACGAAAACAGCGTAAGCGAACTGTATCTGCGCCCCGAGACGGCGCAGGGCATCTTCGTCAACTTCCAGAATGTGATGCGCTCCACCCGCAAGAAGATCCCCGCCGGCATCGGCCAGATCGGCAAATCCTTCCGCAATGAGATCACCCCCGGCAACTTTATCTTCCGCGTGCGCGAGTTTGAGCAGATGGAGCTGGAGTTCTTCTGCAAGCCCGGCACCGACCTGGAATGGTTTGATTACTGGCGCACCTTCTGCCGCAACTGGCTGCTGAGCCTGGGCATGAAGGAGGAAAGCCTGCGCCTGCGCGATCACGAGCCCGAAAAGCTGGCCTTCTATTCCAAGGCCACCACGGACTTTGAGTTCCTGTTCCCCTTCGGCTGGGGCGAGCTGTGGGGCGTTGCCGACCGCACCGATTACGACCTGACCCAGCACCAGAACCACAGCGGCAAGAGCATGGAATACCTGGATCCCACCACGGGCGAAAGGTACGTGCCCTACTGCATCGAGCCTTCGCTGGGCGTGGAGCGCTCGGTGCTGGCCTTCCTGTGCAATGCCTATGATGAGGAAGAGCTGGAGGGCGGCGATGTGCGCACCGTGCTGCATCTGCATCCTGCCCTGGCGCCCTACAAGGCCGCCGTGCTGCCCCTGCAGAAGAATAAGCTGGGCGGCCTGGCCGGCGAAATCTACAGCGAGTTGGCCAAGTACTTCATGGTGGAATATGACGAAACCGGCTCCATCGGCAAGCGCTATCGCCGCCAGGATGAAATCGGCACGCCGTACTGCATCACGGTGGACTTTGATACCGAAACCGACGGCTCCGTCACCGTGCGCGACCGCGATACCATGCAGCAGGAGCGCGTAAAGGTAGAGGACCTGAAGGCCTTCATCGAAAGCAAACTGCGGTTCTGATTTTCGCATCCAACCATCGCCCCCGTGGCACGCCGATGCAATCGGCGCAGGGCTGGTGAAGCCAGACCGAGGGGAAATATTCAAGGGGACGGATGGCGCTTGCGCCGATCCGGGCACGCAGAATTTTCCCTGCCACGGAGTGCACACCCCCCCCTGCTTTTCAGTTTTACTCAAGCAGCTTTTACGTCACACACAGGTTCTTTGTTACTTTCTTGACTCAAAAAAGAAACGTCCCCCCTTTCGTTTCCCTATACGCGGCCCACTTCGGCCGCTTTTTTGCAAAAAGGAGCTGTAATTCATGGATAAAAGCCTGATGCGCGAGTGTTTCCATAACTGCCTGGACGTCGCCCCGCGCGAGGACGATTTTCTCGTGCCCAGCCGCTATACCCCCATGCAGTGCGCGTTTTATGATAAAATCCCCTACGCTTCCTTCATGGGCCTCAAGGCGCGCATGAGCGCCGGCATCACCCTGGAGTTTGACACCAACGCCCCCGCCTTTACCCTGCAGTGGAAGATCGTGGGCGGCTACCCGCTGGACAGCGCCGACCGCGACAGCACCCTGGATGTGTATGTAAACGACGTGCTGGTCGCCCAGCAAACGCACCTGCGCAGCCTGCCCTGGAACGAAACGTTAGAATCCTCCTTCGATCTGGGCGAGGGCCGCAAGCGCGTGGTCGTGTTTCTGCCCCATCTGCTGGTTTTCGCGCTGGGCGATATCGTGCTGCCCGAGGGCAATTTCTACCTGGCCCCCGTGCCCAAGCGCACCGCGCGCGTGCTGATGATCGGCGATTCCATCACCCAGGGCGTGGGCGCGGAGTGCTCCTCCACCGGCTACGCCATGCAGGTAGGCCGCGCGCTGGGCTGCGAGTGCCTCAACCAATCCGTCGCCGCCGTGCGCTTTGAGCCGGAATGCCTGGATAACACGGGCTTCAGCCCCGATCTGATCACCGTGGCGCTGGGCACCAACGACTGGTCGCACCGCGCCGACAGCGCCGAGTACGACGACTACGCCGGCCGCTTCTTCAAGCGTATCAATCAGCTGTATCCCGATATTCCCGTGGCCGTGATCACCCCCGTCAAGCGCGTGCGCAATGAGCCGGATCAGCATCCCGACCGCCCCAACCTGTACCGCGAAAGCGAGCTGGCCGACGCCATCGCCCGCCTGTGCCAGCCCTATCCGCAAATGCGCATTGTGGAAGGCTGGCGGCTGGTGCCGCATGTGCCCGCCTTCTTCCTGGATGGGCTGCACCCCAACGATCTGGGCATGACCTGGATGGCCAACGGCGTGCTGCAGGCCCTGGCCGATATGATGCGTTAAAGCAGCATAAAGCAAGCACCTGTGCGCGGCGCAGTCCCCTGCCCGCCGCACAGGTTTTTGTTATGCCGGCGCTTCCGCCCGGCGCGAAAAATATTGACAA
Source organism: Clostridiales bacterium (assembly GCA_004556155.1). Classification (GTDB taxonomy): domain Bacteria; phylum Bacillota; class Clostridia; order Christensenellales; family Aristaeellaceae; genus SFMI01. The sequence continues at coordinate 30,988 of SFIM01000029.1, forward strand.
ATCCCGCCGGAAACCGTATGATGAGAATGCCGCGGTTTGCGGCTTTTGCACATTGGAAAATCAAAGGAGTTTTCTTTTTTATGGATTGGATCGAAGTTACCATTTCCACTAACACCGAGGGCGCGGATATTGTTTCGGAGGCGCTGATGCGCCAGGGCGCGGTAGGCACGCAGATTATTGACCGCAGCGATGTGCCCGATCCCGATAAGCCCAACGGCTATTGGGAGTTGATCGACCGCAAAATGCTGGATGAAATGCCCGAGGATGTGCAGGTAAAGGCCTGGTTTTCCACCGTGGAGGAGCTGCGCGGGCTGAAAAACTGCCTGGACGCGCTGCCTGAGCTGACGGGCATGGATCTGGGCACGCTCAAAATCTCCCAGGCGGGCGTGCACGAGCAGGATTGGGCGGAGTGCTGGAAGCAGTATTACAAGCCCTTCCGCGCCGGCGAGCACCTGGTGATCAAGCCCAGCTGGGAAGCCTGGGATGAGCAGCCCGGCGATCTGGTGATCGAGCTGGATCCCGGCATGGCCTTTGGCACGGGCACGCACGAGACCACCGCCATGTGCGTGGCCATGATTGAAAAGCACTATCATGGCGGCGAGGTGCTGGACGTGGGCACGGGCAGCGGCATCCTGGCCATCGCGGCGGCGCGGCTGGGCGCGCGCGAGGTGCTGGGTGTGGATATCGACCCCATGGCCGTGCGCGTGGCGCAGGAAAATGTGGAAAAGAACGGCCTGGCCGATCGCGTGACCATCTGCGAGGGCGATCTGGTCAAGGGTCTGGATAACGTGCAGTGCGAGTTCGCCGTGGCCAACATCCTGGCCGAGGTGATTATGCTGCTGGCCGCGCCGCTCAAGAGCCACCTGACCGAGAACGCCACGTTCGTATGCTCCGGCATCCTGCGTGAGCGCGAGGACGAGGTGACCAAGGTGCTCACCGCCAACGGCTATCAGCTGTTTGACCGGATGGAGAAGGGCGACTGGGTAGCGCTGGCCGCCCGCGTCCGCTGATATGCATCGTTTTTTTGCCGATGAGCGCGGCATTCAGGGCGGTATGGCCTATCTGGAGGCGGAGGACGCCCGCCATGCCCTGCGCGTGCTGCGGCTGGATGTGGGCGCGCAGGTGCAGCTGTTTGCTGATGGCCAGGCCTACGCGGCCAGCATCTGCCAGACCGGGCCGGACGGCGTGGCTGTGCGCGTGCTTGAAAAGCTGAAAAGCCCCGAGGCTTCCCTGCGCGTTACGCTGTATCAGGGCGTGCCCAAGGGCGATAAGATGGATTATATCGTGCAGAAATGCACCGAGGCGGGCGTTTGCCGCATCGTGCCGGTGGAAATGCCCCGGTGCGTGGCGCATCTGGACGGCAAGGACGATAAAAAGCTCGCCCGCTGGAACCGCATCGCCCGCGAGGCGGCCAAGCAGGCCTTTCGCCCCGTCACGCCCGAGGTGGCCGCGCCCATCGATTTAAACGCCCTGTGCCGCGCGCTGCCCGGCCATCAGCTGGCGCTGGTGCCCTGGGAGGATGCGCGCGAGGGCACACTGCCGCGGCTGATCAGCCCGGATATCGCCGACCTGGCCATCGTGATTGGCCCGGAGGGCGGTATGGGCGAAAGCGAGGTACAGCGCATGCTGGGCAGCGGCGCGCGCGCCGTGACGCTGGGGCCGCGCATTTTCCGCACCGAAACCGCCGGGCTGGCGGCAATCATCGCCGCCATGGCGCTGAGCGGAAACCTGGAATAATTTCATCCTTGGAAACCGTTTTTTATGATCGCCGCCCTTCGGGCGGCTTTTTTCATGCGCGGCGCGCGTCAAGGCAGAAATTGTAAATTATTGAATATAGCTCCAATTGGCTATTGCCAATCCTGTTCAATCATGGTATATTGCAGTTGCAGCTGTTTTCTATGATCGTATCGTTTATTCAATACAAAAAGTGGCAAGGATATTGAAAAAAGGATTGTCCGGCTAAGAACGCACTTTTGTTTCTCGCATCTTCACAATTGACCTGCCCAAAAGGAGGAATCTTTCGTAAACAAATGGAGTTTCTTTGCAGTGCTGTGCTGCATCCTGCTGCTGTGCGCGCTGCCCGCGATGGCGCAGGAAGAGCAAGCCTTGCCAGTGATTACCATCACCTATGCGGCCGGCGCGCCCCTTTCCCCTGAGGAGGCCGTGGACGCGCAGGTCACAATAGCAAGGGACGGGCAGGAGCACGCCTTCCCGGCCAGGCTGCGCCTGAACGCAGCGGCCATGGACAGCGAGGAAAGAGAACTGCCGCAGCGGAGCCTGTATATCAAGGGCGCGGATATGCGCTTTGTCCTGTATAACGATGGCGGCGACGCGCTGCGAACCAAGCTGCTCAGCACGGCCTGCTCCGGCCTGGTGGCCCAGTGCCCCGTGGCGGTGCCTGTGCGCACGCAGGAGCCGGTGGAGGTGTACGTCAACGGCGATTACCGCGGCCTGTACTCCCGGCGCGAGGATATCGCGGACGCCATTGCCCGCTTTGAGGGGCTGGACAGCGCCGCCACGCTCAACGTAGCCGATGTGAACAAGAAAGCCTTCTGCGGCGACCCGGCGGGCATCGCCAGCGCGCTGAAGCAGCTCAAGGCGCTGAACCTGTCTCTTGAAGCGGATCGGCAGACCCTGAGCACGCTGCTGGATACCGAGAGCTTTTTGAATTGGGCGGCGGTAAACGCTTTTTTCGGCAATCTGAATATGAAGAGCGACGTCATTTTCTATCAGGTTGGAAATGGGCCGATCAAGTGCGCCATGGGCGATTTTGCCTACGCGCTGGCGTTTGCCGCTCATAATCCTTACGCCTCGCTGAATACGATTACCACGGATGTTGTCATCATCATAGAAAGCATGCTGCTTAACCAGCCTGAATATCGCGAGGCCTTTCTGACCAAGCTGGGCGCGCTGTATCAGGCCGTGCCTACGCAGACGCTTCAGCAGGCTGTGGACGTGGCGAACGCCCAAATCGCTTCCGCGCTGCCCCGTCACATGGAGCGCTGGACTGCGGCCTTCATCCAGGCCATGGCCGGCAAGAATAACTATCTCGTCACGAACACGCAGGAGGCGCTGCTCTACCAGCAGTATTCCATCTACCGTCTGCGGGATAAAACGCTGGTGCGGCATCCCTGGTATCTGTACGATCTGACCCAGAGCGCGCTGGATGTATCCGACGCGGACATGTTGCGCTATTTCGGCAGTGAAAAGCCCGTGCTGATTGAAGTGCCCGCTGAGTCCTGGGAGACCTACAAGGCCGCAAACCAGTAAAGCCAATGGCGCCTTTTACTGACAACAGATGGGAAGCCCGGTGGGGCTTCCTTTTTCGTGCCTGCTTTTGACAGGGCGGCTTTTTTAGCGTATAATATAGGTGAAATCCCGCTCATAGGATAGGAAGGAATCATTCGGATGTATCAGCAAAACGATTATGATGAAAACCGCCAACAGCTGCGCGCACGCTCGCTAACTGTCGGCCTGCCCATGGCGGCGCTGCTGGCGCTGACTGTCGTATCCTTTCTGCTTCGCTGGCCGCAGGGCGTCACCATGGCGCTGTGCTTTCTTTTTTGCGCGGTGGGCATCTTTGGCTATACCATGCTGATTTCCCCCGTGCGCGCATATGGGCGGCACATTGCGCACGCGCTGACGGGCCGCACCCGGCAGACAAGCGGCGTGTTCGTATCCATGGATGAAGCCAGCGTGACCCGCGAAAACGTGGACTTTTATCCCGTCACCCTGAACGTGGGCGATCAGGGTCGCGAAGAGGATGATCGCCTGTTCTATATGGACGCGAATCTCCCCCGGCCGGATTGGCAGGCGGGCGAAACGCTGACGCTGACCTTCTATGACAACCGCGTCACCGCCTGGCGGCGCGGCGGGGCGCAATAACATTCTGGATGGTGAAGCATGGAAACAGTGCTGGTATGCGTAACGGTGCAGAAGGAATGCGAACGGCTGATCCTGGCCGGCCGGCGATTTGCCGAGGCCGAGGGGCTGCCGCTGCGCGTGCTGCATGTGATGGACGAGGGCAAGCAGGCAGGCTTTGATCCCGCCGCACAGGAGGTGTTGAACCACCTGTACGCCCTTTCGCGCGACGCGCACGCCGAGATGACCATCCTGCGCGCGCAGGATGTGCGGCAAACCATCGCGGATTACGCCCGCAAAAACGGCGCGGTGTGCGTCATCGTAGGCAGCGACAAGCAGGGCGAATGGGCCATGGCCGAGGATCTGCGCGAGCTGCTGGACGATCGCATCACCGTGATGAAAGCGTAAAGCCTCCATACAAACCGCATCAATTGCAAAACTGCAAATCAAAACCACCGGCTAAGCCGGTGGTATGCACCATGCCTTCAAGGCAATGATACCTGCCGCGCCTAAAGGCGCATTGAACAGTCCAGCAACCGCA
>SFIM01000030.1 GCA_004556155.1 Clostridiales bacterium
CGTGATGGCGGCCGTCAGGGTCGTCTTGCCGTGGTCAACGTGGCCGATCGTGCCGATGTTTACATGCGGCTTATTGCGCTCAAACTTTTGCTTAGCCATTCGGTGTTCCTCCTCAATTGTTTGGACACTTTACTGCCGGCAGATGATCCGGCGAATGGAGCGGGTGATGGGAATCGAACCCACGTGGTCAGCTTGGGAAGCTGAAGTTCTGCCATTGAACTACACCCGCAGGAAATGCCGGCATTTGCCTAACACACATATTTTACCCAGAAACGGACAAAAAGTCAACTCCCCGCGCAAGACTTTTCAAAAATTATCTGCACGGGGAGCCGTTTTTTTGCATATTGAGCAAAGACACTTTACTCATCGTTGCGTTTTTCATCGCGGAAATGCATCAATTTACGCTTTACGCGCTGCAAAGCGTTATCGATGGATTTGACGTGCCGATCCAGCATCACGGCGATTTCCTGATAGCTTTTGCCGTCCATAAAGGCCTCGAGCACCTGCTTTTCCAGGTCGGAAAGCAGCACGTCTATCTGCTCATGGATGTGGTTGACCTCCTCCTGGCTGATAAACAGATCCTCAGGATTGGTCACGCGTCCTTCGATCACATCCATCAGCGTGCGGTCGGATTCCTCATCATAGAGCGGCTTATTGAGCGAAACATAGCTGTTGAGCGGCACGTGCTTTTGGCGGGTAGCGGTTTTGATGGCCGTGATAATCTGGCGCTTTACGCACAGCTCGGCAAAGGCGCGGAAAGAGGTCTGCTTATCCGCCTTATAATCGCGGATGGCCTTGTACAGGCCGATCATCCCTTCCTGGACGATGTCCTCATGATCCGCGCCAATGAGGAAGTAGCTGCGTGCGCGGGCACGGACGAAGTTTTTATACTTGTCCAGCAGGTAAACCAGCGCCTGCCCGTCCCCTCCCTGCGCCAGCAGCGCTACCTCGTCGTCGCTGAGCTGCTCGTATTTTTCCAGATCCTGTCTGTCGATATCATCATAACCGTCAGGCATGATTTGCTCCTCTTTGCAAAAGTTATTCTTCGCGCGCCGCCGCAGCCGCATACATCAGGATGCCTGCCGCCACGGAAGCGTTCAGCGACTCCATAGCCAGGTTGCGCATCGGGATGGATACGATATGATCGCACTGCTCGCGCACCAGGCGGCTGATGCCGTCGCCCTCAGAGCCGATTACCAGCGCACAGGGGCCGGAGAAATTGACACGGCGATAGTTTTCGCCCTCCGCGTCCGCGCCATACAGCCAGATGCCGCGCGCCTTGAGCTTTTTGATTTCGTTGGTCAGGTTGGTTACGCGCGCGACGGGAATATGCTCGATGCCGCCGGCGGAAGCCTTGACGGCTGCAGGGGTCAGGCCCACGGCGCGGCGCTCCGGCACGATGACGCCATGCGCGCCAACCGCCGCAGCGGTACGGATAACCGCACCCAGGTTATGCGGGTCAGTCACGCCATCCAGGATAATCAGGAAGGGATCCTCCTGCTTGCCAGCAGCCAGCTCCAGCATATCCTCCACGGAGGCATACTGATAAGCGGACGCAAAAGCGATCATCCCCTGATGATTGCGGGCCAGCTCGTCCAGGCGAACGCGCTCCACCATCTGCACGGGCACATGAGCCTCGTGCGCCATGGCGACGATCTCCCGCGCGGTGCCGGACAGATCGCCCTTAGCCACCATCAGTTTTTCGATATCGCGGCCGGACTTGAGCGCCTCGCGGATGGGGTTGCGGCCGGTCAGCAGGTTTTCATTGAGTTCTTCCTCCACAGGCTGCGCCGGGCGCGCAACAGGCGCGGGAGCCGATCTCGCGGGTGCGGGGCGGCGATCGTCGCGGCGCTGCTCGGGACGCTGCTGCGGATAGGGACGGCGCTCGTCTTTGCCGCGATTGCCGTTTTCACGGCGATCACCGTATGGCTTGCGAGAACCGAAATCACGGGAATCGCCGGAGCGATTCTGCTTGCTGTAGCCGCCGTGATAGCCGCCGCGGTCATCCTTGCGGTACATGTCCATCTTCTGACCGTCGCGGCCTCCCTTGGCCTTAAAACCGCGGTACTCCGTGCCTTCGTCAGCCTTGCGTGCATCCTGGCGCATATGATCCTGCTTGGACATATGCTTTTTGTTCATGTTATCAAAGTAAGCCATTGATTTGCCTTTCTATCTATTCTATTTTTTGCTTTTCGTTTACTTTTACATGCACAAAGTGCTCAAAGCTGCGCAAATTTTCTACGAATCTGGGTGGCTTTACCGCAGCTCTTCGTGCCCTCAGGGCATGCACCGCGCAAGCAGCCGGGTCCCGCGTCTGCAAACAGCACCGGAGCCGTCTTACGGCACAGCCGGAGCATTTCGGTAGCCAGGGCACGGATCTCCCACTGCGCGCGAGAGCAGCAGCGCAGCTCAAAGAAGTGCAGCAGCTCACGGGTATTCATGGTTACGATCAGGCGGGTCTCGCAGGCATTGGGCAGCACAAAGCGCGCGTCCTCATTGCTGCTTTCCCCCTTCGCGCCCAGCTCCTGCTGCCACTGCGCATACCATGCCTGCATCTGGCGCATCTGCGCATCGTAGCGCGCGGCAGCTTCCTCGCCCAGCGCCTTAATGGCGGGCGGCATGATATAGTTAAAATTCTCGGCCAGGGAAACATAGCGCTGGCTCTGCACGCTGAAGGAGGCGATGCGGTGACGCGTCAGCTGCGCCAGCAGCGCGCGGCTGACACCCTCAACCGCAAAGGTAAAGGAGGCGTGCTCCAGCACGGACATATGGCCGGACTGCATGATTCTTTCCAGAAATGCGCTTTGATCCTGGGACGATACCCGCTCGCGCAGGGCGTTAACATCGGCTTTGGCATAGCACAGCTTTGCGCCCAGGGCGCATACCTGCTCTGGCAGGGGCGTGTGGGAAATCAATTCCACATGCAAATGCGTTTCCGGCATGGCAACCTCTCAAAACTTTTGTATTTTTTTTATACCCGCCCCAGGCGAAAGAGCATCTGCGCCCGGTTCATCTGTCCGGTCAGGAACAGATACCCCATCAGCGCTTCAAAGCCGGTGGCCGTCAAATATTCCTCGGGGGTGGCGGATTGCGGGGCGTGATGCCCGATATGCGCATTGCGCGCGCGCTGGACGATATCCAGCTCTTCCTGGGTAAGCAGATGCCGCACGGCCTGAAGCTGCGCCGCCTGGGCGCGCGCGTTGACAATCTGCGTGGCGTTCTGGTGCATCTGCTTAACGGGCAGGGTAGTAAACATCAGTTCACTGCGCGTAAGCAGATCGCACACGGTATCGCCCATAAAGGCAAGCTGCAGGGCGCTCAGCTGGCGCGCCTGCTGCTGGGTCATCAGCGGCATTTTCTGCTTCTCCGTTATTTCTGCGCGGTCTTGCTGTATGCGGAGGGGCTCATGCCCACGATGTTTTTAAAGGTCTTGGAGAAATGATAGGGATCGCTCATGCCCACTTCGATGCCAGCCTGGCGCACGGTAGAGCCGTTCTTGAGCAGGGTCTTGGCACGCTCCATCTTGCAGAACAGCTGATAGCTCTGCGGCGGCATACCCACCTCGGACACAAAGCGCTTGCGGAAGGTCTCCACCGGCATGCGGCTGATGGAAGCCATTTCTGCCAGGGAAAAGCTGTCGCGGTACTGATTCTTGCGCATCGCGTCCACCACGCGGGCAATTTCATGCGAAAGCACGGCGTCCATGGCCACAGGCTGGCCAGAATGAGAAGCCAGCATGGCCCACAAAAGCTGCTGCAGCTGGGCGCTGGAAGCATCCTGCGCGGCGGCGATGCGCACGATCGCCTGCACGATATGGCGGCCCAGATTCAGCTGAGAGGGCAGTGCGCCCTGCTTCATCACGCGATGCGGCAGCGCGCCCATGCGCTGCAGGAAGGCGAAGCTGAGCACGCCGTCTACCGTCATCCACAGCACGCGGGCCTCCTGGGAGGCTGTCACGGTAACGCCGCGGGTAGCGGGCGGCAGCATGCAGCAGTCACCCCCGCGCAGCGTATAGGACACTTCGTCGTTTTCCAGCTGCACCAGGCCGTTCTCCACAGCGAACCACAGCCAGCGCTCGGTATCGCACACGTTATATACACCGGTAGGCAGCATGGCGGAGCCCGCCGCGGCAATCCACACGCCGCTGGCACGCGCCAGCTCGTCGGGATTGTGCACGCCCTCCACATACAAGGGCTGGCTCAGCTCATCCTCCTGCACCGGAACCAAAAGCATAGACTTAGACATGATCTTTCCCTCCAGTTTCCTCGAGTTACGGCTGATATTCTACACCCCATTTTCTACAATGTCAATATTGGGACTAAATTTTTACATCGAAATTTTCTGTATTTTTTCGGTGCTCCTTCAAACGTCTTCCACAAGATATGGTATCGGCAGCAAAAACAGCCCGATTTGGATTTGTAAAAATTCGCCCACCGATTCATGGACAAAGGCTGTATTTTATGGTATCATAGGAAAATGAAGTATTCTGCTTGGAGGAACCGCTGTGAAAGAGTTTTCTGCGGACCGTCTGGAACGGCTGCTGGACACCGTGCTCAAGCCCGCCCGATATACCGGGGGCGAAATGAACGCAGTGTGCAAGCCCTTCTCCGACGCCGACGTTACCTTTGCCTTCTGCTTCCCTGATTCCTACGAAGTGGGCATGTCCCATCTGGGCATCAAGATTCTATATGATATCATCAACCGCCGCCCTTGGGCGCTGTGCGAGCGCGTGTTCATGCCCTGGCCGGACATGGCCGATGGCATGCGACGTGAAAACCTGCCGCTGTTCTCCATCGAATCCCGCACGCCCCTGCGCCAGTTTGATATTGTGGGCTTCACCCTGCAATATGAAATGTGCTATACCAACATCCTGGAAATGCTGGATCTGGCAGATATCCCGCTGTTCTCCAGGGATCGCACGGACGGCCCGCTGATTATCGCCGGCGGCCCCTGCGCCTACAATCCCGAGCCCCTCGCTCCCTTCATCGATGCTTTCCAGATCGGCGACGGCGAGGAGCTGATGGTTGAATTTATCGAGTGCGTGCGCGCCTGCAAGGCCGAAGGCCTCAGCCGCCTGGAAACGCTGCGCCGCTTAGCCAAGCTGGATGGCGTATACGTGCCCGCCTTCTACCAGGAAACCTACAATGAGGACGGTACGCTGGCCTCCTTTACCCCCACCGATCCCGTCGCTCCCGCCCGGGTGCGCCGCCGCGTGGTGCTGGATCTGGACAAGGCTGCTTATCCCGAATCCTTTGTCGTGCCCTATACCGAAGCGGTGTTTGACCGCATTACGCTTGAAATTATGCGCGGCTGCACGCGCGGCTGCCGTTTCTGCCAGGCGGGCATGCTGTATCGCCCCGTGCGTGAGCGCTCGCTTGAAACGCTGCTCAAGCAGGCCGATTCACTGGAGCGCAGCACAGGCTATGAGGAAATCTCGCTGTCTTCCCTGTCCAGCGGCGATTATACGCACCTGACCGAGCTGGTCTGCGCGCTGACCGAGCGCTATGCCGATAAGAAGGTCAGCGTGTCGCTGCCCTCCATGCGTCTGGACAGTATTGTCAAGCCCTCACTTGAGGAGGCGCAGAAGATCCGCAAATCCGGCCTGACGCTGGCTCCCGAAGCCGGCACGCAGCGCCTGCGCGACGTAATCAACAAGGGTGTTACTGAGGACGACCTGGTGCGTGCCGTGACTGACGCCTTTGAAAGCGGCTGGAGCACGGTCAAGCTCTATTTCATGATCGGCCTGCCCACCGAAACGGACGAGGATCTGGAGGGCATCGGCCATCTGGCGCAGGATGTAATCGGCGCGTATTTCTCCGTGCCCAAAAACGTCCGCGCCCGTGGCCTGCGCGTCACATGCAGCGCTTCGTCCTTTGTCCCCAAGCCTTTTACCCCCTTCCAGTGGTTCGGTCAGGATACGCACGATCAGATCGTCGAAAAGCAGACCAAGCTGCGCGATATCCTGCACAAGGTCAAGGGCGTGAACTTTAACTATCACGAATCGGAATTGAGCATGCTGGAAGCGTGCTTTGCCCGGGGCGACCGCCGCATGGGCGATGTCCTGTACGCTGCCTGGAAAAACGGCTGTCGCATGGATGGCTGGAGCGAGTTTCTCAATTATGAGGGCTGGCTCAAGGCCTTTGACGACTGCGGGCTGGATCCTGCCTTCTATGCCAATCGTAGCCGTGGCGAACATGAGCTGCTGCCCTGGGATTTTATCGACGCGGGCGTTACGCGCGCCTTCCTGTGGCGCGAGTGGCAGCGCGCCCAGCGCGGCGAAGTCACCCCCGATTGCCGCAAGGGCTGCCAGGGCTGCGGGCTGAAGCGTTTTGAAGGAGTGTGCGTCGATCGATGAAAGCCTGGATTACCTTTGAAAAGAAGCCGCGCCTGCGTCACATCGGCCATCTGGATCTGATGCGCGCCATGCAGCGCGCGCTGCGCAAAAGCGATTTGCCCATCTGCTTTTCCAAGGGCTTTAACCCCCATCTGCAGCTCACCTTCGCAGCGCCGCTGTCGGTTGGCATGTATGGCCTGCGCGAGGTGATGGAGGTGCCACTGGAGGGAGATGTGACAGCCGAGGAAGTGATGGACAAGCTCTCCCGCGCCCTGCCGCCTGAGCTGCCCTGCGTCTCAGTGCGCATGGTGGATGATAAGCATCCCGCCCCCATGGCGCTGCTGCGCGCGGCGGATTTCGACATAGAGCTGCTTGAAAACGCCGACGCAATGCGCGCCGCCGTCCCCGGCTTTCTGGCTCAGTCCGAAATCATTGCCCTGCGCAAAACCAAGAAGGGCGAAGCCCCCTGCGATATCCGCCCGATGATCTATAATCTGCTGGTTACGCCCGAGGGGCATCTGCGCGCCGTGCTCGCCCTGTGCGAAACGGCCACCTGCAAGCCCGATCTTTTGCTGCAGGCGCTATCCGATTACGCGGGTCTACCCGAAAAGCCGCGCACGCTGATCGCCCGTACCCAGCTGTACGGCAAACAATTCGCGCCGCTGGAAACGCTATGAGCACCCTGCTGCTTCAAAAGGAAGAGGCCGGGCTGCGCGCCGCCGTAATGCAGGACGGCAGGCTGTATGCCTACCGAGCCCAGCAGGACGCAGCAGCCGTCCGCGAGGGGCAGATTTATCTGTCTGTCGTCGATCGCGCCATCAAGGGTGTAGGCGCAGTATTCGTCCGCCTGCCGGGCGGGGAATTCGGCTTTCTGCCTACCCCAAGCGGTCAGCGTGCGCCTGCCTCAGGCGATCGTTTGATTGTGCAGGTCAAGCGTCCGCCCAGCAACGTCAAGAAAGCCTTTATGACACGCGACATCGCGCTGGACGGCACATATTTAATCCTGCTGCCATGCAGCGATTCTCTGGGCGTGTCCAGCCGCATTGAGGATGCAGCATTGCGCCGCACGCTGCGCGAAACAGGACGCGCCCTCAAGCCGCACGGCATGGGAATCGTCATGCGCGCCGCCGCAACGGATGCAGACATGGATATGCTCAAGGCAGAACTGGATGCGCTTATGCAGCGTTGGCAATCTTTGCAATCCGCTCAGGCGCATGGCTCCGCCCCGCGTCTTTTATGGGACGGCGAGGATATGCTCACCCAGCTGCTGCGTGAGGAAGGCGGCCGTTTGGACAACGTTATCACCAACGCACCCGAACTTTTGCCGCAGGATTTTCCCTGCCCGGTGCGCACGGCGGAGCATCCTTTCATGCTGCACGCCGTGGATCATAAGCTGGAAAAATCCCGACGCCGCACAGTGCTGCTCAAAAGCGGCGCATCGCTGGTGATTGACCGGTGCGAGGCCATGACGGTCATTGATGTAAACAGCGCCATGGCTCCCGGCGGCAAGGGCATCTCGCAAACTGCCGAGCGCGTAAACCTGGAGGCCGCCGCAGAGATTGCAAGGCTTTTGCGCCTGCTTGGTATCGGCGGTATGGTGCTGATTGACTTTATTGATCTGGACAGTGACGAAGCACGCAGCCGCTTGCTGGATGTGATGCGCGAGCACCTGCGGCAGGATCCCGTCAAGGCCGAGGTGATCGATATCACCCCTCTTGGCATCATGGAATTGACCCGCCGCCGCGCGCAGTCGCCCCTGTCCGAGCTGCCCGATATTCCCTGCCCCCACTGCTGCGGCACGGGGTGCCTGGATACCCCCGAGGAGGAAACGCCCGATGCGTGAGGAAACCATCCGTATCTCCCAAGAAGAATTGCAGCGCCAGCGCGATTTTGCCCGCCAGGTGCGCTGCCATCCTGATCGGCCCAAATCCTATTATATTGTTACCTATGGTTGCCAGATGAACGCGCACGACAGCGAAAAGCTGGCCGGCATGCTGGAGGAAATGGGGCTTGAGCCTGCGGCGGAGCGTACTGCCGCCGATTTTGTGCTGCACAACACCTGCTGCATCCGCGATAATGCCGAGCGCAAGGCGCTGGGCAATGTAACCTGGCTGAAGGAAGTAAAAAAAGAGCGTCCGGACATGCTCATCGGCGTGTGCGGCTGCATGATTCAGCAGCAGGAAATGGCGCAGAAGCTCCTCAAGCAGTATCCTTTTATCGACGTGGCCTTCGGCACGGGTAATCTTTATCGTCTGCCCGAATACCTGTGGCAGGCCGTTTCCAACCATGAGCGCGTCATCCGCGTAGAAAACGAAGCCAGCACGCTGGCCGAAGGCCTGCCTATTCACCGTGAAAGCGATATCAAAGCATATATCACGGTGATGTACGGCTGCAACAATTTCTGCTCCTACTGCATCGTGCCCTATGTGCGTGGACGTGAGCGTTCCCGTCGGGCGGACGATATCGTGCGCGAAGCCGACGAGCTGGTAAAATCCGGCGTAAAGGAAATCATGCTGATCGGGCAGAATGTAAACAGCTATGGCCTGGACAGCGACGAGGGCGTATCCTTTGCACAGCTTTTGCACCGTGTCAGCCAGACGGGCATCGAGCGCATTCGCTTTATGACCTCGCATCCCAAGGATCTGTCCGACGCGCTGATTGACGAAATGGCGCATAATCCCGCCGTCGCCCCGCATCTGCACCTGCCTGTTCAAGCAGGCTCTAACCGCATTCTGCAGGCGATGAACCGCCGCTATACGCGTGAGCAATACCTTGAAAAGGTGCAAAAGCTCCGTGCGGCCATTCCTCACATCGGCCTGACGACCGACCTGATCGTGGCCTTTCCCGGCGAAACCGAAGCGGAATTCGAAGATACCCTGTCGCTGGTGGAGCAGGTGCGCTACGACAGCGCCTACACCTTTATTTACAGCCCGCGCAAGGGCACGCGCGCGGCGGAAATGCCCGGCCGCATCGCACCGGACGTGGCCTCCGCGCGCATCGAGCGGCTGATCGCCCTGCAGGAGAAAATCACCGGCGAGGTGCTTGCCTCCATGCGCGGCGAAATCGTGCAGGCGCTGGTGGAGGGCGTATCCCGCCGCCGCGAAAATCAGCTGACCGGCAAGACCGGCCGCAACATCAACGTGAACTTTAACGGCGCGCCTGACGATATCGGCAAAATGGTGCGCGTGCGCATTACCGGCGCTGGCAGCAATACCCTGCGCGGCGAAAAAGTGGAGGAATAAGCCCTATGTTTAAGCTGCATTACAATGTGTATGAAAAAGTTGAGGAGCTGGCAAAGCTGCTGGCCCAGAGCAGCGAATATACCGAGCTGCAGGCCGCCGAGGACGCGGGCGAAAAGGATCCAGAGCTTTCCGCCTGCGTGGCCGCTTTCATTGAAAAGCGCCAGCAGCTTGAAAACGAAACCATGAAGGATGAGAAGGACTTTGACCTGATCGGCGCGCTGACCCGCGAGATCGACGAGGAAAATGACAAGATGAAAACGCTGCCCGCCTACAAGCGCATTCTGGATGCGCGCAGCGATTTCAACGCCATGATGGCTGCTGTTAACGAGGTGCTGCAGGCCGTCATGTTCCCAGACGCCGATACGGCTGCCTGCGGCGGCGATTGCTCCCGCTGTCAGGGCTGCGGCGGGCATTAAGCCTGAAGCGCGCGCTCATCCATCTGTACAAAAGGAGTGATCATGCATGGCAAGGCCGCCTGTTGGCAGCGTTACGCCCATGATGCAGCAATACCTGGCCATTAAGGAGCAGCACCCCGACGAGCTGCTTTTCTACCGCCTGGGCGATTTTTATGAAATGTTCTTTGACGACGCGCTGACCGCCAGCCGCGAGCTGGAGCTGACCCTTACGGGGCGCGACTGCGGCCTGCCGGAGCGCGCGCCCATGTGCGGCGTGCCCTATCACGCGGTGGATACCTATATCACCCGCCTGATCGAAAAAGGCTATCGCGTGGCCATCTGCGAGCAGATGGAGGATCCCGCCCTGGCCAAGGGGCTGGTCAAGCGCGAAATCACGCGCATCGTCACCCCCGGTACCGTGACGGATCAATCCGCCCTGTCCGAGCGGCAGAACAACTTTCTTGCCAGCGTATGCATCGAGGGCAAGCGCGCGGGCCTTGCCTATACGGACGTGACGACGGGCGAGTTTTATGTGCGTCAGCTTTCCAATGAGGAACGTGAGCTTCGCGGCGCGCTGGCGGCCATTGACCCGCGAGAGATCATCACCAACGCCCCCGATACCGTCCATCCGCTGTCCGAGGCTTCCATCGGCTCCTGCCCGCAGACGGCATTCCGCGGCGCAAACGCCAGCGATATGCTCTGCGAGCATTTCGGGGTAAACTCACTGACCGCGCTGGGCCTGGATGCGACGCTTCTGCCTGCCGCGCACGCCGCAGGCGCGCTGATGCGGTATCTATCCGAAACGCAAAAAAACGCCATGACACATATCACGGCGCTGCGCATTCTGAGTGAAAACCAAACCATGCCTCTGGACGCCGCCACCCGCCGCAATCTGGAATTGACCGAGGGGCTGCACAGCCGTACTACGCGCGGAAGCCTGCTGTGGCTGCTGGATAAAACCGCCACAGCCATGGGCGGCCGCCTGCTGCGCCGCTGGGTGGAACAGCCGCTGCTATCCCGTGCCGCCATCGAACAGCGCTTAAACGCCGTATCCGCGCTGTATGACAACCATGTTCTTTCCGAGCGCCTGTATGATATCCTGCGAAACGTATACGACATGGAGCGCATCCTGTCCAAGGTGTCCTATAATACGCTCAACGCCCGCGACTGCCTGGCGCTGCTGCGCTCGCTCAAGCAGGTGCCGCCGCTGCAAGCGCTGCTGGCAGATGACGCCTGCGCGCCCGTCTGCGCCGCGCTGGGAGAGCTTGATCCCATTTCCGGCCTTGCGCAGCTGCTTGAAAACGCAATCAATCCAGACGCGCCGCTGCAAATTACCGAG
Organism: Clostridiales bacterium; assembly: GCA_004556155.1. Classification (GTDB taxonomy): domain Bacteria; phylum Bacillota; class Clostridia; order Christensenellales; family Aristaeellaceae; genus SFMI01. The sequence continues at coordinate 11,311 of SFIM01000030.1, forward strand.
GGCGCGGTGATCCGCGAGGGCTATAACGCGCAGCTGGACGAATTTCGTCAGGCCACCACGCAGGGCAAGCAATGGCTCAGCGATCTGGAAGCCAAGGAGCGCGAGGAAACCGGCATCAAGACGCTGCGCATCCAGTATAACCGGGTGTTTGGCTACTATATCGAAGTCACCAAGTCCTACTACAATCTGGTGCCGCTGCGCTATCAGCGCAGGCAGACGCTTGCGTCCAGCGAGCGCTTTACCACAGACGAGCTGCGCCAGATCGAAAGCAAAATCACCGGCGCGCAGGAGCAGAGCACCCGCCTGGAGCTGGAGCTGTTCTACGCCATCCGCAGTGAAATCGCCGCCGCCATGCCTCGCCTTCAGGGCACGGCCAACGCGCTCAAAACGCTGGACGCGCTGCTGTCCTTGGCGCGCGTGGCGCGGGAAAACAATTATGTTCGCCCCACGCTTACCGACGACGGCACGCTGACCATCCACGATGGCCGCCACCCGGTGGTGGAGCGCATGCTATCGGACAATCTGTTTGTGCCCAACGACACTGAAATGAACGACGGTAACCTGCGCATGCAGATTATCACCGGCCCCAACATGGCCGGCAAAAGCACCTATATGCGTCAGGTCACGCTGATTGTGCTGATGGCGCACATGGGCTCCTTTGTTCCCGCGCGCGAGGCCGCTATTTCGCTGGTTGATAACGTATACACCCGCGTGGGCGCGTCCGACGACCTGGCGGGCGGCCAATCCACCTTCATGGTAGAAATGAGTGAAACGGCCTATATCCTGCGCAACGCCACCGCCCGTTCACTGGTCATTCTGGATGAAATTGGCCGCGGCACCAGCACCTTTGACGGTCTGAGCATTGCCTGGGCCACGGTGGAATACCTGTGCGACCTGAAAAAATGCGGCGCGAAAACGCTGTTCGCCACCCATTATCATGAGCTTTCGGAGCTGGAAGGTGTGCTGGAAGGCGTATCCAATTATCAGATTTCGGTTAAGGAGCACGGCGAGGAGGTCATCTTCCTGCGAAAGATTGTGCGCGGCGGAGCGGATAAGAGCTTCGGCGTGTACGTTGCGCGCCTGGCCGGCGTCCCCCACGCCGTGGTAGCCCGCGCGCAGGAAATCGAGGCGCGCCTGGAAGCTAACAATATCAATCAAAACACCATCGGCAAGAACATTCTGGAAAAGGGCAAGCGCAAAAATCAGCAGCAGGATATGTTTGAATACGGCCGTACCGAGCTGATTGAGGAGCTGGCCAACACGGATGTACTGTCCATGTCGCCCATGGACGCGCTGAACAAGCTCTTCCTGCTGCGTGAAAAGGCGCGCAAGCTGTAAAGGAGAAACACCAATGGCAACGCACATTAGGCTTCTATCCTCCGAGGTGGTCGGGCAGATCGCTGCGGGCGAGGTGGTAGAGCGTCCCTCCGCCGCCATTAAGGAGCTGGTAGAAAACAGCATGGATGCAGGCGCAACCTCCATTGCGGTAGAAATCTGCGACGGCGGGCTAACCTCCTTCCGTGTGGTAGACAACGGCTCGGGCATCCAGCCCAGCGATATCCGCCTGGCTTTCGCGCGCCACGCCACCAGCAAAATCAGCCAGGCAGACGATTTGGTGGGCGTGCAGACGCTGGGCTTCCGCGGTGAGGCGTTGGCCTCCATCGCAGCCGTGGCCAAGGTGACCTGCACCACCCGCGTGCGCGGGGCGGACTTCGGCCTGAGCGTACAGAATAACGGCGGCGAAATCAGCGAGCTGCGCGAGGCTCCTTGCCCAGAGGGCACCAGCTTTCTGGTAAAGGACCTTTTCTTCAATGCGCCCGTGCGCCGCAAATTTTTAAAAAAGCCTTCCACTGAAACATGCTATGTTTCGGATTTGATGCTGCGTTTCATCCTGTCGCATCCGCAGATCTCCTTCCGCTATATAGCCGATGGCAAGACGGTGTATTTCAGCCCCGGCGACGGCAAGCTGGAAAGCGCAGTGATGAGCATCTACGGCCTGTCCGCCCTGGAAAAGCTCAAGCACGTTTCCGGCAATATGAACGGCATTGTGCTGGACGGCTTTGTAGGCGTTGGCGATCTTTCGCGCGGCAACCGCGCGCATGAATCCTTCATTCTCAATGGCCGCCTGATCAAAAGCAATTTGCTTACCGCCGCCCTGGAGGAAGCCTGCAAGCAGCGCGTGATGATCGGCCGCTTCCCCATGTGCATTCTGCATTTGACTATGCCGTTTGAAGCGGTGGACGTCAACGTCCATCCCAACAAGTGGGAAGTGCGCTTTCAAAATGAGCCTGGCGTGCGCGAAGCTGTGTGTACGCTGGTGAATGAGGCTCTACAGGAAAGCAGCCCGCTGAATGCCGCTGCAAAGCTATTTGATGAGCCTATTGATCGAGCGCCTGTTGTCGTAAAGCGAATCGATCCATCAAAATCGGACGATATTTCGTCCATTAAAAAAGATGATTCTTCAAAAAATAAACCAAATTCCAACTCTGTAAATACTTTCGTTTTAAAAAGTGAGAAGCCATTTCCAAACATTTTATCTGCAAGTTCAATTTCTAATGCTACTCCTGCGCCGTTGACCGCGCACAGCTCCAGCAGCATTTTGCCTCCCGCAACCTATAAGCCCGAGGCTATTACACCACGGCGAGACGATTGGGATCGTCCCACTGCGCCGGTGACTGCGGCTGCGCCAATCACGCAAGCACAGTCTCAAGCATCCACAATGCGTTCGGCGACAGAAAGCGCAGCAAAAGATCCAACGCCCAAAGAAAAAGACTCGCCTGTACTGCCCGTCATCCAGCACGAGCAGCAGGTGTTGCCTATCCAAACGTCGCCCGATCCCATCGAGCCCGCAGCAGAGCAGCTTGAAGCCGCTCCGGTTGATGAAAAATTCACCCGCCTGCCGCTGCGTCTGATCGGCATCGTGTTCGATACCTATATCATCCTGGAATATCAGGATCGCATGTTGCTGTGCGATCAGCACGCCGTGCACGAGCGGTTGCTCTATGAGCGCATGATGAATGCTTGTGCCGGAGATACCGCAGCGCAAGGGCTGCTGACCCCCGTGCTTGTGCGCCTGACGCACCGCGAATACGAAGCCTTCCTTGAAAATGGCGAAGCATTGCGCGCTGCGGGATTTGACGCGGCTGACTTTGGTGATTTAACCGTACAGCTGCGCGCAGTGCCTATGGTGCTTGGCGTAGCCCGAACAACGGAATGTCTGCGCGACGCGCTGGACGATCTATCCGAAAGCGGGCAGATCAGCACACAAAAGCGTACCGACCGCATCATCCAGATGGCCTGCAAGCATGCTGTGAAAGGCGGCGAAAAAATCCCAGTGGACGCGATGATGGAACTGGTGCGTCGCATGCTGGAAGATAACGTAATGCCTACCTGTCCGCACGGCCGGCCATTGATGATTGAAGTAACCCAGCGCGAGCTGGAAAAACGCTTCCACAGGATTCAAAATTAGCCATGAACACAAGCACACAAAACATGCCGCGCGTATTGGGCATTGTGGGCGCAACCGCCAGCGCCAAGACCACACTTTCCCTGCCTCTCGCACAGGCGCTCAACTGTGAGATCGTCTGCATGGACTCCATGCAGATTTATCGCCGTATGGACATCGGCACGGCCAAGCCAACCGCCGACGAACGCGCGCTCATCCCGCACCATATGCTGGATATTGTAGAGCCGACCGAGCCGTTTTCCGTAGCACAGTATGTAGAGCAGGCGCGCGCAGTTATCACTGATATCGTCCATCGCGGCCGCGTTCCCATGCTGGTGGGCGGTACAGGGTTGTATTTGCAGGGGCTGACCCTGCCCATGGATTACGGCGGATTGCCCAGCGACCCTGCCATCCGAAGGCGGCTGACCGAACAGGCCGAGCGTGAAGGCGTCGCAAGCATGCATGCCTGCCTGGCCGCCGTTGATCCGCCCGCCGCCGCCCGCCTGCATCCTAACGATCAGCGCCGCGTCATCCGTGCGCTGGAAATCTACAAGCTGACGGGCATCCCAATGTCGCAGCACCGCACGCCCACTCAGGCGGACGCGCCCTATGATTTCAGCCTATACGCCGTTGATTGGCCGCGAGCCAAGCTGCATGCGCGCATCAATCAGCGCGTGGATCAAATGCTTGCAAACGGCCTTATGCAGGAGGTGCAGGCCCTTCTTGACAGCGGCGTGTCCGAAGATGCGCAGAGCATGCAGGGGCTTGGCTATAAAGAGCTGCTGCCCTGCCTGCACGGCGATATATCGCTTGCTCAGGCTGCCGAGGCCATCAAGGTTGGCACGCGCAATTACGCCCGGCGGCAGCTGATCTGGTTCCGGCGCGACACGCGCATCCGCTGGATTCCAAGTACCGAGCTAAGCCATGCAAAAGAACGTATTATTCAGGATTGGGAGGAACACATCCGATGAATTTTGAAGCCTTTATCGCGCAGTGCGAGCAGGATTGCGCCGCGCGCTTTTCTCAGATCGACGCGCAATCCCTGCGCGGCACGCGCCGCGTGCTGGACGCTTTCGCCCAGCATCATGTGGCTGCGCGTCATTTTGCCCCTACCACGGGCTATGGCTATGACGATATCGGCCGCGATACGCTGGAAGCCGTGGTGGCCGAGCTGTTTGGCGCCTCCAGCGCCATCGTGCGCCCGCAGATTGCCTCGGGCACGCATGCGCTGTCCATGTGTCTGTTTGGCCTGCTCAAGCCCGGCGATCATCTGCTGGCAGGCAGCGGCATGCCCTATGATACGCTTGCGGGCGTAATCGGTCAGGATGGCAAGCCCGAGGGCTCGCTTTCCGAAATGGGCGTATCTTTTGACGCGGTTCCCCTGCTGGATAACGGCGAAATCAATGTATCCGCCGTGCTGGCAGCCATTCGCCCCAACACTACGGTCGTAGCCCTCCAGCGCAGCCGCGGCTATGCCTGGCGTGACGCCATCGCCCCCGAAAAGATGAAGCCGCTGATGGACGCTGTGCGCACCCTCCGCCCCGATATCTTTATTATGGTAGATAACTGCTACGGCGCGTTTGTGTGTGATCAGGAACCGACCCATCTGGGCGCGGACGTGTGCGTGGGCAGCCTGATCAAAAACCTGGGCGGCGGCCTGGCTCCCACCGGCGGATACATCGTAGGCACGGATCGTGCGATTAGCCGCATTGAGGCGCGCCTGACTGCCCCCGGCATCGGACGCGAGGCAGGCAGCTATGCCGCGTCCTATCAGCCCTTCTATCAGGGGCTGTTCATGGCTCCGCACACCGTGGCGCAGGCGCTTAAAACCGCCGTCCTAGCCTCGCGCATCTTTGAAAAGCTGGGCATGAAGACCTCCCCCGCCTATGACGCGCCGCGCGCCGATATCATCCAGGCCGTCGAAATGGGAACGCCCGAGCGTTTGATCGCCCTGTGCCGCGGCATCCAGGCCGCTTCGCCCATTGACAGCTTTGTCGTACCTGAGCCCTCCGAAATGCCTGGCTACGCCGATCCCGTGATCATGGCTGCCGGCACCTTTGTGGGCGGCGCGTCCATCGAGCTGAGCACCGACGCCCCCATGCGCGCGCCTTATATCGCCTATATGCAGGGCGCGCTTACCTATGAGCATGGCAAGATCGCACTGATGCGCGTGCTGGAATATCTGCACGCGGACGGCTGCATCTAAGACAAGTATATTTCGCCCCCACCTGCGCATATGCTGCCGCAGATGGGGGTGTTTTTTATGTCCAGCAATATCAAAAAAGTCATGCCTGCCGCATCAGAAGCCAGCATCTCGCCCGCACGCATCAAAAAGTCAGTTGCCGAGTACTTGACGCGCAATATGGCTGTAGCCACGCTGATTCTGCTGACGGTGGTTGGCATTCGCACAGCAGCTACGCCCGGCGGCGAATCGCTGCTGACCTCGCTGCAAAACGCCGTTCAGAGCGAATGGGATGAAAATCTGGGGCGGCTCAGCTACGTCAGCCGCAGTATCGGAGAAAGCGTGCAGGTGTTCTCCGGACAGACGGGAGCAGTGGAGCTGATCAGCCCCACCAGCGCGCAGCCAGCAAACGCCTTTTCAACTGGTGAGCCGTATCTGCGCTATTCGGACGCGGGCGATATCTACGCCGTCTGCACCGGAGAAGTCAGCGCAATCGCGCACGATGACGCAGGGCGATATATCGTGTGCATTCTGCACGACGGCGGCCAGCTGGAGGGCGTATACTACGGCCTTACACGCTGTGATGTGCAGGAAGGCAGTGAAGTTACCTCGCAAACCTGCCTGGGGCGCGCCGCGCAGGATTTTGCCTTTCAGCTATATCGGGCGGGCAAAGCGGTAGACTGTACCATGCAGTTAAGCCCGCGCATTCAGTGAGCCATGCGGATCGGTCATTTTCGCAAGACTTCCCTGCATGTGCACCCGCTGTTTCCAGCGATCTGCCTGACCTATCTGCTGGGCGGTCAGGGAAAAGTCCTGCTAATTTACCTGCTTACGCTATTTTGCCACGAATGCGGCCATATCCTGATGGCCTGCCGTTTCAGGCTCAGCGTCCGCCGGCTGGAGCTTACCCCGTTTGGCGGCTCTATGCAGATAGACGAGTCTGAAACGCTGCCCGCACGGCAATCCCTGGCGCTATCTGCCGGCGGCGTATGCGTAAACGCGCTGCTGCTGCCGCCGCTGATTGCACTATTTATCCGCACAGGCAGTCTAAGCTGCCTGCTGTGCGTCACCATCAACCTTTGGATGCTCGTTTTGAACCTGCTGCCTGTGCTGCCGCTGGACGGCGGGCGTATGCTGTTGGCCGTGCTTGCAAAGCGCCTGGATCGCGCCGCAGCCTTTCGGACGCTGTTGATGCTGGGCCGCGCGTTTTGCGCCCTGCTGCTCTTTGACGCACTGCTGCGCGCGCTGCGAGGCGAAAGCGCCATGCTGCGCCTTACGTTGGCATGCTATTTGCTGTACGCGTCCGCCCTGGAGGAACGCACCAGCGTATCGCGTTATCTGGCCGCCTACCTGTCCAACCGGCACCGTGTGGAAAGATCTGGCGCGCTTCCGGTGCAGCATCTGTGCGCCAGCGGCGATATCACCATAAGTGCGCTGCTTTCGCATCTGCATGGCAGCGCGTATCATCTGGTGGAGGTGCTTGATCCGCTGGACACCAGCCGCCGCTTAGGCGTATTAGATGAAGAAGCGTTGCTATCCGCCCTGATGGAACAACCGCTGGCAACATTAAGCAGCCTCGCGCATAAATAGGAATATTTGTTCGCATTTTCCAGTTGCATTTTCATCCGTGTTCAGTTATAATAAATGCGAACAAGCGTTCTAAATGTGAGGAAATTATGCGAACGATCCTGCACAGCGACTGCAACAGCTTTTATGCCTCAGTGGAGTGCGCCAGCGATCCCAACCTGCGCGGCAAAGCCGTGGCGGTATGCGGCGATCCCAAGGAGCGCCACGGCATCATTCTGGCTAAGAGCGACCCAGCCAAGAAATGTGGCGTGCGCACGGGCGAAACCATTGGCAGCGCGCTTGAAAAGTGCCCTAATCTGATTCTTCTGCCGCCAGACGGCGAAAAATACGTACACTATTCCCGCCGCATGCGCGCCATGTACGCCGAGTATACCAGCCAGGTGGAGCCTTTCGGTCTGGATGAAAGCTGGCTGGATGTAAGCGATCATCCGCGCTCGGGCATGCAGATTGCATCCGAGCTGCGCCGCCGCGCCCGCGATGAGCTGGGCATCACCATTTCCGTGGGCGTAAGCTTCAACAAGGTATTCGCCAAGCTGGGCAGCGATCTGCACAAGCCGGACGCCACCACGCTGATCACCCCACAAAATTATCAAAAAAAGATCTGGCCGCTGCCGGCAGAGGAATTGCTCTTCATCGGCCGCTCCACCGCGCGCCGCCTGCATGAATATGGGCTGCGCACCATCGGCGATATCGCCCGCAGCGGCCCAGACACGCTGCATACGCTGCTGGGTAAAAATGGCGATTTGCTGTATCAATATGCCTCGGGACGTGATGATGCACCGGTGCTGTCCCTGCTGCGAGAAAGCGATGTCAAATCCATCAGCAACAGCACTACGCCCGCCTTTGACATCACCGATGAAGCCGATGCACGGCGCATCCTATATCTGCTTTGCGACAGCGTTGCCGAGCGCATGCGTGAGCAGGAGCTGCGCTGCCGCACGGTGGCCGTGTGGCTCCGCGATACCAATCTGGTATCCTGGGAGCGGCAAATGCAGCTGCCTGCTGCATCCGATCTGGCGGCCGAACTGGTACATGCATCGCTCACCCTACTCCGTCAGGGCTGGGATATGCGCCGCCCGCTACGTTCGCTTGGCGTGCGCGGGTGCGATCTGGTTTCATCCCGCGCTGATACGCAGTTAACCGTCCTGCCGGACAGGCGTCCCCTGCGTCAGGCAGCGCTTGAAACTGCCATCGACGGCATCCACGCACGCTTTGGCCGTGCCTCGCTGCGACGGTGTGTGATGCTCAGCAGCAGCAAGGCCGTCCACGCAGACACCTGTCAGGGCCTGTCCGCCGCCAATATGTCCGCCATCCATGGCCATGTATGAAGGAGTTTTTCATGGCGCATCGAACCTATGTAAGGGTATTTGCTATCTTTGACGAAAGCGGCGAAGTATCGCCCATGTCTCTGCAGCTGCGCGGGCGCACCTATGCCATCGACCGGGTGCTGGCTAAACGCTACGCCTTTGCCACCAAGGCAGGCGGACAGGGCATGCGCTATACCATCCGCATCGGTGAGCAGCAGACCTATCTATTTCAGGATGAGCATCAGCGCTGGTTTGTGGAGGAAAAGGAGCATGTGCAGTAGATATCGCCTGCTGGATGCGGCAGACATCCAGCCAAGAGATGTGTATCCATCCCAGCTTGCACCTGTGCAGACGCGCGACGGTGTGCGGGATATGCGTTGGGGCTTTGCCGGGCGCACGGGCAAAGGGCTGCTGATCAATGCCCGCGCCGAAACTGCGGCGGACAAGCCCACCTTTTCTACTGCCCTGCAGCAAACGCGCTGCGTGATTGCCGCCTCCGCCTTTTACGAATGGAACGCGCAAAAGCGGGCATTTCTATTTGAAAACGCCGCAGAAGACACCCCGCTTTACCTGGCCGGGCTTTACACCCAGGACACCGACGGGCAGGAACGCTTTGTCATTCTCACCTGTGAAGCCAACGACACGGTATCACCCGTTCACCCGCGCATGCCTTGCCTGCTGCCCAATGTGGAATACTGCCATGCCTGGCTGCATACAGACGCATTGGCAAAGGATTTGCTAACTATGCCGGTGCAAGTACAGCTTAAATGCACAAATCCTGAAAAATCAGATTTATGAGTTTTGCTATTATAAACTATATTCTATTATTTTAATATATATTATATTTTCATTTAGCCCGAGTTTTTGCAGTATTAAGCTCATTTTCATATTATCTGGTCAGCATTTCCGGGCGATCATTATACTCATTTTCATACCCGCAGTAATCGCAGCGATACTTTTTCATTTTCTCGTTGCCCCATCCGTTACGTACCCCGCTTAAGCGAAAACGAACATCCTCGCCAAGCGGAACGCTGGCAGCAAAGAGACGAAAGACCTCGTGCCATCCATCCGCGCGATGGCACTGGGGACATCTTTCTGGAATAAACATGTTCGGATCTCCTTTCTGATTATGCTTTTGCCACGTCAATCAAAGTGCCGCACGCGCATCGGAAGGCTCGCAATATGTTCCACCCGCTCCGTTTCAAACTCATCATAATCCTTCCGCATGGTGATCACGCTCAGTCGGTCATACCCCAAGCGGTGGTACAACCGCATTGCGGGCAGATTATCCGGCACTACCTCCATGCAAAAGCTGCGGCAGCCATCGGTGAGCAGCCGCTTTTCCATCTGTCGAATTGCTTCGCTGGCAATGCCCTGCCCCCGCTGCGCCGCATCCACATAAATATCATCAATCCAGCACACTGTTGGGCTTGAATTGTGCGTGCGCAGGAACCCCACCGCCGCGTCATCGCGCATAATCACAAAAAAGCAGTTTTCCGCCTTCGTCCAATCCCGCAATATGCCACGACACGTTTCCAAGCTAAATTCGGCATGATGAACGTCCCAGAAATCCGCAATAAACGGAAGTAACACTTCCGTTTAGCAATCGCAAAAAGGCTGCAAAACTATCATAAAACTCGCCCTCACAAAGAAGTTAAAGAACCTTCTCAAATATACCATAACCATTTTCTGCGGTCAAGAGTGTTAAATCTCCAACAAAGCTCTATTATAGTAACTGATTGACGCCACCCATGTCCCTACCGCGACGCTTTTTCACATTTCTCCCATCCATACATTTTTCCATATAAACCGCAAACATGATTGATATTAGTGTTTCGGCAAAGATCCAGTCTCTGGCAAGATCAAGGAGATGCCTTTGCTGTATCAGCGGCACTTCGGGAAAGGCACGATCGTCTCTCTCTATTGTTGCTTTTCTGGGCACCAAGAGGGCACAAAACGTCATATTTCATTGGAAGCACACAAAAAAACGAGAACCGCCCTTCAGCAGAACAGTTCCCAAAAACGTCTCTGGCTTTTTGTGACCGAATGAACACAGCGCGTGCCTATGCCAGCTCAGGAAAGTTTTCCTTGACAAACTGCCAGTAATTCTTCACCATGCCATTCGCTTCCTGCCACAAATGGCACTTCTGAACGACTTCGTCGTCTGCCATATCAGAAATCTTTTTCATGTGGTAACGAAATACACGCTGATGCTTGAAATAAGCACGTGCTGCATCGGCATAGGTTGGTTTATATGGGGCTGGTTCATATTTTCGCTTCATGCTGTTGCCCACAAAGAAATAATCAGGGATGCGTATCACTGCATCCCTGAAAACCAATTACTTGTTGAAGTACCGCTTCAGCAGGCCCTCAAACGCTTTTCCATGCCTCGCCTCGTCGCGTGCCATTTCGTGCACAGTGTCATGGATGGCGTCGAGGTTATGCTGCTTGGCCAGCTTAGCCAGCTCCATCTTGCCCATGGTCGCGCCGTTTTCGGCTTCCACGCGCATTTCGAGGTTCTTCTTGGTGCTGTCGGTTACGACCTCGCCCAGAAGTTCGGCAAACTTGGCGGCATGCTCGGCTTCTTCAAAGGCAGCCTTTTCCCAGTACAGGCCGATTTCGGGATAGCCCTCACGGTGCGCTACGCGCGCCATGGCCAGGTACATACCCACCTCGGAGCACTCACCGGCGAAGTTAGCGCGCAGACCTTCGATGATTTCTTCAGGCGCGCCCTTGGCTACTCCCACCACATGCTCGGCAGCCCAGACTCTTTCTTCATCCTTCTGCGCCACAAACTTGCTGGCAGGTACGCCGCACTGAGGGCACTTGACCGGGGGCTGTTCACCTTCATACACATAACCGCAAACGCTGCAAACCCATTTCATAATAACTTACCTCCGTTAATCTTGCTTGATCCTTGCTGCAAGCCCTGTTGGCTTGCATTATAGTAATACACGAAAGCAGGACATTTGAAACAAGATACGAAAATATTTTTCAATTTAATTTTAGATCAGGTAAGGCTTTACAAACTCGGGCAGATCATCGGCGTCCAGACCGATGGAGAGGACGAAGTCAATCTCGTGCGCCTTGGTATAGGCATCCAGCTTTTCAAAGAACCAGCCCATCTCGGCGATGTCGGTAGTCTTGGTCAGCTTGAGGAAAGCGTCGATAAAGATGACCTTCACGTCGAAATTGGTAGCCAGCATACCGGCCAGGAAGCCAAAGAACATATCCGCGGAGCGGATGCCGTATTCACCGGCATTAACAAAGCGCACCTCATGGCGCAGGTCAAACATGTAGCGGTTATCATCATCCACAAACACGACGTCGCCGTGCTGCGTATCCACCATGTGGTTGGCCATATCCAGGATGCGCTTCGTCTTGCCAGAACCTTTTTTGCCGTATATCACTTGAATCATGGGAAAATGCCCCCTTTACAGTTAGTTGCGCTTGCATCGCGCAGTTTTTCCGGGTACCTATATTATACACGATTTGGCGGCTGCTGCCAAGTATCTTTTTGAACAGATTATGTACTATTTGGAGATTTTTTAATCAAATTTTCCAGTGATGCATCAGAAAGCGCGCGATCAAAGGCTGGATTGCGCGGATCACGCCTGCAAACGCCCGCAAATGCGCAACGCTGGCAGCTGATTGCCTCCCCACGTTCGCAGACTGGCGCGGCGTTGATGCCGCCGCCGCGGATTTCCTCCGTCAGACGCACAGCCGTCCTGTGCGCGCGCTCAATCAAGCGATACAGCTCATCCAGCGTGCATACCAGCTTGCCCTTCTTGGGTGAGCCGTCCTTGTTGAACACATTTTCAATGCTCACAGGCGGCTGCGAAGCGTCCATCCACTGTGCCACCTGCACGTCGGAGAGCATTACGCCCTTCAGGCACAGGCGCTTGGCAAGTTCGCTTTCGATCATGCTCTGCTTATCCTGATCCACCAGCGGATCGCCCATCCACTGATAAAACGCGCCTGCGGGCAGCGCGTCCCTATCCCCCGCCAGCGCAGCCTCCAGATACAGCAAAAGCTGCAGCTGCATGCCGATGTTGATGCGGGCAGGATCCAGCTTCTGCGCGCTTGATTTATAGTCCACCACGCGCAAATACACGCTTTCGCCGCTGTCAAAGCGATCAATGCGGTCAATGCGCCCGCGCACGCTTACCTTGGTGCCATCCGACAAATTCAGCGTCAGCGGCGGCGGCCCACCGGGATAGCCAAAGGCCACCTCGCCGTACTGCGGGCGGAAGCTGCTCTGCGCCGCTCCCTTGGTAAAAGCCCAAGCCACGCGCTTGCACACATGGATATAGCGCCTGCCCTCCGCGCGCGCGCGGGCGCTGTCGCCGATGGCCTGTTCACGCCACTGCTCCGTCAAGGGCTGCATGGCCGCGTCCATCAGCGCATCGCAATCTTCGCGGGTGATATTGGGCCAGCTTGGATGCGCAGTCAGCACGCGGGTAAAGCCCTCCATGGCGGCATGATAGAACACGCCCCGATCTCGCTCGTCCGTGGCCCAGGTCTTGCGCTCCTGCGGGCGCAGGCCGTACTGCACAAAATGCTGATACGGGCAAGCAGCATAGCTTTCCAAGCGACTGATAGAAACCACGCGGTCGGTAAACAGCGCGCGCGCCATACCCGGTGCAAGCGCTTCTTCCCGCTTCTCATCCCGCGCAGCGGACAAAAGTGCTAGCATCTCGCCATGATAATCAGACTGCTGCCATAACCAACGGAAGGCTTGCAGCCATTCGCCGTGCAGGTCCCCTCCGCGCAGACGCGTACCGATTGCATCCAGCGTCGGTTGGGGGGCCAGCGGATGCAGCGCACCCTGCGCGCCCTCCACCGTACCCAGCACCGTAAGGCCGGGAAAAATGCGGCGGATCGCCGCAATCGCCGGGGCTGCGCGCAGCGGTTCGCCCGCCTGATTGGCCTGCGCGTGGCTCAGATACAGCAGCTCGCGCGGAGAGCTGAGCACCTTCCAGATATCCAGCTCGTTCATCAGATCGCGCTCATCCTCGCCCATGCCCAGATAAGCCTCCATATCCGCGCATGCCGTGCTTTTTTCTTCATCGGTCAGCAGGCTATGATCGCCCGCTCCCGCGCCCTCGCTATGCAGACCGCAGGCAAAGGTAATTCTGGGCTCAAAGGCAATCAGATTGCCGATTTCTCCTACCGTGACGCAGCCCTCTGAGGGCGGCAGGGACGAGATGCCTTCGTCCATCAGGCCCGCCTCGATCCATGACGTCACAGTGGAGCCGGGAATGCGCGCGCCGCCGGCGATTTCATGCATCTGCTCCAGCAGCGCCAGCAGGCGCGTCCATACCTGGCGCGTGCGCACTGCCTCATCCGTCATGCCCGCGCGCACCAGCGCATCCTCCTGGGCAAGCAAGGTGTGATAAGCATCGCAGTCCGTCAATAGATTCATCAGCGCACGCAGCGATTGCGCCGCGTCCCTGGCCTCGCGCAGACCATCCTGCAAACGCTTCAGGATAGGATATAGCTTTTGACGCGCCTGCTCAGGGCTCTCACGTTCCTCCTCGCTGCCGCGCGCAAAGGGCTCGCGCCAGCGCGCGCCGTTGATACCGTAGGCCAGCGCATAGTTTTCAAGCTGCCAGGCTTCCTCCTGGCTGAGCGGCGCGTAACCGGATTTAATCGCAGCCAGCATATCCTCCGCGCGATAGCCGCCCGTCGCGGCGCGCACGGCGGACAACAGCAACCGCACCAGGCCGTGGGACAGCAGCGGCTCCTTGACGGCGATATACGCCGGGATATCATACTGCCGCAGCACCGTATCCAGCACGGAGGCATAGGCCGCCATATTGCCGCACAGGATGGCGATATCGCCATAGGCCACGCCACGCCGCGCCCAGGCCACGATTTCCTGCGCGATATAATGCGCCTCCGCATAAGGAGTTGCCGCCTCAAAGAGCGTGATATGCTGCGGGATCTGCTGATACGGCGCGGGCGCGGGGCGCAGCAGGCGTGCTTCCAGCGCGCGGATATCCTCCGGCGCATCCATCGTCTCGCCATCCAGCCACAGCCATTCGCGGCGCAGCCCAGCCTGGCGCAGGCGCGTGCGCAGACGCTCCGCGCTGTCGCGCACAGGCGCAAAGCAGTCGCCGTCCGGCGCGTCCTGCCGATCCATCACCAGATATACCCACGACGCGCTGCAGCTGGCCGTGATGGCGCAAAGCAGCCGGGCAAAATCATCGGTAATCACATCAAAGCCATAGACCAGGACATCGGCGTCCTGCACCAGCTTGGACTGCGGCACCGCGTCGATCGCGGCAGCAAGCACGTCCTCGCCATCCACAAACTTATCAGCCAGGATATCCGAATACCCACCGTAGATGCGCGCCAGATCGCCCATCTTTTCAGCGTAGGCGCTCTCCGGCAGGGAATCGGCGTATGTCTGCAGCTTATCAGGCGTGATCTGCGCGCGCTTCATATCGGCAATCCACTCGCCGCTTTGCGCGATAAAGCCGCGGCGCGACACCGAGCGCGCATAGTATTTCAAATTCTTTTTGCAGGACAGCAGCGCGCGGGCCAGGGCAATGTTCTTGCCGTTGCCGTCCACGCGCACGCGGTTGCTGCCGCAGATCAGAAAGAGCCGCTGCACAAAGCGCGAAAGGGAAAAAACCTCGATGTCAAAAAAGCCCGGCAGCGATAAATCGCGGATCAGATCGCGCTCCGCCTGCAGGGTATATTGCTCGGGCACCAGCAGCACGCAGCGCCTGCCGGCGGTCAGCGCCGCAGTGGCCTGGCTGCGCAGATGCGGCCACAGCCTGCGCGTGCGCGCGCCCAAAATGGTCAGCATGGCTTTTCCCCCTTTCAATGGCATTATTGTATCACGACAGGTAAAAAAAGACAAATCAAAACCACCGGCTAAGCCGGTGGTATGCACCATGCCTTCAAGGCAATGATACCTGCCGCGCCTAAAGGCGCATTGAACAGTCCAGCAACCG
>SFIM01000031.1 GCA_004556155.1 Clostridiales bacterium
TGCCAACAACTCCACCAACGTGGACGCTGTGACCGGCGCGACCAAGACGAGCGAAGCCTTCATCGCCGCCGTCAACGACGCCCTGGCCAAGGCTGGCAAATAATTTATAAGCCTTCAGCAGCACTCGCCCTCGGGTGGTTCAGACGCCTGAGGGCGTTTTTTGTGACGGGAACGAGCGGCATGATTTGATTTTTCCCGGCATAAGAACGTGCCATTTCCCTTTTTTTATCGCCCGCGTTTTGACATCCTTTTTCCAATATGATATAATAATTTGCTATGCAATTTTAACCAATAACCGGGAGGGTTTACGATATGCCGCCAATCAATGCGTCAAATGATGCTTACAACGCTGGAAAAATCCAGGTGCTGGAAGGGCTGGACGCCGTCCGCATGCGCCCGGGCATGTACATCGGCACCACCAGCGTACGCGGATTGCATCATCTGCTGTGGGAAATCGTGGACAATGGCATCGACGAGGCCCTGGCCGGCTATGCGACCGAGATCGCTGTTACGCTGCATAAGGATGGCTCCGCCTCTGTGTGGGATAACGGTCGCGGCGTGCCGGTGGACGAGCATCCACAGCTGCATGTATCGGGTATCGAGCTGATTTATACCCGCCTGCACGCGGGCGGCAAGTTCGGCAATGAAAACTATGCCTATTCCGGCGGCCTGCACGGCGTGGGCGCGTCGGTGGTAAACGCGCTGAGCAAATGGATGACCGTGGATTCCTTCCGCGATTGGACGCACTATCAGATGCGCTTTGAGACCATCTGGGATGAGAAGGATAAAAAATGGCACGCGGGCAAGCCTGTGGGCGGACTGCAAAAGCTGGGCAATACCCGCAAGCGCGGCACGCTGGTGCGCTTCCTGCCCGACGATACGATTTTTACCGAGGATCACCGCTTCAACAGCGAAACCGTCTCCCGCCGCCTGCGCGAGCTGGCCTACCTGAACAAGGGCCTCAAGATTACCTTTATCGATGAACGCGCCAAGGAGGATCAGCGCGAGACGCGGTTCTGCTACGCGGGCGGTATCGCCGATTATGTCAAATATCTCAACCGCGATAAAACCCCGCTGCATGATGAGCCCATCCTGCTGGAGGGCAAAAAGGACGATGTGGTCTGCGCCGTGGCCATGCAGTATACCGACGCTTATACCGAGTCCGTGTTCAGCTATGTCAATAACATTCCCACCGGCGAGGGCGGCACGCACGAGATGGGCTTCCGCAGCGCGCTGACCAAGGCGTTCAACGATTATGCGCGCAGGATCGGCGCGCTCAAGGAAAAGGACGCGAACCTGGCCGGCGAGGACTTCCGCGAGGGACTGACCGCCGTGCTGACCGTGATGGTCAAGAACCCGCAGTTTGAAGGCCAAACCAAGGGCAAGCTGGGAAATAGCGAAGTAAAGCCTGCCGTGGAAAGCATCATCAGCCTGAGGCTGGCGGAGTTTTTGGAAAACCTGAAAAACGGCGAGCTGGCACAGAAGATTGTGGAAAAGGCCGTTAAATCCGCCAAGGTGCGCGAGGCCGCCCGCAAGGCGCGCGACGTCGCCCGTGCCCGTAACTCGCTGGAGGCCGCGCCGCTGGTGGGCAAGCTGTCCTCCTGCACGGGGCGCAAGGCCGTTGAAAACGAACTATTTATCGTAGAGGGCGATTCGGCTGGCGGCAGCGCCAAGCAGGGGCGCGACCGGCATTTTCAGGCCATCCTGCCGCTGCGCGGCAAGCCCCTCAACGCCGAAAAGAAGCGCTTGGATCAGGTGCTGGCCAATGAGGAATTCCGCTCCATTATTACGGCGCTGGGCACCAACATTGACGAGGATTTTGATATCAGCGCGCTCAAGTATCACAAGGTCATCATTCTGTCCGACGCCGATCAGGACGGCGCGCATATCCGCGCGATTCTGCTTACCTTCTTTTATCGCTATATGCGTGAGCTGGTGGCTCAGGGGCATGTGTATATCGGCATGCCGCCGCTGTATCTGGTCAAGCGCCCCGGCTCGCAGGAGTATGCCTATGACGATAAGGAGCTGCGCCGCCTGACCGCTGGCAAAAAGAACTATACCATTCAGCGCTATAAAGGTCTGGGCGAAATGAACCCTGAGCAGCTGTGGGAAACCACCATGGATCCCGCCCATCGCAAGCTGATGCGCGTAACGCTGGAGGACGCCGCCCGCGAGGATGAAATCATCACCATCCTGATGGGCGATAAGGTGGATCCCCGCCGCGAGTATATCATCAGCCATGCTGAGTTCAACAAGCAGGATAATTTTGAATCCCACCAGCTGGAAAAGGAACAGAAAAACTGATTTTTTGATCGGGTCGCGTCCCTGCGGCCCGCTACGCCCCAAGGAGGTTTGATTCCATGGCCAAGCAGCCGCCTGTCAATCCCATCACGCCGGATATCATCCAGATGCCGCTGGAGGATGTGATGCACATGAGCATGATGCCCTATGCCGAGCACGTCATCCTGGAACGCGCCTTGCCGCGCGTGGAGGATGGCCTCAAGCCCGTGCAGCGCCGCATCCTGTACACCATGATGGAGCTGGGCAACACCCCCGATAAGCCGCACCGTAAGTGCGCGCGCATCGTGGGCGATTGCCTGGGTAAATATCATCCCCACGGCGACAGCTCGGTTTATGACGCGCTGGTGCGCATGGCGCAGGGCTTTTCACTGCGCGCCACGCTGGTGGACGGCCATGGCAACTTTGGCTCCATCGACGGCGACAGCGCCGCCGCCATGCGTTATACCGAGGCGCGCATGGCTCCGCTGGCGCTGCAAATGCTGCGCGATCTGGATAAGGACACCGTGCCCTTCCACCTGAACTTTGACGATACCCTCAAGGAGCCGGAGATCCTGCCCGCGCGGTTCCCCAACCTGCTGGTCAACGGCGCGTCGGGCATCGCGGTGGGACTGGCCACCAACATCCCGCCCCATAACCTCAGTGAGGTTATCCGCGCGGTGGATCTGCGCATCGATAAGCCCAAGGCCACGCTGGACGATTTTATGCAGGTGCTGCCCGCGCCTGATTTTCCCACCGGCGGTGTGCTGCTGGATACGCCTGAAATCCGCGCAGCCTATCAGACCGGCCGCGGCAAGCTGACCCTGCGCGCGCGGGTGCACATTGAAAAAGGCCCGCTGGGGCGCTCGCTGATTTGCATCACCGAGGTGCCCTATGGGGTCAACAAGGCCGATATGCTGTCCAAGATTCTTAAGCTGTCGGATGAAAAAAAGGCGATTTTCGGCTGCATCCACGATATCCGCGACGAGTCCGACCGCACGGGCCTGCGCGCCGTGGTGGAAATTAAAAAGGATTACGATCCCAACAAGGTGCTGCAGAAGCTGTATAAATACAGTGATTTGCAGGTGACATACGGCGTAAACATGGTGGCCATTTATCAGGGCAAGCCCGTGCAGATGGGCCTGATCGCCATGCTGGACGCATTCATCGAGCATCAAAAGAACGTGATCACTCGCCGCTCTCAGTACGACCTGGATCAGGCCAAGGCGCGCGACCATATCGTAGAGGGTCTGATTCACGCTGTGGACGTGCTGGATGAGGTGATCAAAACCATCCGCGCGTCCAAGAACGGCAAGGAGGCTCGTGAGCGCCTGTGTGCGCAGTTTGGCTTTACCGAGGTGCAGGCGCAGGCCATTCTGGATCTGCGTTTGCAGCGCCTGACGGGGCTGGAGATTCTGGCGCTGCGCGAGGAGGCCGAGCAGCTGCATAAGCGCATCGCCGAGCTGGAGGCCATTTTGGGGAGTGAGCGCAAGCTGCTGGGCGTGATCAAAAAAGAGCTGGGCGAGATTGGCGAGCAGTACGGCGACGAGCGCCGCACGACCATCCTGCGAGAGGAGGAGATTCCCCCCGTTGAGGAGGAGGACGATCTGGAAACGCCTGTGCCCGAGGACGCAGTGGTGCTCTATACCCGCGGCGGGCAGCTGCGCCGCATGGCTCCGCGCATCTTTGACAAGCTGGATTTGACCACGCAGGAAAGCGATATGCCGCGCTATCTGCTGCGCACGCAGACCGATCATACTCTGCTGTTCTTTACCGATCGCGGGCAGTGCTACCCGCTGGCCGTATCGGCCATCAACGAATCGCTGCGTCCCAAGGAGCGCGGCGTGGCGCTCACGGGCATCCTGCAGGGTATCGAGGCCGATGAAAAGTGCGTGCGCATTCTGGATATCGCGCCCAAGGCGTTTGAAAGCACGCCGGATCTGCTGTTCTTTACCCAGAACGGCCTGGTCAAGCGCAGTGCTGCCACGGAGTACGCTGTGCGCCGTCAGCGTTTTGCCGCCCTGGCGCTGAAGGATGGCGACCGCGTGGTGGATGTGGCGCTGGCGCAGCCGCACGCCGATGTGGCGATCATCGCCCGAAGCGGCATGAGCATTCGCTTCACGCTGGATACCGTGCCTGCGCAGGGACGCGCATCCGGCGGCGTAAAGGGTATTGCTCTGGCGATTGGGGATCAGGTGATCCGCGGCTGCACGCTGCAGAACAGCGAGCAAATGCTGGTGTTCAGCGAGTCCGGCTATGCCAAGCGCATTCCCGGCGCGATGCTGGATCCCCAGGGGCGCGGCGGCAAGGGCGTAAAGTGCTTTGGCTTCAATAAAAATGGCAGCAACGGTTCCTACATTGCTGCCTGTGTCAAGCTCAGCGGCGTGCGCGATTTTACCGTGCTGCAGGCTGGCGGCATGCTCAGTCCCATGAACAGCGAGTCCATTGCCTGCCAGAGCCTGGCGGACAAGGGCAAAACCGCGGTAATCGCGCTGATGGACGATGTTGTGACGGATATTATCCTGTGGTGATCAGGCTGCCTGCCTGTGCAGCAGCGGGATAGAAACGCGGCGGTTGAACCAGTCGATTAGCGGCCCCATGCACGCGGCGCACAGAATGGTGCCCGGCCCGGCAATGGTCATGATGCTGTCAGGCGGATTGCCGCCCAGCAGATACAGCGCGCAGCCCACGGCCACGCAGGCAAAGTCCGTCAGGATGCGAACAAAGCGGAATTGTCCCACACCCCAGGTGCGGGAGATGATCAGCGCGATGGCGTCGTAGGTGGATACGCCAAGGTCGGCCGTGATATACAGCGACAGCGAAAAGCACAGGCCTGTAAAACCAATGGCCATCAGGATCAGCCGCTGCCACAGCATGGGCGCAGGCAGATAGCGCGCCAGCAGATCATGCGTGAATTGCAGCACATATCCCAGAAACAGCATGTTCAGCACCGTGGCCAGGCCTACATAGCGCCTGTCCGCCAGGAGCGAAAAGATCAGTAGCCCAGCGTTTAGCAGCACGTACAGCGTGCCATAGGCAATGGGCACAGCCGCGTCCACGCCAAATACGAAGCACTGAAAGGGATCTACCCCAAAGGCGGCATATTTGTATATGCCGGCGCTCATGCCGCAAAGGGTCACGCCCACGATGCTCATTAGGATGCGCTTGCATTTTGTGTTCATGCTGTTTCTCACTTTCTGCATTGTTTGTATTTATTGTACACTGCGCCGCGGGCGAAAGCAAGCGGCCGCGCCTTGAAATTTACCGAAAAAAGGCTATACTATTGACGTAACGACGATTGGAGGCTTTGTTTATGAGCAGACTGGGCGATTTGATTAAGCTGGAACGCACGCGCCGGGGCCTGAGCGCCAAGCAGGTGGCCAAGAAGTGCGGCGTGGCCGAGAAATATCTGCTGGATGTGGAGCAGGGCACGCGCATCATTGCCGACGATCAGGCGCGGCGTATCCTTAAATCCATGGGCATGCAGCAGCAGACCGAGGCGGATTTCAGCCTGGACGATATTGCCGCCACGGTGGATTTGCAGTCCGCCAGCGACGAAATGACCCGCGCGCAGGCAACCCTGCGCAAAAAGGCAGATAAGGTGCGGCCCGATGCGGAAAAGGCCGCTTCCACGCAGGAGGAGGGCGTGAGCGGCTCCATCTGGCTGGACGCACTGGCCAATGTGCTCAAGCGCGTGCCGGTATACAACGCCGTGATGAAGGAAGTGGGGCACCGCCTGCTGCCAGTGGAAAACGGCAAGATCGAGGGCGCGTCCCCCGAAAAGGTGTTTTATTTCATGGCGCCGGACGACGATATGCGCGGCTTCCGCGTGACGCGCGGCGATGTGGTGCTGGTGGTGCCCGCCGCTGCGCCCGTGGACGGCGCAATGATGCTGATCCAGGCCCCGCAGGGGCGCGTGCTGCGCGTGATCAAGCGGCTGGATAACTTCAAAGTGCTTTTGCAGCGCTACGATGCGGCATGCGAAAGCGAGATCATGGCGGTGGACGAATTGCATATTGTGGGCCGCTGCGTGCGGCTGGAGGCCGAGCTGTAAGCAGGGCGGAATACTGAAAAGCTCTCCCGGCGGGTGCGATCCTGCCGGGAGAGCTGCGCTTTATGATGATATGCTATGATAAGATATGAATAAGGGAGCCTGACGAGACAGCGGGGGCTGCTGCGCCGCCCGTTATGCAGCCTGCATGTGGACATGCGCGGGAAGCTTCTTTTCCCAGCGGCCGCTGCGGTAGATGATAAACAGCGTGATCGTGCTGACAATCCAGCCCGCGGGATAGCTCAGCCCCACGAACAGGGGCGAGGAGATGAACTGCGTGCCGATGAGCAGATACAGCTGGCGGAACACCACAAAGGACGCGATGGTGACGATCATGGGGGACAGGCTGTCGCCCGCGCCGCGCAGCGCGCCGGAGTAAATCTGCGTGGCGCAGTAGGGAATATAGAAGGGCGACATGTACAGCACGAACATCCGCCCGTAGCGCAGCACCTCCGGATCGCTGTTAAAGAGCTTCAGCATGGTATCGGAGAAGCACATCAGCGGGACGACGATGATCAGCGTGCCCGCCATGGCAATCAGAATGCCGATGTTTACGCCCTTCTTGACGCGGTCCAGCTTGCCTGCGCCCAGGTTCTGCCCAACAAAGGTGGTGTTGGCCATGCCCAGGCACAGCATCGGCAGCCAGGCAAAGGCGTCCAGGCGGTTATAGCTGGTCCAGCCCGCCATGCAGGAGGACTGGAATTCGTTGATGTACGCCTGTACAAATACATTGGAAAAGGAAATGACGCTGGTCTGGATGGCGGCGGGCAGGCCGATGCGCAGTATGCGGCTCAGGATGGGGCCGTTGATGCGCAGCTCGCGCGGGATCAGGCGGTAATCCTCCTGCGAACGCATCAGCACAATGATGACCAGGACGGCCGAGAGAATCTGCGAGATGATGGTGGCGTAGGCAACGCCCGCCACGCCCATGTGGAAGGAGCACACGAACAGCAGATCCAGCACGATGTTCATGACCGCCGAGAAGATCAAAAAGTACAGCGGGCGGCGAGAATCGCCCACCGCGCGCAGGATGCCCGAGCCGATGTTATAGAACATCAGCCCCGCCACGCCTGCAAAATAGATGCGCAGGTATTCGGCGGCCTCGCCGATCACGTCGGCGGGCGTATCCATCATCTCCAGCATCAGCGGGGCGGCAAACAGCCCCAGCGCCGTGCAGACAACGGAGGCCAGCAGCGTCAGCAGCAGCGAGGTATGCACGGCGTCGTGCACGCCGCGGGAATCCCTGGCGCCAAAGGACTGGGAGATGATTACGCCCGCGCCCATGGACAGCCCCGAAAAGAAGCCGATCAGCGCGTTGATGATATTGCCCGTGGAACCGACGGCGGCCAGCGCCTCCTTGCCCACAAACTGGCCGACCACCACGCTGTCCACCGTGTTGTACAGCTGCTGGAAAACCTGGCCGATCAGCATGGGAACGGCGAAGCGGATCAGATGGCCGGAGATGGAGCCCTGCGTCATATCGACGCTTTGTTTCTTGGCAGGCATAGCAAATCCTTTCATAAAAAAGCGGAAATTGCAATAATTATACCACATATTGCGCTGCTTGCCAAGGGCGCAGCAAAAAAGTTTCAAATCCGCAAAATGAAAAAAGCACCCAGGCGGCTTGCAAATTCTTCCCTGTGTGTTATAATGCATAACATGCGTTGCTTAAAAGGAGCGAACGAGGATGAAGTCACGCTATCAAACGGCTCGTAAGTGGCTGATTTTCTGGACGCTGTTTATTGGAATCGGCGCGGTGGCTGGCGCGGCCTGCATGCTGATTGAGCCGTCTGGCAGCATCATGGGTATGGACGCGATGCTGCCCTATTTTCAGGTGCTGCCATTTGCCAGCGTATTGTTTCAGAATTTCACGTTCTCCGGCATTGCGTTGCTGATCGTCAACGGCCTGACCAACCTGACCGCCGCCGTGCTGCTGCTGAAAAACCGTCGTGCCGGAGCCATCCTGGGCGGGATATTCGGCGTAACGCTGATGCTGTGGATCTGCATTCAGTTTTATATCTTCCCGCTTAATTTCATGTCCACGGCTTATTTTATCTTCGGCCTGATCCAGACGATCACGGGCTACGCGGCCTGGGTGTTTGCACGGCAGGAGGATTTTGCCGCCCAGCAGGTAGCATATCACCATGTCGGTGAAAATCCCAGGCGCCTGGTGGTGTGGGCGTTACGGCATGCATCGCTGGCCCATGCCCATTGCCCCGATTGCCGTCGATCTGAGCGCTTATGAGCCTGTCACCGTTTGTTCGCCCATCTGGGTGTTTGGCCTGGCTGCGCCCATGCGCGCATTCTGGATGGCGGCGAAGGGGAAAATTCATCAGGCGGATTATATCCTGGTGCACCATAATCGCAGCGATTATCGTTCCGCGGCAGATGAGATGGATCGCCTGCTGGGAATAAAGCGCACGGGTCTGCGCAGCGTATGCTGTCGCGAAGGACGGTATTTGAGCGAGCGGCTCATTGAAGATAGCAAAAAATCAAATTGCACAATAATGCATTAATTTATGCATTTTTGCAAAAATGTCTATTCATTTTCCCCTTGCATATGATATAATAAGAACAAACTGCTGCAAGGAGGAAACGGATTGAGCGAAAGAAAGCAACTAACTGAAAAATTCCGCGAGGCGGTCGCATCGGTTCTGCCCATCACGCTGATTGTCACCATTGTGTGCTTCAGCTTTGTGCCGGTCACAACCGACCTGATGCTGTCCTTCCTGATCGGCTCGGTGCTGCTGATTGTGGGCATGGCGCTCTTTACCCTGGGTTCTGAGGTATCCATGACGCAGATCGGCACGCATATGGGTGCGAAGCTGACAAAATCGCGCAAGCTGTGGCTGATATTGACGGTCAGCTTCCTGCTGGGCGTGGCCATCACGGTGGCTGAGCCCGATCTGCAGGTGCTGGCGGCCAATGTGCCAAACATCGATACCACGGTGCTGATTATTACCGTATCGGTGGGCGTGGGCATTTTTCTGCTGCTGAGCATGCTGCGCATTTTGCTGGTGATTCCGCTGCGGTGGATGCTGCTGGTCTTCTATGCGCTGATTTTTATTTTGGCCGCGCTGGTGGACAAGGATTTCCTGGCCGTGGCCTTTGACTCCGGCGGCGTAACCACCGGCCCCATGACCGTGCCCTTTATCATGGCGCTGGGCGTGGGCGTATCCTCCATCCGCAGCGATAGCCACGCGCAGACGGACAGCTTTGGCCTGGTCGCGCTGTGTTCCATTGGGCCGATCCTAGCCGTGATGCTGCTGGGCTTTATTTATCGCGGCAGCGCGGACGGCACGGCGGCCATGGTGCTGAGCAATTATCAGGATACGGTGGAGCTGGGGCATAACTATATTTCGTCCCTGCCTGCATATCTAAAGGAAGTTGTCATTGCGCTTTTGCCAATCGTTGCCTTTTTCCTGGTGTTCCAGGTGGTTTCCCTGCGCCTGCGCCGCCTGCCCTTCATGCGCATTCTGGTGGGCCTGGTGTGGACGTGCATAGGCCTGGTGCTGTTCCTGACGGGCGTGAACGTGGGCTTTTCCTCACTGGGCTATATCCTGGGCGAGCGCCTGGCCGCGCCTGGGCTGCGCTACTGGCTGATCCCGCTGTCCATGCTGATGGGCTGGTTTATCATCAACGCCGAGCCCGCCGTCCATGTGCTCAACAAGCAGGTGGAGGAGCTGAGCGCAGGCGCGATATCGGCCAGAGCCATGGGCGTCAGCCTGTCCATCGCCGTATCCTCGGCCATGGGTCTGGGCATGGTGCGCGTGCTGACGGGCGTTTCCATCTTGTGGTTCGTGGTGCCTGGCTATGTGCTGGCGCTGGCCATGGCTTTCTTTGTGCCGCAAACGTTTACGGCCATCGCCTTTGACTCGGGCGGCGTGGCCTCCGGCCCGCTGACGGCCACCTTCATGCTGCCTTTTGCCATGGGCGCGTGCACCGCCATGGGCGGCAACATCATGACCGACGCCTTCGGCATTGTGGCGCTGGTGGCCATGATGCCCCTGATCACCGTGCAGGCAATGGGCGTGGTGTATGTAATCAAATCCCGCCGTCAGGCAAAGACCGTGGCGCAGTCCGTCTATGCCGAGAACGATGTGATCGAGCTGTGGGAGGTGTGATATGAGCCTGAACCTGGTGATAACCATGATGGATCGCGACCGGCGTGAAAGCATGGAGGCCATCTTCAAAAGCGTCGGCCTTCCCATGTCGCTGACCATGCTGGGGCGCGGCACGGCCACGATGGAGCATCTGTCGCTCAACGGCCTGAAGGCCACCGAGAAGGCGGTGCTGTCCACCGTGGCGGACAGCGATAAAACCCGGCAGCTGATGCTGGCGGCAAAGGTAAAGATGTTTATCGACATTCCCGGCAACGGCATCATGCTGTCCGTGCCGATCAAAAGCGTAGGAGGCGGAAAAACATTGGCCTATCTGACTGAAAACCAGAAAAGCGGCGGAAAGCCGGATATGACGTTTGCGCATGAGCTGATCTACGTAATCCTCAATGAGGGCTGCTCCGACGAGGTGATGGACGCTGCGCGCGCGGCGGGCGCGGCGGGCGGCACGGTGCTGTCCGCCAAGGGCACGGGCCTGGTGGCGGCGGAAAAATTCCTGGGCATCTCGCTGGCCGAGGAAAAGGAGGTGCTGCTGATCGTCGCCCGCGCGGAGGACAAGGCGGCCATCATGCAGTCGATCATCGAAAAGACGGGGCCGGGCACGCCGTCCGGGGCGATCTGCTTCTCCCTGCCTGTATCGCAGGTGGCAGGCCTGCGCCGCATCGAGGAATAATCAAAGACATAAAAAGGGACGCTGCCTGGATAAGAAAGCAGCGTCCCTTTTAGCGTGTCAGCGCTCGCCGTTCCATTCGGCATAAAACTGCGTCAGGAAATCGCGCATGAAGGCCTCACGCCCGGCGGCGATATCGCGTGCGGGCTGGGTGCAAAGCAGCTCGCGCAGCAGGAACAGCTTTTCATAAAAGTGATTGACCGTCGTGCCCCGGTTTGCGCGGTAGGCGGCTTCGTCCATGTTCAGCCGGGGCGGCTCGGCAGGGTCGTACATCTTGCGTCCCCTGGCACCGCCATAGGCAAACGCCCGCGCCACGCCAATGGCGCCGATGGCGTCCAGGCGGTCGGCGTCCTGCACGATCTGCCCCTCAAGGCTGTCGGGGCGCACCGAATCCGTGCCCTTGAAGGACACCGTGCGGATGATGGCGATCACCGCTTCGATCCGTTCCTGCGGCACGCCGCAGCCGGCCAGAATACGCCGCGCGTTGGCATAATCCTGCGTGGCGAATAGCTTGGGGTCGTCTGCATCGTGCAGCAGCGCGCCCAGCGTGACCAGATCCCGGTCGCAGGGAAGCTGCGATGCAATGCGCTGCGCCGTGCGGGTCACCCGCAGGGTGTGAAACAGATCGTGCCCGCTGCTTTCGCCCGCGAACAGGGCTTGCAGCTCGGCAATAATTCTTTCTTCCATGGCGGCTCCTTTCGTGTTGAAGGCTGCCCTTATTATATCAGCTGTGGCCGCGAATGCAAACAAAAATCCGCCTGCGTAAGCGGGCGGATAGATAGGATCACGGTTTACCGGGCTTCGGGCTGAAAGGCGATGCTCTCCAGCGGCTCGAAGGGGCCGTAGGTGCTCAGCAGCAATTGCAGGGTGTCCGGCAGCGTCTCCATGGGGGAGAGGAGCGAGGTGTAGGTTTCAAAGCCCTGCTCGTCCGGCATGGCCGCGCTGCCCGAGGCGACCTCATAGCGGTTGCCCTGCGCGTCGCACAGCCAGATATCGCGGTTTTGGATTTCTTGCCTGAGCTGCACGTCCACGATCATGTAGGTATACAGGGGGCTGAGGATCAGCCGCCCGCCGCGGCAGGCAAAGCGCTCGCCCTCAAAGGCGGGAATGGCGTATTCCTTGATTTCCGCCGCGTTGCGGATGCGGAAGGCAAGCGGCTCGGTCACGCGGCTTTCGCTCCCATTGGGAAAATAGCTGTAGGAATACTGCTGCGCATCCTGGCTGGATACGGCGGCAAACTCCTTCCACAGGATCAGCACGCCGGGGCTTTCGTACAGGAAATCGGCCGTGTCCGCGGCGCCGCCGACGGGGTTGGCGCTGTCATCCGAAGCGCCGGCCGGCGTCGGCATGCTCACCCTAACAGGCCTGCGCCCCGCGGCAAGCTGCTCGAAGGTGTATTCCTGACCGTCGATATCTACGCTGTCGCCGCTGCAAAAATCCAGCCCGTACAGGAAGATATCGGCAGCCTTGGCGCGGTATTCGTATACGATACGTGTGCGGTAGCCGTCGCACAGCGCCTCGCGGACGGTCAGGGTGAACAGGTAGTTTTCACCGCCCTGCTGATCAAAGTCCTTCTGCACCAGGCTCTGCGCGGTGGGCAGGGGCTGAATGCCGGTGTAGGTATCCAGCACGCCCGTGGCGGTCAGGGCGATGGCCGTGCCCATCAGCGCCAGCACGGCGGCTGCGGCGATGCACACAATGCGCAGGGATAGCTTTTTCATGGGTTCTTCCTCCTTCAAATGGGCGAGGGTGGTTTCCATCCGCCCGGTAAAGGACGCGGGCGCCTGCTCATAGGCTCGCTGCCAATTTGATTGTTTCATAGCGCCGTATCCTCCTTAAGAAAGCTTTGAAGCTGCCGCCTGGCGCGCGACAGGCGGGATTTGACCGTGCCCTGGGGCACGCGCAGCAGAGAAGCCGTTTCGCGGATATCGTAGCCCTCCAGATAATAGAGCACCACGGCCGCGCGAAGGGTGGGCTCCAGCTGCTCGATGGCCTCGCGCAGCAGGGGATCGGGCGGCTCGGGCGCGATCTGCTCCGGAAGATTGTCCGATACGATCACGCGCTTTTTGCGCCGCTGCATGTCCACGCATACGCGGATGAGGATGCGCGTGAGCCAGGTTTTGAAGTATTGCTCTTCGCGCAGGGTGCGGCGCTTTTCCCAGGCGCGCAGCAACGCCTCCTGCACCGCGTCGTCCCGGTCGGGCGGCGAGGCCAGATAGGCGCAGGCCACGCGGTAGAGCGATTGCGTCGCATCCCGCGCCCGGCGCGAAAATTCATCCTTGTCCATCGTGCGTCTCCTTTGCATGGTAATCAGCTGATTTCACCTATTAGACAGCTTACACGGCGCGGCGGTTCACGAGAATAGGTTTTTTTAAGCAGATCATAACACAAAGCGAAAAGGGCGCGCAAGAGACGGCAGAGGAATTTTTTCCCTGTTTGCATCGCTCCCATATTGACGCAATCGGCTGGATTTGGTAAGATAAAAGAACAAAAACGCTGCGCACATCGAATAAGCGGCGATAATAAAAAGGAGGAACTCTCATGTCTTTCAAAAAGCTGATCTGTCTCCTGCTTAGCCTGGCGTTGGCGCTGGGCCTTGCCCTGCCCGCGCTGGCCGAAGGCGGCGCGCTGGAAGGCAAGCTAGTTATTCTGCATACCAACGATGTTCATGGCCGCGCCGTGTCCGCCAATGGCGTATGGGGCTATGCCGCCATCACGCAGGTGAAAAAGGACCTGGAGGCTCAGGGCGCGCAGGTGCTGCTGCTGGATGCGGGCGACGCCTCCCAGGGCACGCCCCTGGTCAACCTGGACTACGGCAAGACCGCCTTTGAATTCATGAACGCCGCGGGCTATGACGCGATGGCGCCCGGCAATCATGAGCTGGACTGGGGCATCGACAACCTGCTGCAGAACGCCGAGCTTGCCAACTTCCCCATCCTGGCCGCCAACATCACCGATAAAATCAGCGGCGAGCTCAAATTCAAGGATCATGTGATCTTTGAAAAGGGCGATTTCAAGGTGGGCGTGTTCGGCCTGGACACCCCCGAGGCCATGACCAAGACCCATCCTGACAAGGTGCGCGGCATCACCTTCGCCGCGGGCGAGGAGCTGTATGCCTGCGCGCAGGCGCAGGTTGACGCGCTGAAGGAAGCGGGCTGCAACCTGATTGTGTGCGTCGGCCACCTGGGCGTGGATGACGAGAGCACCGGCAACCGCTCCATCGATGTGATTGCCAACACCACCGGCATCGACCTGTTCATCGACGGCCACAGCCACACCGTCATCGACGGCGGCAAGGAAGTGGAAAGCAAGACCGAGGGCGTGAAGACCCTGCTGGTTTCTACCGGCGAGTATTTCGGCAATATCGGCTATGTCGTATTCGACGGCGAAAAGCTGACCGCCAAGCTGTGGAAGTGCGACAGCAACATTCTGTCTGACATGTACAAGCCCTGCGACGCCGAGGTTGCCGCCGTGGTAAACGGCCGCAATGAAGCGGTGGAAGCGCAGCTGTCCGCGGCCTTCGCCAAGACTGAAGTGGATCTGGATGGCAACAAGGCTCCCGGCGTGCGCACGCAGGAAACCAACCTGGGCGACTTTGCGGCGGATGCGATCCTGTGGTCTGCGCAGCAGGCCATGGGCGAGCAGGTTGTGGCCGCCCTCACCAACGGCGGCGGCATCCGCGCCTCCATCAAGGCCGGCGATATCACCATGAAGGATATGAAGACCATCTTCCCCTTCGGCAACCAGGTAAGCGTGCTGACCGTGACCGGCGCGGAGCTGCTGGAAGCGCTGGAAGCGGCTACCTTCTCCACCCCCGACGCCATCGGCGCGTTCCCGCAGGTAGCGGGCATCGTGTTCACCATCGATACCACTGTGCCCTTTGAGCAGGGCGAGCAGTATCCCGATTCCACCTACTTTGCGCCCAAGAATCCCGGCGCGCGCGTGACCATCGAAACCGTAGGCGGCCAGGCCTTTGATAAGGACGCGCTGTACACCATCGCCACCAACGATTTCACCGCCGCGGGCGGCGATACCTACTATGCCTTCAAGTATGCCAATGCGACCGCCGGCTACAAGACGGGCGTGGCGTTGGAGGACGCGCTGGTTAATTATGTGCAGCAGGTGCTGGGCGGCGTTGTGGGTCAGCAGTATGCGCAGCCCCAGGGCCGTATCACCATCAAGTAATCTCACCGCAACAGGGATTGCCGGGCAGCAACGCTCGGCAGTCCTTTTTTGTTGTCCTGTTTTATGGGCGATGTTTTCAAATCCCGCTTCCACTGTTATAAAATGGCGGAAGTTTTATTTTTTAACGTCCATTTTGATCACCTTCCTCGTCAAACGTGTGAAAGGAGGCGAACGGCGTGCAAACGGATGAAACGCGGGACAGGCAGGCGGCGCTGGAGCGCCTGATGGCGCAGTACGGCACGGCGCTGCTGCGCTATTATCAGGGAATGAAGGTGAACGATGTAGCCCAGGCGCTGCGGACAACGCGCAGTGGGGTGAAGCATCGGCTCAAGCAGGCCAATAAGCTGCTGCGCACGCAATTGGAAGGGCGGTATGATGGTGAGATTTCGCGCATCGTCGATGCGGGTTCGCAGGATATTGCTCAGGATCGTGCAGAAGAGCTGGGCAAGGTCGCGCTGCTGGAGGACTTTGGCCTGACCAAGGAGGGTTTTGAAGCTGAGGGCAGCGAACTGGTTTACGCCACGCTGTATCAGCGTCCCAATGGACAGCGGATATGGGATCTGGACTGGTATATCCCTGCTTATGTAAACGGTATAGAATGGAGCTGCTGTGTTCGACTGGATGCGCAGACGGGTGAGATTCTGGACTGCGACGCGGTAACAGGCGGCATTGGCTAAGCGAAATATCAATAAAGCGCCGAGGGAGGAAACTCCCTTGGCGCTTTTGTGTAGGAGAAAAGGGACGAGAGACGTTACTGATCGCTCAGGTTCAGCACAGGCAGGGTGGTGGAGTCGCCGCCGGCCATGTAGGTGGGCAGCTTGCCATCCCAGCTGGATACCTGGGTGTACTCAATCAACTCGGGCGTAAGCGACTGGGCGATTTGCCGGTTGGCCTCAGCCTGGGCTTCGGCCTGCGCACGGATGGCATAGGCTTCCGCGTCGGCGTTGATCTTCTGCACGTTGGCCTCAGCCTCGGCGGCAATCTTCTTGCGCTCGGCCTGCTGCTGAGCCTCCATGGTGGCCTGCTCCTGCTCAATTTCAGCCTTCAGCTTGCCCTGCTGCGCCACCTGCTTGGCTTCCACCGCATCGGTAAAGGCGTCGGCAAAGTCGATATCCTCAATGGATACGCTGATGATATTGATGCCGTAGCCGCTCATTTCGCGGCTCAGCATTTCGCGGGTCTCAATGGACAGGCGATCACGGGAGGAAATCAGCTCCTCTGCCGTGTACTTGGAAAATACAGCCTTGAGGTTTTCCAGCAGGCGGGGCGAAACCAGGGTGTTGTAGTAGTTGGTACCCACGTCCTTGAACAGGTTCATGGCCGTGGTCTTGTTGATGTTATAGTTGATGGAGCCGATCACCTGCACCTGCTGGATATCGCTGGAGAAGGCCTGCGTGTTGTAGCTGGTTTTCTGCTCGCGGTTATCCATCACAGTGACCACCTGGAAGGGGCTTTTCAGGTGGAAGCCCGCGTCCAGCGTGTAGTCGGCCACCTTGCCGAAGGTGGTCAGGATGCCGGTATAGCCGGTGGGCACGATGGCGGTGCAGCCGCCGTATACAATCAGCGCCAGCACAATGGCGACTGCGGCGATCACGCCCGCGCGGATTAGCTTTTTATTGCCGTTTTTGCGGGGAGCGGGGTTGGCGTTGGGGTAAACGTTCATGGATGTAAAATCCTCCTTGTTTTTCGATTACGGTCAGATTTTACCATAATAAATCCCCATACCGCAAGGGCAGGGGGATAAAATATACGCAGGGCTGCTTTAATTGTCCGTTTTGCTGTCCGCAAGCCTGGCGGACAGGATTTCCTGCGCGCGTTCTTCCTCAAACTGGCTCATGTACAGCTTGTAATAGCTGCCCTTCATGCGAAGCAGCTGTTGATGCGTGCCCTGCTCCTTGATCTTGCCATCCTCGATGACCAGGATGCGGTCGGCCGAGCGGACGGTGGACAGGCGGTGGGCGATGATAAAGGACGTGCGGCCCGTAAGCACCTGGGAGATGGCCTGCTGAATCATGACCTCGGTTTCAGTATCGACGGAGGAGGTGGCTTCGTCCAGGATGAAGATGCGTGGGTTGCTCAGGATCGCGCGGGCAAAGGAAATCAGCTGCTTTTCGCCCGTGGACAGCCGGCTGCCGCCCTCGCCTACATCGGTGTCATAGCCTTTTTCCATCTTCAGGATAAAGGGCTCGGCGTTTACCAGCTGCGCCGCGCGGCGAATCTCCTCGTCCGTAGCGTCCAGCTTGGAATAGCGGATGTTATCCCGAATGGTGCCCGAGAACAGCCGCGGCTCCTGCAGCACATAGCCCAGATTGGATTGCAGCCACAGCTGGCTGCGCTTGCGGTAGTCCACGCCGTCTATTTTGATTTCGCCGCCCGTAGGCTCATAGAAGCGGCACACCAGATTGACCACGGTGGATTTGCCCGCGCCCGTGGGGCCGACCAGCGCGATGGTTTCGCCAGCCTTGACGTGCAGGTTAAAGTCCGTCAGCACGCGCTCGCCATCCTGATACTTGAAGTCCACGTGCTCAAAGTCGATATCGCCGTGCAGCTCGGGCCAGTTTTCGCGCTTGGGATGGAAGTTATCGCCAAACTGCGCTACCACCTCGGGGCTGTCCACAATGTCGGGCTGGGTGTCCAGCAGCGTCATCACGCGCTCGGCCGCGGCCTGTGCCGACTGCATTTCGCTGAACACGCCGGCAATGTTGCGCACGGGCTCGAAAAACTGCACCGTGTAATTGACGAACACCTGAATAACGCCCAGGGACATGGCTCCAGCCAGCACCAGGTTTCCACCGCGCCAGAGGGCGTAGGCTGTGGCCAGCGAGCCCAGGGAAATAACGATGGGCAGATACAGGGCGTTGAGCGACGCGGCGCGCACGGAGGAGCGGCGCATCTCGTGGGTCAATTCGCCAAACTCCTGCATGTTGGCTTCCTCGCGCACCAGGGTTTTGGTGGTTTTCGCGCCCATGATGCCTTCGTTAAACGCGCCGGTGATGCGGCTGTTGGTCTTGCGCACGGCGCGCCAGCTCTTGAGGATCTTCTGCTGGAAATAAAAGCTGATAACGGCCAGCGGCGGCAGCACCACCATCA
The DNA here is from genome assembly GCA_004556155.1 of Clostridiales bacterium. Lineage (GTDB taxonomy): Bacteria > Bacillota > Clostridia > Christensenellales > Aristaeellaceae > SFMI01. The sequence goes on from SFIM01000031.1 coordinate 18,392, forward strand.
CGGCCAGACCCAGCTTCCAGTTGATGGTCAGCATCGTGACCGAGCACATCACCAGCATCACTACGCCCCAGAACAGATCCAGCAGGCTCCAGCCGATGGTTTCGGCCAGGCGCTGGATATCGCTGGTCATGCGGCTCATCAGATAGCCGACAGGCATGCGGTCATAATAGGAAAAGGGCAGCTCCTGCAGCTTATGGAAGGCTTCCTGGCGGATGTTGTAGCACACGCCCACCTCGATCACGCCGCCCAGATACAGGAAAGCGTAAATAGTGGCGACCTGCACAATCACCAGCATTGCATACAGGAAGATAAAGCCCGCCATGGTGTTGCCGGAAAACAGGGCGGCCGCCGAGCCGACCATGTTGTACATCAACCGGGCCATGGCGCCCGAGGGGGCCTGCGCGCCCGTGCCGGGAATCAGATAGTCGATCGCGTAGCTGGTCAGCAGCGGAAAGGCCACGTCGCACAGGGCGCTGATGGCCATCGACAGGGCCAGCGCGGCCAGGTGCGGATAATACTGCCGGGCATGATGGAAAATCTTGCGCCACAGGGACAGGTCAAATTTTTGCGTATAGTCTTTTTCCTGCGTCTGCTGCATGGCTTTAGTTCACCTCCTGGGCGCTGTGGCGGGCAAATTCCTCCTCCAGCGCGGTCTGGATGTTGAAGATGCGCGCATACAGGCCGGGCTGATGAATCAGCTGCTGATGCGTGCCCTGCTGGATGACGTGGCCATCCTCCACCACCAGGATCAGATCGGCCTGCGAGAGCGTCACCACGCGATGGCTGATGATGATGGTGGTGGTATCGCGGCTATGCTCCTTGAGGGCATGGCGGATGGCCGCGTCGGTTTCGGTATCCACGGCGGACAGGGAATCGTCGAAGATCAGGATATCGTTGTCCTTCATCAGGGTACGGGCAATGGCAATGCGCTGCTTCTGGCCGCCCGAGAGTGTTACGCCGCGCTCGCCCACCACCGTATTCCAGCCGTTTTCGCTATCCTCGATAAAGCTAAGGGCGCTGGCGTCCACGGCCGCGCGTTCAATGGCCTGCTGGGAGGGATGGGAGACGGCGATGCCCACGTTGTCGCGCAGCGTCTTGGAATACAGGAAGGGCTCCTGCAGCACCAGGCCTACATGGGCGCGCAGGTAACTGCGGTCAATCTTCTGGATATCCACGCCGCCGATGGTGATGCGGCCGCTCTGCGGCTCAAAGAGGCGCTGCATCAGGTGTACGATGCTGCTCTTGCCGCTGCCCGTAGCGCCCAGGATGGCCACGGTTTTGCCGGCGGGGATGGTAAAGCTCATATCCTGCAGGACGTTGCGGTTGCTGTCATAGCCGAAGGTGACGTGATCGAACACGATATCCCCGTTCAGGGGAGGCTGGATAGCGTCCGGCTCGGCAGGCTCCACGGGCGCGCGGAGGATCTCGTCAATGCGCTCCACAGCCACAAAGCTTTTGCCTGCGTCGGACAGAATGCGGCCCAGCTGGCGGATGGGCCATAGGAGCTTGCCCACATAGCTGGTAAACACCACCATGGTGCCCACGGTGATTTCGCCGCGTGCGGCAAAGAGCACGCACATGATCAGCGTAATGCCGCTTTGGATCATGCACATGGTATCGCTGCCCGCCCAGTACACGGCCAGGAGCTTGCTTACCTTGAAGGATTTCTTTTTATAATCCGCGCTTGCGCCAGTGAATTTTTCCACTTCATATTGCTGCTGGCCAAAGGCGCGCACCACGCGCACGCCGGTCAGGTTTTCCTGCAGCACGGCGCTGAGGCGACCCTCGGATACGTCCGCATCGCCAAAGGCCTTGACCACCCACTTGAAGAACAGAAACGCAAAGCAGAAAATGGCCGGCACCATCACCATGCTGATCAGCGCTAACTTTACGTTTTTGCTGAACAGCATCGTCAGCGCCACCACGATCATCAGCACCGAGGATACCACTGCCAGCAGCTGGCTGGCCAGAAAGCGGCGCACGGTATCCACATCGCTGGTGCAGCGCTGCACCATATCGCCCGTTTCGGCCTTTACATGATAGCTGAAGGGCAGGTGCTGGATGTGCTCATACAGCCGTTCGCGCAGGTACAGCGCCACATTTTCGCCCGCCTTGCTTTGCCAGCGACCCTTGAAAAAGTTGATCGCGCCGCCCACAATATTCAGCCCCACCAGCGCCAGACCAACGATCCACAGGTTGCGCGCCATAAAGCCAGGGCCGCCCCAGCTATCCACCCAGCGGTTGACAAACGCCGGCATGGTGGAGGGCTGGCCGCTGAGATAATAGTCCAGCGTTTCGGCCAGCAGCAGGGGGGTCAGGTAATCGATGACCACGCTGATCAGCACGCACAGCGCCGCCCCGATAAAGAGCCATTTATTTTGCGCCACCAGCTTGCCCATCAAGCGCATCCTTCGCTTGTTCATAGGATCAATCACCTCTCCTTTCGCATTGAAAAAAACATAGAAAAAGAGCGTCCGCATGCGTGCAGGCAGCAGACGCTCTCTATGATGCGCTTAAAAAGCCCAAGCGCAATCCAAGGGCGGCTGCGCATGCGTATCAAAGGCGTCCCTTGCCTGAGCACGGGGAAACAAAGCAACCGAAGATTCAATGTTGCGCACGCCGCAGCCTCCTTTCCATGTTTGTTTATGTGCCGGTGTAAGTATCTGGCACAAGAGGTATTCTATCACAGCCGCTTTCGGGCTGTCAACACGAAGCAGGATCCTTTTGCAAATTTACAGCCCGTTGATGGTATTGTACAGCGAACGATTGAAGGGGCGGCGCGCCTTGAGGGCTTTCTCGATGTCCTCATGATACACCTTGCCGTGCTTCATACCGATCACGCGGTTGCTTACGCCATGCTGCAGCAGGTTGACCGCCAGCACGCCGGATTCAAAGGCGAAAGTGGCGTCGCGAGCCGTGGGCTGAGCGCCGCGCTGGGTGTAACCGATCACCGTATGGCGCACCTCGGGGAAGGAGCCGTCGGGCATGGTGGTCTTGCGCTTGAGCACGCTGGCAAAGCGATAGGCCGTCATGGGCTCGCCCTCAAACACTTCCTTGCCATAGGGCTTGAGGAACTTGTACACATCAAAGGGCGCCATCATTTCCCAGCTGCCCTCGGCCACCACGATGGTGCTGCGGTAGTTGCCGCGGTCGATCTGGCTTTGCAGGCGATGGGCAATCTCATCCACCGTCCAGCGCTTGGCCTCGGGGGCAATGACGATTTCCGCGCCCGTGGAGGCGGCGGTCATCAGGGCGATATCGCCGCAGTGACGGCCCATGACCTCCACCACATGGGGACGGTCGTGGGAGCGGGAGGTGGCGCGAATGGAGCGCACCGCGTCCACGCACACGTTGACGGCGGTGTCAAAGCCCAGCGTCATTTCGGTGTAGGCCAGGTCGTTATCGATGGTGCCGGGGATGCCGATGCAGGGGATGCCCTGCTCGCACAGCGCGCGTGCGCCCTGGAAGCTGCCATCGCCGCCGATGACGATCAGGCCGGCCACATCCATATCGCGCAGCAGCTTGGCCGCGCGAGCCTGCACAGCCTTATCCTTGAACTCCACACACCGGGCGGTACGCAGCTGCGTGCCGGGCAGGTCGGCGATATCCAGCGCCTTTTCCAGATTCAGTTCCATAAAATCGGTCTTGGGGCTTTTGCCCAGCAGGCCGTTAAAGCCGCGATCTACGCCCAGCAGGGGCATGTTGAGCAGCGCCGCGCTGCGGGCGATAGCGGTAACCGCCGCGTTCATGCCAGGGCTGTCGCCGCCGCTGGTCAATACAGCAATGTAAGGCATAAAAAGTTCATACTCCTTTCAAACGCGGCCGCGCCGCGGAAGACTGCTTTGGTATCGCGCATTGAAACGATTCCACTTTAAAGAAATCGCCGAATGATTATAGCACAATACATCCCCAATAGGCAATTCTAATTTTCACTTTTTTGATCGATTTCGCCCTGTTTCCGCCCACGGTGCAGGATTTTTTGCCGCCGCCGTCGAAAAAGATATGGGAATGATTCTTTAATAGCGTTTATTGGGGGAAACCATTTGTGACCTATTCTGCCCTGCCTGAGGATTACGCCGCGCGCGCGCTGTCGCTGTGCATCATGCAGCCCACCGTTTCGGGCGGCGACGCGGGGATATTCCGCCGCCTGCATACGCTGCTGCGGCAGCTGTTTCCGCGGCTTTTTTCGCTGTGCAGCTGCGAAACCTTAGGCGGCGGCGCGCTTTTGCTGCATCTGCCCGGCACGCCGGAGGGGCAGCCGCTGGTGTTTTTATCGCATCTGGATGTGGTCAGCCCCGGCGATATCAGCGCCTGGACGCATCCGCCCTTTGGCGGCGAAACGCACGGCGGCTACATCTATGGCCGCGGGGCGGCGGATATGAAGGGTCATCTGGTTGCCCTGTTAACGGCTGCCGAGGGGCTGCTGTCCGAGGGCTGGCAGCCCGGCGGGGATATCTGGCTTGCATTTTCCTGTGATGAGGAAACGCGCGGGGGCAGCATGGCCGCTATGGCCCGCCTGCTGCAGGCACGCGGCGTGCGCCCTGCCTTTATTCTGGATGAGGGCGGCAATATCTCTCAGCCCTTCTCGCTGACGCGCAAGCCTTTCGCTACGGTGGGCGTGGCTGAAAAGGGATGGCTGCTCTTTTCGCTTAGCTGCACGGCTCCGCGCGCGCTGGAGGAGCTTTCCCGCGCGGCGACGCGTATATCGCGTATCCATCCCCGTGCGCGGCTATGCGACCCGGTGCTGTCGGATATGCTGCCCGCCATGCGCCCCCTGATGAACGGGCGCGATCGCTTCTGCCTGTCCCACGGCCGTCTTTTTCATGGGTCGCTCCTGCATCGTCTGTCGCGCACAGCCACGGGTCGCGCGATCACTCGCACGCAGCTATCATTATGGAAACAATCGGGCGACGCGCTGCTGGGCGAAATCCCCACGCTGCATTATTCGGCCAGCATCCTGCCCGGGGACAGCGCCGAGGCGCTGCTGCGTCAGGTGCGCCGCTGCATCAGGCGCGCGCCCATCACGCTGTCCGTGCAGTGCATGGAGGAGCCCGGCGCGCTCTCCCCTGCCAGCGGCCCCGCCTGGGATGCGCTGTGCACCGCCATCGCCGTGCATTTTCCGGGCACGGTGATCGTGCCCTCGCTGCTGGCAGGCGGCACGGACGCGCGGCGCATGGAAGCGCTCTGCCCGCAGGTGTACCGCTTCAGCCCCTTCATCCTGCCGCAGGACGAGCTCCTGCGCGTGCACGGCATAGACGAGCGACTGTCGCTGGAAAACCTGAACCGCGGCGTGGCCTTTTTCCGGCAGATGCTGCAAGCATAAGCATAAAAATCAGAAATATTTTCAGTGTTGACATTTTCGGCGTTGGCTGCTAATATATTAGTAGAAGATGACGCCTCGCTCTGCGCCGCCGGTACGTGACCGGTAGGTGAGAGCGAGCCGTTTCCTGTGCGAGTCGGTACGTGACCGGTTGTCGACGGGAAATCGGTGGGCGTCATTTCTGTGTTTTCAAGATAGAAAAAAACCTGGAAAGACGAAGAAAGCCGCTGCCTTCCTTGGCGAAGAAAGCAGCGGCTTCTTATCTTTCTCTTTCTTTTTCTTTTGCTTTTCTCTTTCGTTAATCCCGCGAAATCTCATCCAGCGACATGCCAAAGCCCGGCACAAAATCGTCCATGAAATCCTGCACCTCGGGCAGGTCGATGCGGCGGATGGCGCTGAGCGTGCTGGTCTCAGCCTCGGCAAACTCGCGGTTGCCCATCTTGCGCTCCTCCATGCACTTGATATAGGCGCTGATCTTGTCGGCAGCCTTGACGATGCGCCATTCCGCGCCCTTCTCCTCCGTGCCGATCAGCGCTTCATAAGTGGGGCGGATGTCCTCGGGCAGCATGCGCAGCAGCCGCTGGTCGGCAATGGCCTCCAGACGGTGATATTCATCCCGGATGACGGGGTTGTTGTGCTTGACGGGCGTGGGCAGATCGCCAGTGATGACCTCGCTGGCGTCGTGATACATGGCCAGCGCCATGATGTGCTCTGCATCATAATCCCTGCGGTAGCGGGCGTTGCCCAGCAGCGCGATGGCGTGGGCGATCATGGCCGTCTGGAAGGCGTGCTCCATGTCGTTTTCTGCCTGGGTGTTGCGCATCAGCCCCCAACGGCGGATATACTTCATGCGGTTCATGTAAGCGAAAAAATGGTGCGGCATGGCGGTTTCTCCTTGACAAGTATTGGTTTTGTGCTATAATGCTTGCGTTACCCGCTGGGGGCGTCGCATAGCGGCTGAGATGGCTTGGGCCAGTCCCCTCGAACCTGTGTAGATCATCCTACCGTAGGGAAGCGGAAAAGCAGAGGTGTATTGCCTCCGCACCGTTTCCCGCATGCGTAAAGCGTGCGGGTTTTATTATGCGGGAAAAGAAGGAGGCATTTCTCATGTTCAAAAAGTTTGCCGAAACTCCCCTGACGCTGTGGATCGCCCCGGCTGTGGTGGTCGCGCTGTGCGTGATCTTCGCCGCGCTGGTCAAGACCCGCCGCAAGTGGAACGCGCGCATGCTTGCGTCCGGCGCGCTGTGCGTGGCGCTGTCCTTTGTGCTCAGCTGCATCCGCCTGTATCGCATGCCCACCGGCGGCAGCGTCACCCCTGGCAGCATGTTGCCGCTGATGCTGTTCTCCGTGGCCTACGGCGCGGGCCCCGGCCTGCTGGCCGGCCTGGTATACGGCGTGCTGCAGTATCTGCAGGGCGGCTGGTGGCTCAATGTCTGGCAGTTCCTGCTGGATTACATCCTGGCCTTTACCGTGCTGGGCCTGGCGGGCATTGCCCATAACAAGAGCGAAAAGTGGATGTACCTGTCCATTCCTTTTGCGGCCCTGATGCGCGCGCTGTGCGCCTTCCTGGCTGGCCTGATGTGGGTGGCAGACACCCCCGTATCCGAGCTGGTCATCGGCAACTGGCAGTTCTCCACGCCCGTAACCTACTCCCTGGTGTACAACGGCGCGTACCTGATCCCTGATACCCTGATCTGCCTGCTGCTGGCCGCGTTGGTTGGCAAGCGGCTGCTCAAGGCCATCAAGGGCAACTGAAAATAATCAGCCGATGCGGCCTTGCTCCATGGGGGCAGGGCCGCGTTTCTATTGTACCATAGACGGGCGAAAAAGGCCACCGCCGCACTGGAAAAGAATGTGAAGGGAATTGCTGTTTTTGCCTAAAAAAAGTGATTGACAAAGCGAGCGAATGCTGCTATACTATTATAGCGATTCGATGATGAAGGCTGTCACGCCCATGCGGAGAGATGGCCGAGTGGTTTAAGGCGCCAGTCTTGAAAACTGGTGATGTCGAAAGGCACCGGGGGTTCGAATCCCTCTCTCTCCGCCACTTTCATCGATGCATGCAGGCCAATGGAGAAGTACCCAAGTGGCCGAAGGGGCTCCCCTGCTAAGGGAGTAGACTGGGATAACCGGTGCGAGAGTTCAAATCTCTCCTTCTCCGCCAAATGTGCGAAATCTGCTTGAAAATAGCCGGTTTCGCACTTTTTTGTGCGGTTTTGGGGCTAAAACGGGGGAAAACTGGGCTGATGCGGGAAAGCCGCTGCATCGACAGAATTAGAAATTATGGCGCGTTAATTCTGCTTATGTGCGGCTATTGTATACACGGTTGTAATCATGTATACAACACACGGTTGTAATCAAATAAAGATTACTTATAAAAAATCAAAAAACCGGAGTACAAAGCTGTGCTCCGGCAGATTCATTCCATGCATAAAGAGCTTTCTTGCCTAATGATTGTAGGCGAAAATAACGCCCTTTCATGTTTGGATTATTCTTTGCGCATAAAGACAGAACAGACGAACTGCAACAAGGCGAAAAGTAGTGCAACACCACCCCAAATCACCAGATCCTTATATACACCGTTACTTGTTACACCGATAATGCCAGCAATTAAGTAAAATATAAATGCTACAATACCACCGCCTTTACTCTTGCGCGTGGCAAGGCCAGTAATTCCAGCGACCAGCAATGCAATCA
>SFIM01000008.1 GCA_004556155.1 Clostridiales bacterium
CCGGTCGTTTCGGTGCAGAATCCGGCGCGATATGGAGAAGCCCCACCCCATGGCCAGGCCGATATAGATCAGGTTGGTCAGCAGAAAGCACGCGGCAGAGGGCAGCGGCGCGGTCACGCGATCCAGCTGGCGAAAAACGCCCGCAAGGATGAACAGCCCCAGCGCAAGACAGAGCGCCGCGACAGTTTTTCGCTTTTCAGCAGCCATCTTTCCACCTCCCGCCGGTCCCCTAACCCATTAATACTATACATACAAGCGGTGGAAAAGCCAGTGTTTTCAAGGCAAAACGAGCGCTGGCATCCAGAGGAATAAACTACAAACGCCTCTAATTCAAACGATTTGACAAAACTCAAGAATACTCCATTTTGACCGGGGTGGGGTAAAAAACACAGGCGCGGAGAGCAATTTTGCCTTCCGCGCCTGTTTGCATAATGAAAAATGAAGCTGGATCAGAATACCTTTTCAAGAAATGTTCGAGAAAGCCCTTGCTGCAAGGGGATTTGAGCCACCATGGGGTAAAAGAAAAGTACCAGCCTTTGTATCAAAAGCTGGTACTTAATATGGTGCGGATAGCGGGATTTGAACCCGCAAGCCAAAGGCGATTGATTTTAAGTCAATTGTGTATGCCGTTCCACCATATCCGCACAACGCAATCAGTATAGCGCATTTTGCGGGTTTGCGCAAGGGCGAAAATGCGGAACGGGAAGAAAGCGTGGCGAGGAGGCTTAGTTGCGCAGTGAATGCAGCGGCGCGGGAATACGGCCGCCGCGGTGGATGAAATCTGCTGAGGAGAAGGGATGCACCGGCATGACGGGCGCGTGGCCCAGCAGACCGCCAAACTCTACGCTGTCGCCCACCTGAGCGCCCGGTACGGGGATGACGCGCACGGCCACGGTTTTGTTGTTGATCATGCCGATGGCCGCTTCATCCGCGATGATGGCCGAGATGGTTTCGGCCGTGGTATCGCCGGGGATGGCGATCATATCCAGGCCGACGGAGCACACGCAGGTCATGGCTTCCAGCTTGTCCAGCGTCAGCGCGCCGCGCTCAGCTGCGGCGATCATGCCAATATCCTCGCTGACCGGAATGAACGCGCCAGACAGCCCGCCCACATGGGAGGAAGCCATGACGCCGCCCTTCTTTACCGCGTCGTTGAGCAGCGCCAGCGCAGCGGTGGTGCCATGCGTGCCGCAGGATTCAAGCCCCATTTCTTCCAGAATGGCGGCGACGGAATCACCCACCGAGGGGGTGGGGGCCAGGGAGAGATCGACGATGCCGAAGGGCACGTTCAGGCGGCGCGAGGCCTCGCGCGCCACCAGCTGACCCACGCGCGTGATACGGAAGGCGGTGCGCTTGATGGTTTCGGCCACCTCATCGAAGGGCTGACCGCGAACGGCTTCCAGCGCGCATTTGACCACGCCTGGGCCGGAGACGCCCACGCTGACGGCGCAGTCGCCCTCGCCGGGACCATGGAAAGCACCGGCCATGAAGGGGTTATCCTCCACTGCGTTGCAGAAAACTACCAGCTTTGCACAGCCAAGACCGCCAGCTTCTGCGGTGCGTTGGGCGGTATCCTTGACAATTTGCCCCATCAGGCGCACAGCGTCCATATCGATGCCCGCGCGGGTGGAGCCGATATTGATGGAGGAACACAGAAATTCCGTTTCGCTCAGGGCTTCGGGGATGGAGTCCATCAGCCGGCGGTCGGCGGCGGTCATGCCCTTTTGCACCAGGGCGGAATAGCCGCCGATAAAGTTTACGCCCGTTGCGCGCGCGGCGCGGTCCAGCGCCTTGGCCAGCTTGACCGGGTGTGTGACGCCGCCGGAGATCAGCGCGGCCGGGGTAACAGAAATGCGCTTGTTGACGATGGGCACGCCGATTTCGCGCTCAATTTCCTCGCCTACGCGCACCAGGTTCTGTGCGGTGCGGGCGATGTGATCGTACACTTTTTGGCACAGGCGATCCTCGTTGTCCGATACGCAGCCGAAGAGGGAGATGCCCATGGTGATGGTGCGCACATCCAGCTTTTCGCGGTCGATCATGTGCAGGGTGGATAGAATCTGCGAAGACGTTACCATAAAAAAGCCCCCTTACACCTGATGCATGGCTTCAAAGATTTCGCTGCGCTGCACGCGGATTTGCAGGCCCATTTCCTGCCCCAGGGCGGATAGCTGCTCGGATAACTGGTCAAAAGCGCAGTCCGTGATGTCGGCAATGAGGATCATGTGAAAATAGTCTTCCATAACGGTTTGGGAAATGTCCAAAATATTGACGTTGTGATCATACAGCACGGCGCTGATGCGGGCGATAATGCCCTTGCGGTCGATGCCCAGCACTGTGACGACGGCCTTGCGGATTTCAGGCATAGGTGTGCAGCCTCCTTTTGATTTGTTTTTATTCTAAACACTGAAGCTACGAATGTCAACCTATTTTGCTGTGCTTCTATAAGTATTATTTTGTAGACTGCATGTGCGCGATACGGTATAATACTGCCGTGCATGGTGAATGCAGTGCTTTACGAAAAAATACGGATGAAGGATGTATTGAAAATGAATAAAGGTAGACAGTTGCAGGTGGCACAGGTTTGCCGTGAATTGAAAGGGATTGAAAAGGAAATTGCCGATATCCTGGCCAAAGAGGAAAAGCTGTGCGAGGTAATGCGCGCTCGCAATGCCAAGCCCTATGCTCGTGCCTGCGCGACGCTGTATGATGCGAAGGACTGTGTGGTAGCGGCGCAGGCGTTTTTGAAATCGCTGGTAGGCGACGCGCTGAACGAGAACAAGCCCAATCCGAACTTATAAGGCCGTTTCGCGTAGCAGCGCGACGCTTTCACGCAGCGCGGCGATGGTTTTGACCTCAATTACTGCGCGGGCTCCCGCCTGCTGTGCCCGGCGAAGCTGCGCGGGCCAATCCATATCGCCGCCGCCGAAAGGCAGGTGACAGTGGCTGCCCTGCGCATCGTGGGCGTGCATGTGGCGCAGTTTGTCCGCATGGCGGGCATAATAGGGCGCGTCAACAGAGTGGGCGGTATAATCATGCCCAATATCCAGCGTTAGTCCAAATGCTGGACTTTCCAGCAGCATATCGACGGCTTCTTGCTGAAAAGGCAGGAAGCCGTTTGTGTTTTCTACGCAAATATTGACGTGGCCTTCAGACGCCTGGGTGCAGACGTCGCGGAACTGGCGTGCGTTTTGCAAATAATCCTCTCGATAGTTTTCAAACAGATAGGTAACGCGATCGGGCAAGGTGACGTACACCCCGCGCGGCCAATGCAGATTGACCGTGGGCGTGCCTGTTTCCCGTGCCAGGGTAATGGCGCGCAGCGCGCAATCCACATAGGCGGCGCGGACGCGGCTGTCAAAGACACAGGGAGCCAGCTCCTCGTCCAGATGAAAGGTGAAGTAAAGGCCATGCCGCGCGCGCAGGGAGTTTAAACGCTGCGCAGTCAGCGCATCCAGGTTGCACAGGGGAAAGCTCAGATTCAGCTCCACAAATTGCAGACCCAGCTTGGCGCACAACGCGCAGGCGGATTCTATACTGGGGCATTCCAGCAGAAAAGGCATTCCAAAGTCCATAGAGCGTACTCCTCAAAAAAGCGGAAAAGCCTGTTTGGCCTTTCCGCTTTGATAATCGATTGAAAGATTAGCCGTTCGCGTCGGGATCGCTGGGGGTGGAAGCGGCGTTGAGCAGCTCGTTGATCTTAGCCAGGGTCTTGGGGCCGGCCTTGCCGTCCACATCCAGGGCGTGCTTGCGCTGCAGCGCCTTTACGGCCGCAGTTGTCTTGGCGCCGTATACGCCGTCCACGGGCACGTTGGAGTAGCCCAGGGTAACCAGGTTCTGCTGCAGCTCCTTCACATAGGCGTTTTTATCGCCGGGACGCAGCACAGAGGGGCGAACGGGGACAGAGGGGGTGACGGTGCCGCCCAGCAGCACCTTCCAGGTGTTGGCGCCCACGCGGCCGTCGATGGTCAGGCCATTCTGCTGCTGGAAGAGACGCACGGCGGTCACAATGATGCCGCTGTATACGCCGTCGATCTCGCCGGTGTAGAGACCCTTAGCCTTCAGGATGGTCTGCACTTCCTTGATGTACTTGACCTTGGCGGCTTCCTTATCGCCGGGGCGCAGGATGGGGCGGGTGCCCACATCGGTCGCCTGGTCGGCGTCCTTCTTGGAAACGGCGTTGTTGGAATCCAGCTTGGCCAGCGTCAGGGGGCCGACCGCGCCGTCCACCTTCAGGCCGTTGGCGCGCTGGAAGGCCTTTACCGCAGCAATGGTGCCCGAGCCATAGATGCCGTCGATTTTGCCGGTGTAGTAGCCGTAGTACTTGAGGCGCTCCTGGATGTGCTTGTTTTCGGTGGAGTAGGAATCCTTCTGGTTGACGGGCGCCTTGATGGCGGCGCTGCTCTTCATGCGGTTCAGGGTATCCTCGCCAACCTTGCCGTCGATGGGCAGCTCGTTGTACTTCTGGAACATCTTGACGGCGGCGATGGTGGCCTTGCCGTATTTGCCATCGATCTTGCCATTGTAATAGCCCAGATCGCGCAGCAGGGTCTGCACCATCTTGACGGAGGCGGAATTATTGTTGGTTTCATTGGGCTTGAGGGGAGCGGAAACGGCGTTGCCGCTCTTGAGCACAGCCATGGTCTTGGGGCCGACCTTGCCGTCCACAGTCAGGCTGTTATAGCGCTGGAAATTGCGCACGGCAGTGGTGGTGGCGGTGTTGTAGCTGCCGTTGATTTTCCCGGAATAATAGCCGTAGCTGGTCAGAAGCGTCTGCACTTCCTTAACGGCGTCGCCCTTATCGCCGGGGCGAAGCACAACGTCGGCAGCCAAAGCCACAGAGCAGGCGGAAAGCGTTAATACGAGCGCCAGCAGCAAAGAAATGATCTTTTTCATTACGATATCATCCTTCCTGTTAACCTTTTCTGGACGGTAATAGCGTCGTCCGGATAGATTCCGTAAAGCGGCTGGATATAGCCGGTAGTTTACGGTTACTATTATATACGGATCAGAAGACGAATTTGTTCCCGATTCATAACAATATGATCACTAATATTTTACATTTCTAAGCCAATTGTAAATTGTGGCGGAGGCGTGAACAAAATTGCGCCCTCAGGCATCGCGTCTCAGCGGGGTGCTGGAGAGAGCCATTGCAGAAAATCGCGCAGCGCGCCATCACAGAATTCCCAGCCGTGTTTGCCGGGCTTTTCTTCATATATATAATGAAAGGGATCACCCGGATAGCTGTGCAGCAGGTCGCGCGTTTCCCGCGCGCCGGACAGAAGAAAATCCTCCTGTCCGATTGTATGATAGATGCGCGGCGCATCCTTGCCCAGCGCGGCGGCGCGCGCAATGCTGGCGGGCACATCCTCCTCCGTATCCTTTAACGGCCGGCCGCCCGTGCGCAATTCGCGCAGCGCGACGGTATCCGGGGTATCGTTGCTGACGCCCGCGCTGATACAGCCGATGGCGGAGTACTGCATGGGCCGCGCCAGGCCGATTTTGAATGCGCCGTAGCCGCCCATGGAAAAGCCGGCGATGAAGGTATCCTCGCGCCGTTCGCTCAGGGGCAGAAAGGCACGCATCTTGCCGGGCAGCTCATCGGCAATATAGGTGAAAAACTTGCCGCCGTGGGTCATGTCGGTATAGGCGCTTTTCTGCGCGTCGGGCATGATGACGGCCAGGTTATGATGCGCGGCGTAGCGCTCCAGATTGGTCTTGCGAATCCAGGAGGTATAGCTGTCGCCGTAGCCGTGCAGCAGATACAGCGTTTGCCGTTTGGGCAGTGTTTCGCCTTCGCGCGCATGGGGAAGCAATGCCATGCAGTGTACCGCCATGCCCAGCGATTCGGAAAAGAAGCCGATATCCATCAGCGCCATCTTACTTCACCTCCGTTTGGGGAAACAGCCAGCGCAGCACATCCTGAATGTGCAGATCCCACCATTGCCAGGCGTGATTGCCCGCGCTTTCAGCATAGGTAAGATCGTAGCCCAGCGCCAGCAGATGATCGCGCAGCGCGTGGTTGCCCGGCAGCAGGGAATCCTCCGTGCCGCACCACATGTACAGCGGCGGGCGGTTCTCGGGCGGCAGCGCTTTTGCCGCGGCGAACAGATCGTTGAACGAACCGGGAATCTGCTCCCGCGGGCCAAACACGTCCTCCCAATATCCACCGGGGGGCAGCTGGCGGATATCTGCCGCGCCTGACAGCGAAGCCCCGCGGCTGAACACATCGCCCGCGCGCAGGGCGCACTTGAGCGCGCCGTAGCCGCCCATGGACAGCCCGGCAACATAGGTATCCTCGCGCCTGGGGCTCATCATGGGAAACAGATCGCGGCACACGGCAGGCAGCTCGCGGGTGATAAAAGCGAAATACTTGTCGCCCCGGTACATATCGGTGTACCAGCCCAGATCAGTTGTGGGCATCACCACCGCCAGGCCATAGGCCGCCGCGTAGCGCTCAATGCTGGTGCGGCGCTGCCAGACGGTCTGGTCATCGCTCATGCCGTGCAGCAGGTACAGCGTTTTGCACTGCCGGGTGGCCACACCCTCCATGCCGATGAGCTTCTTGGCAGCCTCGGGCAGGATCACATCCATCTGCGTTTCGCGTTCCAGCGTGCGGGAATAGAAGTTAACATGCAGCAGCGCCATGGCGATCATCCCCCTTTCTGTGGAGAAAACGGCGCGCGGTTGTTGCTATCGCTATCTTAGCATGAAAGAAAGAATCCGGCAAGAAAAATAATGATAGCGCTTTTTGTCACTTTCCACGCCCTAAATGTCACGACTTTTGGCAGTCGCGCGGCTATAATAAAACTATTCCCACAGATTGTTCGCAAAGAACGAAAGGAGAAAGTTATCATGGCTAATAAGTTGAAAGCTGGTATCATCGGCTGCGGCGGTATCGCCAACGGCAAGCATATGCCCTCCATCAAGGCGCTGGGCGAGACCGAGCTGGTCGCCTTCTGCGATCTGATTATTGAGCGCGCCGAAAAGGCCAAGGCCCAGTACGGCACCGAGGACGCGCAGGTGTTTACCGATTATAAAGAGCTGCTCAAGCTGGATCTGGACTGCGTATACGTTTGCACCCCCAACCGCAGCCATTCCTATATCACCGTGGATGCGCTGCACGCCGGTAAGAACGTTATGTGCGAAAAGCCCATGGCCATCAACCCCGCCGAAGCGCAGAAGATGCTGGACGCCGCCAAGGAAACCGGCAAAATCCTCACCATCGGCTATCAGGGCCGCTATCGTCCCGACAGCCAGTACCTGAAGAAGGAATGCGAAGCCGGCGAGCTGGGCGACATCTACTATGCCCGCGCCAACGCCATCCGTCGCCGCGCTGTGCCCACCTGGGGCGTGTTCCTCAACGAGTATGAGCAGGGCGGCGGTCCCCTGATCGATATCGGCACCCATGCGCTGGATCTGACCCTGTGGACCATGAACAACTACAAGCCCAAGTATGTGGTGGGCACCGTGTATCATAAGCTGAACAACGACCGCGAGACCGGCAACGCCTGGGGCGACTGGGATCCCGAAAAGTTCACCACCGAGGATAGCGCCTTTGGCTTCATCGTGATGGAGAACGGCGCGACCATCGACCTGAGCGCTTCCTGGGCTCTGAATACCCTGGATGTGGAAGAAGCGCGCACCATGCTGTGCGGCACCAAGGCTGGCGCGGACATGCATAATGGTGAGCTGCATATCAACGGCGTGAAGCACGGCAAGCAGTATGTGACCACCCCCAACATGAAGAAAAAGGGCGTGGACTTCTATGAAGGCTCCAGCGATGATCCCAAGGTGATGGAGCAGCGCGTGTTTGTTGACGCTGTGCGCGGCGAGGGTGAATTGACCGTTAAGCCCGAGCAAGCCTTCGTCGTCACCCAGATTCTGGACGCCATCTATCAGTCTGCCAAGACCGGCAAGCCCGTGTATTTCAACGACTGAGCGAGGAATCCGGCATGAAAAACGCACCGATCGCGTATCAAATCTATTCGGCGCGCAAGGAAGCGGAGCAGGATCTGCTGTCCGTGCTGCGTCAGCTTAAGGCCCTTGGCTACGACGGCGTGGAGTTTGCCGGTTTCTACGGCCATAGCGCGCAGGATGTGCGCGCCATGCTGGAGGAATGCGGCCTGCGTGCCGTATCCAGCCATGTGGCGCTCAAGCTGATTGAGGCGGATATGCAGGGCGTGATCGACTATCATAAGGCCATCGGCTGCGATTATATCGCCGTGCCCTACCTGAGCACCGAGCAGCGCCCTGGCACGCCAGCCTTCGCAGGCGTGCTGCGCACGATTTATCAGTTTGGCTGCCTGTGCCGCGACAACGGCATTCAGCTGCTGTATCACAATCACGATTTCGAATTTGTATCCTTCAGCGGCATGTACGCGCTGGATTTCCTCTATGCCGCCATGCCCGAGGATGTGCTCAAAACCGAAATCGATGTGTGCTGGGTCAAGTACGCGGGCGAAGATCCCGCCGCTTATCTGCGCAAGTATGCTGGCCGTGCGCCTGTGGTACATCTGAAGGACTTTGTGGGCCGCAAGGAGGGCGACGCCGCCCCCTATGGCCTGCTGGGACAATCCGAAACCAAGGCTGCGGGCGAGGTGCCCTTTGAGTTCCGCCCGGTGGGCTACGGTTGCCAGGATGTTTCCGCTGTGGCGGAAGCTGGTCTGGATGCGGGCGCAAAGTGGTTTGTGGTGGAGCAGGATGCTTCCGTTGGCCGTACGCCGCTGGAGGCTGCCGCCATGAGCATCGATACGCTGCGCAAAATCGGCCTGAAGGGCTGACACCATTCAATCATCAGGAGAGCCGCTGAACAAGCGGCTCTCTTTTACATTTCCTATCGTTGACGCGCCCGCGCGCTTCATGCTACAATATCCTGGCAAGGAGGCGAAAAAGATGAAAAGAAAGCGTTTCGCAGCTTTTCTGATGGCGGCTATGCTGCTGCTGTGCGCAGGCAGCGCGCAGGCGGTGGGCAATAAACTGCTTGGCAACATAAAATACGGCGTGCCGGTGCCCTATGAGAACCGGGTGTATGGGTATTCGCTGGACGTTTATTCGCGTTTTGATATGTTTGGGGATGCGGTGATTGCGGAGCATCTTGCGCAGCTGGACGAAAAGCAGAATGAGGACGACGATTACATCTATGATGTGCGCATCTGGCGTTCGCCGGATTCCAAATACATGTTTGATGTTCAAGTGAAGACGCCCACCTGCGAGACCTTTGCGCAGGAGATTGAGAATGCCCCGCGCTATGCTGAGTTGATGAAGGATCATTATACCCCGGAGGAGCAGTTCAAGCAGCTGCACGACGGTATCCTGCGCGACACGCCTGCGGGACAGATGCTGGAAATGGCGATGTCCTTTGTGGCGATAGCGGACGACGGAAGGACTGTGCCTACCACCGCTGTGTATTATGATTTTTATGCCAATGGCTATGAGTACATTTTCATGATGACTGCTTTGAACGATAACGCCTATGATGCGGCGCAGAAGCTGCTGGACAGCATGATGCAGACGGTATCGATCTGGCAGGTGGGATTGTGATGGAAAAGCCCGTTCGCAGCGCGGCAGCCTTTGACTTTGACGGCACGCTCATCCGTGGCGACAGCATTGCGCAGCTGGTGCTTTATGGCTTAAAAAAGGGCAAAATCAGCCTGCTTGCGGCGCTTTGGTCGGCGCTGGCTGGGGGACTGTATCATATGCATCTGGTGGGCGAAATGACGGCTAAGCGCGCGGGACACGGCTTCTTAGCGCGTATGAACGCGGCGGAGCGCGAGACCTTTCTTCAGGATTTTGCCGGCCTGATATGCAAAAAAATTCGCCCCCAAGGACTGGAGACGATTAGAAAGCATCAAAGCCAGGGGGACGCGGTGATCCTGTGCAGCGCCAGCTGTGCGTGCTATATGCGCCATGTGGCGCGGTATCTGGGGGTGGACGCGCTGCTGTGCACGCCCACAGACGCGCAGGGGCAGCCTCAGCCGCCTAACTGCAAGCGCGGCGAAAAGGTGCGCCGTATCACGCAGTGGTTGGAGGAGCAGGGCAGCGATATCAGCGCGCTGCGTACTGCCTATGGCGATAGCGCAGGCGACGTGCAGATGTTGTCCGCCTGCAAGACCCCTGTGCTGGTGCATCCCAAGCGCGCGCTGCGCCGCGCCTTCCCGCAAGCGGAGCGCGTAAGCTGGCCCGAGCCGAATCATCCATAAAAACAACCGAGCCTTCGCATTTTGTCTGCGAGGGCTCGGTTTTCTTTATTCTTCCTTTTTTTCCCGCCAATGCTGCAACTGGGGCAGCTGCGCCTCAAAGTAGGCGCGCGCCTGCTCGGCAGACCAATTCTCATTGGACATGTGCTCCACCAGAAAATCGGTCAGCGTTTGCAGATCCTGATAGGCAAACTGCCCGTCGGCATAGCACCATTTGCAGTAGTCCTCGTTGAAAGAGCCGTCCGGCTCGCGGCTAAGCAGCGAATCCTCCAGCGGCATGCCGCAGCACTGGCAGATCAGCTTGCGCGGCGCGCCCAGCAGCGTGTTGATCGATACGTCAAACAGTGCGGACAGGAGCTTGAGCGTGTCCGGATTGGGCACGGTTTCACCGTTTTCCCAGCGGGAAACCGCCTGACGGGTAATAAATACCTTTTCGGCCAGCTCATCCTGAGACAGGCCGTTTTTTGTGCGCAGAGACAGAATTACATCCTTGGTAGCCATTGCTTATCACCTCGCGTATAGAATACCGCAGATTGCGGGATAAAACAAGCAACTAACTGTTGCGCAGGTTAATTTTGGTGGGCGATCTGCTGGTCCGTGATCAGCGGGTAACGAATCAGGGCGGAGCCGTTCAGGTTCTCGCGGTGCATATCTACGGCGGTGATTTGCCTGTTTTCGTAGGTGGTGTAATAGTAAATGCCGCGCGCGGCGTTGCAGCAGGAGGTGTACAGGGTGATTTCATACTGCCCATCGCGTACTTCACAGCAGCCGCGCTGCTGTTCTACCGATCCTAAAATATGGAAAAACTGGCTGACGCTTTCGGTTTCCGAATCGCCGGAGACAGCGTTCATCCGCGTGAAGGCCACCCGCACAAAGCGCGATGCGGAGGACAGATCGCCCGGCAGCCCCAGCGCACCCATGCCGCGGCTGTAGGGAATCAGCGGCAGCTGCGGCGCAAAGCGGTTTTCAGGCTGCCTGGGGGAAAGGCTCATATAGTTGTTCAGTTGAAATAGCTGCTGTGGAAAGGGCGGATTGTTGGTTAGCACGCCCACCGGGTTATCATAGATGTGCAGCCCGTCGGCCATGGATTCAATCACCACGGCCTGATGCTGATCGGCCAGCAGCCAGTGCAGCTGCGCGGCGGGAAGCTGCGCGCTAAAGGGCGTGCCGACCAGCTGGAGCCGCGCCAGCCTGTCGCGGGCCTCTGCCACGCTGGCACACTGCCCCAAAAGATAGGGGATCAGCTCAAACTGCGCCACGTTTTCGCGGCCTGGAATTACATTGGCATAGGCGGCGTTGCCCACAAAATTCAGCCCCGCCATGCACAGACCCTTTTCATTCATCGCATCGTAATACAACGGATAATCCTGCGCCACATGCGCCATGCCGATGATGGCGTAATGGCTGGCCAGCCGTCCGGCATGGCGAAACGCCAAGGTATAGCCGCGCGGGGAGATCGTCACCTCGTCGCCATAGGAAAACTCATAATCCAGCGTTCGGCCAAAGTAAAAGTCGCGGGTTTGATAGGTTGCCGCTGTGCACATGCGCTATCGTCCTCTTTTCTTTTTTGATTAGCTTTTGTCGTTTGTGTCTGCGGTATACAGCCTGCCTGCATAGCAGCGGGTGATATAAGGATAGGCAACCGTGCCGTTTTGACAGTAAGCGTCAAACAGCTTTTCCAGCGCGGCGCGATAGGCGGCATAGCCGTCCTCCTGCGGCGCGGGGGCAAAGGAGGAGGAGAGGCTGCGCAGCACAAAGGCTTCGCGGTTGTAAAGCTGGGGATAATCCAGCGAAATTAGCTGATAATCCCCGCAGAAAAAGCTGCGGAACGTCGCATCGGCAAAGTCCAGCCCATTGGAAAAGCCGCGAAAGCGCGGGCAGTATTGGCGGTTTACGGCATAGTTTTCCGCAATCAGCGGGCTGGCTTCATCGCGCACGTTCCAAATCAGCAGCACGTGCCCGTTTGGACGCAGCAGCCGCAGGCATTCTGCCCGGAACGCAGCGGGATTAAAACCAGTGAAACGCCTGCGCGGCGGTGATCACATCCACGCTGCAATCGGGCAGGGGAATGCTTTCGGCGCTGCCGCATAGGGGAGACAAGGCGACGTCTGCCTGCATGGCGGCGCGCATATCGTCGTTGGGCTCTACAGCGTATACTTTGCCGACATAGGCATCCAGTTGCATGGAAAAGATGCCCGTGCCCGCGCCTACGTCCGCGGCGATATCCGTGGGGGCAAGCAGCCCGGCGCTTTGCAGGCGCTCAAATAACGCCGGCGGATAGGCAGGCCGTCCCTGCCGGTACACGCTGCCCTTGTGATCAAACTGCCGCTCGTTCATGCCCGAATCCTCCGTAAAAAGAATGCTATCTTTTATTATTATAGCCGATTCTGATTGAAGCGTAAAGCAAAGGCCCGCCGGAAAGGCGGGCTGAGGCTTGGCGGGCAACGGGCTGCGTCAGCGCTTGAACATGCCAAACAGCCCCTTCTTTTCAAAGGGCCGCAGGGTTACGTCTGTTACGGTGTAGCCGGTATCACCGATGGCTTTGCGCAGGGCGGCCTCACCCAGCGGGCCATCGGACAGGATAACCGCCTGCCCCTTGCTGTGGGAAGCGGACACTTTTTTGATGTTAAACTTGCTTCGGATCACATCGCTGACATGCGCTTCGCACATGCCGCACATCATACCGTCAATTTTCAAGGTGGTTTCAATCATGGGAGACAGCTCCTTTCAAAGCAATGATTAGATTTCTCTAACCGATGCGTAGTATACAACACGGAAGGGGATGTGTCAAGAACTGAGCGATGGAGATGATAAATTATAAATCAGCCAACAGCCTTTTCAGGTCTTGAATCAACAGAGGGAAATCTTCGGAGATGGTTTGCCAGACAATTTGCAGACGGATTCCCTCATAATCATGCGCAATACGATTGCGCATACCGTAAATCTGTCGCCATGGCTGCTCAGGATGCGCCTGGAGAAAGCCTCATCTAAACCGTTGTGTGCCAGTTCGCCGATTTGCAGCAGATTAAATACGCAAGCTTCCTGAAGCATGAGATTGCTTTGGAAAGAGGCAAAGGATTCGTTCTGGCAATATTGCAGCGTGCGTTCCATCCGTTCAATCATTCTTTGTAGGGTGCGCAGCGTTTTTTCATTGCTCATAGATGACCACCCCTGTATTGTGTATTTCGCGGTCTACTGCAGAACCGGGAATTACATCTGCACGGTCGATTAAATCCACTTCGCATTGCACGCAGCGGCATACATCCTCAAGCAGCCCGAAAAAGGACAGTCCGCGTAGCCCACTGTCTACCCATAAATCCACATCGCTGGCAGGTTGTGCAGTTCCCTTGGCATAGGAGCCAAACAGGATAGCCTTGCGCACGCCGTTTTTTTGAAAAACGGGGGCAAGCTGTGCTTGAAGCTGTTCAATTGAATAAAGCGACGCACTCATGAACGGCACCTCCCAATGACTTTGCGGCTCTGATTATATTATAAAGGATCAGCCTGCTTTAATCAAGATAAAAACCCCGCCGGAGGTCTTACCACCTGTATCCGCCGGAGGTCTTACCACCTGGCGAGGGGATGCGTTCAGCGCAAAGGCGCGTCACGGCGTGGGCGATTCTTCGCTGTTCTGAAAGTAGGGCGTCAGCAATGATTATTTGCAGCCCATGGATGCGTTTTACACCAGGCTTCAAACAGCGGCTTCCATTCGGCCAGGCAAGCTTCGGCTTCTACTTGAGAAAGCTTTCCCTCTGAAAGCTTAAACAGTTTATGTGTTTGGTCATACCAATCGTCTCCGTATACTGAATCAAAAAAGCTTTGATCTTCTGTAAAGTAAGATGTGTAATCCTGCTGAGCCGGAGTCAGGCTCGTGCTATCTGAAGTGTTTCAAAAGGGATGCCGCACTTAACCGAGAAAAACGCTGCCGCACGGGCGTGAGCTTCTTCTACCGTCAGATCATCAGGTCCGGGTTTAAATTCTACTTCGTTATTTGCTAATGCGCCTGCCGTCAGGCAAAGCAGCAGAATCGTCATCAATAAAACAAGCGTCTTTTTCATAATCTCTATCCTCCTGTTTTGTGTAGGTAGGGGAATACCGCCCTTTCATAAATAAAGACGAAATGGATAGACAATTTTATCCACATTTTAAAGAATTTACAATTGCTGTTTTCCTCAATAAAAAAACACCCGCCGGTTGGCCCAACAACCGGCGGATAGAAAACAGTATTGATATTGCCCTTCAAAGGTCTGGTATAGGGATTGGTATATCAGATACAAGCAAGGCAGTGTCTTTCAAGGATCAAAAAGGCGGGTTCACAGTTTATTCGGACGCAAGGAGGACGCCCGGGGCAGCAGTATCAAATACTGGTTTTCTTGAATTTATGCGGGCAAAATGCCCGGACACAGCTGGGACAGCAGACAGCCAAGAGCCGTCAGGGCAATCGCCAGCGCAAGGGTGGATAGCTTGCTTTTGAGCATGCGCGTCATCTCTTTTTAAGCAAAGTGTTTATTGCAGCGCCTTGCCCAGCGCTTCGCACTCGGCCAGCGCGCTGTCGTCGGGATCATCCTGGCAGATGACGCTGCCGCAAGCCAGCGTCGCGCCGGCGGAGATGCAGTCCTCTTCCCAGTTGCGCATCCATTCGCCGTCGCCCCAGCCATAGGAGCCGAACAACGCGATCTTTTTGCCCTGCAGATGGGGCTTGCAGGCGTCGAACATCGGCCGGAATTCGCTTTCCTCCAGCACCTCCGCGCCCATGGCGGGGCAGCCGAAGGCGATCGCATCATACTTGGCTACCTGATCGGCGGAGAATTCCTCCGCGGTAAAGAGCTGCGCGCCGCACGCCTTGGCAACCGCCTCGGCCATGGCCTGGGTATGACCCGTGCCGCTCCAATAAACAACAGCAATCTGACTCATGATAGAACCTCCTGAAATGTTGGTTGTATGTTAAGCGGCCACAGTCAGCCGCGTAACACCGTATCCTTTATTATGGTAGCAGGCCAGGTAAACCATGCGGCACTTGCGATACAGCGCAAAGGTGCGCCGCGCCTGCTCCTCGTTTGTATAGGCCTTCCAGCAGCCAACGCAGCAGAAGGCCGCGCCCTGATGCCGGATAAAGCCGATCACATCCGCCAGCGGGTAATCCAGAAAAATCCCAACCTCGTGGGGAAATTCCTCCCCGCAGTGGATGTGGCGCGCCAGCGTTGCCAGCGCGTCGGACAGCTTGAGCGAGGCATAGCCCTACCCATGCAGGAAGTCCGCAATGTCTGTGCGTTCCAGCCGCTTATGCAGCATGGCCGGGCGGTAGACATATACCAGCGCGCCCGCCGGGCAGCACTTGAGCAGCCGCACGCGCACGCCCTTTGGCTGAAGCAGACGGTTGACGCTGCTCAACTCCTGCGCCAGATCCTGCCCGCCGGTCTTTCGCCAGGAGAACAGGCTGCCGCATTTGTGCCCGGCCAGGGTGGGGGCGCAGTGAGCGATCACGGCTTCCTCAAAACGCTCGCTCATGGAGACTTCCTTTCTGGTTAGACATATTTAACCACGCTTTCAAAAAGAAAAGCCTTTCGGCCTGACCTTTGATGGTTAAAATTCTCTAACCGCGATCATCATACCAGACTCTGCGCCCGCTGTCAAGCGGCAAAAGCAAAAAAATTTCGCCCATGAAAAAATTGGCAATAAAATATCCAGAGGCAAAAGATCTTTGAAAAAAATCTCATTTCGGGGGTTGACAATCATAGTTAGAGATGCTAAACTATCGCACGGTTAGAGAAGATTAACCCTTTGATAGCCATTTTAAAACCCCGTGCATTAGAGATGTCTAATTGGAGGGAGTGCTGCCGATGATGCCGTTGGGTATGGCAAACGTAGGTGATGTAAACATCATCAAAAAGATCAATGGCCGCGATGAGGTGCGACAGCACCTGGCCGAGCTGGGCTTCGTAGTGGGCACGGAAGTCACCGTGGTCAGCGAGCTGGGCGGAAACCTGATCCTGCATGTGAAGGAAAGCCGCATCGCGCTGGATAAGACCATGGCCATGAGAATCATGGTGTAGATAGAAAGGAGAGGGACGAATGAAAACCCTGAAGGACGTCAAGATCGGTGAATCCGCAGTGATCGAAAAGCTGCACGGCGAGGGCGCGCTCAAGCGCCGCATTATGGATATGGGACTCACCCGCGGCACGCAGGTGTATGTGCGCAAGGTAGCCCCGCTGGGCGATCCGATGGAACTGACCGTTCGCGGCTATGAGCTGAGCGTGCGCAAGGCGGACGCCGAGCTCATCGAGGTAAAGTAATCCTTTTTATTCACCCATCGTTCTCTGAATGGAGAATTAGCGGGGCGTGAGCCCCCGAAACAAAAGGAGGAGCATTTCAATGGCCATTAAAATCGCACTGGCAGGCAACCCGAATTGCGGTAAAACCACGCTGTTCAACGCCCTGACCGGCTCCAATCAGTTTGTGGGCAACTGGCCCGGCGTTACCGTAGAAAAGAAGGAAGGCCGCCTGCGCAAGCACGACGACGTCATCGTCACCGACCTGCCCGGCATTTACTCCCTGTCTCCGTACACGCTGGAAGAAGTCGTTTCCCGTAATTACCTGATCACCGAGCGCCCGGATGCGATCCTGAACCTGATCGATGGTACCAACCTGGAGCGCAACCTGTACCTGACCACGCAGCTGACCGAGCTGGGTATCCCTGTGGTTGTGGCCGTCAACATGATGGACGTTGTCCGCAAGAACGGCGATAAGATCAACTTCAGCGAACTGTCCCGTCAGCTGGGCTGCAAGGTCTGTGAGATTTCCGCTCTGAAGGGCGAGGGCATCATGGAGGCCGCCGAGACCGCGATTGACGCCGCCCGCAACGGCAAGACCATTCCCATGCACACCTTCTCCGGCCCTGTGGAGCATGCCATTGCCCACGTCGAGGAAGCCGCTCTGCATAACCTGCCCGAATCCCAGCAGCGCTGGTACGCCATCAAGATCTTTGAGCGCGACAGCAAGGTGCTGGAGCAGCTGAAGGTGCCCGTCGACACGATGAAGCACATCGAGGCCGACATCAAGGCCGCTGAGGATGAGCTGGGCGACGACGCCGAGAGCATCATCACCAACGAGCGCTATGTGTACATCGCCGAGGTGATCAAGGCCTGCTACAAGAAGAAGAGCGCCGGCAAGCTGTCCGTCTCCGATAAGATCGACCGCGTGGTCACCAACCGTTGGCTGGGCTTGCCCATCTTCGCGGTCGTCATGTTCCTGGTATACTACATCTCTATGGTAACGGTCGGCTCCATGGCCACCGACTGGGCCAACGACGGTGTGTTCGGCGATGGCTGGCACCTGTTCGGCATCGGCAGCAAGGATTATGAGGCCGTTGCGGAGAATTACACCAACGCCACCGAGGCCGTAGGCGCCTTCGTGGAGGATGTTGATCTGGACACCGAGTCTGAGGACTTCGACGCTGCCGCCGTGCTGGAGCAGCTCAAGGCCTATACGCCCGAAGCCGAAACCGCGACCACCCTGGTCGAGGATGAGGAGACCCTGGCGCAGACCGAGATGACCGTTTACTATTCCGCCATCCCTGAGGGGGCGGATAAGAAAACCACCATCCCCATGACCTATCAGGACGCTGTGGCGTACCTGGAGAAGAACGGCTTTGAAGCGCCCGATCCGGCCGATTACGGCGTGTGGGTGCGCGGCGTCCCCGTGCTGATCGAAAGCGGCCTGGATCAGATCGGCTGCGCCGATTGGCTCAAGGGCCTGATCCTGGACGGTATCGTAGCGGGCGTTGGCGCGGTACTGGGCTTCGTGCCTCAGATGCTGGTGCTGTTCCTGCTGCTGGCCTTCCTGGAAGCCTGCGGTTATATGGCTCGTATCGCCTTCGTTCTGGACCGTGTATTCCGCAAGTTCGGCCTGAGCGGCAAGAGCTTCATCCCCATGCTGATCGGCTCTGGCTGCGGCGTGCCCGGCATCATGGCCTCCCGCACCATTGAAAATGAGCGCGATCGCCGCATGACGATCATGACCACCACTTTCATCCCCTGCGGCGCGAAGATGCCCTTCATCGCCATGGTTGCCGGCGCGCTGTTTGGCGGCTCTGCCTGGGTATCCACCTCCGCTTACTTCATCGGCGTTGCTGCCATCATCATCAGCGGCATCATGCTCAAGAAGTCCAAGATGTTCGCTGGCGATCCTGCTCCCTTCGTCATGGAGCTGCCTGCTTATCACTGGCCGACGCTGGGCAACGTGCTGCGCAGCATGTGGGAGCGTGGCTGGAGCTTCATCAAGAAGGCCGGCACGATCATCCTGCTCTCCACGATCTTCGTATGGTTCACCACTTACTTTGGCTGGGTGGACGGCGCCTTCCAGATGCTCAGCGAGGAACAAATTAACTCCTCCATCCTGGCTCGCATCGGTAACCTGATTGCCTGGATCTTCGCGCCGCTGGGCTGGGGCAACTGGCAGGCCGCCGTGGCCTCCATCACCGGCCTGATTGCCAAGGAGAACATCGTGGGCACCATGGGTATCCTGTACCGCGCCGGCGAGGGCACGGTGTATTCTCACCTGGCCGCCGCGTTTACCGGTATCGCCGGCTACTCCTTCCTGGTCTTCAACCTGCTGTGCGCGCCCTGCTTCGCCGCCATCGGCGCGATGAAGCGCGAGATGAACAGCCCCAGGTGGACATGGTTTGCCGTCGGGTATCAGTGCGGCTTCGCCTACGTCATTTCGCTGATCGTGTATCAGCTGGGCATGCTGTTCCAGGGTCAGGCCAACGTGCCGGGCGCGATTGCCGCCTTCATCCTGCTGGCTGCGCTGATCTACCTGCTGGTTCGTAAGAACCCCTATGAAAAGAGCGTTCAGGGAACGCAGAAAGCGAGTGTGTAATGATGGCTACTGCAATTGTCGGCGGCGTGCTGCTGCTGGTGGTTGGCACTGTGGTATACAGCATGATCCGTGACAGGAAAAAGGGCAAATCGGCCTGCTCCTGCGGCGGCGATTGCTCGCACTGCAAGGGCTGCCACTGATCGCGCCCAGCCCATACGGGGGGATGCAGGTACGCCCTGCATCCCCCATTTTCTAAATAAGGAGGATTGCGGCCCATGTCGATCTCCCTGATCCGCTGCCTGCTGGCGGTGCTGGCCCTGTCGGAAAGCTTTGATGTAGTCGCCTCCAAGGATGTGGCGCAGCTGCTGGGGGTTAAGCGGCCCACCATTCATCGATCACTTGAAATGCTTCAGCAAAAGGGCTTGATTCATAAGGAGCCCTACGGCGATATTCACCTGACCGACGCGGGCCGTGAACAGGCGCAGCGCATGGAGCGGCAGCGCGACGACCTGTCGCTGCTGTTTGCCCGGCGCTATGGCCTGCCAGCCGAGGAAAGCGTGCGCGCAGCCTTTGCGCTGATGAGCGCGCTGAGCGCGGATAGCCTGGCGCGGCTGCAATAAAATAGCGCGCCGGACAGATTTTTTATCATTTTTAGCCTATTCTAACCAGCCGTGTATCGAAATAACATTGAAAAAACGCACGCCTTCGTATATAATAGATGCATCAACATCCAAGGGAGGCGTAAGCGTGACAGAGGAGATCCGGCTGGGCGATATCATCCAGACCCGCAAAAAGCACCCCTGCGGGCAGGATGAGTGGACGGTCATCCGCACCGGGGCGGATATCAAGATCCGCTGCCATGGCTGCGGCCGCATCGTGATGCTGGATCGCGCGGATTTTCTGCGCCGCCGCAAACGGCTGATCACGCAGGGGCCGGCTCCCTGTGAGCAAAAGGAGTAAGCAACCATGAGCACCGAACCTGAAAAGAAGCTGCCTGAAAAGGCGGAAACCGCCCCCGAGGTTCCCAAGGCCAAGGGCAAGAAAAACAAAAAAGAAAAGGAAAAGAAAACCCCCAAGCAGGAAATTATGAGCTGGATTTTAACGTTGCTGGCCGCCGTGGTTATCGCCCTGCTGATCCGCGCGCTGCTGTTTGAGCCCATCCGCGTGGATGGCGAAAGCATGCGCGATACCCTGCAGGACAATGAAATCGTGCTGGTGACAAAGCCTGATTATCTGGCGGGCAATTTCAACCGCGGCGACGTGATCATCTGCCGTTACCCCAACCGCAACAGCAAAACCAGCCTGCAGCTGGGCGGCACGCTGGAGGTCAGCTTCGTCAATCACACCCTGTTTGTCAAGCGCCTGATCGCCCTGCCTGGGGATCTTCTGCAAATCGTCGAGGGCGCGGTGTATGTCAATGGCGAATTGGTAGACGAGTCGAACATCAACATGCATTCTCAGTCCCGCACCAACCTGGGCCCCTATCGTTTGGGCGAGGACGAGTATTTCGTCATGGGCGATAACCGCGGCAACAGCAACGATTCCCGCGCGGTCGGCCCCATTTCCCGCGATATGATCGTGGGTCACGTTCGCTGCGTGCTTTGGCCGCTGAATAAGCTTGGCACCAAGGTGGAATAAAACAATCGCCAACATGCGAAGCGGCAGCTTTTGCCGTTTCGCTTTTTGATCTATAAGGGGAGGAATTTTATGGCCTTTCAAACCCTGTCGCCCCGCACGCTGCTAAGCCCTGTGCCGGCGGTGATGGTATCCTGCGCCATGCCTGGCAAGCGCCCCAATGTGATCACCGTCGCCTGGGCGGGCACTGTGTGCAGCGATCCGCCGATGCTGTCCATTTCCGTGCGCAAGGAGCGCTTTTCGCACCATATCCTGCTGGAAAGCGGTGAGTTTGTGGTCAATCTGGTGGGGCGAGAGCAGCTGCAGGCCGCCGATTACTGCGGCGTGCGCTCAGGGCGCGATGTGGATAAGTTTGCCGATTGCGGGCTGACGGCCGTGCCTGCACAGGGGATGGACTGCGCGCCCGCCATTGCGCAGTGCCCGCTGTATTTGGCCTGCAAAACGCAGCAGGTGATCGAGCTGGGCTCGCACGATCTGTTCATCGCGAGGATTGTGGGCATGGGCGTGCGCGAGGAGCTGCTGGATGAAAAGGGCAAGATCGATCTGCGCCGCGCCGGGCTTACCGCCTACAGTCATGGCGTATACTATGCACTGGGCGATGCGATGGGCTTCTTTGGCTATTCTGTGGCTGCGCCCGAGGTGCGCAAGCGCCGCATGCGCGAGCTGAAATAAGATTGATACCGGAGGATGAGAATATGCTGAACCGTGCGATTCTGATTGTACTGGACTCCGTGGGCGTGGGCAACGCGCCGGACGCGGCCGCCTATGGCGATGAAGGCGCAAACACCGTGGGGCATATCGCCCAGCGGACGACGCTTAATCTGCCCCATATGAACCGGCTGGGCTTTGCCCATATCCCCGGCACCAACCTGACGCGCGATCCTGCCGCGGCAGGCGCCTACGGCTGCATGACCGAGGCTTCCAGCGGCAAGGATACCACCACCGGCCATTGGGAAATCGCGGGTCTCAAGCTTGAAAAGCCTTTTCCCACTTATCCGCATGGCTTCCCTGCGGAGGTGATGGACGCTTTCTCCGCCGCCATCGGCCGCGGCTGGCTGGGCAATAAGCCTGCCAGCGGCACGGCCATACTGGATGAGCTGGGCGAGGAGCATATGCGCACCGGCAAGGTGATTGTGTATACCTCGGGCGACAGCGTGTTCCAGATTGCCGCGCATGAGGATATCGTGCCGGTAGAGGAGCTGTACGATATGTGCCGCAAGGCGCGCGCTATCCTGCAAGGCCCGCACGCCGTGGGACGCGTGATTGCCCGTCCTTTCACGGGCACGGGCGCGGGGCACTTTACCCGCACGCCCAGACGGCATGATTTCTCGCTGGAGCCTACGGGCGTGACCATGCTGGATCAGCTCAAGGCCGCCGGGCTGGATACCCTGGCCGTGGGCAAGATCGAGGATATCTTCTGCATGCGCGGCATCACGCAAAGCGTGCATTCCGCCGGCAATCCTGCCTGCCTGCAATCACTGATGGACGATCTGGCGGGCGATTTCACGGGCCTGTGCTTTGTGAATTTGGTGGACTTTGACATGACCTACGGCCATCGCCGCGATGTGGCGGGCTATGCCCAGGCGCTGCGCGATTTTGACGCCTTCCTGCCCAATATCCTGGGCGCGATGGGCGATCACGACCTGCTGCTGATTACGGCCGATCACGGCTGCGATCCCACCTGGACGGGCACCGATCATACCCGCGAACGCGTGCCGCTGCTGTGCTGGCATCGCGGCATGCGCCAGGCCATCGATCTGGGCGTGCGCAATACCTATGCCGATATGGCGGCCACCATCTGCGAGGGCTTCGGCCTGCCCGATCGTTTTGGCGCTACTTCCTTCTATCAAGAATTGGAGATGAAATAATATGTCTGAAATGGAACGCATTGACCGCGCGGCAGATTATGTGCGCGACGTGCTGGGCACGGCGGAAATCGCCATTGTGCTGGGCAGCGGCCTGGGCGATTACGCCGAGGTGCTGACCGATGCGCAGGTAGCGCCCTATCACGATATTCCCGGTTTCCCGGAATCCACGGTGCCTGGCCACGCAGGCGAACTGTATACCGGCAATCTCTACGGGCGCCGGGTAATGATGATGCGCGGGCGCTTTCACAGCTATGAGGGTTATCCGCTCAGCGATGTGACGCTGCCCATCCGCGTGATGGCGCGGTTGGGGGTAAAGGCACTGATCCTGACCAACGCGGCGGGCGCGGTGAACACGGGCTTCGCGCCGGGCGAGCTGATGCTGATTGACGATTATATCAACTTCTCGGGTCAGAATCCCCTGCGCGGCGAAAACCTGGAGGCCTTTGGCCCGCGCTTCCCGGATATGTCCCGCGCTTATGACCGCGAGCTGCGCGCGCTGGCTCTGGATGTGGCCGAGCGCGAGAACATTACTCTGCGCCAGGGCGTATATGCCTGGTTCAACGGCCCCTGCTATGAAACGCCGGCGGAAATCCGCATGGCGCGCGTGCTGGGCGCGGACGCGGTGGGCATGTCCACCGTTCCGGAGACCATTGTGGCCGTGCACAGCGGGCTGCGCGTGCTGGGCGTATCGTGCCTGACCAATATGGCTGCGGGCATCCTGGATCAGCCGCTGTCGCATCAGGAGGTTGTAGAGACGGGCGCGAAGGCGCGCGCGAGCTTCCGCCGCCTGCTGGACGGCGTGGTGCAGGGCATGGAGCTGTGAAAAAGCTCCGGCCCATCTGGACGCTGCTGTTTCTTGCCTATCTGGCGGCCCTGCTGCGGCTGACGGTGCTGCGCGACGGCGCGTTCAGCCGCGCACTGTTTTCGGGACGGCTGAACCTGCAGCCAGGCTATGAATACATGCGATTGATCTCCTGGGGCTCCTATGGCCGGGCGGCCTATCTGTTCTTTGGCAATATCGCCTGGTTCATGCCGCTGGGGCTGTATCTGCACGCGCGCGGCTGGGATTTTGCCGCCTGCGCGCTTGCCGGGCTGCTGCTGTCGCTGCTGATTGAGTGCGCGCAGTTTGTGCTGGGCTGCGGCATAAGCGAGATAGACGACCTGCTGCTCAACACCCTGGGCGCGATGGCGGGCTATGCCTGCCTGCCGCTGGCGAGGTTGGTAAGCGGGAAGCATGAAAAATAGAAAATACATAAAAACTGAGTCGGGTAAATCCGGCTCAGTTTTTGCGTTTTTGCTTATTTGCTGGCATGCGCCGCGGACGTCCAGATCGTTCCGCCCTGCGTTTGCAGAGTCACAGTGTGAGGCAGCGTTTTGACGCCAGGCATGGAGATCATATAGCGGCATACCCATTGCTGGCCGCTCAGGCAGACCACATCCGGCTGGCTGCCGCTCAGGTAGTCCATATCCGCATAGGCAAGCTCCTGACCGTCCGCGTCCAGCAGCGTCATATCGCCATAGCGCGCGGCCAACGCCTGGGCGGCAGCCTGCGTGTTCTCCTGGGGAACCAGATACACTGTGGCCTCGACCGCCAGGGGCGAAACCCACAGCGTGTCGATGCGCGCTGTGCAGTCAGCCAGCCTAATATCCTCCGCCGGGCGCAGATCATAGCGCGTGCCCTGCGCGGCATAAAAGGTAAAGCGGATGGTTACGCGCGCGGCCTCGGACAGGGTGTCTGCCGCATCATTCAGCAGGCCGAAGCTGGGGTCAAGCTGCGCGTAGTCCGGATAGCTGCCGGCGGCGCTTTCGGGGATGATGACGGCGTTTTCCAGCGTCAGCGCAGCAGCGCGCTGATCCAGAATGTCGGGCAGCTGCTCGGCGCTGTATGCTGACAGATCGGCGCTTTCGCACAGATCGTCGCTTACGATGGCAAAGCCAGCCTTGGGACGCAGGATGACGAAGGTGATTTCGCCCGTCACCTGCCCTGAAAGCGCGGGCAGGCGCGAGGCGGTCAGGCCGCCCAGCAGGGGATTGCGCCGCACGGGCAGCTCGTCCCGGTGCAGCGAGGGCACCAGGCGCTCCCCGTCGTCGTACAGGATGGCGGCGGGCTGGCCGTTGAGCGTCAGCCCTTCCAGGCGCACCATCGCGCCCTGCGCAGGCAGCAGGTTTTCCACGTCATAGGATAGCGCCAGACTGCGGCCGTCGTAGATCAGATCGGTCAGCGTGATTTGAATATGATCCGCTGTAGCGGATTGCCCAAGCGTCTGCGACAGGCTTCGCAGCGCGTCGCCTGGCTGCGCATTGCCCAGCAGAAAGCGGAACACCCCATAGCCGCTAGCCGCGCAGGCAATGCCGCCCAGCAGCACGGCGCACAGCAGCAGGGACAGGCATACCCGCAGCCGGATACGCCGGGTGCGCGTGGTGCTGGGCAGCGCCAGCGCCTGGCGGCAGCTTTCGGGCGTTGAGGGAAAGGCGGTTATCAGAAAATGACGGCTCATTCTTCGGCCTCCTCAAACCATTTTTTCAGCGCGGCGCGGCCTCGACTCAGCCGTCCGCGCACGGCGTTTTGGGTGATTCCAAGCGCGCGGGCGGTCTGCGCGTAGTCCATGCCCTCCAGATAGTGCAGCACCAGCGGCAGCCGGTAAGCCTCCGGCAGGGCGGTCAGGGCATGATAAAGCTCACGGTCGGGCGGGGGATTGCTGCCCAGGTCGATCTCCTCTTGCAGCACATAGCGCCGCTTTTTACGGCCGATGGCATGGCAGCAGTTGATGAGAATGCGCGTGATCCACGCGTCGAACAGCTGCGCGTCCCGCAGCTGCCAGCGTTTTTCCCATCCGCGCAGGGCCGCGTCCTGCAGCGCGTCGCGGCAGTCGTCATCCGAAACCAGAATCGTCTTGGCGATATGATAGAGCATGTCGGCCCGGCGGGTCAGTGCATCGGCGTATGTCTTTTCATCCAGCACGGTGGCCTCCTTGGCGTTTTTTAGGATCCTACGCTAATAAGACGATTGAGCGAGGAAAAACCTCACGCGCAGCTTACAAAAATGTAAGGAAAATTGTAAGCCGCTTCGATGGAAAAGCGCGCCGCGACGCGTTATTCTATGGAAGTAACAATGAAGGAGGCGAGGCGCGATGGCGCAGAATCTGGAAGCCCTGCGGCAGGCGGCGGTGATCTATCCCACGATCGCCATATTGTTTACGCTGCCCTATCTGGCGTGGAGCTATCGCCGGTACGGATCGGTGTTCAGCCTGCGAATCCTGATTGTTTATTCCTTTATATTGTATATGCTATGCGTGTACTGCCTGGTGATCCTGCCGCTGCCGCACGGCGATGCGGCAGACAATCTGCATGGGCACCCTATGCAGCTGATTCCCCTGGATTTTGTGCGGGATATGATCCGGCAGGCGGATTTTTCCTGGCGCAATCCCGCAAGCTGGCTGGCGCTGTTTACGCGAGGAGCCTTTCTATCGGCGCTGCTGAACCTGCTGATGACCGTGCCGTTTGGCATTTACATGCGGTATTATTTTGAGTGCGATCTGCGAAAGACGATCATGCTTTCTTTTGTGCTGTCGCTGTTTTTTGAACTGACGCAGCTGAGCGGCCTGTATTTTATCTATTCGGGCAGCTACCGGCTGTTTGATATGGATGATCTGCTGCTTAACACCCTGGGCGGGCTGGTTGGCTATGCGCTGGCCGGGCCCATTGCGCGCATGCTGCCCAGCCGCGAGGCACTGGATCAAATCAGCCTGGCGCGCGGGCGGCAGGTATCCTTGCTGCGGCGCATGCTGGCGTTGTTTTACGATACGGTTATCAGCCTGATTGCTGCGGCAGCCGCAACGGTCTTTGCAGGCGGGCGCGCGTTCTTCTGGGCAATCGCCGCGTATTTCTGCGTGCTTCCGCCGCTGCTGTCGGGTAGAACGCCGGGCATGGTGTGGACGCGGCTGCGCCTGTGCCGCAAGGGCGGCGGCATTCCCTATATCTATCAGTATCCCGTTCGATTTGGGCTGGAGTTTGCGGCGCTGATTGGCCTGCCCGTTGCGCTGAATGTGCTGGCAATCAGGCAGTATCGCGGCGATAACGAGGCGTATCTGACGCTGTTTCTGCTGATGAACGGCGGCTATATTCTGGCGCTGCTGTTTGCATGCGTGCGCGCTCTGATGCACAGGCCGCTGTTTTATGAGCGGCTGTCGGGCACACGCCTGGAAAGCACAACTGAAAACATGAACCATTAAAAATGGCTTTGCAAATTCTCCTTGCGCGTGATACACTATCAAAGAATAACGCTGCGAGGGACAAGCATGGCTGATATTGTTGAGATTACGGATTTTTCCGCCCCGGAACTGGACGTATACGCCCGCCTGACGGGGGCGCAGCTTCGCGCCTGCCCGCAGGGCGGGCTTTTTATTGCTGAGGGCGTTACGGTGATCGGCCACGCGCTGGACGCGGGGTATCGCATCGCCTCGCTGCTGATGGAGCGGCGGCATATCGTAGGCAAAGCGGCGGGGCTGATTGCCCGCTGCGGAGACGTTCCCGTCTATACGGCGGACAGCCGGACGCTGGAGCAATTGACCGGCTTTGCCTTGACGCGCGGCGTACTGGCGGCCTTCTATCGGCCTGAGCTGCCGACACTGGCCCAGGTGTGCGCGGGCGCGCGGCGCGTGGCGGTGCTGGAGGGGCTGAACGACCCCACCAACGTGGGCGCGGTGATGCGCTCCGCCGCGGCGCTGGGCATGGATGCGGTGCTGCTGACGCCAAGCTGCTGCGATCCCTTGTACCGGCGCGCCGTGCGGGTCAGCATGGGCACGGTATTTCAGGTACCCTGGACGCGCATCGGCCAGCAGGCGCAGGATTGGCCCGAGGGGGGCATGACGCTGCTGCGGGAGATGGGATTTGCAACCGTTGCCATGGCGCTGAGCGAGGATTCGGTGGAGATCGACGATCCCTGCCTTGTGCGGGAGGAGCGGCTGGCGGTGATCTTGGGCGCGGAGGGGGACGGGCTGGCAAAAACCACCATCGCGCGCTGCGACTATACCGCGCGCATTCCCATGCTGCACGGGGTGGATAGCCTGAACGTGGCCGCCGCCAGCGCGGTGGCCTTCTGGCAGCTATGCAGAAGAAACAATAAATGATATATAGATTTGTCATTATTGGCACAAAAACAACGATTTTATCATAAACAAAACTTTTAACTTGCCCCCTTGATAATTCTGGTGCGCTATGGTAAACTAGATAAGAATTGGGTTTTTATTTAAGATGAAGAAGGTAGGAAAGCGCATGAAGGTGCAGCCCGTTGTAAAACGCGATACCCTGCGGCTGGCTGTCGGCATGGTGGCTCCCGTCGTGCTGACTGTGCTGGGCTTTTGGGGCGCGGGCAGGCTGGATTATACAGTCGTGCTGGGCGCGCTGCTGGGCTATCTGGTCACGGTGGGCAATTTCTTTTTGCTGGCGCTGACCATCCAGAACAATACCGAGATGGCCGAGCGCAAGGGGGAGAAGAACCCGCTGCCGCCCGAGCCTGAGCAGGATCCGGACGATCCCGAAAACCAAAAGGACGTTATGGAAACCATCATGGGCAAAAAGGCAGGGGCGGAGCTTCCCGAATATGCCCAACGCGCCAAGCGCAACAGCCAATTGTCCTATATCGGGCGCGTGGCGCTGATGGCGATTCTTTTGCTGGCGGCGGCCCTGCTTCCCTGCTTCAACGTGCTGGCGGCCCTGATTCCCCTGCTGCTGCAGCGCTTTGTACTGATGATTTTATCCGCATCCAATAAGGACGAACAAAAGGAGGCGCCCGGCCATGGGCAGTAAAACGAAAAATCGCCTGGTAGACGCGCTGTATCTGGCGCTTGCCATTGTGCCATTTTTGCTGGCAATGACGCTGAAGGTGCTCACCGCTCCCGCGACGGAGGGCGTGTCGATCACCGGCGCAATGATCTTTTTTACCGTCGATATGCCCATCCAGGCCTGGCCCGTAACCGAGGCGCAGGTGAACAGCCTGGCGGTGATGCTGTCGATGCTGGGGTTGTGCCTGTATCTGACCCACGGTCTGCAGGTGGTTCCCGGCAGCAAACGGCAGCTGATTGCCGAGTGGATTGTTGATAAGGTAACCAGCCTGGTGCAAAACAGCATGGGCGAGCGGTTTATGGGCTTTGTGCCCTTTATCGCGGCCATCCTGGGTCTGTCCGCGCTGTCCAGCCTGTCCAGCCTGCTGGGGCTGTTCCCGCCCACGTCTGATCTGAACATCGTGGCCGGCTGGGCCATTCTGGTATTTATCCTGATTACCTATTACAAGCTGCAGGGCGGCCTGTGGCCGTATGTGAAGGGCTTCTTTACGCCCGTGCCGCTCTTCGCCCCCATGAACGTGCTGGGCGAGGTGGCGACGCCCGTGTCCATGTCCTTCCGTCACTACGGCAACGTGCTTTCGGGCGTGATCATCTCCGCTCTGGTGGGCACGGCGCTGAAGGGCCTGAGCAATATGCTGCTGGGCTGGCTGCCCGGCGTGCTGGGGCAGTTCCCCTTCCTGCAGATCGGCCTGCCCGCCATCCTGTCGCTGTACTTTGATATCTTCAGCGGCTGCATGCAGGCGTTCATCTTCGCCATGCTGACCATGCTGAACATCGCCCTGGGCTTCCCCGAAGAGGATTATGAACGGCGTCAAGCAAAGAAACGCCAAAAAGCGTCTTTGCAGAAAGCATAAATTTCGCAACCAAAAACACAAAACAACACATTAGGAGGAATTCATCATGGAACTCGCAACCGCTATCATCCTTGCCTGCTGCGCGCTGGGCGCTGGTATTGCCGTAGGCTTCGCCGCCATTGGTCCCGCTATCGGTGAAGGCTACGCCGTCGGTAAGTCCTGCGAAGCGATCGGCCGTCAGCCTGAAAGCGCCAGCGCCGTCCGCAGCAACATGATCATGGGCTGCGCCATCGCCGAAACCACCGGTATCTACGGCCTGGTTATCGCCATCCTGCTGATCTTCGTTGCCCCCAACATGTTTATCAATCTGCTCAAGTCCGTGCTGTAAGGCGTCAGAAAGGCAAAGCAGATGCAATCGTTAGAGATCATTTCAGTCAATATCTGGAGCATCCTCGTTTCCCTTGCAAATCTGCTGATCATGTTCCTGATTCTCAAACGTTTTCTTTTCAAGCCTGTGCAGAAGATGATGGCCGCCCGCAAGCAGCAGGTGGATCAGATCTACCAGGACGCGAAGGAAAACCGCGACAGCGCGATCAATATGAAGCAGGAATATGAGGCGCGTCTGGCTGCCGCCCGCGAGGAGGCGGACGGCCTGGTGCGCAATGCCGTGCAGACGGCCCAGCGCAAGGGCGACGCCATCGTGGCCGAGGCCAACAGCCAGGCCAGCCATCTCAAGCAGAAGGCCGAGCAGGAGATTGCCCAGGAGAAGAAGCAGATGCTTCAGGATGTGCGCGGCGAGATCTCCGATATCGCCGTGAGCATCGCCTCCAAGGTGGTCGAGCGCGAGGTTAAGAAGCAGGATTACGACGGCTTTGTGGATGAATTCATCAAGAATGTTGGTGAACAGCAGTGACAGACCTTAGCAGAGAATACGGCGACGGCCTGTATGCCCTGTGCGCGGAAGAGGGCATTGCCAAGGAAGTTCTTGAGCAATTGCAAGCCCTGAAGGCGTGCTTTGATGAGCAGCCGGATTTCTGCCGCCTGTTGTCCAATATGTCGCTGAGCAAGCAGGAGCGCGTGGGCATTGTGGATCGCACCCTGCGCGGTCAGGTGCATCCCTATGTGCTCAATTTCCTGAAAATCCTGTGTGAGCGCGGCGCGCTGCACGCCTTTTCCGGCTGCGAGCAGGCCTATCGCGAGCAGTATAACCGCGATCACGGCGTGACGGAGGCCTGCGTGACCACCAGCGCTCCCCTGACGGAGGAGCAGCGCAGAAAGCTGCTGATCAAGCTGGGCAGCATGACCGGCCACCAGATTTCTCTGCGCGAAAAGGTGGATCCCCAGCTCATTGGCGGCGTATTGCTGGAAATGGACGGCAAGCGCTATGACAATACCCTGCGCCACAGGCTCCAGTCCATTCATCAGGCGTTGGTCGGCAAGTAAGGCCGCGCGCTTCATCTACTGAAAGCGGTGATATGATGCAGATAAAACCCGAGGAAGTTTCCAAGCTCATTAAAGAGCAAATTAAGAATTACGAAAATAAGATTACCCAGAACGATACCGGCACCATCCTGATGATCGGCGACGGCATTGCCCGTGTGAGCGGCCTGGAAAAGTGCATGGCCAATGAGCTGGTGCGCTTCTCCAACGGCGAATACGGCATGGCGCTGAACCTGGAGGAAAACTCCGTGGCTATCGTTATGCTGGGCAACGACGAGGGCATCCGCGAGGGCGACACCGTGGAGCGCACGGGCAAGGTTGTATCCGTGCCCGTCGGCGAAGCGCTGATTGGCCGCGTGGTCAACGCTCTGGGCCAACCCGTGGACGGCAAGGGCGATATTGAAGCCAAGGAATACCGCCCCATCGAGCGCAATGCCCCCGGCATCATCCAGCGCAAGGGCGTTTCCGTGCCGCTGCAGACGGGCATCAAGGCCATCGACAGCATGATCCCCATCGGCCGCGGCCAGCGCGAGCTGATCATCGGCGACCGTCAGACCGGTAAGACGGTGATCGCTCTGGACACCATTATCAACCAGCGTGGCAAGGACGTGATCTGCATTTACGTGGCCATCGGCCAGAAGTGCTCCACCGTCGCCCAGCTGGTGGATACCCTGACCGCCGCGGGCGCGATGGAGTATACTACCGTGGTCAGCGCCACGGCCAGCGAGCTGTCGCCGCTGCAGTACATCGCCCCCTATTCCGGGTGCGCGATGGCTGAATACTTCATGGATCAGGGCAAGGACGTGCTGATTGTATACGACGATCTGAGCAAGCACGCGGTGGCCTACCGCGCCCTGTCCCTGCTGATCCGCCGCCCTCCCGGACGTGAAGCCTACCCCGGCGACGTATTCTACCTGCATTCCCGCCTGCTGGAGCGCTCCGCCCGCATCGATCCCAAGTACGGCGGCGGCTCCATCACGGCGCTGCCTATCATTGAAACCCAGGCGGGCGACGTATCCGCCTATATTCCCACCAACGTGATTTCCATCACCGACGGCCAGATCTTCCTGGAAACCGAGCTGTTCCACGCCGGCATCATGCCCGCCGTGAACCCCGGTATTTCGGTATCCCGCGTGGGCGGCAACGCCCAGATCAAGGCCATGAAGAAGGTGGCCGGCAGCCTGAAGCTGCTCTACAGCCAGTACCGTGAGCTGCAGGGCTTCGCGCAGTTCGGCTCTGATCTGGACGCAGATACCAAGGCGCGTCTGGCTCAGGGCGCGCGCATTGTGGAGGTGCTCAAGCAGAACCGCAACCATCCCATCGCCGTGGAGGATCAGGTGTGCATTTTCTACGCCGTCACGCATGATTTCCTCAAGGACGTGCAGGTGCAGGATGTGGCCGAATATGAGGATGGCCTGTATGCCCGCATGGCCGCGCAGCATAACGACGTGCTGGACGCCATCCGCACCACCGGCCAGCTGAGCGCTGAGACCGAGGCCGCCCTGAAGGCTGCCCTGACCGATTATACCCGCGATTTCCTGAAGACGAAGGCGTAAAGGAGGCTTTCCATGGCTGGAACATCCATGAAGGATATCAAGCTGCGCATCAGAAGCGTGGAAAGCACCCGGCAGATCACCAAGGCCATGCAGCTGGTGGCTACCTCCAAGCTGCGCCGCGCCAAGGAACGCATGGAAAACAGCAAGCCCTACGCCACTGTATCCCGCGAGGCCGTGATGGCCGCTGTGCGCAGCTGTGCCCAGCAGGATACGCCCTTTGTCACCGCGCGTCCCGAAGGCCGCCGCTGCTATGTGGTCATCGCGGGCGAGCGTGGGCTGGCAGGCGGCT
The DNA here is from genome assembly GCA_004556155.1 of Clostridiales bacterium. Taxonomy (GTDB): domain Bacteria; phylum Bacillota; class Clostridia; order Christensenellales; family Aristaeellaceae; genus SFMI01. Next base: position 32,443 of record SFIM01000008.1, read on the forward strand.
ATAACTCCAATGTGTTCAAGGCTGTGGCCGCGCACTGCAGCGGCGTGCCCGCCTGCGTGCTGCCCATTGGCCGCAAGGCGATTGAAAAGTATCACCGCGAGGGCGCGCAGCTGCTGTCCAGCGATTATTCCCGCGTGGAGGGGCTGGGCGTCGGCGGCTGCTACAAGCTGGCGAACGACCTGATCAAGGGATTTCTGGATGGGCAGTACAGCGAGATTTTCCTGGCCTGCACTTCCTTCCATTCCATGATGGCGCAGGAAGCGGTAATCGAGCAGCTGCTGCCGGTGGAAAAGCCCGAACAGGCTGAGATTGCCTCCTGTACCATATATGAGCCGGGCGCTGCCGAAACGCTGCAGCGCATTATGCCGGATTTCATCGCAGGCCGTCTTTACAGCGCGCTGTGCGATTCCTTTGCCAGCGAAGTGGCCGCACGCCGCACCGCGATGGACGCCGCCACCAAGAACGCTGACGCCATGATCAGCGATCTGACGCTGAAATACAACCGTGCCCGCCAGGGCGCCATCACGCAGGAAATTACCGAAATTGTGGCTGGCGCGGAAGAATAACGCATCGGGAAAGGAGAAATAAACCATCGTGAGCAAACAAAACATTGGCAAAGTGGTTCAGGTTATCGGCCCGGTGCTGGACATCCGTTTTGAGGACGGTCAGCTGCCCGAGCTGCTCAACGCCATCGAAATCCAAAGCGGCGATCGCAAGATCGTGGCCGAGGTGGCGCAGCATATCGGCGATAACGTGGCCCGCTGCATTTCCATGAACGCCACCGACGGTATGGTGCGCGGGCTGGACGCCGTGGATACCGGCAGCCCCATCACCGTGCCCGTGGGCGATAAGTGCCTGGGCCGCATTTTTAACCTGCTGGGTCAGGCCATCGACGATCAGCCCGATCCTGAAAATGTGGAGCGCTGGCCGATCCACCGTCCCGCCCCTTCTTATGAGGAGCAGGAAACCTCCACTGAAATCCTGGAAACGGGCATCAAGGTGGTAGACCTGATTTGCCCCTACGCCAAGGGCGGTAAGATCGGTCTGTTCGGCGGCGCCGGCGTTGGCAAAACGGTATTGATCATGGAATTGATCAACAACGTGGCCAAGCAGCACGGCGGCCTGTCCGTGTTCGCCGGCGTTGGCGAGCGTACCCGCGAGGGCAACGACCTGTACAACGAAATGAAAGAGAGCGGCGTTATTAACAAGACCGCCCTGGTATACGGCCAGATGAACGAGCCGCCGGGAGCGCGTATGCGCGTGGCGCTGTCGGGCCTGACGATGGCGGAGTATTACCGCGATCGCGAAAACCAGGACGTGCTGCTCTTTATCGACAACATCTTCCGCTTCACCCAGGCTGGTTCCGAGGTGTCGGCGCTGCTGGGCCGTATGCCCTCCGCCGTAGGTTATCAGCCTACCCTGGCCACCGAAATGGGCGCGCTGCAGGAGCGCATTACCTCCACGCACAAGGGCTCCATCACCTCCGTTCAGGCTGTTTATGTGCCTGCGGACGACCTGACCGACCCTGCCCCGGCCACCACCTTCGCCCATTTGGATGCGACCACCGTACTGAGCCGCGCCATTTCCTCCCTGGGTATTTACCCCGCCGTCGATCCGCTGGATTCCACCAGCCGTATCCTCACGCCCGAGGTAGTTGGCCAGGAGCATTACGAAGTGGCCCGCGCTGTGCAGGGCATTCTGCAGCGCTATAAGGAGCTGCAGGATATCATCGCCATCATGGGTATGGACGAGCTGTCCGACGAGGATAAGCTGATTGTAGCCCGCGCCCGCAAGGTGCAGCGCTTCCTCAGCCAGCCCTTCTCCGTGGCCGAGCAGTTTACCGGCTATCAGGGCAAGTACGTGCCGCTGAAGGAAACCATCCGCGGCTTTAAGGAGATCATCGAGGGCAAGCACGACGACCTGCCCGAGAGCGCCTTCCTGTTTGTCGGCAGCATTGACGAGGCGGTAGCCAAAGCGAAAAAGGGTGAATAAGCATGTCAACCTTTCATCTGCAGATCGTAACCCCCGACCGCATGGCATATGACGGTCAGGCGGAGCGCGTCATCCTGCGCACGGTGAACGGCGACGTGGCCATCCTGGCGCGGCATATCGACTATGCCGCCCCGCTGGGCATTGGCGAGGCGCGCGTGACCGATGAAAACGGCAATACCCGCGTGGGCGTGTGCAACAGCGGGCTGCTGAGCGTGGAAAACGGCGTGTGCCGCGTGCTGGCCACCACCTTTGAATGGGTGGAGGATATTGACCGCGAGCGCGCCGCCCAGGCGCAGCAAAAGGCGGAAGAACGCCTGAAAACGCTGGAACGCGGCGATGAGCAGTTTGCCATTGCCGAGGCCAAGCTCAAGCGCGCCATCGCCCGCCTGCGCGCGACGGACTGACAAATATAAAAGCACTGCCATTTTTTCGACTGGCAGTGCTTTTGCTGTAAAAAACACAAGAAAAGGAGCCTATTCCGATGTGGAACGGCAAAATGAAAGCGCTTACCTTCAGCTATGACGACGGTGTGGAGCAGGATATTCGGCTGATTGAAATTCTGGATCGCTATCATCTGCGCGGCACCTTTAACCTGAATCCCGGCCTGCAAAGCCCGGAGCATACCTTTCAAAAGGGCAGCGTGACCGTGCGGCATCTGCCGCTGGCGCAGTTGCCCGAGGTGTATAAAAATCACGAGGTTGCCGGGCACACCAATACTCATTTGCATTTAGAGCAGCTGGACGACGCGCGCCTATATGAGGAAATCCACCGCGGGCAGGATACCCTGGAACAGCTCTTTGGCAGAAAGCTGCTGGGCCTGGCCTATCCTTATGGTACCTATAACGATCATGTGGTGGATGCGCTGCGCGAAGCGGGCGTTCGCTATGCCCGTACTACCGCCCAGACGGAAAACTTTGAACTGCCGCAGGATCTGCTGCGCATGACCACCACCTGCCGCCATGCCAATGCGCATTTGCTGGATCTGGCCAGGCAGTTTGTAGCGGCGAAGCCCGATCACCCGCAGCTGTTCTATCTGTGGGGGCACAGCTATGAATTTGCCCAGTTTGACAACTGGGAGCTGATTGAAGAATTCTGCCGCATTGTATCCGGACAGGAGGATATTTTCTATGGTACAAACGCCGAGGTGTTGCCCGGCGTTCAGGAATAATCAAAAGAGAGGTTTGAAAAATGGCTGTCATTACGATCGTAGGCTCGGGCATGATGGGCTCGGCGCTGGCCTTTCCAGCGCGTGAAAACGGCAATGAAGTGCGCCTGGTAGGCACGCATCTGGACCGCGAGATCATCGATAACGCCCGCAAGACCAATCGCCACCTGAAATTCCACCGTGATTTCCCCGATGGCGTGCAGTTTTATCAGGTTGAAGAGCTGGAGCAGGCGCTGACGGGCGCTGATCTGGTGATCGGCGGCGTAAGCAGCTTCGGCGTGGAATGGTTTGGCGATTACGTGCTGCCCCGCATTGCCGAGGGTACGCCGCTGCTGACCGTCACCAAGGGCCTGATGGATATGCCCGACGGCCGGCTGCTGACCTATCCTGACCTGTGGCAGCAAAAGCTGGATGAGCTTGGCAAGCACCTGCCCCTGTGCGCCGTGGGCGGCCCCTGTACCAGCTATGAGCTGGTGGCGCATGATCAGACCGAGGTGGCTTTCTGCGGCCGCGATATGCAGGCACTGGAGCTGGCCCGCAGCCTGATGCATACGGACTATTATCATATCAGCCTGTCTACCGACGTGGTGGGTATCGAGAGCGCCGTGGCGCTTAAAAACGGCTATGCGCTGGGCATTGCGCTGACCATCGGCGTCAATCAGCGCGCATTTGGCCTGGATAGCGAGCTGCACTTTAATTCCCAGGCTGCCGCGTTTGGCCAGAGCGCCAAGGAAATGTACCGCCTGCTGTGCGCGCAGGGCGTGCAGGATATGAATAACCTGTGGGTCGGCGTGGGCGATCTGTATGTGACGGTATACGGCGGCCGCACCCGCCTGGTGGGCATTCTGCTGGGCCGCGGGCTGGATATCGACGAGGCTAAGGCTGAATTGAACGGCGTAACGCTGGAATCCCTGGTGGTGGCGGTGCGCGTGGCGCGCGCCGTGCGTATCCGTGCCCAAAAAGGCGAACTGAAGCTGTCGGACTTCCCGATGCTGATGCATGTGGACGATATCCTGAGCCACCACGCGCCGGTGAACATTCCTTGGGAACAGTTTACCTTTATTCAGCAGTAAGCAAAAGCTGCCGCCCGTTTGGGCGGCAGCTTTTCGGTGGCTGGCTTTGCGGCTGTCCAATTGCGCGTAGGCGTTATGCCTGCGTCCCTAAAACGCCCAGCATCTGATTGGTCAGCGCAAAGCGCCCGTTTTGCCATTGCAGGGTGTTGATCATATAACCCAGCGCGTCGGCCCGGTACAGCCCGCTGATCTCCTGATAACCAATCAGCGCGTAAACACCGTTTCCGGCGATATCGGCAGGGTACAGCAGGCTCAAATCGCTGGCAAAGCCCTGCTGCTGCGCTTTCAGGCTGCCGTCTGTATGATACAGGCTGGACAGGTATTCGCCGCTGCGCCCGCTGATATCGATCAGGTATTCCAGCCCGTTAGCCAGGCTGATCACCTGCACGCGGTACTGCGCCAGGTAGTTGACCTGATACTGAAAGGCGTTGTTATACTGTGCGGTAGTCATCAGTGTGCGCAGCGCGCCGTTTTCATAGCCGTAAACGCTGTAATAGCCAATAGCGCCGCTGCCGCCTGAAGCGATGGAAAGCAGAATTTGCTCTGTGGGTGCATCTGTCATGCGCCCCAGAAACAGGCGTGGATTGTATCCGCTGTCCTCCGCTGGGCGGATGCAGGTTTCGGCGCTGCCAATGGAAGGCTGCACGCTCAGTCGGATATTCTGATAAAAGCCTGCGTCCGATACGCGCTCGCCCGTCAGGTATACGGTGTTCTGCGCGTATTCGCCCGTCACATGGCCTCGCGCATGGGTGATTAGCTGCTGGTTGGGCATTAAAACCGCCTCCTTGCGATACGATATTTCTATCCTATGCAGGCTTTGCTGAAAAAAGGCTTGACAGTATGGGAAAAAAGTGATAAGCTATCTGTGGCTCGAAAAGAGCCTGTGCCACAGACAGCAGGTACGCGCAAGCGTTCAATGGCAATTGCCGCCCGCCGAGGCGCAAGCGCATGATTGTATTTATGCCCTTGTGCCATGCACAGGGGCTTCTTTTTATCCATGGCCGGACGGAAGGTGAAACAAGAAATGAGCAAGAACCTTGAAGCGAAGAAGGTCGTCGTGTCCGAAATCAGCGAAAAGCTGAAGAACTGCCAGAGCATGGTAGTCGTACACTTCAACGGCATCACCGTGGAGGAGGTCACCGAACTGCGCAATCAGTTCCGTGCTGCCGGCGTTGAATACTGCGTGTTGAAGAACACGCTGGTGCGTCGCGCGCTGGACGATATGGGCATCACGGGGCTGGATCATACCCTGTCGGGTCCCAGCGCTTATGCCTTCGGCATGAACGATCCCGTATCACCTGCGAAGGTCGTTTACGACTTCATCAACAAGAATAAGGATGACGGTCGTCTGTCCGTAAAGGCTGGTCTGATGGACGGCCAGGTGCTGGACGCCAAGCAGGTCAAGGCCCTGAGCGAACTGCCCTCCAAGGAGGTGCTGCTGTCCCGTTTGGTGGGCAGCCTGCAGGCGCCTGTGGCCAAGCTGGTCTACTTCCTGGAAGCGCTGCGCAAGCAGCAGGCTGGCGAGGAGTAATCGCAGCTTGAATCTCGGTTTTCTACTATCTACATCAAATTATTGGAGGTCATTCTCATGACTCATGAAGAATTTATCAATGCCATTAAGGGCATGAGCGTTATCGAGCTCATGGATCTGGTTAAGGCGCTGGAAGCCGAATTCGGTGTATCCGCTGCCGCTCCTGTTGCCGCTGCCGCCGCTCCTGGCGCTGCCGCTGCCGCTCCTGCTGAAGAGCAGACCGAGTTCGACGTCGTTCTGGTTGACGCCGGCGCTGAGAAGATCAAGGTTATCAAGGTTGTGCGCGAAGTCGTGTCCGGCCTGGGCCTGAAGGAAGCCAAGGAATTCGTGGAAGCCGCTCCCAAGACCATCAAGGAAGCTGTCTCCAAGGACGAAGCCAAGAAGATCGTCGATCAGTTCGCCGCCGTTGGCGCGAAGTGCGAGATCAAGTAATTTCAATCGAAATTACGCCGCCGTGCTGCTTGCAGCGCGGCGGTTTTTGATTTATGGGTGTCAAATGGCCGCGACCACTGTCAATCCTTGCTTTTCTCCGCATTTTGTATTATGATATAAAATACTCTGCCTGCCAGACGACAGGCATTTTACGGAGGCAAGGGAGAAATGAAGGTTCTTTACTGGCTGGAAAGCATCCGCGCGCCCTGGCTGGATGCCGTGATGCTGGCCATTAGCCAACTGGGCGGCGAAATTCTGTTCATGGCCATTGTGATTGCACTGTTTTGGTGCATGGATAAGCGCAAGGGCTATTATCTAATGACGGTGGGATTCTTTGGCATTGTGGCCAATCAGTTTCTCAAACTGGTGTTTCGCGTCTCGCGTCCCTGGATTAGGGATCCGGAGTTTACTATCGTAGAGGGGGCTCGCGCGGGCGCGACGGGGTATTCCTTCCCCAGCGGCCATACGCAAAACGCTGCTGCCGTGCTGGGTTGCCCGGCGCGTATGGCGCGCAAAAAGGGGCTGAAGATCACCTTGTGGGTGCTTTATGCTCTGGTGGGTATTTCCCGCATGTACCTGGGCGTGCATACGCCCTATGATGTGGGCGTGGGTGTTGTAATGGGCCTGGTGCTGGTGTTTGGCCTGTATCCGTTTTTCAGCGAGAAGAACTATAAGCCGCAGCGTATGTATGTGCTGCTGGGCGTGATGCTGGCGCTGAGCATTGCTTTTACAACATATACGCGGCTATATCCGTTCCCGGCGGATATTGAAGTGGATAACCTGAGCCACGGCATCAAAAATGGCTATACGCTGACCGGCGCGGTGGCAGGCATGCTGGCCGCCTTCTGGCTGGATGAGCATTATGTGCATTTCCAGACTGCCGGCTCATTGCCCGCGCACATTGTCAAGTGCGTGGTGGGTCTGGGGCTGTTGCTGGGCATCAAAACCGTACTGAAGCCCCCGATGAACGCCCTCTTTGGCGGCGATCCCATTGCGGATGCTTTCCGCTACGCTATCGTGGTGTTCTTTGCCGCCGGTCTCTGGCCGATGACCTTCCCGTGGATCAATCGCCTGCTGACTGGGAAAAAGGCATAACCTAATCCGCCCATTCCGCATAGGATGCAGTGGGTTCGCAAGAATCCAATCTGTATGGATCGGGTGATTTGAATTATGGCTTCTTGCAATTGTTATAACAGCACGCCTTCCTATGCGGGCTGTACGTCTGTATTTGGCTGCGCTGGCAGCGGCGGCGGTTGTGGCTGTGGCTGCGGCTGCGGCGGCATGCGCGTGTGCTATGGCCCCACCGGTCCGATGGGCCCTGGTGGCCCTACTGGCCCCACGGGGCCGATTGGCCCTACCGGCCCTACTGGCCCCACCGGAGCCACGGGCGCTACCGGCGCAACGGGCGCTGTCGGCCCCACCGGCGCTACGGGCGCTACCGGCCCTGTCGGCCCCACGGGCGCTACCGGCGCAACTGGTCCTACCGGTCCCACCGGCCCTGCGGGTGCGGATGCGACACTAAGCTATGCGCAGTTTGGTACTGCGGCTGCGCTGCGCTCCAATAACGAGCCGCTGCCTATGACGGTGCTGATTGCTGACGGCACCGGCAATATTGGCAATACGGCCAATAGCGTTACCCTGACGCCCGGCCGCTATCTGATCAGCTATCATCTGCGCGCCGACGGCACCACCACGGGCGAGTATGGCGCTACGCCTACCCTCAATGGCACGACTCTGCCGCTGTATGCCAGCGAGGGGCAGGCAAGCGTCAACACGCCGGACAGCACGGGCGCGAGCTTCATTGTGGATGTGCCGGCGGCCTCCACCCTGCAGCTGCTTGCCATCACGCCGACGACGAACCAGATCAGTATGTCCAACACCGTTTCTGTGGTGCGTTTGGGCAGCTAAAGATTTATCCCCCAAAAAAACAAGCGCGGGATCGAAGCTAACGCTTCGGTTCCGCGCTCTTTGGTTATTTACTCAATGGAAACCAGCATGGCGTTTTCTACCCCGCGCATCGCGCCCAGCGCTGCGATGGCGTTTTCCAGGCTGCCGCTCAGCTGGGCGATATCCAGCGTCATTACCACGTTGGCCGTGCCGTGAATGGGCATGCTTTGGGAGATGGTCAGCACGTTGACCCCCAGCGCAGACAGGCGGTTGAGCACGTTGGAAAGCACGCCGATTTGGTGGCTGAGCAGCATGGAGATGACGGCCTTGCGCCCTGTATCAGCACTTTCAGGGGTGTAAATCGCGTCCTTGTATTTGTAGTAGGTGCTGCGCGATATGCCTGCCTGGCGCACTGCGCTGCTTACATCCTCAGCCGCGCCGCTGTCCAGCAGGCGGCGGGCTTCCAGCACCTTTTCGTAATAATCGGGCAGGATTTTCTTGCTTACAATCAAATAATCGCTGTTCATAGCGCCCCCTCCTCAAGCACCCGCGCGCCCTGGGGATCCACCCGCAGCGGCAGCACGTGCCAATTGTGATGCAGCGCGCTTACAGCCTGCGTCATCCGTGCGGCGAAATCTGCCTGCGCGTGCAGGCACAGGATGGTTGGCCCGGCGCCGCTGATGCACACGGCCGCCGCGCCGCAGGAGAGCGCAAGCGCGCGCACCGGCGCATATTCGGCAATCAATTCCTGTCGGTAGGGCTGATGCAGGCGATCGTCCAGCGCAATGGAAAGCAGCCCGCAGTCGCCCGTTTCCAGCGCGCGCAGCGTGGCTGCGGCGCGGGATACGTTGAACACCGCGTCGGCAAAGGGCACGCTTTGCGGCAGCACGACGCGGGCACGATGGGTGGATAACTCAAAGTCCGGCACCAGCGCGCACACATGGATACGCTCAGAAACCGGGCAGGGCACGGCGATAGCCTGGCGGTCTGTCATCATGGATACGGTCAGTCCGCCCAGCAGCGCCGGGGCCACATTGTCGGGATGCCCTTCCAGTACGGTGGCCAGCGTCAGCATTTGCTGCTGGGAAAGGGGAGAGCCGTGCGCGGCGTTGGCCGCAAAAATGCCTGCTGCGATCAGGCTGGCGCTGCTGCCCAGCCCATGCGATACGGGAATATCGGATGCGATGCGCAAGAATAAACCGGCTTGCGGCAGGTTTATGGCCTTTAGCGCGCTGAAATAGGCGCGGACGGCCAGGTTATCCGCATTGCAGAAGGTCTCGGGCACGCCCTCAAAGCGCAGCCCAGCGGGCAGCTCCTCAAAGGTAAAACGCCCGTAAAGCGTCAGTGCCATGCCGAAGCAGTCAAAGCCGGGGCCCAGATTGGCCGTAGTGGCCGGTACCTGTACGGTGATCATTTGCTTGCCGCCTTTCCCTGCACATAGGCCATCATGTCCTGCGGGTCGATCACATCGCTGAAACGCACGGGGCGCTGCAGCACGCCGTCCAGCGCGCGGGGCAGCGGCGCGCCCAGGGACGTCAGCGCGTCCAGCTGCGCCTGAGCGTCCTGCGGCACGGATTGCCCCAACGCCGTCAGCACGCAGGCGGGGAATTTGCAGGGCGACGCGGTGGAGAGCACCACGCAGGGAGCGCTGCCCGTGCCGGCCTTTTCCATGCCACGCCAGGCGACCGCCGTGTGCGGATCCATCAGGTATCCGTGATCGCGGTACACCCGCGCGATGGCATCCATGCCCTCCTGATCGCTGGCGCATACGCCGGTAAAGCAGGCACGGATGCGTGCCATGGCCTCCTCGGGCAGGGCATAGCGGCCCTGATTGCGCAGCTGCTCCATACGTTCCCGCACGGCGGCAGCGTCACGATTCAGCGCCAGATAGACCAGACGCTCCAGATTGCTGGATACCAGAATATCCATGGATGGCGATGTGGTGGTCAGAAAGGGACGGTTTTTATCGTAAACGGCGGTATTGAAAAAGTCCGTCAGCACGTTGTTGGCGTTGGAGGCGCAGATCAACCGCCCGACCGGCAGGCCGGACAGGCGCGCCAGGTAGCCGGCCAGGATATCGCCGAAATTGCCCGTGGGCACGCTGAAATCCACCGGCTCGCCCATCTGGATGCGTCCGGCGCGCACAAGCTTGAGGTAAGCGTCGTAATAATAGACGATTTGCGGCGCCAGGCGGCCGATATTGATGGAGTTGGCGCTGGACAAGGTGAAGCCGTGCGCGCGGCAGAAGTCCGCAGGCATTTGCGCAAAGATGCGCTTGACCCCGGCCTGCGCGTCATCAAAATTGCCGCGAATGGCGTAGACGTGGAGGTTGCCGCCGCGCATGGTGGTCATTTGCGCGCGCTGAATGGGGCTGATGCCCTGCTCGGGATAGAAGACCAGCACGCGGATGCCGGGCACATCGCAAAAGCCCGTCAGTGCAGCAGAGCCCGTATCGCCGCTGGTGGCAGTCAGGATCATCACATCCTCGTGCACGCCCTTTTTCTTCAGCGCCGCGCCCATCAGCTGAGGCAGGATGGACAGCGCCACATCCTTGAACGCCGCCGTGGGGCCGTGAAACAGCTCCAGCACATACTGGTTGCCCACCGCGCGCAGGGGCGTAATTTCGTCCGTATCAAAGGTATGATAATAGGCGCGCTGCACGCACAGGCGGATTTCATCCTCCGTATAGCCGGGCAGGTAGGCGCACAGGATGCGCTGCGCAAGGGAGCAGAAATCCGCCCCCCAAAGCTCCTGCGGGGGAATGGCGGGGATTTCATCGGGAATATACAAGCCGCCGTCGGGCGCGATACCGCGAAGCACGGCTTCCGGCGCGTCCACAGGGGCGGAAAGACCACGGGTACTGAGCAGGCGCATGGTGGGATCCTCCTGAAAAAGCATCTTGAAATTCGTCCGTGAACATGATACAATGTTTTTGAGAGAAAAACAAGTGTTTTCATCTCAAGGACTCAAGAAAATTTGTACGAGGTATGCTTTGATGAAAATCGGCCTGCTTGGCATGGGCACGGTGGGCGGCGGGGTCAGGGAGCTGGCCGAGCGTCTGCCGGATGTGAAAATCGCGCGCATTCTGGAGCGCGTGCACACGCGCCCGGAAATGACAAACCATATAGAGGATATTCTGCGGGACGACAGCATTTCGCTGATTGTTGAAACCATGGGCGGGCTGCATCCTGCCTATGAATTTGCCGTGCAAAGCCTGGAAAGCGGTCGCCATTTTGTAACGGCCAATAAGCTGCTGGTCAGCGCCTATGGGCGCGAGCTGCAGGCCTTGGCGCGCCGCCGGGGTGTGGGCTTTCTGTTTGGCGCGGCCTGCGGCGGCGGGATTCCGTATCTGAGCAATCTGGCCGCTGCGCGGGAGGGCGATCATATCCTGCGCGTGGGCGGCATCCTGAACGGCACCACAAACTATATGCTGGATGCGATGCAGACGCGCGGCCTGGATTATGCCGCCGCGCTGCGGGAGGCACAGGCGCTGGGCTATGCCGAGCAGGATCCTACCAGCGATGTGGAGGGCTTGGATACCCTGCGCAAGCTGATCCTGGCCGTGGCCGTGGGCATGCGGCGCTGGCTGCGCGAGGGGGATATTCCCGTGCACGGCATATCGGGCGTCCTGCCGCAGGATATCGCCTGGGCGCAGGAGCATGGCTTCGCGCTGCGTCTGTGCGCATTTGGCGCGGAGCAGGGAGAGCAAATTTCCGCCTGCGTGGAGCCTGCGATGTGCCCGCTTGCTTCGTCCGAAGCCAGCGTGACGGGCAACCTGAACCAGGCCTGGTATGAGGGTGCGGGCTGCGGCACGCTGCGCTTTGGCGGACAAGGCGCGGGGCGTTATCCAACCGCGGCCAATGTGCTGCGCGATGTGCTGGCCCTGCGGGAGGGCGCGCGCTATATGCTGCCCGACGACTGCCCGGATGCAGGCGTGCGCCTGATGGACGCGCAGCGCTATTATCTGCGGCTGCCCATCGGCATGCCGCTGCCCGAGTGGGCGGGGGCGGGCTGCGACGCGGGCGAATACCGCGTGGCGGCGACGGGGCCTGTGCCGCCACAGGCGGTATACGCGTTGGCGAGTGAGAATAAAAACGTGTTTTTTGCACGGCTTCAAAAGGAGTAAGAAATGCTGAAGGTAGCCAAATTCGGCGGTTCATCGCTGGCGGGAGCCGAGCAGTTCCGCAAGGTCAAGCAGATTATCGAAAGCGATCCCGCACGCATGTGCGTGGTGGTCTCCGCCGCGGGCAAGCGCCATAAAAAGGACAGCAAAATCACCGATTTGCTGTATCTGACCCATGCGCATATCAATTACGGCGTGTCGCATGAGGATATCTTTTCCATGATCGAGCAGCGCTACTACGGCATCCGCGATGAGCTGGGGCTGCACTATGATTTGGAAAGTGAGTTTGAAAAGCTGCGCGGCGAGCTCAATCAGGATATCCCGGTGGATTATCTGGTTTCGCGCGGCGAATACCTGACCGCCCGGCTGATGAGCGAATACCTGGGCTTTGGCTTTATCGATGCGGCCGAGTGTGTATTTTTCAATTACGATGGGCAAATTAACTACGAAAAAACCTATGCCGCTATCGCAGAGCGCGCGGTGCATTCCCCACGCTTCGTCATGCCCGGCTTTTACGGCGTAATGCCCAATGGCGCTATCCATGTGATGACGCGCGGCGGCAGTGACATTACCGGCGCAATCGTGGCCAACGCGCTGGATGCGGATATCTATGAGAACTGGACGGACGTATCGGGCATCCTGATGGCTGATCCCAAGGTGGTCAAAGAGCCGCGCCCCATTCCGTATATTACCTATCAGGAGCTGCGTGAGCTGTCCTACATGGGCGCGTCCGTGCTGCATGAGGAGTCTATCTTGCCGGTTAAGGAGAAGAACATTCCCCTTAATATCCGCAATACTAACCGCCCCGAGGATCCGGGCACGATGATTCTGGAGCGCATCAGCGGCGAGGAAGGCGACGCCAACCGCATCATCACCGGCATTGCGGGCCGCAGAAGCTTTACGGTGCTGACGATCTATCAGAAGCACATTGCCACCGATACGCGCATCATCCGGAAAACGCTGGAAATGCTGGAGGCCTGCCGCGTGGAGGTGGAGCATATCACTCTGGGCGTGGATAGCTTTAACCTGGTGATGCCCACCGATCAGATCCGGGATCGTATCTATGAGCTGATTGCCGAGATCAAAAACCGCCTGCAGCCCGACGATGTAAAGGTGGAGGACGGCATTGCGCTGATCGCCTGTGTGGGCCGCCGCATGGTGTCCGTGCCTGGCAGTTCGGCCAAGCTGTTTGGCGCGCTGGGCGCAAACAACATCAATATCCGCATGATCGCCCAGGGCTCGGAGGAAATCAGCATCATCGTGGGCGTGGATAATAAGGACTTTGAGCGTACCATCCGCACGCTCTATGACGGCTTTATGCATGAGGGAGGCAGCAAGGCATGAAAGAATATAATGTAGCGGTGCTGGGCGCAACGGGCGCAGTGGGACAGCAGATGATGAAGGTGCTGGAGGAGCGCAATTTCCCGGTGAAGCGGCTGCTGCCGCTGGCCAGCGCGCGCAGCGCGGGAAAGCAGCTTGCGTTTCGCGGCGAAGCGCTGAGCATTGAGGAGGCGACGGAAGCCTCCTTTGCCGGCATGGATATCGTGCTGGGCGCGGTCAGCAATGAAATGGCCAAGCACTTTGCGCCCGCCATTCAGGATAGCGGCGCGGTGTTTATTGACAATTCCTCGGCCTTCCGCCTGCGCGAGGATGTGCCGTTGGTGGTGCCGGAGATCAACCCTGAGGACGCCTTCCAGCACCATGGCATCGTTGCCAATCCCAACTGCTCCACCATCATCACCATGGTGGCGCTGGGCGGTATTCGACGCCTGACGGCCATCGATAAGATGGTAGCCTGCACCTATCAGGCGGTGTCGGGCGCGGGGCAGCAGGGCATTACGGAGCTGCAGGATCAGCTGCGCGCCGTCACGCTGGGCGAGCCGGTGCAGCCGCACGTCTTCCCCTGCCAGATTGTATCCAACGTGATTCCTCAGATTGGCAGCGAGTGCGATAACGGCTATACCACCGAGGAAATGAAAATGCAAAATGAGGGGCGCAAGATCATGCACCTGCCTGAGCTGCGGGTATGCTGCACCTGCGTGCGCGTGCCGGTCATGCGCTCGCATTCCATTGCTGTGCAGCTGGTTACGCGCGATCCCATCAGCGTGGAGGACGCGCGCCAAGCCGTGGCCGCTGCGCCCGGCTGTGTGCTGACGGACGATCTGGACGGCCGCAACTATCCTACGCCATTGGATACCTCCGATCAGGATCTGGTGTATGTAGGCCGCATTCGCCGCGACCTGATCAGCGGTGATCACGGCCTGGCGCTGTGGTGCTGCGGCGATCAGGTGCGCAAGGGCGCGGCGACAAACGCCGTGCAGATTGCTGAGCTGCTGGCGCGCGGGCAAGCATAAAGCGCGAAAAAACCCTCGGCTGAACGGAAAGCGCATTCGTTCAGCCGAGGGTTTTTGTATGCCTTTTTGATTATCCGATATACCGGCATGCGGCGGTGGCGGCGATTGCGCCGTCCGCAGCGGCGGTGGTTAGCTGGCGCACTGCCTTGGCGCGGCAATCGCCCGCGGCGAACAGTCCGGGCACGTTGGTGCGGCAGTCCTCGCCCGCAAGAATGAAGCCTTGCGGATCCAGCACAACCAGATTGTCAAAGGGCGCGTTATCCGCCATGCGGCCGATGCAGATGAACAGCCCGGTCACAGGCAGCTCGGTCGCCGCGCCCGATTGCTCGTGGGTCAGGCGCACGGCGCGCAGGCGCTCGTCGCCTTCCAGCGTGGTTACGCGGCTGCTGAGGCAGAAGTGAATGTTCTCCCGCGCGCGCATGGCGTCCAGATCGCGCTGATCGCAGGTGAAATGATCGAAATTCTGGATGACGGTGACGCTTTTGCACAGATCGGCCAGAAAAACGGCTGCCTGCGCCGCGCTGTTGCCGCCGCCCACCACGGCCACATCCTCGCCCTTGTGAAACGCGCCGTCACACAGCGCGCAGTAGGATACGCCGTGGCCAGTCAACTCCTCCTCGCGTGCCACGCCCAGCGGGCGGTGCTTGGCGCCGGTGGCCAGGATGACGGCCTTGGCCGCGTATTCGCGCTTGCCGGTGGAGGCGATAAAGCTGCCGTCCTTCAGCTTGTGCAGGGAGGTGATATCCTCCAGTTCGATTTCCAGCCCCAGATCCAACGCCTGGCTGAGCGCCGCGTCGGTCAGCTGATTGCCGCTCACGCCGGGCATACCGGGATAGTTTTCTACCCTTGGGGCGGAGGTGATCTGTCCGCCGAAGGTTTCCTTTTCGGTCAGCAGCACGCTTTTGCCTGCGCGCAAGGCATAGATGGCGGCGGTTAGCCCAGCCATACCGCCGCCGATAATCAATAGATCCGTCATGAAACCCCTCAGGCTTTCTGCACCGTGTATTCCTCGATGAAGGCCTTGATATTGGAGGCGTTGGCGATGTTGGTCGCCTCGCCGCCGTGCACATACACCAGCGTGGGGGCCTGCTGCACATTGTGGCGGCGGGTCAATGCCACGTCGGCTTCCGCATCGATCTTCTGATAGGGGATACCCGCCTTATCCAGCATCATGCAGGCCATGCGGCAGTTGGGGCAGGTCTTGGTGGTGAACAGAAGCAGCTCATCCGGCTCGTTGGTGTCCATCTGGGCGGGGGCGCAGGCAGGGGCGGGCTCCAGCGGGCCCTGATGGGTCAGGTGAGACGCGCCGATGTTGTATACCTTGCGATCCTTGAATTCCTGCGCCTTGCCGTTGTTCCAGTTCTGCACGGGGCGGTAATAGCCGGTGATGCGGCTATATACCTCGGTTTTTTCACCGCACTCGGGGCAGGTGTAATGCTCGCCGGCGAGGTAGCCGTGGTTCTTGCAGATAGAATAGGTAGGCGACATGGTGTAGTAGGGCAGGCGATAGTTTTCGGCGATCTTACGCACCAGCGTGGCGGCGGCGCGCCAATCGGGCAGCTTTTCGCCCAGGAAGGCGTGGAACACCGTACCGGAGGTGTACAGGGTCTGCAATTCGTCCTGCACGTCCAGGGCGGTAAAGATATCCTCGGTATAGCCCACCGGCAGATGGGAGGAGTTGGTGTAGTAGGGCGTGCCGTTTTCGTTGGCGGTGATGATATCGGGATACAGCGCCACGTCGTGCTTGGCCAGACGGTAGGAGGTGGACTCCGCCGGGGTGGCTTCCAGGTTATACAGGTCGCCGTATTTTTCCTGATAGTCGCTCAGGCGTTCGCGCATGTGGTTAAGCACATCGCGGGAGAAGCGCTGCGCGGCCTCGTGGGTCAGATCCTCATGCAGCCACTTGGCGTTCAGGCAGGCTTCGTTCATGCCCACCAGGCCGATGGTGGAGAAGTGATTGTCAAACGTGCCCAGATACCGGCGGGTATAGGGGTAAAGACCCTCGTTCATCAGCTTGGTGATGACGGTGCGCTTGATCTTCAGCGACCGCGCGGACACGTCCATCATGTGATCCAGCTTGGCGTAGAAGTCCTTTTCATCCTTGGCAAGGTAGGCGATGCGCGGCAGGTTGATGGTGACTACGCCCACCGAGCCCGTGCTTTCGCCGCTGCCGAAGAAGCCGCCGCTCTTTTTGCGCAGCTCGCGCAGATCCAGGCGCAGACGGCAGCACATGGAGCGCACATCGTTGGGTTCCATATCGCTGTTGATGTAGTTGGAGAAATAGGGCGTGCCGTACTTGGCGGTCATCTCAAAGAGCAGGCGGTTGTTCTCGCTCTCCGACCAGTCAAAATTCTTGGTGATGGAATAGGTGGGGATGGGGTACTGGAAGCCGCGGCCGTTGGCGTCGCCTTCGATCATGATTTCGATGAAGGCTTTGTTGACCATATCCATTTCAGCCTGGCAGTCGCCATAGGTGAAATCCATATCCTGGCCGCCCACGATGGCGGGGATATTTTTCAGGTCGTTAGGCACGGTCCAGTCCAGCGTGATGTTGGAGAAGGGCGCCTGCGTGCCCCAGCGGCTGGGGGTGTTTACGCCGTAAATGAAGGATTCGATGCATTTTTTTACATCGTAATAGGACAGGTGATCGACCTTGACGAAGGGGGCCAGGTAGGTATCGAAGGAGGAGAACGCCTGCGCGCCCGCCCATTCGTTCTGCATAATGCCCAGGAAGTTGACCATCTGGTTGCACAGCGAGGCCAGGTGCTTGGCGGGCTTGGAGGTGATCTTGCCGCCCACGCCGCCCAGGCCCTCCTGGATCAGCTGCTTGATGGACCAGCCTGCGCAGTAGCCCGTCAGCATGGACAGGTCGTGCAGGTGGATGGCCGCGCTGCGGTGCGCGTCGGCAATTTCCTCATCGTAGATTTCGCTGAGCCAGTAGTTGGCGGTAATCGCGCCGCTGTTGCTCAGGATCAGGCCGCCCACGGAATAGGTGACGGTGGAGTTTTCCTTCACGCGCCAGTCGCTGGAATCCAGGTAGCTGTCCACCAGATCCTTATAGTTGAGCATGGTGGCCTTGACGTTGCGCACCTTTTCACGCTGCTTGCGGTACAGAATATAGGCCTTGGCTACGTCGGTATAGCCGGCCTGGCTGAGTACGCGCTCCACGCTGTCCTGAATATCCTCTACATTGATGATGCCATCCTTGATCTTGGGAGAAAAGTCGCTGGTGACCTTCAGCGCCAGCAGATCGATGACGGTAGGGTGGAATTCGCACTTTTCGGCTTCAAAGGCCTTGGTGATGGCCTTGGAGATCTTGGCGATGTCAAACTCGGCGATGGTGCCGTCGCGCTTCATAACCTTGTACATGAATGCTCTCCTTATGGTGTGCATAATATTTTCATAACGCTGTCTATGCTACCATATCTTGTGGCTTCTGTCAATATGCTGGGCAAAATAAAAACAATGACCACAATATGTTGTGGTCATTGTGAAATGCATCAAATCAATCGTTTTCTTCGCCGCGAATGTGGGCGTTTGGGATGGTTTGGCGCAGAATCTGCAAAAACGCCTGCATTTTTTCCTTGGACGGCGCGTGCAGGCCGGGGCGCAGCACACTGTCCTCATCTACAAAATATTGTAGATAGTAGTTTTCCGTCCCAGCCAGCCATTGCCCGATGGCGGTCATGTCCTCCTGCGTGTGCAGCTCGTCCACCACTGTGGTGCGAAACTCAAAGGGCAGGCTGCCTGCCATCAGCATGGCGGCGCTTTGCTGCACGGGGGAAAGATCGTAATGTGGCAGGCCAACCGTGCGCGCATAGTGCGCAGGGGAGTTCTTGATATCCATGGCTACCATGTCCACCAGCCCTGCGTCGATCAGCGCGTGCAGCTTTTCGGGCTGGCTGCCGTTGGTATCCAGCTTGATGAGAAAGCCCAGCTTCCGCACCCGGCCAATGAAGTCAGACAGATCGTCCTGCATCAGCGGTTCACCGCCGGTGAAGCATACGCCGTCCAGCGTGCCCTGGCGTTTTTTTAAAAAGGCCAGCACGGTTTCCTCCGTCATCGGCTGCTCGGGCGTGCCCAAGGGCAACAGAGAGGAATTGTGGCAGAACGGGCAGCGGTAGCCGCAGCCCTGGGTAAAGAGGGTGCAGGCTACATGCTGGGGATAGTCCAGCAGCGTCAGCTTTTGAATGCCGGCGAACAGCATCGCACGCCCTCCTCTACATGCAAAAATCGAGCCATCGGATATTATAGCGGCGGCACGGCAAAAAGGGAATGGCCAAAATGGCGATGATAGATACAAATAAACGATTTATGAAAATATGTGTCGAACGCTGCCGAAGCCCAGCGCGGCGTGCAGGCGCGGGGACAGCGCGATGGCAGCACCCTGCAGGTATTGCCGCTCGGCGGGCGCGGTCATGTGCAGGCGGTCGGCTGCATCCTGCGCAGCGGCTGCCAGGCATGCGCGCAGATCGGGCAGTGTTAGCGGGGCAAGACGCTGCACCAGCACGGCATGGCCGTTTGCGCCCAGCGTCAGCGATTGCAGATCGCCGCCGCACAGCATGCAGCCAAGCGTCTGATCCGCCGCACATTCATACAGGTTGATCAGCAGATCTCTGGGATCGGGAGAAAGAGCGTGGTATACGTGAGCCTGCGCATCGGGTGGAAATCGCAGCAAAAAGGCGTTTTCCAGGCAAAGATGCTGCAAATAAGCGTGAATGCGCCGCACGCCCTGCAAATCGGCGGCGATGGGCAGGCAGAGGGGATAATCCAACGTGCAGTGGCTGTCCTGCGGGAACATGCGGTAATCGTACTTGCCTAAAAAGCCCTCGATGGCTTGCAGGGTATCGTGCAGCGTGCGATTGGGAAACACCGGCGCGGTTTCGCAGGCGCGCAAATAAAGCGCCCGCCCCTGATCCAGCAGTCCTTGCAGGGTGGATAGCGCTTCCTCATACAGGGCTTGCAGAGGGGGTTCCAGCAGCGCGCGGGCGGGCAGCCCTTGGGCTTGCAGATGCGTTTGCAAGGCGAATACAACGCCCTCCAGCAGCGCCTGCGCGTATTCCTGGGATACAGAGGATGAATCGCCCTGCGTGGCATAGCGCACGCGGGAGGCCAGCAGCAGCATCAGCCGTTCCTGAAGCTGGGCCTGCTCGTCAAGGGTCAGGGCTTGTGAAAGCTCCGTTACCATTCGTCATCCTCCTGATCGGCACAGGCAATTTCCTCCCGCTGCGGCCGGCACAGGTCGCCCAGCGTGATATCGGCCAGGTAGATCAGATCGCCCTGCGCGCGGCCGTCGAAGATGCGCTGCATGGCCTCAATCAGCTCGTCGTCGGTCATTTCATCCTCGATATCGCTTTTGAAGGCGTAGAACAGTGCGACCAGTTCGCTGAGCGTATCGGCATAGTTGGCGGGCGTGATGTAGGCGGAATCGCAGAAGGCATAGGCCAGCTTGCGGAAGATGCCGCCGGTAAACTCCACACGCCCGGTATCGCGCAGCGCTTCCTCGCGGCGGCGCGAAAGCGCGCGCATATCGCCCTCCGTCAGGGTCAGCCCCTGGGCTTCGGTCAGACGGTTGCAATCGGCCAGCTCGGCCTGCAAAGCCCGGGCGGATACGGCGGAGAACATGGATAATTCGTTCATTTCATTCACCTCCGCCACAGGGTAGCACGCGCGCAGGGACAATACAAGACTTGACTTTTTGGCAATTTTGTGGTAATATAAAGCCACTGAAAAAAGAAAATTTTTTGACTGAAGCCGATATTGTGATATAATAGGCTCCGGCAATTTGTGCTGATTAAGTATTTTAAGGAAGACAATAGTGATGAACAGCAAAGCCCTGAATGAAATTCGCCGCCGTTTTACGGTGGATAATACCAACCTGACCTGCATCCGCGGCTGCTATGTCAGCGAAAAGCGCGAGATCATTTCCATGTTCAAGCTGCCGCCCGTATCCCTGCCGCCCGAGGAGGGCGACCGCTATCTGTCCCTGTTCAAAAAGGCGCTGTCAGGCACGCCCGATAAAAACCTGGTGGAGATCCCCTTTGCCAACGAGGCGGTGGGCGTGAGCGACGAGCATAAGCTGCTGACCGCGCTGCGCGATACGGCCATCACGGACGACGATATGGCCGAGGTGTTCTTCCAGCGCGTGCTGGCGGGACTGCCGCAGGAGGGCAGCTTTTTGATCCTGCTGGCGCACGATGCTTACGACGTGCCCTTCCGCAATCATAACGGTGAGCGCAATAATGAGATGAGCGACGAGGTGTTCAAGTACATTATTTGCGCTGTGTGCCCGGTCAAGCTGTCCAAGGCTTCGCTGAGCTATTGCGCGGCGGATAACCTGTTCCATCCCAGCGAGCCGGACTGGGTGGTGGGCGCGCCCGAGCTGGGCTTTATGTTCCCCTGCTTTGAGGAGCGCGCGGCCAATATCTACAGCGCGCTGTGCTATACCCGCGATCCTGCCCAGAGCCATGAGGGCTTTGTACACGCGGTGTTCGGCTCTGAGCCGCCCATGCCGGCCGAGGAGCAAAAGGAGATCTTCCAGGAAATCTTGCAGGATACCCTGGCGGAGGAGTGCAGCCTGGAGGTGGTGCAGACCATGCATGAGCAGATGCGCGACCGCATTGCCGAGCAGAAGGCTGAAAGGAACGCTGAGCCCCTGCGGGTATCCGTGCCCGAGGTGCGGCAGGCGCTGGCTGCCTGCGGCGTGCCGGAGGAAAAGGCTGATGCTTTCGAGAAGCAGTATACCCAGCGTTTTGGCGCAGGCATGGATGTGAGCGCCGCCAACGTGGTGGATGTCAAGCAGTTTGAGGTGCGCACGCCCAATGTGGTGATCAAGGTGGATCCTGCCCACAGCGACTTGGTGGAAACCCGCGTGATCAACGGCGCGCGGTATATCCTGATTCGTGCCGAAGAGGGTGTGGAAGTGAACGGCGTGAGCGTAGCCATTCAGCCGTAAGAAGGAAGAAGATTGCTGTCTGCTTATATAAAACCTCCCCGCTTCTATATATAGAAGCGGGGAGGTTTTATCTTGATTTACAGCTTTCGAATCAGCCTACTTCGCTGCCGGGGGCGACATCGCCGTCCACCGTCAGCACGCGCAGATATTCGCTGCCGTCTTCTTTTTCTTCCACGGCGGAGAGAATCATGCCGTTGCTTTCGATGCCCATCATCTTGCGCGGAGGCAGGTTGGCGATGATGACCAGGTTCTTGCCGATCAGCTGTTCCGATTCGTAGAACTTGGCGATACCGCTGAGAATGGTGCGGCGCTCGCTGCCCAGATCCAGATCAAACTTAAGCAGCTTTTCGGATTTCTTTACATGCTCGCAGCTGATCACCTTGGCTACCCGCAGCTGGCACTTGAAGAAATCATCGGCGCTTACGCAGCCCTCGGGCAGCGCGGACTTTTCTTTTTCCTTCTTTTCGGGTTTCTTTTCCGGCTCGGCCTTCTTTTCGGGCAGCTTGGGCGCGTTGGCCTCGGCCTCGGCGGCCAGGGCTTCCAGCTCCTTCTTGATATCCAGACGCGGGAACAGCGCTTCGCCCTTGCAAACCTTCAGACCCGCGGGGAGCTTGCCGAAGGTATCCAGTGAATCCCAGGTTTTGAGCGCCTCGTCTGCAATGCCCAGCTGCGCGAAAATGCGCTCGGGCGTACGGGGCATGAAGGGAGAGATCAGCACTGCGGCATAGCGCACGCATTCAGCCAGCGTCAGCAGCACGTTTGCCAGGCGGGGACGGCTTTCCTCGCTGCGGCCCAGCACCCAGGGCTGCGTTGCGTCGATATACTTGTTGCATTCGCCGATGACCTTCCAGATCTCGGTCAGCGCCTGGGAGAATTGCAGCTTATCCATCTGCTCGCTGACCAGGGCGGGCAGCTGCGCGCAGTGCTGCTGCAGGGGCAGATCCATATCCTTGTCCACAGCGTCCGTCCAGGCGGGCAGCGCGCCGTCAAAGTACTTTTCAATCATGGCCACCGTGCGGCTGACCAGGTTGCCCAGGTCGTTGGCCAGATCGGCGTTTACGCGGGTGAGGAAGGCCTCATTGGTGTAGTTACCGTCCGCGCCGAAGGGCATTTCGCGCAGCAGATAATAGCGCAGCGCGTCCGCGCCGTAGCGGGCCACGATGGGCTGCGCGTATACCACGTTGCCCTTGGATTTGCTCATCTTATCATTGCCAAACAGCAGCCAGCCGTGGGCGAACACCTGCTTGGGCAGGGGCAGACCCAGCGCGTGCAGCATGATCGGCCAGTAAATGGTGTGGAAGCGCACGATTTCCTTGCCAACCAGATGCACATCTGCCGGCCAGTACTTGCGAAACAGATGATCATCGGGCGTATCATAGCCCAGGGCGGAGATGTAGTTGGACAGCGCGTCGATCCACACATAGACCACATGCTTGGGATCAAAGTCCACCGGTACGCCCCATTTGAAGCTGGTGCGGGATACGCACAGATCCTGCAGGCCGGGCTTGAGAAAATTGTTGATCATCTCGTTGGCGCGGGAGGCGGGCTGGATGAAATCGGGATGCGTTTGCAGATAGTCCAGCAGCCAGTCCTGATATTTGCTCATGCGGAAGAAGTAGCTTTCCTCCTGCATGGGCTCCACGGGACGGCCGCAGTCCGGGCAGCACTTTACGCCGTCCTTTTCCACCACCTGCGTGGGGGTCCAGAAGGCCTCGCAGGGTGTGCAGTACAGACCCTCATAGGAGCCCTTGTAGATATCGCCCTGCTCGTAGAACTGGCGGAAAATCTTCTGCACAACCTTTTCATGGCGCTCGTCGGTGGTGCGGATGAAGTCGTTGTATTCCACTTCCATCAGCTTCCACAGATCCTTGGCGTTGGCCACGATTTCATCCACATAAGCCTTGGGGGTAACGCCCTTTTCCTCGGCCTTGCGCTCGATCTTCTGGCCGTGCTCGTCCGTGCCGGTCAGAAAATAGGTATCGTAGCCCTGCATTTTCTTAAAGCGCGCCATGGTGTCGGCCGCCACGGTGGTGTAGGTGTGACCGATGTGCATGTTGCCGCTGGGATAATAGATGGGGGTGGTGATGTAATAGGTTTTCTTTTCCGGCATAGGGGCATTCCTCCAATATCGCGTGTAAAAGCGCGTATTTTTATTTTCTTTCGTTGTAGGTGTTTTCAACGCCGCGCAGCTGGCGAACAACCGAGCGCACATAGACCACCAGCGCCGTATAGGCCGCGCCCACGCCGATCCACAAAAGGATGATGTGCAGCGGCAGCGCCAGCTGCTCAAAGCGGCAGTGGAAGAAGCTGAGAATCAGCGCCAGCGATACCGCTACCTGCGCAAACTTGCCTACGAACAGGCTGTGCACAACGATCTTTCGGTTGTACAGGCACGCGCCGCCGATAAGCATCAGCAGCTCCTTGCCGCCCAGCAGCGCTACCGGCTCCCAAGGGATGATGCCGCGAATCAGCAGGGTAAAGAGCACCGAAAGCACCATCAGCTTATCCGCCAGCGGATCCATCAGCTTGCCGAAATCCGTAATGCACTGCATGCGCCGCGCCAGGAAGCCATCCAGCATATCGGTGGCGCTGGCCAGCAGGAATGCGCCCAACGCCCAATAATCCAGATGATACCCAAGCATCAGCACCCAGTATACGGGCACCAAAATCAGGCGGATCAGGGTCAGTACATTGGGGATCGTCCAGAGCCTGCGTTTGCTGTCGGACATGTCGCGTTCTCCTTTTTCTTCCGTTAGGGCATACTTCAACCTGACCATTATATCACAATATGTTTTTCAATGTAAATGCATCCCGGTGGTGTAAATGACCGAAATTTTCCATGCAGGCGTCAAAAGCCTCCAGCGCCTCTAATTCATCCTGATATAAAATGGCCGCGCGGAGCTGCAAAAGCCCCTGCGTCACCTGATCGGTATCGCCGTGGTTGATCCACAGCTGCACGATGCCGCACTGCTTTTCCCATTGCTCGGAGATTTCCAGCGTGCGTTGCAGGGCGTCCTGCCAATTGCCCCTGCCCAGCGCCGCGCCTACGGTGAGAATGCGTTGCCGGTAGGCTGTACTGATGCGGTAGCTGGCGGTTTCGCACACAATGCCCAGCGTCAGCACCAGCACGGTGGCGATGATGGTGATAATCAGCTGCCGCTTCATCTCTGCTGCACCGGCACGTCCATGTGCGCGCGCACAGCCTGCGCGCCCTCGGCATTGGTTTGCAGATAGGCCTCGCCCGTGCTGTCCAGCGCCAGCAGCAGCACGCTGCGGGGATCGCCCACGCCCTGCGCGTGCAGAAAATCGGCTATCTGTTGGTCGCTCAGCCCTGCCTGGGCGATGGTCTGCTCGCGGCGCTCGCCGTCGGCAATCAGCACGGAGGCCGGCTCGTCCGGCGGCACAGTCAGGTTCATATCCTCGGGGGATACCGCACGCTTGGCCGAGAGCGGAAACACGCTGAGCACGCCGTTGGTTTCCAGCACCGCCGTGCCCACCTCGTGAATGTTCATGACGCCGTTGGCGCGCACAGCCTCCAGAAGATCGGATACCGTCATGCACACGCGCTTCAATTCACCATATTGAATGCTGCCGCTGAGCACCAGCACCCGCGCTGTGCCGTTGAGCAGGCGGCGAAAGGGTGGGCTTTTCATGCCCAGCAGGCTGGCGGCGCTGTGCATGATCACCAGCGCGGCAATGGGCACCAGGCCGTAGGCCAGCGGGGTTTCGGCGCCGGACATGGGGCCGGCGGCCAGGTCGGCAATCAGGATAGCCAGCACCAGCTCGTAGGGCTGAAGCTGGCCGATCTGCCGCTTGCCCATCAGGCGCACCGCCGCCACGGAAACGGTGTAGAGAATGACTGCGCGAAAGAAAATTGTCAGCATGCGTTTCCCTCCCGCGATAGTATCTGCCGTCGGCATGCATTGCAAACATGCTTTTTGCGCGCATTGACATTGCGGGCCGCAAATGCTATATTAGGAAACAAAATTTTGCTATTTTTTTAAGGAGAAGCAGTATGCTGGAAGCACTCAAACAGCAGGTTTATCAGGCCAATATGGAATTGCCCCGCCGCGGGCTGGTTACCTATACCTGGGGCAACGTATCCGGGATTGACCGTGCGCAGGGGCTGGTGGTGATCAAGCCCTCCGGGGTGGAATACGATGCGCTGACCCCCGACGACCTGGTGGTGCTGGATCTGGATGGCCGCATTGTGGAGGGCAAGCTGAACCCTTCCTCGGATACCAGGACGCACCTGGAGCTGTACCGCGCCTTCCCTGCACTGGGCGGCATTGTGCATACCCACAGCGCGCACGCGGTGGGCTGGGCGCAGGCGCAGCGCGATATTCCCTGCTTTGGCACCACGCACGCTGATTATTTTTATGGCGCGGTTCCCTGCACCCGACAGCTGACCGAGGCTGAGATCGACGAGGATTATGAGCGCAACACGGGCAAGGTGATTATTGAGACCTTTGCGCAGCGCAATCTGGATCCCGTGGCTGTGCCGGGCGTGATCTGCGCCAGCCACGGCCCCTTCACCTGGGGCAAAAGCGCCGCACAGGCGGTATATCACGCCGTGGTGCTGGAGGAGGTTGCCCGCATGGCGCTCTACACCGTGCAGATCAATCCTGCCGCCGCGTCCGCGCCGCAGCATATTCAGGATAAGCATTACCTGCGCAAGCACGGCCCCAACGCCTATTATGGGCAGAAATAAAAAATGGGGATCAAACCTATGAATCCGCAAAAGAAGAAAGAAACACTGCGCTTTATTAAGTTTTTGCTGTTCTCCGCCAGCGCGGGGCTGATTGAGTTTGGCAGCTTTTCGCTGCTGAGCGCCTGCACGCCCTGGCCGTACTGGCCCTGCTACCTGATCGCGCTGACGCTGTCTGTGCTTTGGAATTTCACCTTCAACCGCCGCTTTACCTTCCAATCCGCCGCCAACGTGCCCGTGGCCATGCTCAAGGTGCTGGCCTATTATGCGGTGTTTACGCCGCTGTCCACATGGCTGGGGCACTGGCTCAGCGATACGCTGGCTTGGAATGAATACCTGGTGACGCTGCTGAACATGCTGCTCAACTTTGCCACCGAGTATCCGTATCAAAAATCCGTGGTGTTCGCGGGATCTATCGATAGCAAAAAATAAAGCGTTTTTGCCGTATTTTTGCGCTATTTCCCCATTTTTGCGGGGTTGTGAAAAGCGTAAAAACGTGGTAAAATAAAAACATGAAAAAAACAAGCGGAACCCTGCTGCTGTTGCTGACCGCGCTGATTTGGGGCACGGCGTTTGTCGCTCAGCGGACAGGCATGGATCACCTGGGCCCCATTGCCTTCCAGTCCATTCGCGCGCTGCTGGGCTTTTTGTCGCTGCTGCCGCTGATGCTATTGCGCAAGCGCGCGGGCAAAAGCGGCCCCATGCCTACTGTGAAGGCCAGCCTGTCCTGCGGCGCGGTGCTGGCGGTGGCTTCCACCGTGCAGCAGATCGGCCTGCAGTACACCACGGCCAGCAAGGCGGGCTTTATCAGCTCGCTCTATGTGGTGCTGGTGCCCTTGATCGGCCTGCTGCTGGGCCGCAAGCCCGAAAAGGGCGTGTGGATCGGCGTGCCGCTGTCGGTGCTGGGCATGTACCTGATAGCTTCGGTATCCGGTGAGGGCTTTTCACTGGGCCGGGGCGATTGGCTGATGCTGGCCAGCGCGCTGCTGTTTGCCTGTCACATTGTGGTGGTAGGGCACTTTGCGCCCCAGGCGGATGGCGTTGCGCTCAGCTGCGCGCAGTTCTTTGTGGCGGGTCTGATGACGCTGCCCATTGCGTTCCTGACTGAGCACATTCCTCTTGCGGGCATTTGGGAGGCCAAGTGGGCGCTGCTGTATGCGGGCGTGCTTAGCTGCGGCGTGGCCTATACATTGCAGATTGTAGGACAGAAGGATACCCCGCCTGCCATTGCCTCGCTGACGATGAGTCTGGAATCTGTCTTTTCCGCCATTGCCGGGGCCATTATCCTGCATGAAACGCTGCAACCCCGCGAAATGCTTGGCTGCGCGCTGATGCTGGCCGCTGTGATGATTGCGCAGCTGCCCATCGGCAGGCAGAAAAAGGCCGCCTGATCAGGAAAAAGATAGTATAGAGAAAACGATAGAACAAAACAAAAGGCTGCTTTCCGATGCCGGAAGGTGGCTTTTTCAGTATTTGGGCATCCATTCAGAATATGTAACATGCGCAGATTGACTGATTTTTTTGATAATTTTTTTGACAATTCTACTTTACAAACGCAGGGAAAACCCGTATAATGAAATTTGCCGGCAGGCTTCCTGCCGAGTACCATTTCATTTAAGGAGAGGAGTTTTCCTATGAAAAAGTTCGTCGCTCTGCTTCTTGCCGCCCTGCTGCTGTGCACCACCGCCGCCTATGCCGAGGTCAAGATCGGTCAGGTGGAATATGCCGCCCATGGCACGTCCTGCTTTGCCGTGATGACCGTGGCGCTGGATGGCGATACAATCGTGGCCGCGCATATCAATGAATTCCAGTTCCTGGATGCCGCCTCTGCTGAGGGCGTGCCGAACTCCAGCGAATCCTTTGGCAAGAATTTCCCCGAAGGCAAGGTTCTGGCCTCCAAGGTTGTCAATAACGGCATGTACAGCACCAACATGGTCAACAAGGCCGGCGCGACCATGCCGCTGGGCGTGGGCTACAAGGCGATCGAAGCCTTTGCCACCGGCAAGACCATTGCCGAGCTGGAAGCCGCCATCGCCGATAAGACCAAGGACGAAATGGTGGACGCCGTATCCAGCTGCACGCTGGTTGACACGCTGGGCTACCTGCAGGGCCTGCTGGCTGCCGCCAAGGCTGCCAATAACCAGACCGGTTACTACACCGTGTACAACAAGACCGGTGAAACCGTGAAGGAGCTCTCCCTGACCATCAATGCGACGGGCGAAAAGACCGTGGTTGCGATGGACGTTCCCGCCGACGCCGTTAAGGTGATCGCCTTCACCGTAAGCGGCGATGTGGATCCCCATCACGCGCTGACGCTGGCCTTCACCACCGAGAGCGGCTATACGGCTGCGATGGAGACGCTTGGCGTTGAAACGGCTCCCGTTACGCTGCTGGCTGCCGAGGCCATGACCGGCGCGACCCCCATCTCCTTCTCCGCCCCTAAGACCGAGTAAGCTCCTTCGAGTAAATATCCTTTATCAAGCAAAGCCGCTCCTATCCGTTGCGATAGGAGCGGCTTTTTGTATACAAAAAAGCGGAAGCCTGGGGAGCTGCCGTTGACAATTTGCTTGAGGATGGGTATAATGACAGATGTTATCTATCCTGCGCAAGGGAGGTTGTACTTATGCCGCCCAAGGTGAAGTTTACCAAGGACGAAATCATCCAGGCCGCGCTCAATGTTGCCCGCGTCAAGGGCGCGTCCAGCGTCAGCACGCGCGATATCGCAGCCGAGCTGCAGGTGTCCACGCGGCCCATTTTTACCTATTTTGATACCATGGAGGAGGTACGCGCCGAAATCCGCAAAGCGGCGGAGGTCGTTTATGAGCGGTATGTGCAGCGTGGCCTGGCTGAGCCCATTCCCTTTTTGGGCGTAGGCATGGAGTACATTCGCTTTGCCCGCGAGGAGCCGCAACTGTACCGGCTGCTGTTTTTGACCCCTGCCGCGGATGAAAACAGCGGCGTGGGCGCAGCCATGCGGCAGTCTGTGGCGCTGCTGCGCCCGTCGCTGCAGGCGTTTTATCATCTGGATGAAGCTGCAGCTGAGCGCTACGCTTTTGATATGCTGCTGGTGGCGCACGGCCTGGCGTCGTTGATTGTAAGCGGCGCATGCTCGTACACGGACGAGCAGATTCGCCGCATCTTTACCCATTATAGCCTGGCTTTATGCAAGGCGTATAAGGAAGTTCCCGGCTTTACGGATGATACCTATGACCGGGAGGCGGTGTTTGGCGCGCTGGTGCCGCATGGTAAAGCTTAAAAAGGAGGAAACAAAACCTGCCTGGTGTGGAAAACCCTTGCCAGGCAGGTTTTTTGATGCTTTAGTTGGCTTTTGCCAGCAATTCCTGCGCCAAAGCGCCGATCTGCGCACGGCTGTCGTCGTTTAGGGCGGACAGGATGCGCACCGTGTTTTCAGTGTAGGTCAGTCCCTTGCAGCTCTCCAGCATCCTCTGCATCACCTTGGCCGCCATGGGCGCCCAGGTGCCGTTTTCCACCAGCGCGACGGTGCGGTTGCGATAGCCGCGCTCAGCCAGATGCTCGATAAAGGCGCGTATGCACGGGAACACATCGGCATTGTATGTGCTGCTGCACAGCACTAACTGATCGTAGCGGAAAGCGTCCGCCACTGCCTGAGGCAGATCGCAGCGCGCCAGATCATACAGCGCTACCGTGCGCCCGGCGGCGCGCAGCTGCGCGGTCAACTCCTGCGCAGCGCCCCAGGTATGACCATAAATACTGGCGCAGGCGATCACCGTGCCGGAAGCCTCGGGTACATAGCCCGACCAGCATTGATACAGATGCAGATAATGCGCCAGATTCTCGCGCAGCACGGGGCCGTGCAGCGGGCAGATTGCGGCGATATCCAGCGCCGCCGCCTTTTTGAGCAGCGCTTGCACCTGCGCGCCGTATTTGCCCACGATGCCGATATAGTAGCGCCGGGCCTCATCATCCCAGGGCTCGTCCGCATCCAGCGCGCCAAACTTGCCGAAGGCGTCGGCGGAGTAGAGAATCTTATCTACCGCATCATAGGTAACAATTACCTCGGGCCAGTGCACCATGGGCGCAGCGACAAAGGACAGCGTATGCTTGCCCAGGGGCAAGATATCGCCCTCGCCTACGACGACGCGGCGCTGGGCATAATCCTGGCCGTAAAACTGGCGCATCATGGCAAACGCCTTGGCGCTGGCTACCACGCGCGCGGCGGGATAGCGCGCCATAAAGACGTTGATGTTGGCCGAGTGATCGGGCTCCATGTGCTGCACTACCAGATAATCGGGTGTGCGGCCGGCCAGCGCGGATTCCAGATTGCATAGCCACTGCGCGCCAAAGCGCGCGTCCACCGTGTCCATCACGGCGATCTGCTCATCCAGAATCACATAGGAATTGTAGCTCATGCCGTTGGGCACATGATATTGGCCTTCAAACAGATCGACCTCGTGGTCGTTTACGCCGATATAACGTACATCGTTTGAGATTTTCATGGTTATTTTCCTCCTGTCTTTTGAAAAAATTACAAGGGCGTCAGCAGCGGCGGAATGCGTTTTTCCAGCCGCGATTCCAGATAGGCTTGCAGCAGGGGCAGCGGCGCATCCTCGGGCGGCAGCTCGCCGCGCACACCCTGGGCCAGCGCCTCGGCCAGCCAGGCGCGCTCGGCGGGCGAAAGCATGGCGGCGCGCCGCGATTGTCCTGCGCAGCGTGAGCATACCACGCCGCCCTGCTCGATGTCAAACAGCACGCTGTCCTCCTCCGGCAGTCTTTCGCCGCACTGCACACAGTGCTTCAGGCGCGGCCGGTAGCCCATGGCGACGGCATAGTGCAATAGAAACACGGACAGCACCTTGCGCGGCGCGACGCTTTGATAGCTCAGGCACCCCAGCGCCCGCGCCAGCAGCAGGAAGGGGCGGCGCGCATCCTCCTCTGGCTGCACGGTGGCCTCGCAGACGTTGGCCATGTAGGCGGCGCAGGATAGCTTGTCGATATCCAGCCGCAGGGGATAAAAGCTGTCCGTCAGCAGGCAGCTGGTGATCACGCAGTGGTTCTTGCTGCCCAGCAGCTCGTAATTGCCCAGCGTAAACACCTCGCTGCATGGCAGCAAGGGGGATTTGGGGCGCTTGCAGCCGCGGGACAGCGCGTCCACGCGCCCGCGCGGGGTCAGCAGGGTGAGCATGCGGTCATTCTCGCGGTAATCCGCGTGCCGCAGCACAATGCCCTCGATGGAATAGGAGGCCATGCAATCAGCTCCCTGTGGAACGGTAGCGGCGCAGGCCGCGATAGAAAACAAATGTCATCAGCCCTAAAAACGCAAAGCCGCTCAGCGGCGCAAGCAGCGACCAGCCTGCGCCCGCGCCCCAAAGGGGCTTATCCAGGATGTACGCGGTGGGCAAATGCGTGGTCAGAGCGAAGGGCGCAACCAGCGTGAACAGCAGCTGCAGCCCCCTTGGATAGATATCGATGGGATACTGGCAGGTGCTGCGCCCGCCGTAGGTGAGGATATTGACGAGCTCAATGCGCTTGACGGAGAAGAAGGACAGCGTGGCTTCGATGAGAAACAGCCCGCACACCAGCGCCATGCCGCCCAGAATGGTCCAGATCAGCAGCAGCATCTTGAAGGACGTCCAGTGAATCTGCGCGCTTACGCTGCCCAGGATCAACGCCAGCACGCCGATCAGAATGGCGCCGAAGCGGCGGGGATCGGCGCGGCTGCAAATAACCTGAAACAGCACGCCGCGCGGGCGGATGAGCATGCTGTCCAGATCGCCCTGCGCAATCAGCGGCGGGAACTGCGTGATGCCGCGCGCAAAGCACTCGCACAGGTAGAATGATGTGGAGATGACCCCGAAGAAGAACAGGATTTCCCCACGGTTCCATTGACCCAGCACGGAAAAGCGATCCATCAGGATCAACACAGCCAGCAGCTCAGTCACCATCATCACCAGCTGGGTGAAGGTTTGCATCAGAAAAGACGCGCGATACTGCATCTGGCTGCGTATCAGCATGCGGCAGGATTTGAAATACAGGCAAAGTGAATTGATCATGCTGCTCAGCCTCCCTGTATTACGATGCGCCGCAGCGTATGCCGCCACAGCATCCGGCCGATCAGCACCAATAGCACAATCCAGAAAACCTGCATCAGCGCGATCTGCGGAAAGCCGCGCAGCGCGTACTCACCCGTGTACAGGCGAATGGGCGCGTCCAAAATCTGCGCAAAGGGCTGCCATTGAATGAAGCGCTGCCAGCGGTCGGGAAAGAGCGTCAGCGGGAGGATATTGCCGCACAGAAACAGGATCAAAAAGGTGATGACCGCGTTTACTCCGCGGTTGTCCAGCGTGACCAGCACCAGCCCTGCGCTGATGTTGGACAGCGCGGTTACGGCGACAAGCCCCAGCAGGAGCGACAGGAGCGAGAGCATCAGCGCGCCAAAGCTGGCAGGCGCGGACAGGCCGACGCCCGCGGGCAGCAGCGCCGCAATCAGCAGCAAGGGGAAGGCGCGCATCAGCGCGCCCACCAGCTTCATGGCCAGGTTGCGCGCAAACCAGAAATTGTATTGATCCACCGGGCGCACCAGCTGGTAGGCCATATCGCCCTTGATAATGGCGGCAGTCAGCGTGTTGTCGTCCGCGCAGACCATGCGGAAAAACGCCTGCTGAATCCATACATAGGTGGCTGTGGAGGCCAGTGCGGCCAAATCGGCGCCCGCGCCGTATAACGCGCGATAGAGATACACCAGGATCAGCCCGAAAAACAGCTGCGTGGCCAGCCCGCTCAGGGCGGCGGCGCGATATTGCGTTTCCATCTTGGCGCGCATCAGGAAAGCGGCCAAATAGGTTTTCATAGCGCCATCTCCTGATACATGTCGGCGATCATGCGATCCATGCTGCGCTCGTGCAGCGTCAGCTCCGCAATGGGGCCGGCGCTTTGCAGCAGGGATAGGATATGATCGGTGGGTACCTGCTGCTGCGGATAGGCCAGCACATAGAAATCGCCGTCGCGGCTGATCTGCACGCTTTCCGGCAGCGCAGACAGGGTGATCTCCCCGGCATAGCGCACACGCAGCGTGCGCATCGTGTCATAGCGCGCAAGCAGCGCGGGCAGTTCGCCGTCAAACAGCTTTTTGCCGTGCCCCAGCACCAGCACGCGGCGGCACAGGGCCGAGATATCCTCCATATCGTGCGTGGTCAGCATGATGGTGGTGCCATGCGCGTGGTTTTCGCTCAGCAGGAAATCGCGCAATTGCAGCTTGCTTACCGCATCCAGGCCGATGGTCGGCTCATCCAGGAACAGAAGCTTGGGCGAATGCAGCAGGCTGCCGCCCAGCTCCGCGCGCATGCGCTGCCCCAGGCTGAGCAGCCGCAGCGGGGTATGCAGAAAATCGCCCAGCGCCAGCGCGTCGGTCAGCTCGCATAGCCGTTTTTGGTATTTTTGTCCGGGAACGCGGTAGATATCGCGCAGCAGCTGATAGCTGTCGATTACCGGTACGTCCCACCATAGCTGAGAGCGCTGGCCGAACACCACGCCGATGCTTTGCGCGTGCTGCTTACGGCTTTGCCAGGGTATCAGGCCGCCCACCGTGACTGTGCCATCGTCGGCGGTCAGGATGCCGCACAGCAGCTTTACCGTGGTGCTTTTGCCCGCGCCGTTGGGGCCGATATAGCCCAGCAGCTCGCCCTGCTCTACCTGGAAGGAAACATGATCAAGCGCGCAAACCGTGCTTTTTTCGCGCAGCAAATGACCGTCTCGCTTTTTGCGGACGGTAAAGGTCTTTGTCAGACCTTGAACGTCAATATACGGCATGGTTACTGCCTCTGCCGGAGGGTTTCCTCATCCTCCTCCAGCACGCGGTACATTTCCGCCGCGCTTTCCTTGCGCACCACCTCGCGCACATCGGTAATCTGATAACGCCCCAGGCGCGCGCCAAAGCGAATCTCCAGCACGTCGCCTTCCTTTACTTCGGCTCCGGCCTTCGCAACCTTTCCGTTGATGGATACGCGGCCGCCGTCACAAGCCTCCTTCGCTACGGTGCGGCGCTTGATGATGCGCGACACCTTCAGGTATTTATCCAGTCTCATAGAGAACTCCTTATTTAATTTTCTTGAAGTTGCCAAGCGTTTCGTTTACGCTGGAAACGCAGGCGAAGGTATCGGGATACTGGCTGATGATCTTGGTAAACTCGGTAATCTGATGCTTGTTGATGATGCAGATGAGCATGGTTTTGCCCTGATGGGAATAGCCGCCTTCCGCGTGGATAATGGTGGCGCTGTGGCGCAGATCGCGGATGACGTGCTGGGTGATTTCGTCGGGGTGGGCGGTAATCATTTCCACCTTCAGGGCTTCCTTGCCGCCCTTGAGAATATGATCGCTGACGCGGGTGGTCAGGTAACAGTAGACCACGCACAGGATCACGGGCTCAATCTTGAAATCGTACACAAAGTACGAAATGCCGGCTACGCACAGGTTGATGGCAAAGGTGATGTGCACCATGGAAAACTCGGGCTTTCTTTTGTGGATCATGGCCGATACGTAATCCATGCCGCCCGTGCTGCCGCCATGCTTGATGGAATTGGCAAAGATAAAGCCGTTGATGGTGCCCGCAGCCACGGGAGCAAGAATCGTGCTGCGGCCGTCGCTTGTGTGATACATGAAGCGGCGAACGTCGATGATGTTGTTCTGCATCAAGAGCAGCGTGCCGGAAAAAACCAGCACGTTTACCAGCGTTTTCAGGGCGAAGTCGCGGTCAACACGCCAAAATGCCATGGCGAAGAGGGGAATGTTGATGAGCAGCGACATGTAACCAACGCTGAAGTTGAACACGTACTGAATCATCGTGTTGATGCCGCCCAGCCCTGCGGGGGCGAAAGCATTGTTGAGAATGAATACCTGATAGTTGAGCGCCATCAGCATGGCCAACGCCGCCACGATGATGTAGTCCATTACCTGCGAACGCTTTTGAGACACGGGCATACGCAGTTCCTCCTTTGTCGGTAAAGCAGCGCTTCATTATAGCACCCGAAGCAAAGGATGTAAACCGGTTTTGACAAATAACGCGGGCATAGAAAAAACAGGCGAAGCGAGATTGCTCCGCCTGATATACCGTATGCTTATTTCTCAAGCGCTGCGATGATCAGCCGCGCGGTATCCGCCATTTTGCGGTGCGCTTCCATGCTGCGGCGCTGCAAATAGCGGTGCGCCTCGGGCTCGGCCATGCCGCGGGCGGATTGCAGCAGCGCCTTGGCGTGCCGGATGATCTCCTGATCCTGCTGGGAGGGCTTGGCGGGCGCGCGCGCCTGCTGCGCTTGCGTCAGCGCCTCGGCGGCCTCGGCCAGCTGATAGCGGCCGACCGGCAGCGGCAGGCGGCGGATGGCGGGGTTTTCGCAGTCGCTTAGCTGCTCCGGTTTGCCGATGACCAGCAGATCAGCCTGACCATCCAGATCGTCGTATAGTTCATCCGCCGTATAATCGGGCAGGCGCGCGGCGCAGATGACGCTGCCGCCGCCCATATAGCGCACGGCGCGCACTACTTCCGCGCCGGTATGGCAAACAGTCCGGGCGGGAAACCCGGACTGTGCCAGCCATGCGCAGATGCGGTGCGCGGCGGTATCGGATGAAAAAGCGACGATCAGGCGGTTCATTCAAAGCCCTCGGAAGCGTCAATAGGTGACGAGGTACTTTTCGATTTCCCAATTGCTCACATGGGTGCGGTAGGAATCCCATTCCTTTTCCTTGCCAGCGACGTACTGGCTGACGATGTGTTCGCCCAGGGCGGAGCATACCAGCTCATCCTTCTGCATGGCGGCAACCGCATCGTGCAGCGTGCCGGGCAGGCTGTGGATGCCCTTGGCTTCGCGCTCGGCGGGGCTCATGGCAAAGATGTTGCCGGTGATCTCGGCAGGCGGGGTCATCTTCTTTTCAATGCCGTCCAGGCCTGCGGCCAGACACACCGTCAGCGCCAGATAGGGATTGCAGGCAGGATCGGGGCAGCGCAGTTCCACACGGGTGGCCTGCCCGCGCGCGGCGGGAATGCGGATCAGCGCCGAGCGGTTGGAGGCCGACCAGGCCGTATAGCAGGGAGCTTCATAGCCGGGCACCAGGCGCTTGTACGAGTTGACCAGCGGGTTCAGGATGGCCGTCATGCCGCCGATGTGGTGCAGCAGGCCCGCAATAAAGTGATAAGCGTCGGCGGACAGCATCTTGTCGCCCGTCTCGTCGAAGAATACGTTTTTGCCGTCCTTGAACAGGGACATATTGGTGTGCATGCCGCTGCCGTTGATGCCGAAGATGGGCTTGGGCATAAAGGTGGCGTGCAGGCCGTTTTTCTGCGCCAGCGTCTTGACGGCCAGCTTGAAGGTCATGATATTGTCGGCCGCGGCCAGCGCCTCGGCGTATTTGAAATCGATTTCGTGCTGACCGGCGGCCACCTCATGGTGGGAGGCTTCAATCTCAAAGCCCATGGTTTCCAGCGCCATGCAGATTTCGCGGCGCGTGCTCTCGCCATGATCCAGCGGGCCCAGGTCAAAGTAGCCCGCTTCGTCGTTGGTTGTGGTGGTGGGTTTGCCGTCCTCATCGGTCTGGAACAGGAAAAACTCGCACTCCGGGCCTACGTTAAAGCTGTAGCCCATATCGGCGGCCTTCTTGAGCATCCGGCGCAGCGCGCCGCGCGGATCGCCGATAAAGGGCGTGCCGTCGGGATTGTATACGTCGCAGATCAGCCGCGCGACCTTGCCGTGCTGCGGACGCCAGGGCAGGATGGTGAAGGTGTCCAGATCGGGATGTAAATACTGGTCGGATTCCTGAATGCGCACAAAGCCCTCGATGGAGCTGCCGTCAATCATGATTTCGTTGTTGACGGCCTTTTCAATCTGCGATGCGGTGATGGCCACGTTCTTGAGCTGGCCGAAAATATCGGTAAATTGCATGCGAATAAACTCCACGTCGTCTTCCCGCACAATACGAACGATATCTTCCTTGGTGAACTTGCTCATTCCGGAAACCCTCCCTTAAAAAGTAAAACAGAGCATGGGAACACCTTGCACAGCACCCTTGCTCTGTAATGCAGATATTTTAGCAGACGAAGCGCCGTCTGTCAATCAGAATCCGAATATTTGATTGTATTTCTTTGGTATTTCAGGCGCTTTGCGCGGCGGGAGCCTTGAAACGCCTGCACAGCGAGATAATCACATACAGCGCCGCGACGCCCGTGATGATATCCGAAAGCGGCATGAAGTAGATGATGCCATCCAGCCCCCAGAACAGCGGCAGCAGCAGCGGAAGCCCCACGCCGCACACGATCTCGCGCAGCATGGACAGCGCGGTGGATAACCCCGCCTTGCCCATGGCTTGCAGGAAAATAAACGCGCCCTTATTGATACAGGATAGCGTGGTCATGGCCAGAAAAATGCGGATGCATCGGATGGCGAAATTGGTATAGTGAACGCTTTCCTCCGCCGCGCCGAAGATGCCGATCAGCTGTCTTGGGAAGCACTCAAAGATCACCGTGGCGACCAGCCCGACGATGGCCTCCGCCCAGGTCAGCAGCCGCAGCAGATTGCCCACGCGGTCGCGGCGCTCCGCGCCCATATTATATCCGACCACCGGTATGCACCCTGCGGCCAGGCCGATGGAAACGGACATGATGATTTGGAAGAACTTCATCACGATACCCAGCACTGCCGTGGGAATCTGCGCGTATTGCTCCTGGCCGAAGATCGCGTCCATTGCGCCATATTTTTTGACCATGTTCAGCACCGCCGCCATGGACAGCACGATGGAAATCTGCGATAGGAAGCTCGTCAGCCCCAGCCCCAGCATGCGGCGCAGCAAACGGCCCTTCACGCGGAAGCTGTTGCGGCATAGCCGCACGGCCTTCATGCGGAACAGGTAAATCAGCGCCAGCACGGCCGATACGATTTGCCCGATGACTGTGGCTACCGCCGCGCCCATCATGCCCCAGTGTAGGGTGTAGATGAAGATGGGATCCAGAATGCAGTTGAGAATCGCGCCCGAAAGCAGCGTGATCATGGCGAATCTGGGGCTGCCGTCCGAGCGGATGATGGGGTTAAGCGCCTGGCCGAACATGTAAAACGGCACGCCCAGGGCGATATAGAAAAAGTATTCTTTGCTCAGCCGGAAGGTTTCCTCATTGACCCGCGCGCCGAACATCGTCACGATCGGCTCTAAAAAGATCAGGTAAATCGCCGTCAGCACAAGGCTGCTGGCAATCAGCGCCACGATGGCTGTGCCCACGCCCTTGTGCGCGTCCTGTTGGTTTTGGGCGCCCAGGCTGAGGCTGACGAAGGCGCAGCAGCCGTCGCCCAGCATGGTGGCGATGGCCAGTGCGATCACCGTTAGCGGGAACACCACCGTGTTGGCCGCGTTGCCGTAGGAGCCCAGGTAGGATGCGTTGGCGATGTAGATTTGATCCACAATATTATACAGCGCGCCTACCAGCAGCGATATCACACAGGGCAGAGCGAATTTGCGCATCAGCCTGCTTACCTTTTCCGTGCCCAGAAATGCGTTGGATTGTGTTTCCATGATGCTTCCTCCTTTAATAAAAAAGCCCTTGCCGCGTTTGCGGCAGGGCAGGAAAACACAACCCGCGATACAGCCGCAGCGCTCCGTGTCGTATCAGCAGCGGCATACTGCGTGTATCGTTTCGGCGTGTATTTTACCACCTGGAAAGCGAAAAATGCAAGCGAAATTTTCATCTGCGCCGATGGCTTTCTGCAATCGCGCCCGATAAGAAAAATTTATCGCATCAATGAAAAAAACGGCCATGCTCCAGTAAACGTTTTGAGGTTCAATTCCAGTTTCTATCCTTATTCAATTAGATTCGCGCGCTTTGGCTTCCGTACTTGCCGGGCTTATAAGACTTTGTAATCCAATGATATCGAAACATTATTTGATATTCTGGCGCAGGATGTCTATAATGGCGGCAATTCAAAGCGAAGGGGGCAAGGCGCGGTGAGGCGGAGCATGCTGGGGCAGGTCGGGCGCTACGCCGCACTGCCTGCAAAACGCGGACAGATTGCCCGCAGCCTGCAAGCTGGGCCATGTCTGCCTGGCGGGTTACTGCGCAGCATCCGCAGCCAGCGCGGCCTGGGCATGATGCTGGCGACGGACGCTATGCTGTTTGGCTGGTGCCTGCTGGCTTCCCTTGCTCTGGACTTTGTGCCAGGGCTGCCTGCCCTGTGGCATGGGCTGCTGGGCGCGGCTGCGTGCGCACTGGCCTTTGGCCTGTGCTGGGAGGTGCCCTGGCGGATGACGCTGAAAACCGGGTATATCCTGCTGACGCTGCTCAGCGGCGGGACATGGAGGGCAGCGGTTGTATTTTTGATTTTGTTTGAGCATGTGGCGGTTGTACCCGCCGAAGGAGAAGACGATGAAGGATCAGTCGAGCGAGAAAGAGCTGTTTGAGCATTGCCCGGTACCCAAGGCTATTTTTAAGCTGGCGCTGCCCACGGTGATCGGACAGATCATCCTGGTGGTGTACAACATGGCCGATACCTTCTTTATCGGCCTGACGGGCAGCGATGCGATGATTACCGCCGTGACGGTGTGCATGCCGGCCTTCATGTTCCTGTCGGCCATCTCCAACCTGTTCGGCGTGGGCGGCGCAAGCGTTATTTCCCGTGCGCTGGGCAAGCACAGCCCGGAGCGCGCCAGGCACACGGCGGCGTTTGCGCTGTGGGGCTGCATTGCGGTGACGCTGCTGTATTCGCTGGCTGCCTACCTGATGCGCGATACGTTTATCAACCTGCTGGGCGGCTCTGATCCCACGGTGCACGCCTACGCGGTGGAATACCTGGTCTGCACGGTGGTGCTCGGCGGCTTCTGCACGGCGATGAACACGCTGCTGGCGCATCTGATCCGTGCCGAGGGGCACTCGCTGCAATCCAGCGTCGGCATTACGCTGGGCGGCATCTTCAACATGGCGCTGGATCCGCTGTTCATGTTTGTGATCCTGCCCAGGGGACAGGAAACCCTGGGCGCAGCCATCGCCACGGCGTTGTCCAATGTGCTGGCTACAGGCTACTTTGTATGGGTGATCGCCCGCAACCGTGACCGCTCGGTGATGCGCTTTGCGCCCTCCCGCAGGATGCTGGACGACCGCATCCCGGCCGACGTGATGAGCACCGGCCTGCCTGCCTGCCTGATGACGCTGTTTGAAAACATCTCCTATGCGGTGCTGGATAACCTGATGTCCCTGGCGGGCACGGCCATGCAGGCGGGCATCGGCGTGGCCAAGAAGGTGAACATGCTGGCGCACTGCATCGTGCGCGGTATGGCGCAGGGCGTGCTGCCGCTGATCGGCTACAATTACGCCTCGGGCAACCACCGCCGCATGCGCTCCACCGTGCTGATTTCCACGCTGGCCTCGGTTGCCATGGCCACGCTGTGCATGACGGTCAGCCTGTGCTTCAGCCGGCAGCTGATTGGCATATTCATCCAGCACGGCTCGGATTCGGTGGTTTATGGCGCGCGCTTCCTGCGCATCCTGTCCCTGGGCGGCCCCTTCTCGGCCTGCGCTTACGCTTTCATATCGTTCTTCCAGGCGACGGGCAAGGGCATGAAGTCTTTCCTGCTGGCCATCTTGCGCAAGGGTCTGGTGGATATCCCGCTGATGTTCATCCTCAACAACGCGATGCCCATTTACGGCATCGTATGGGCTACGCCTATCGCTGATGTGATCTGCTGTGTTACGGCCATCGCGTTCTTTAGATCCTTCATGCGCCAGCACGCCGATCTTTTGAGCGATCAGCCTGTGGCGGGGATGGCGCAAAGCGCAAAGGTGTGATATAATAATTTCCAATCCTGCACGCGCTGTGTTATCAGCGATTGTGATGACTGAGAGGCTATGCTTGTGATTGATCCCAAGGTGTATTCCCTGATTAAGGTGGCCGAGACGGGCAGCTATACCCGCGCCGCCGAGCAATTATCCCTGACGCAGCCGGCGGTCAGCCAGCACATCCGCGCGCTGGAGGGCGAGCTGGGCATCCGCATTTTTGAGCGCGTCAATAACGAACTGCGCATCACCCATGAGGGCGAAACGGCCATCAAGTATGCCAAGCGCATGCTGTCGCTGTATAACAACCTGCAGCGCGACCTGACCAGCGAAAAGCGGCAGCTGACGCAATTGACCGTGGGCATCACTCATACGGCCGAGAGCAACGCTATTTCCGAGGCGCTGGCCAAGTATGTAAACAACCACGAGGGCGTGACGGTCAAGATCATCACCGATACGCTGAGCAACCTGTACGACAAGGTGAAAAACTATGAGCTGGATTTTGCCATCGTGGAGGGCAAGCTCAACCACCCCTCGCTGCGCTATCTGATGCTGGATACCGACTGCCTGGTGCTGGCGGTATCGCCCAACCATCGCCTGGCAAAGCAGAGCATGGTGACCATCAGCGCCCTGAAAAAGGAAAAGATGATCCTGCGCCTGCCCGACAGCAGCACGCGCAACCTGTT
Source organism: Clostridiales bacterium (assembly GCA_004556155.1). Classification (GTDB taxonomy): domain Bacteria; phylum Bacillota; class Clostridia; order Christensenellales; family Aristaeellaceae; genus SFMI01. The sequence continues at coordinate 74,125 of SFIM01000008.1, forward strand.
CGTATCCTCGCTGGAAAGCCAGAATATGAGCATCGACGATTTTAATGTGATCATGGAAATCGATAACATCGCCACGATCAAGGATCTGATCCGCCGCGATTTCGGCGTGTCCGTGCTGGCCAAAAGCGCCTGCATGGATGAGCTGAAAAAGAAGAAAATTGCAGTCTTGCCCATCGAGAACCTGAGCATGATGCGCGAGATTAACATCGTTTACTCTCAGGACTTTGAACACTTTGAGACGCTGCGGGACATCGTGCGCAGCTACAATGAGACAAGGGGCGTGGTTGGCGACAGAAAATAATCCCTAGGAGGTACGGCGGTGGAGGAGGAGGACAAAAAACAGCTGCATTGCAGCTGTTTTTTGGTTTTGGTAAACGGGCGACTGGGGTTTGCTTTTGGGCAGGATTCATGCTATCATACCTTCAGCACGATCAGGAGGACAAAGCCATGCGGATTACAGCGCACCACGCCCATCTTTTTCCCACCCAGGTACGGCCTGCGGGCGACATAGCGCACCTTTTGAGCACGCTGGATGCCTGCGGCATTGAGCAGTGCGTGGCCTTCGCGCCCTTTCCTGCGCAGATGCATCGGCAGGATATTTCCCCAAGCCGCTGGCTGTATGAAGAAATTGCCCCACATGGCGACCGGCTATTTGGCTTTGGTGTGATTGATTTTGCGCGCGGGCATTTGCAGGAGCAGGTGGATGAAATTGCCAGCCTGGGCTTTAAGGGCATCAAGCTTCATCCTGCCTTCCAGCATTTTAATGTATTTGGCCCGGAAGCACGCCAGGTATATGCCCGTGCGGAGGAGTTGGGACTGTTCCTCAGCTTCCATACCGGCGTGCATTTCGACCGCATCGCCCATTACGATGTGCTGCTGTTTGATGAAATCGCCTGGCATTACCGCAAGCTGCGTTTCAGCATGGAGCATATCGGCGGCTACAGCTTTGTGCGCCCCGCATTGGCTGTGCTGGCTAATAACGACCATGATAAGGAGCATCCGCAGGTGTACGGCGGCTTTACCAGCATTTTTGAAACCGAGCGAAATTATCTATGGTATCTCAGCCCGGAGGAGCGTGCGCTGGCCGTGCGCATGGCGGGGGAGAACGGCATCCTCTTTGGCCTGGACTTTCCCTATAATGACGTGGCGAAGATTCGCCAGGGCATCGAGTCGGTGCTTGCCATGGATGTATCCGAGACCTGCAAGGAGAAGATCCTGGGCGGCAACCTGCGCGGAATCTTGGGCATTGATTGATCGTAGCTTTATCAGCTGCCGTTTCCTTCGGCAGCTTTTTTGTAAGCGTTTTTCTTCTTTTCAGCGTACTATAAGCGACCGGTCAATCAAACTCAGGAAAGGAAGTGAGCCGTTTGACGGATGCGGAGCTGAGCCGCGCCGTGCAAAGCCGCGATGAGGCAGCGATGGAAACCATCATCAATCGCTATTCCCGTCTGCTGTGGCGCGTGTGCGCGGCGGTTCTGAGCAAAAGCGGCGGGCCGCAGGATATTGAGGAATGCGTGGCCGACGCCTTCGTGTATCTGTGGCGGCATCCGGAACGCTATGATCCCGCGCGCAGCACGCTGAAAACCTTCCTGTGCATGGTGGCGCGCAGCCGGGCGACGGACAGATATCGCAGCCTGGCGCGCAGCCGGACAGTGTCGCTGGAGGAAACCCTGGCCGAGCAGACGCTGGATATCAGCGCGCAGGCGTTGTCCGCTGAGACGCGGCAGGAGCTGACGGCGGCGTTGCATACCCTGCCGGAAGAAGAGCAGGATATGCTGCTGCGCCGGTATCTGGGCGATCAGAAGCCGCGCGAGATTGCCCTGGCGCTGGGCATTACATCCCGCCAGGTGCAGAACCGCCTTTATCGTGCGCGGAGCAGGCTGCGCGCACAGCTGAATATGGACGAATTATAAAGGAGAAAAATGATGAACAAGCAGAATTTGCAGCATATCAAGCAGCGCTTCTGCGCGCAGACCGGGGTTCACTTTGCGCCTGCCGCAGGGCATAGAACAATGCGCCGCACGGCGCTGCTGTGCGCGGCACTGGTGCTGTGTGCCGCGCTAACCCTGCCTGCGCTGGCGGATGGCGTGCCGGCAGTGTATGAGCTGCTGTATCGCGTATCGCCCGCCACTGCGCAGTATTTCCGCTCGGTGCGCATGAGCTGTGAGGATCAGGGGGTTCGCATGGAGGTAATCAGCGCTTATGCGCAGGATGATAACGCCCAGATTTATTTTACCCTACAGGATCTGACAGGCGACCGCCTGTCGCAGGATGCCGATCTGTTTGAAAGCTATTCCATCCATGCTTCCTGGTCTATGGAGGCAGACTGTGACTGCGTGGATTATGAGCCCGGCACGCGCACGGCGACCTTCCTGCTTACAATGCGGCGGCTGGATGGCAAAAAGATCGCGGGCGATAAGATCACCTTTACCCTGAATAAGGCGCTGGGAAGCAGGGCGGAAGGCAGCGCGGCCATTCCCCCCTCCGAGATTGCACGCCTGACTGTATACACCACGCAGCAGGTGCCGGAAACAAAGCTGCGCGGCTGGGGCGGCACTGAAGAAGATGAGATAGACCCGGCGCAGCTTGCCGCGGCGCTGCTGCCGCAGACGCAGCCCTATCAGATTTATCCCGGCGTGGAGCTGACCGCCGTGGGTGAGGTGGATGGCAAGGCGCGCGTGCAGCTGCACTTTACGGATGTAAAGAATGCCGATCAGCATGGCGATGTGTATTGGACGGCGGAAGATGGCAAAACGATCGGCGCGCCGGTGAGCTTTGACTTTTTCATGGATAAGGCGCTTGGCGATGCATACAGCGAGGCGATCTTTGATGTGCCGCTGTCGCAGCTCTCGGCATGTACCATGAACGCTTATTACTTCGTTTCCGGCCAGGTGATTCATGGAAGCTGGGAGGTTACCTTCCCCCTGGAAAACGCCGAAAAGTGAATGGAAAGCAATCAAAAAGCCGTGCGCATGAACCATGCGCACGGCTTTTGTTGTCGCTTCAGCGAAGAAGAAAACCACCAGCGGAGCTGGTGAGAGGGAAAAGCTTAAGATACAAGAAGCGCCTCCTTTGCTATAATGAGAGCAGGTC
>SFIM01000032.1 GCA_004556155.1 Clostridiales bacterium
ATGTATCATATCTTAGCACACATGAAAGTGGATAATCCATCAAATTTGTATTCCGAAGCATACATAGATAATGTTAAGGAAATAAAAAAAGGTAGATATGATAGTATTACAGATGTAGTATCGCCTTTATCAAATTACTATAACGAAAACTTTGAAAGATTAGGAGTAATTAATTTTCTACCGCTTGTATGTTCTTCTGTTCAAGATTTAATAGGTGCAATCGAAAACTATTATGGCTTCACAGAAACAGATAAGAAAGAATTTATATTTCCACTAATTCAACTTTTAAAAAGTGAATTTGAATTTTATGAAGGCTACTGGAACGAACTATATGCCACAACCTCTATATGTAGAAAAGCATTTGAATCGTGGATAAAAAATGAAATGAGCAAATATGAGACATTATTCTCTTATTTTAATAAATTTGCTGTGGTAGGTATGTCTTATAGCTTGACAAACAATGGTAGAGGATTTGGAGACACATCTTCATTTAATGCAGTTGTTCCATTTGCTTTTGATGAAAGTGAATATAAAAATATCTTCTATCAAATATTGCATGAGTATACACATCAATTCACAGATAAATTGATTGGTGAAAGTATCAGAATGGATGATGGGACACATGATATATCTGAGAAAGCAGTGATTTTATTTGATTATTATTTGGTAAAAAAACTATATAAAGAAGATACGGATTCCTACTTGAAATGGATTGGCTCACTTGCAAACGCTGATAATTGTGATGAAAATTTATTTCTATCTGTTTTTAAAATCAACGATGACATCAATGAAAAACTATTGGAATTGGTAGAGAAGATAACAAGAAGATAATAGCATCACTGGTTGTTTATAACGCATTTAATCATTTTACAAATTCCAATTTGTTGAACTGATAAAGAGCGCACTTCTATACAGAGGCAAGCTCTGTATAGAAGTGCGCTCTGCGAGGCGAACAGCCCGGACATTTGAATGTCCGGGCTGTTTTGCGTCACTTCGTTCCGAATAAGGGGCTGCACCCCTTGTTCTGCGAAAGCAGCTGTACCCATAATGAAAAGGCGTGACTTTCGCGGTCACGCCTTTCCTGTTTTACTGTCTTACGAACACCGCCCGAATACTCGCGGCAGCATGTTTTCAAATAAAACAACCTTATTTTTAATCGGCCAGTTTCATATCGCCGGGCTTCACCCACCCCAACCGGCGCAAAATCCAACAAAAGATCAGGCTCAGTATTGCGGGCAGCACAAAGCAAATCAGCGCAAGGCCAAGCCAATCCATGGGCAGAATGGCCGTGCGCGTACCGGCGGCAATGTCATTTAGCCACCCGGTATATACGCCGATCTGCCCTACCAGTCCGCAGGTGCCCATGCCGCTGGATACGGCAGGGCCGTTCATTTCCAGATGGAACAGGCAGGTAGCCAGCGGCCCCGTCACGGCGGAGGCCAGCGTGGGCGCAATCCAGATGCGCGGATTGCGCAGGATGTTGGGCATTTGCAGCATGGAGGTGCCCAGGCCCTGGCTGATCAGCCCGCTCGCGCCGTTCTCCCGATAGGAAATCACGGCGAAGCCCACCATCTGTGCGCAGCAGCCAGCCACAGCCGCGCCGCCCGCCAAGCCCGTCAGCGACAGCGCCGCACAGATCGCCGCGCTGGAAATGGGCAGCGTCAGCGCCATGCCCACAGCCACGGATACCAGCACGCCCATCAGGAAAGGCTGCAAGTTGGTCGCCCACTTGATAAAATCGCCCACAGCGCTGGCCGCCGCGCCAATGGCGGGCGCGCACAGCACGGCCAGACCGCAGCCCGTCAGGATAGTCACCGCGGGCGTAACCAGGATATCCACCTTGGTTTCGCGGCTGACAAGTTTTCCGCACTCTGCCGCAATAATCGTAATGATATAAACCGCCAGCGGGCCGCCCGCGCCGCCCAGGCTGTTAGCCGCCATGCCCACGGCGATCAGGCTGTAGAGCACCAGCTGCGGGGCGCTGAGGGCCGCGCCGATGGACACCGCCATCGCAGGCCCGGCCACCTGCTGGGCAAAATTGCCCGCGTCAATCAAAAACTGTACGCCCAGCTGCTGCCCCAGTGTTTTGATAATCGTGCCGATCAAAAGCGAGGCAAACAGCCCCTGCGCCATCGCGCCCATCGCGTCCACGCCGTAGCATTTGGCGGAAAGCAGCACGTTTTTGCGTTTCAGAAATGCCTGAATCCGGTTCATCGATTTCTCCTTGTGTTATTATTCTTTCAATAATATATCCATTGCCGCCCTGCGCGCAGCCTTCATGGCGGTGGGCAGGGGCAGCCCGGTCAGGGTCTGCGCATCCGCCCACTGCCCCGCCGTGCGCCCAGGCATTGCGGGCAGATCCACGCGGTACAGCTGCATATTCCAGATGCGGTGGGTAAACACATGCCGCGCCTCACCCAGCGGAATGATTCGATTTGCCTGCATACCCAGCGCCTCCAGCTTTCTGGCCATGCCCTCAGGCGTGCTGTCGCCCTCGCAGAGCAGGAACGTCCACAGCCCCTTGAGCAGCGCCGCGTCGCGTTTGATCATCAGCACGCGCCCCTCGGCAATCACCAATCCCACGCCCACATCCACCGGCACGGGCGGCCTGGCCGCCGCGCGGATGGGCAGCTGATCGGCGTCGCCCTGGGCATAAGCATCGCACTGTGCTTGCAGCGGGCACCGCGCACAGTCCGGCGTGCCGGGCACGCAGATCGTCGCACCCAGATCCATCAGCGCCTGATTCCAATCTCCCGGCCGCTCGCGGTCAATCTCCCGTTCCCCCAACTCATGGATCAGTCGCTTGACGCTGGGACGACCGACGTCCTCCCGCACGCCATGAACGCGCGCCAGCACGCGGGTGAGATTGCCGTCAATAGCCGGATAGGGCAGGCGATAGGCGATGCTGGCCACCGCCGCCGCCGTGTAGTCCCCAACGCCAGGCAGGGCGCGGATGCCCTCATAGGCGGCAGGGAAGCGGCCGCCGTACTCCCGCTGCATAATCTGCGCGGCCTTGTGCAGGTTGCGCGCGCGGGAATAATAGCCCAGCCCTTCCCAATATTTGAGCACTTCCTGCTCATCGGCCTGCGCCAGCGCGGCGATATTGGGAAAGCGGTTCAAAAAGCGCGTGTAATAGCCGCTCACCGTATCGGTGCGCGTTTGCTGCAGCATAATCTCGGAAATCCACACAGCATAAGGATCGCGCGTACCGCGAAAGGGCAGCACCCGGCGGTTTGCGTCATACCAGTCAAGAAGCAAAGGATACGCCATGCAAGTAACCTCCAATAAATAGAACACGATTAGTATAACACACAACGCCCCGCCGCGTCAGCCGCCCGGCAAAAAATCACGATTTACGTCAAGCCCGCCCGTTTTCCCACTTCTGGGACAAAATATTCAAAAATTTTTCTAAAAAAGGTATTGCATATATCGCCGGTTTGCGATAAACTATATGCGTAAGGCGTTAGCACTCGATTTGTGTGATTGCTAACAGCCCGATTGCACTGAATATTCTATAGGAGGATTAAAACTCATGACCATTAAACCTTTGGGTGACCGCGTGGTCATCAAAAACGTAGAAGCTGAAGAAACCACCAAGAGCGGCATCATCCTGACCGCCGCCGCCAAGGAAAAACCCCAGATGGCCGAGGTGCTGGCTGTCGGCCCCGGCGGCATGGTAGACGGTAAGGAAGTTAAAATGCAGGTGTCCGTAGGCCAGAAGGTGATCTACTCCAAGTACGCTGGCACCGAGGTCAAGCTGGACGGGCAGGAAGTCATCATCGTTCGTCAGAACGATATTCTGGCTGTGGTCGAATAAGCTTTTATTCACCATCATCTATCTGATTAAAAAAGGAGTTTATTGTTATGGCTAAGCAGATTAAATTTGGCGAGGACGCGCGCCGCGCGCTTGAAAAGGGTCTGAACACCCTGGCCGATACCGTAAAGATCACCCTGGGTCCCAAGGGCCGCAACGTTGTGCTGGATAAGAAGTACGGCGCTCCCCTCATCACCAACGACGGCGTAACCATCGCCAAGGAAGTTGAGCTGGAAGACCCCTTTGAAAACATGGGCGCGCAGCTGATCAAGGAAGTCGCCACCAAGACCAATGACGTGGCCGGCGACGGCACCACCACCGCCACCCTGCTGGCGCAGGCCATCGTGCGCGAGGGCATGAAGAACCTGGCCGCCGGCGCTAACCCCATGGTGCTGCGCCGCGGCATCGAGGCCGCCACGGCCGAGGCTGTCTCCGCTCTGACCGAGCTGAGCCGCCCCATCAACGGCAAGCAGGCCATCGCGCAGGTTGCCTCCATCTCCGCGGGCGATGAAACCATCGGCAAGCTGATTTCCGACGCCATGGAAATCGTGGGCAAGGACGGCGTTATCACGGTTGAGGAATCCAAGACCATGAAGACCGAACTGACCACCACCGAGGGCATGCAGTTTGACCGCGGCTACGCTTCCGCTTACATGGTCACCGATCCCGACAAGATGGAAGCCGTGCTGGATAACCCCTACATCCTGATCACCGATAAGAAAATCTCCAACATTCAGGAGATCCTGCCCGTGCTGGAGCAGGTTGTGCAGCAGGGCAAGAAGCTGCTGATCATCGCCGAGGACGTTGAGGGCGAAGCCCTGGCTACCCTGGTTGTCAACAAGATCCGCGGCACCTTCACCTGCGTGGCCGTCAAGGCTCCCGGCTTTGGCGATCGCCGCAAGGAAATGCTGCGCGATATCGCCGTGCTGACCGGCGGCCAGGTCATCAGCGAGGAAATCGGCCTGGAGCTCAAGGACGCCACCATGGATATGCTGGGTCAGGCGCGCCTGGTCAAGGTTGACAAGGAAAACACCACCATCGTGGAAGGCGCCGGCGAAAAGTGCGATATCGACGCCCGCGTGGCGCAGATCCGCGCGCAGATCGCCGAGACCACCTCGGATTATGACCGCGAAAAGCTGCAGGAGCGTCTGGCCAAGCTGGCCGGCGGCGTAGCTGTCATCCAGGTAGGCGCGGCCACCGAAATCGAAATGAAGGAGCGCAAGCTGCGCATCGAAGACGCGCTGGCTGCTACCCGCGCGGCTGTTGAAGAGGGCATCGTGCCCGGCGGCGGCGTGGCCCTGCTGGCCGCGATGAAGCGCGTGCAGAAGATCGTAACCAACTACACCGGCGACGCTCGCACGGGCGTGCAGATCATCCTGGCCGCCATGGAAGAGCCCATGCGCCAGATTGCCCGCAACGCCGGCATCGACGGCAGCGTCATCATTGAGAATATCCGTCGCCGCAACAAGCCCGATTATGGCTACGATGCGCTCAAGGGCGAGTATGTAGACATGTTCGAGCGCGGCATCATCGATCCTACCAAGGTAACCCGCAGCGCCCTGCAGAACGCCTCCAGCGTGGCCGCGATGGTGCTGACCACTGAATCCCTGGTGACCGATATTCCCCAGCCCGAACCGGCCGCTCCCGCGAACCCCGGCATGGGCGGCGGCATGTATTAATCGAAAACCGCTGAATAAAGCCTAATCAGACGCCCTTCGGACCGCAATGTCCGAAGGGCATTTTTATGTGGATTTTAAAGACGTTTTTTCAGGCCGCATGAATCCTCCCGCCGCGTGGCAAAATGATCATCAGGCGCGTGCAGCGCCGCCATAAATAAGGGAGGTTCATCCACATGAAAAGAATCCTTGCTCTGCTGCTGGCGGGCGCGCTGCTGTGCACCCTGACCGGCTGCTCTACCGCCGCGGACGGACAGGCCAAGCATAAATCGCTGGTCGTCTACTTTTCGGCCACAGGCAATACCAAGGCCGTGGCGCAGTATATAGCCGACGCTGCCAAGGCTACGCTGTTTGAGCTGACCCCCGAGCAGCCCTATGCCGAGGGCGACCTGGACTGGAACAACCCCGACAGCCGCGTATCGGCGGAGCTTGCCAGCGAAGAGGCGCAAAACGCCGTCGTCCTGACCAACATCAGCGTGGGCGATTGGGAATCCTATGACACCGTATATCTGGGCTATCCCATCTGGACGGGCGTGGCCGCCTGGCCGGTCAACAGCTTTGTAAAGGGCAATGATTTTACGGGCAAGACGGTCATCCCCTTCTGCACCTCCGCCACCTCGGATATCGGCGATAGCGGAAAGCTGCTGGCACAGATGGCAGGCACGGGCGAATGGCTGGATGGCAAGCGCTTTGCCGCCTCAGCCAGCCGTGAAAGCGTGGAAAGCTGGGTAAAGCAGCTGGACTGGGATTGACAAACCTGCCAAGTTGTGCTATGCTAATTCCTGTTAAAAGGGAGTAGTTATGAAGGCATGGCCAACATATCCCGGCTTCCCGGCCGGTGGACATGCGCCTATGTATCGATAGGTAATGAGACTTTTAGCACATCACATCAGCTGATCGTGCGAAAAGTCTCTTTTTGTACGGTCGCAAAAAGGAGAAGGAATCATGGGCATCGATTTCACCGGAGGCAGCCTGTTCATGGTGCTGCTGTTGTTCGCAGCAGGGCTGCTGTGCATCATCAAGGGCGGCGACCTGTTTGTGGACGCGGCCAGCTGGATCGCCGAGGCCTCGGGCATTCCCAAGTTCATCATCGGCGCAACAGTGGTCAGCTTTGCCACCACCATGCCCGAAATGCTGGTGTCCGTCTTTGCCGCCCTGCAGGGCAACGCGGACATCGCCGTGGGCAACGCGGTAGGCTCGGTGACGGCCAACGTGGGGCTGATCATGTGCGTGGCGCTGATCTGCATGGAGTGCGCCATGACGCGCAAGCAGTTTGGCGTCAAGGCCTGCCTGCTGCTGGCGGCCATCCTGGCGCTGTTCGGCTTCACGCGCGACGGTCAGCTGAGCGTGCTGGAAAGCGTGCTAATTCTGATAATCTTCGTCGGCTTCCTGGTTGAAAGCCTGATCGCCGCGCGGCAGGAGCAGGGCTCCGAGCTTCCCGCGCAGGAGGAACGTCCCAAGATCGACAAAAAAACCGTGCTGCTCAACATCGGCAAGTTTCTGCTGGGCGCGGCGGGCATCGTGCTGGGCGCGCAGCTGCTGATCGATAACGGCTCTGCGCTGGCGCGCATGCTGGGCGTGCCGGACGCGGTCATCGCCGCCACCATGATCGCCATTGGCACCTCGCTGCCCGAGCTTGTAACCACCCTGACCGCCATCAAGAAAAAGCAGGCTTCGCTGTCGGTGGGCAACATCATCGGTGCAAACATCATGGATCTGACGCTGATCATGCCCCTGTGCGCGGTCATTCAGGGCAAGCCCATGACGGTGGAGCGCCAGGGCATGCTGCTGGACATTCCCGCCTGCCTGATCATCTGCGCCGCGGCGCTGATTCCCGCGCTGGTTCAGGGCAAGTTCAAGCGCTGGATCGGCTACCTGATCGGCGGGCTGTACATCGCCTATCTGATTATCATGTTCACCTGCTTCGGCGCATAAACCATCCAAGCAAAGCCCCCTTCGCAGTCTTCCATGGCCGTGAAGGGGGTTTTTGATTACAGACAGATTTTTTCAACCAGCGCATACCATTCGTTTGGATGAACGCCCAGCAGCTCTTCATGCCGCATATCCTACGCATAGATGATGGGGTTCTTAAAATACTTTTACCGTCATGGTTCTTCCTCCCATAACGCCTTATCTGTCGCCCGTCTCACAAAAAGCGACGCCGCTGTTCTCATATTTTTCCTGCAATTGCTCAACATAGGCATACTCAAAAGATGGGACGAATACTTCGATGTTCGGCCCTCCCTGCCCATATGGCGTAATCACGCAGATGCCCACATAATCCACGCATCCCTCAAAGTGAACCTTCAGCACCGAAGAAAGCGCAAACGCTTCGTCTCCCACATAGCGCACGGAGGCTGGAATCGTAATCTCCTTCAAGCCCATTTCAGCAAACGCCTGCTCGCCAATGGCATATAGCTGCATCGGCAAAGTAATGTTTTCAAGCGCATAACAATTCCAAAACGCGCCGCTGTCAATCACCTGCAAATTGGCGGACAGCTGCACGTCAGCCAGCGCAGTACATCCGCCAAAGGCGCTGCGGCCTATTTTGATTACGCTGTCTGGCATCGTAACCCTTTCGAGAGAACGATTATACATAAAAGCGTACTCGCCAATATATCGAATCCCTTCCGGCACGGCATATTCGCGGTCTGTTTTGCTTTCCGGATATGCCACCAAAACATCGTTAAAGAACAGCACGCCATCCTGTATGTAATATTCTGCCGCAATGTCCGCTGGAAATGTTTCTTCAGTGCGATATTGATCGATCCATGCCTCCGGAATTTCAAAGGCGGCAGCCTGCGTGCAAGCGCCGGCCAGGCAGGCTACAGTCATCAGAACCACAATGAACCTTTTCATCATTTTCCCCCATTCGCGTGATCATCCTGCAAAATTATAGCAAGAAAGCGCGAAAAAGTCCACAGATCAAAGAAAAAAAGAAAAACGCCCGAAAAATTTGAAGATTTCTCGAGCGTATTTTCATTATTATTTACACGCGATGCCGGAAACGCTTGCCCACAATGCACGCGGCAATCAGCGTTCCCACGCTGACCAGCAGCCAGAGCAGCTGCGTCCGGGTCTGATCCGGCTGCGTCCGTTCCATCTGCGCGGCCATATTTTCCTCCGCGCCGCGCTTGGCGGCATCCTGCGGCGCAGGATTTGCGGCCTGCGTCTGCTGTAAGTCAGGCTGCGCACTACCCTCCTGCGGCTTTTCGCCGTTCTACGGCGCGCCCTGCGGGCTGGCGTTTCCGCCAAAACCACCGCCGAAGCTGCCGTCAAATCCGCCGTCTGGCATATCCGGCGGCTCGCCGTTTTCGCCCTGTGTGGGCGGCTGCGGCATGTCGCCAGGGATAAAGCTGCCACCGTCAAAGCTGAAATCGCCGCCAAAGCTACCGGGGAAGCCCGCGTTGCCGCCTCTGTCGCCGCCCTTGCCATTGTTCATGCCGCCCATGGCGGTGATGCTCAATTCGCTTGCGTCAATCAGCGCATCGCTGCCCTGCTGAGCCGCGCCGGTGGCGGGAATGCTGCCATCCAGCTGCCCCTGCACGCTCTGCGCGCGCTTGAGGCAGAAGGTTTTCAGCGTATCGGCGGCAGTCCGGAACTCCTCATAGGAATAAAAGGCACGCGTTTCCTTTTCCACATAGGGCGCAATCATGGCGCTTACGCGGTCAAACTCGCTTTCAAACCAGCCGCTGGTGAACACGGTATCGATGAACTGCTGATACTTTTCATGGTACAGCGCCAGGCCTTCCTCACTGGCAGTAATCCAGCCCGCCATGGGGCGATCGGAATCGTCGCCGCCCGACACCAGCGTATCGATGGCCGTATTGACCGTGCCCGTCGCGTCGCTGCCACCGGTAAATCCGCCGAAGGCCAGGTTATAATCCCAGGGGATCATGCTCATCACGCCGTCTTTTTCATACAGATAATAATTGTGCACCATGGAGCCGGTATAGCTGTCGCCATTGCACAGGAAATTATGCACAGCCATATACATGGCCACAGCGTCGGTATCCACGGCGCTGGTATCGCCCTCGCTGAGCTTTTTCAGCGCCTCAATCAAGCGCGCCTGATCCTTCTTTTTCACCTTGGTTTTGGCATTGTCAAAGATATTGGCGTAGCTGTCGGGATCATCGTCGATGTATTGCAGCTTTACGTCGCTGCTGCCCATACCGCCCATGCCGCCGCCCTGTTTGAAATCGCCGCGATTAATGCGCGTCGCGCGCTGGATATCCTGCGGCATGGTGGGCGCGGCGTTATCGTTAGCGGCATTCTCATCGGCCGCAGCCTGCTCCTCCGTATCATCGCCCTGCAGCTTTTTTTCAAAGTCCTGCATATCAAACGCCTGGCCGTTACCGCGGCCGCCGCCAAAGCTCAGGCTGTCGGGCTTATACAGCTCGCCATAATCCTCGCCGTAGTTGCGCTCCAGGAAGGCTTCCTCCACGCCCTCGACGGCCAGGTACAGGCCCCAGTATTCGCCGTTTACGTAGATTTCGGTATAGCTGCACAGCGGCGAAGCCAGGCCCATCTGGTTCATGAAGGTATAGCTCCAGTAGTCCTTCATATAGGTTGCATCCTGGATGATATTGTTCAGGCTCAGCTTATCCAGGCCGCGATAGGTCTTTTTCTTTTGATAGTGGTCAAACTCGATCTTGAAGCTGTAGCGGTCGTTATCATACTGCGCCATGGAGCTGAGCGACGTATTGCCCTTGGCGCGGATGCCCACGGTTCCCTGCGCCTCGCCGTCGATTATCACCGCACAGGCACGGTATTTTTCATCTGTGCAGTTATCGATAAAATCATCCCAACCGTCCATGGTGATTTCGATTTTATGCACCGTGCTTTGATCAAACAGATGCTTGGCGTAGGTCAGGCTGGTTTTGCGGCTGCTTTCCAGCACGCCCGCGCCCGCCAGGGCGGTAAAGCCCGCCGCCAGCAGCATGGTGCACGCGATCACCAGGCAGCAGATGCGGTCTATATTCTTGGATCGGAGCATGCCGCTCACCCCATATAATCGCCGTTATAGGATACCAGCACCGCGCTGTTTACGCCCTCAAGCTGGGAAAGCTCGGTGATAAAATCGGTATCGTCCGACAGCAGGCGGATTTCATAGTTCAGCTCGATATTGCCCTCCTGAGCCGTCTTGCTCTTGATATCGGCCTTTTTCACATGCTTATTGAGGTATTCCGCAGCGCGCTTTTCGGCCTCATAATCGCGGCAGGAAATCACAGCGATAAAGGGATTATCCTTGGATTTACGGTTCATGAACAGCAGCATAACCAGGCCGATCACCACGCTGCCAAAGACCGCCAGCGGGATCATGCCGGCAGACAGCACGATGCCCGCGGCAATTGCCCAGAACAGGAACGCGATGTCCAGCGGCTCCTTGATGGCCGTGCGAAAGCGGACGATAGACAGCGCACCTACCATGCCCAGCGACAGCACCACGTTGCTGGTAACGGCAAGAATGACCATACTGGTGATCATCGTCAGCGCCACCAGTGTGCCGCCGAAGGAGGAAGAATACATCACGCCCGAGTACGTCTTTTTATATACGAAAAAGATGAACATGCCCACGCCAAAGGCAAGCAGCAGCGCAATGACCATATCCACCATGGATACGCTGGTGACGTTTTCGAGGAACGAAGACTTGAAGATGTCGGAGAAGCTGGTCATGGTAGGGTACTTCCTTTCAAATATGTATGTTGTTAGGTTATGTAACATAGGAGAGAACGAACGGAAGGCCTCCGGCGGGCAGGGGGATACGTTGGGGCTCTCCGCCCCAAACCCCGACCAAAGGTTTCACCTCTGGATACCAGCCCGCAATGGAAGCGTCAACGCAAATGCAAGCAGCGCTGCGAGTCTAGCCGGGTTACGACGATGGGAACGGCAGCCCCTGAGCGCTTGCGCTCAGGGCGCGGTCAGCTATGGCTGACCGTGGGTTTTCGGATGATCGTCACCGGAAAAACAAGTTTTTCCGGGTGCGAATCATTCCGAAAACCGATATCTGCCGTTCACGCCCTTGAACCGCGCCTTGACTTTGTCTCGCGGAAGGCGCAGCGGACGTGTCCTCCCATAACTTCGCGCACTGGGTGCAGGGACGATGTCCCTGCCCGCCGGAGGCCCTTCGTATCGTTTCCCGGTCTCTTACCCGTAAATCCGGCAGCGCTCGTACTTGGAAAAAGCCCCGCATCGGCGGCCCTTCAGCTGTACAGCGCGGCGGATTACCGAAGGCAGGTATTCATCCCACTTGACCTCCAGGATCATCGCAGGATCCCCCGCCGGAATCGTGACGCAGTTGGGATTGAGAAAATCCACGCACTTGAGCCCCGTGCGGATGTTCTCGTCAATCGTCACCCGCACGTTGCCCGGTTTGTATACAAAGGGCGTACGCGTGTAATCCACAATCACGCTGGGGCGTAAGCCCTGGGACTTCATCTTGCTGTATAGCTCAATGATCAGCCCGCGACCGCTGGTCGCCATCCATTGCGTGTCGCCGTCCACAATGCGCTGCGCCTCCTGCGCGGTCAGCCGGGCGGATACCTTGTAGCCCAGTCCCCCGCGCTTCACCTTCTTTTCCAGCTGGATAAAGGAGGTATCGCCGTTGTAGTAGCGAATGCGAAACTTCTCGCGCTCGTTCACGCCGTCGATTTTCTCACGCAGCGCCTTGTCGTATAGATTGTCAAAGTACAGGCTGCGGATCAGATAGCGGCCGTCCTTGCCCACATGCGGATCGGGGGACGCCACCGCGCGCAAATTGGCAATGATCGCCGTCTTGTCGCCCGCGTTGATCTCGTGCTTGACCTCGTTGCGGTATATCATGCGCGGCACTCCTTTCGTTTGATGTCTGCTTAGGATAGCAGAAAGGATTGAACAAAATTTGCCCTAAATATGGACAGTTTGAAAACACGGACTATAAAAGCGGCGCAATCAGGCTTTCCAGCTGCTCGTAAGTAACCGAGCCCACCTTGTTGTATACAATCACGCCCTGCGCGTCCAGAATCACCGTCATGGGCAGCATGGTAGAGCCGCCAAGCGCGGCGATTACCCCGCCGTCCGGATCCTGCGCAAAGGGCAGCTGCCAGCCGTGCGCATCCAGAAACGCCTGCACGTCCTCCGTGACCAGATTGGAGTGAATGGCCACCACCGATACCCGGTCGCCATATTCGCGCTGCAGCCGTTCAAAGTGCGGCAGCTCGGCCACGCAGGGCGCGCACCAGGTCGCCCAGAAATTGATCACCGTCACCTGCCCGCGATGCGCAGAGAGCGCAAAGCTGCCGCCCTGCTCGCCATATAACGGCACGGTGAAATCCGGGCAGCGCATGCCTGCCTCCGCTCCCTCCGCAATGGGCTGCGCCGCAGGCCGATTGACCGCATAACCCAAGCCCACCAGCAGTATCACCGCCAGCAGCGCGGCAATCAGCGTGCGCGCAAGCTTCTTTTTGCCTGTTTCAGCGCCGAGAAGCGTAATTTTTCCGCACTTGAGGCTGATGGCCTGCGTGGGGCATTCCGCCGCGCACGCGCCGCAGTGAATGCACTCGTGATCGCCCACGCTGCGAATATCCATGCCGCAGCGCGCCACGCAGCGCCCGCAGCCCGTGCATTTGCCAGCGTCCACGCGCACGCCAATCAGCGCCACCCGCGCAAACAGCCCGTAAATGGCCCCCAGCGGGCACAGGAAGCGGCAGAACGCGCGATAGATAAACACGCACGCCGCCAGAATGACAATCAGGATCACAAGCTTGCGCGTAAACAGCACGCCCAGCATAGACAGCTTGTCCGCATTGGCCGGATTGGCCAACAGCCCCACCGCGCCCTCCAGCGTGCCCGCCGGGCAGATATATTTACAAAAGGCGGGCAGCGGCACGCGCCGCGCAGCGTATATCAGCGGCAGCGCCAACGCGAATACGATCAGAACGCCGTATTTCAGATAGGATAGCGCGCGCGTAATACGGCTCTTTTTCAGCTTTGGCGTGGGGATTTTATGCAGCAGCTCCTGAATCAGCCCCATCGGGCACAGCCAGCCGCAGATGGTGCGGCCCAGCGTCAGCCCAAAAAGCAACAGAATACCCAGCACATACCAGGGCGCGCGGCTGCGCGTGGCCGCTAGCGCGTTTTGAAGTGCGCCCAATGGGCACGCGCCGATAGCGCCGGGGCAGGAATAGCAGTTAAGCCCCGGTACGCACAGATTCTTTATGGGGCCGGTATAGATATCCCCCTGAATAAAGCCCTTGGCGTGGGCATTATACAGCAGCGCGGCGTATACCTGAATCAGCCGCCGCTTGGTGGGGCCGTGCGCCGCCCACCAGGCGCTGAGCCGCTTACCCAAGGCCGATGCACTCCGTGCAGATATTGATGGCCTTGACCAGCACATCGCGCATACCGCCGTTGAGCACGCCCAGGGCGATGAGCGTGATGGCCGCCGCCAGCAAAAGGCAGCGTGTCAGGCGGGGGCTGCGTGCATCCTTTGCCGCAAACGGTTCAGGCAGCCGTTTGGGCGCGGACTTCATGCCGGGCAGGGTGCGGACATCCTGCGGATGGCACAGGCAAGCCAATGCCGCCGCAGCCAGCAGCGCCAGCCACAGCCAGAAAGCCCAGGCGATCTGCCGCGCATGGCGTGCAATCACCGCCGGGCTGTATATATCCATGATCCGCACGCCGGCCTCGGTCAGGTTCTCCGGGGCCACGCCCGCGCGGTATATCTGCACGCAATGCCTAATCAGCAGGCAGGCCAGCAGCAGCGTTGCGCCCGACAGCAGGCAGGACAGGATAAAAACGCTGTTCTTTCGCGTACTTTTGTTCACAGTCTGCTCCTTTTTAAAGGGTTTTCTGCAGCGCCTGATCGATGGCCTGCGCGGCCTTCTTGCCCGCGCCCATGGCCAATATCACCGTCGCCGCGCCCGTCACCGCATCGCCGCCCGCGTATACGCCGGGCCGCGAGGTTTCGCCGGTATCCTCATCGGCAATGATGCCGCCCCAGCGGTTGACCGCCAGACCTTCCGTGGTGTTCTTGATCAGGGGATTGGGCGAGGTGCCCAGCGCCATGATCACGCAGTCGGTTTCCCAGATGAATTCGCTGCCCGGCGCTTCCACAGGACGGCGGCGGCCGCGCTCGTCGGGCTCGCCCAGCTCCATGCGGATCACCTCCATCGCCCGGACGCTGCCGTTTTTCGGATCGCGCGGGTCGTCCGGATTCTCATAGCTCAGGATGCGCACAGGATTGCACAGCAGATGCAGCGTTACGCCCTCCTCCACCGCGTGATCCAATTCCTCCCGGCGGGCGGGCAGCTCCTCCAGCGAGCGGCGATAAAACAAATCCACCTTACTGCCCAGCCGCAGCGCCGTGCGCGCCGCGTCCATGGCCACGTTGCCGCCGCCGATGACCGCCACGCGCCCGCCGCGCAGGATGGGCGTGGCCGCATCAGGACGATATGCCTTCATCAGGTTGGCGCGGGTCAGGAACTCGTTAGCGCAATACACGCCGCGCAGACCCTCGCCTTCAATGCCCATAAAGCGCGGCAGCCCCGCGCCCGAGCCGATAAACACGGCCTCAAAGCCGTCGTCAAACAGCTCGTCCACCGTCAGTGTCTTGCCGATGACCACGTTGGTTTCGATCTTCACGCCCAGCGCGCGCAGGTTTTCCACCTCGCGCGCCACGATAGCCTTGGGCAGGCGAAACTCCGGAATGCCGTAGCTGAGCACCCCACCCGGCGCGTGCAGCGCTTCAAACACCGTCACCTGATACCCGCGCCGCGCCAATTCGCCCGCGCAGGTAAGCCCCGAGGGGCCGGAGCCCACCACCGCCACGCGATGGCCGTTGGCCGCGGGGCGCTCCGGCTGCTCAGGATGATGCGCCAGATGCCAGTCCGCCGCAAAGCGCTCCAGTCTGCCGATGGCGACCGGCTCAAGCTTCACGCCCAGGGTGCACTTGCTTTCGCACTGTGATTCCTGCGGGCACACGCGGCCGCACACGGCGGGCAGGGCGGAATCCTGCGCGATCACCTGATACGCACCCTCATAATCGCCCGCCTTGATATGGGCAATGAAATCAGGAATCTGAATATTGACCGGGCAGCCCTGCACGCAGGGGCGGTTTTTGCAGTTCAGGCAGCGCGCGGCCTCCTGCTTGGCCAGCGCCACGGGATAGCCCAGCGCCACCTCGTCAAAGTTGTGAACGCGCGCCCCAGCCTCCTGCGTGGGCATGGGATACTTTTTTGCTTCAATCGCCATTTTTACGCCTCCCCTGCCTGGGCCAGCAGGCTGCATACATGTTCGCGCGCCGCGTGCTCAAAGGGCGCGTACATGCGGCTGCGCGCCATGGCTTCGTCAAAATCCACCTCATAGCCGTCAAAGTCCGGCCCGTCCACGCAGGCAAAGCGCGCAACGCGCTGCCCATCCTGCACCAGCGTCAGGCGGCAGCCGCCGCACATGCCTGTACCGTCGATCATGATGGGGTTCATGGACACCGTCACCGGCACACCGTAGGGGCGCGCGGTTTCTACAACATACTTCATCATCACCAGCGGGCCGATGGCAAAAATGCGGTCAAACGTTTCGCCAGCCGCCAGCATTTCGCCCAGCGGCACAGTCACATTGCCGCGTCTGCCCAGGCTCCCGTCGTCGGTGGTCAATATCAGCTTGTCCGAGCAGGCAGCGAAGTCCTTTTGCAATATTGCCTGCTCCGCGCCACGAAAGCCGATGATGCTTGTAACGTTCGCGCCCTGGGCATGCAGCGCCTGCGCGATAGGCAGGGCGATGGCACAGCCCACGCCGCCGCCAACCACGCATACGCGCTGGAGGCCCACAAGCTCCGTTGCCGTGCCCAGCGGGCCGACAAAATCTGGAATGCTCTCCCCCGCCGCCTTTTGCCCCAGCAGCAGGGTAGTTGCGCCGACCATCTGAAAGATAATGCGCACCGTGCCTGCCTGTTCATCACAGCCCGCAATGGTCAGCGGAATGCGCTCGCCCTGCCCGTCCACCCGCAGGATGACAAACTGCCCTGGCCGGGCCTTGCGCGCCACCAGCGGCGCTTGGATATCCATTTGAATCACGCTGGCATTCAGCGCGGTTTTTTGCACAATGCGATACATAGGCTGGCTCCTTTATGGTTTTTCCGCAGAAGCGGCAGAAATTTCCTATTCTATTGTAAATCCCCTGCGGCAGGCTTTCAAGAACAAAAGAGAAAAAAAGCAGGACAAAGACGAGACTGAACGCAAAGGACGCCCGGCAATCGTCGGACGTCCTTTGTATAAAAGCGTCAATCGTTAGTTTGCAGCGGGAGCCTGGGTCGCGTCGGCCTCAGCAGCAGGCGCGTCGGTGGCGGCGGCGTCATCCTGAGCGGAGTCGGATTCGGGCTGGGCCGTCGCCTGCGCGGCAGCTTCTTCCTCGGCAGCCTCAGCGTCGGCCTGAGCCTGCGCGGCGTCCAGCGCATCCTGATAGGTGACAATGTTCATATCGGCCTTCCAGGTTTCCAGGCCAGCATTATAAGCCTCATTCACCTTGTTGCTGACCAGATAATCAGAAATCTCCTGATGAATTTCGTCCGTCATCACCAGCCCGCCTTCCATATCGGCCAGATAGTAGAGCACATGCACGCCGTTCTGACCGATCACGGGATCGCTGTAATCGCCCACCTTGGCCATGCGCTCCTGGAACGCGCCCTGAGTGAAGGCCGAATCGTAGATGATGCTTTCCTTATGCACGGGATAGCCCTTTTCCAGGTTGGTCACATCCTCCATGCCGGGATCTTTGCCATACTCCACAATCAGGTTTTTGAAGTCCTCGCCCTTTTCCAGGCGGGCGTAGATATCATCCAGCTGGGGCTGCACATAGGCCAGCACCGCTTCGCGGGCGGCGTCCAGCGCGGTCTTGGCGGCGGCAACAGCTTCCTCGTCGGGCGTTTCAGCGCCTTCAGCCTCGTCGTAGGCATTCTCCGCATCGGTATAAGCGGTCAGCAGATCGTCGTCCACCTTCAGCAGGATGTGCAGAATAGCGCGGTAGCCCTCGGGCACATACCAGCTTTCATAGCCGTAACGCTGGGTATAGAACTCGTACATGGGCACGTTGCCCTCGTACTGCTGGCGATACTGCTCGCCATATTCATTAAACACGGCGTTAATTTCATCCTCGGTGGGCGTATAGCCGTTGGCAAGCTGCTCCTCCAGGCGGTTGTATTCCTCCTCAAGCATCAGGTTTTCCAGCAAGGTATCCTGGCTGTAGCCCTGGGCGGCATAGTAGGCAATGGCCTGCGCACGCAGGGTATCTCGCTGCTCCTGCGTATCCTCAGTCAGATAATATTCTACATAGTTATTCAGCGCTTCTTCCCACTGCGCGGCGGCCTCGTTGGCAAAGGCGGTCTTTTCCTCATCGGTAAACTGATCCAGGCCAGCCTGCGCAATGTGGTGCTTGATGATCTCCTGATTGAGCATATAGTTCAGCGCATACTGATAATCGTTTTCCTTTTCGGTATAGCCATAATTATACAGCAAACCGGCGATTTCCTGCACATCGGAAAGCAGGATCTGGTTGTCGCCCACCTGCGCCAGCACCGGGTTATCCGCCGTCAGATCTGCGGCAGCGGGCGCGTCAGTCGTTTCAGGCACGGCCGTAGCGGGCGCTACGGTAGGCACTTCGGTGGGTTCCTGGGTGGGCTCTTCCGTGGGCGCTTCGGTGGGGCTTTCGGTCACAACCGGCTCGACCGTCGGCTGGGTAACGGCAGGCTTAGCCGCCGCCCAGGGCTTCACAATCAGCAGCACGGCGGCGATCACGATCAGCACCGCGCAAATAGCAAGGATTTTGTTCTTGGATTTCATGGTTCAAATTCCCTTCTTCATTTCAGCCGTCAAGGGCCTTATCGTCTGATATTATGGCACATTCGCCCGGCCGGTGCAAGCGTTTTCCGGGTTTTGCAAAAATGTTACAAACCAGACACATTTTCATGCCCTGCGCGGTTTGCAAAAAGCCGCGGCATCCGTTATAATGAAGGAGCGTTGTCCCCACGCCGCCTTTCAAAGAAAGCGCGCAGCAGCCGGGCGCATTCATTCTCCAGCACCCCGCCTGCGCAGGGCACGCGGTGGAAGAAGGCTGGATCGTGCGGCAGATCGTACACGCTGCCGCAGCAGCCCTGCCGCGCATCGTATGCGCCGAACACGCAGCCGTCCAGCTGCGCCATCACCATCGCCCCGGCGCACATGGGGCAGGGCTCCAGCGTCACATACAGCGTGCAGCCACTCAGCCGCCGGGTATGCAGGGCGCGGCAGGCGCGCTCCATGGCCAGCATCTCAGCGTGCGCCAACGGGCTATCCTGCGCCTCGCGCTCGTTATGGGCGCTGGCGATCACCTGCCCATCGTGCACAATTACCGCGCCCACCGGCACGTCGCTGCCGCTCTGCGCGGCCTGCGCAAGAGCCAAACGCATGAATTGCTCGTGCATTTTCTCACCATCCTACTATTGCATTTTAGCATGACCGCCCCCAAAGGGCAAGGAGGTTTTTATCATGACCAACGCCGTATTGGATACCATCGCTGCGCGCCGCAGTCACCGCGCCTATCAGGATACCCCCGTCACCCAGGCTCAGCTGGACGCGCTGCTGGTCGCCTGCCTGCAATCCCCCAGCGCTGTCAATAAGCAGCCCTGGCATATTTCCGTGGTGCGCGATAAGCAATTGCTTTCCGATATCAACGACGCCACCCGCGAGGGCATGATGCGCAAGGAAGCAGCGCAGCGCAGCCCGCGCTTTGAGGATAAGAAGTTTGATGTGTTCTACAACGCGCCGCTGGTGCTGTTTCTCTCAGCCGATCCTGCCTGGCGTTACAGCATGCTGGACTGCGGCATCGCGGTGCAGAATATCGCCCTGGCCGCCGAAAGCATGGGCCTGGGCAGCGTAATCCTGGGTTTGCCGCGCGAGGCTTTCAAGGGAGAACGGGCCGATGAGTTCCGGCGCCGCCTGTGCTTTCTGCCGGGCGAGGACTTTGCCATTGCCATCGCCATCGGCGTGCCTGCGGATACCAAGGCGGCGCATCCCGTGCACGACGGCCACATCAGCTACATTGACTGAGGCATGCCCATGCGCCGAGCCTGCATTTTTCTCATGCTGCTGACCCTGCTGCCGCTGTGCGCTGGCTGCGCCGCGGCGGATGAAGGCGCAGGCACGCAGCTGATCGCACTCAACATCGGCAAGGCAGACTGCCTGCTGCTGCAAACACAGGGTAAAGCCTACCTGATCGATACCGGCTGGGAGCGCACCAGCGCCGCCATGCTTGAGCTGCTGCGCCGCAATGGCGTTACACATCTGGACGGAGTATTCCTTTCCCACTGCGACCGAGACCATTACGGCGGCTTGCAGGCGCTGGCTCAAAGCGATATCCAGGTGGACGCCTGGTACGCCGCGGCCATCTATTATGATATTCCAAGCGCCGGCCATCCCATGATCGCCGCGGCCGCGCTGCGTGGGCAGGAGGTGTCCTGGCTGCGCGCGGGCGATGAAATCCGCATTTCAGATCAGGCGGCCTTTCGCGTAATCGGCCCGCTGACCCAGGACACGCAAAATGAAAACAACAACTCGCTCATTTTGCATGTGCAGACCGCCGACGGCAGCATCATGCTGACCGGCGATATGAAGCTGGATGAGGAATACGCATTGCTGGAAGCAGGCGTTGTGCCTGCCTGCGATGTGCTGAAGATCCCATTCCATGGCGATAATAGCGCCACCAGCGACAGCTTTTTGCAGGCGGTATCCCCGAAGGCCGCCCTCATCTGCACCGCCACCCGCGAGGAGCCCGATACCCCCGCGCGTTCCCTGCTCAAATCCCTGGGACGGCTGGATATTCCGTATGCCGTCACGCAGGATTACACACGCGGCGTATGCGTAACGCTCAGCAACGGGACGGTCGCATTCAGCGATATCGTATGGGATACGCCCGATTATTCCGCTTCCGTGCGCCTGAAACTGAGCAACGACGATCATATCCTGACACTGCAGAACAGCAGCGCGCAGGATATTTCGCTTGATGGCTGGACGCTGTATGTCAGCCGCAGCAAAGCCTGCTACACCCTGCCCGAGGGCACGGTGCTGCCCGCCAACGGCGTATACAAAATCGGCGCGCGCGCCACGGAAAAGCCTGTATCGCTGCAATTGGATGTAAAGCGGCTGTGGCACAAATCGCGCTACGATCAGCTGATGCTCTACGATGCGACGGGCGCGCTGGTGGCCGTCACCGATAACGGCATGCCCGAATAGGATGCACAGGGAGGGCTTCGCCCCTCCACTCCCGCAAGGAGGTGTATCCATGAACTTTTCCGATTCCTGCCGCTGCGGCCGCCCCGCGCCGCCCTGCGTGCCTGCCTGCGGCTTTCTGATGCAGCAAATCGTGGGCAGCGGGCGCACCCAGCTGCGCTGCGAGCGCTTTTCTCTGCCGTTGTGCGGCGTGCCCGATTCCCTTTGCCCGCCCCTTCGCGTGCTGGATGTATGCGCATCCGGCCCCTGTGAGGAGGTTGGCCGCTCCTTCTGCGGCTGCGGCGGTGTGGAACTGCGCGTGCGCATTCCCCTGTCGGTCACGCTGTGCGATCAGCGCGGCTGCCGGTTTGAGAGTTGCTCCAGCATCGAGGTGCCTGTCACCGTGCGTCTGGGCTGCGGTGCGGAGCGCGGCGCGCAGTACGTTGCCTGCGCCCATGTGCGCCTGGCCCGCGGGGGCGAAAGCGCACCCTGCGATTGCGTGCAGACGGCGCTGGATGTGTGCGTGCAGGCATGGGCCGTATGCTGCCGCGCTATGGCCGCGCCGGGGCAATGCGCGCCCGAATGCCCGCCGCCCCTGCCCCTGTATCCTCAACCCTGCCGTCCCCCGCGCGACCCCTGGCGGCCACGCTAATTCCAAAAGCTCACTTGTACGGAGGCTAATCTATGCGCAATATCCGCAAGTTTACTGTTCTGCTGCTATTTCTGCTGGCGCTGTGCCTGCCCGCGCTGTGCGCGCAGGCGGCGTCAGGGCAAATCAGCGGCTATGCCTGGCAGGCACAAAGCGGCGATACCACCTATGATGCGAACGATCGCGGCCTAAGCGGTGTTGTCGTCACCCTGCACCGTGCGCAGGACGGCGCGGAGCTGTCTCAGCAAACGGTGGACAGAAACGGCGCTTTCGCCTTTACAGGCCTAAGCGCAGGCGAATATTACCTGTCGGCCAAGCTGCCTGCGGGCTATCAGTTTATCGAGCCTGCGGAGAGCGGTAGCGTGATGCTTCCCGCCGACGGCGGCAGCAGCACCTCTGCCGTGCTGACGCTTGCCGATGGGCAAAGCATCGATCACGCGCACATCGGCGCGTCCAAATCCGTCGGCCACCTGCGCCTGTATGCATTTGAGGATAAAAACGCCAACGGCGGCAGAAGCTCCTCGGAAGAAATGCTGCGCGGCGTGCAGACCGAACTGTACTATCAATATCAGGGCGAATGGGTCATGGTCGCCTCCGATATAACCGACCGCGAGGGCTGCGCCACCTACTGGAGCATGACCCCGGGCACGTACCGCATGCGCGTGGTGCTGCCCGATCCCTACATCATCGGCCCTCTGGGCGAAAAGATCAACGCCTGGTACAACTGCTTCCCCCCGTGCGACAGCAACGAGGGCTGGTCTGATCCCTTCGTCGTGCCCAGGGGGAACAGCCTGAATCTGGGTCTGGGCGCGGTCAGCACGGGCAGCCTGAGCGGCAGCCTGTGGTATGACGCAAACATGGACGGCCTGCGCGGCGCGGATGAAGGCGGCTACGCCGGAGCGACCATCACGCTTGACAACGACGCGGCTGGCGTTCACCGCACGCTGACCAGCACGGAGAACGGCCAGTATCGCTTTGACCGCCTGCTGGCAGGCACATATACGCTCACCGTCACCCTGCCAGAAAGCGCCATGTTCGCCCTGCCGGGCGGCGATTCGCAGTTCACGGGCGGCTACGCCTTCTCCCAGTCCATCAGCATCGGCGTATCCACGGGTGAAACCTCTGCCGTGCGGCCCATCGGCGTGATGGACGTAACAACGCTTGAAATTCGATTCTATCATGATCTCAACGCCGACGGCACGCTGGATGCAGGCGATCTGCCCTTTCCCGGCGCAACGGCGGAAATACTGGACGCGCAGGATAAGGTTCTCCTGACCGTAACGTCCGATAACGATGGCATTGCCCGCTTCCCCGTGCTGCGCGGCGGCGATAATCGCATCCGCTGCACCCTGCCCGATGGTCAGGTATTCACCATCGCAGGCAGTGAAAACGACTTTGTATCCCTGGCCACGCAAAAAACCATCACCCTGGAACGCGCGCTGCCCCACGGCCAGGCCAGCACATTATATGCCGGCGTCACCCTGCCCGCGCAGATTGCCGGCACGCTGTTCCTGGATCAAAACGTATCGGGCGTGATGGACAACGGCGAACACGGCCAGGCCGGCTTCACAGTGCAGGCTGTCAACATGCGCGGCGAAGTTACAGCCGAAACCGTCACGGACGATCAGGGCCGTTATCAGTTTGACAGCCTGCTGCCCGCGGCGCACACGGTGCGTTTTCTGCTGCAAGAAGCCTATGTGTTTGTGGAGCCCTCCGAAACGGGCGCGGCGGTGGAAAACCATGTGATCCTGCAAACGGCGGAATACGGCGAAACTGCCGCGATCACCCTGGCTCCCGGTCAGACGGCGGCGCATATCGACGGCGGCGTGTTCCGCAGCGCCACGGTATCGGGCCGCGTGCTGCTGGATTCCGGCCTGCCCTCCCTGCCGCTCAGCGGTGGCCTGGCGGGCGTGCGCATATCGCTGCTGGATGAGTACGGCGCGCCGGTATCGGACACCACCACCACCTATACCGATGAAAACGGCGACTATTACCTCAAGGGCGCGCTGCCCGGCGTCTACTCGCTGGAATATCAGCTGCCTGCGGGCACAGCCTTCACCGTACCGATGCTCGAAAGCGACGTGTGGTATTCTGAGCCTTTCACCGTGGCTGCGGCGGACGATCTGACCCAGCAGCCGCTCTACGCTGTACCCACCAGCAGCCTGTCGGGCATGCTGTATCAGGATAGCGACCTGAACGGCGAATATGCCGCGGGTGAACCCGTGCTGGTCGATGTGACCATTACCGCGCACAACACCGACCTGGATATTACCTATGAAACCCGTTCACTGGACAATGGTCAGTACATCTTCGATTCGCTGCGCCCTGGCGTATACATGTTCTCCATTACCCTCGAGGATTCCCGCTGCCTGGTAACGGATGATTCTTCGCCCTTCGCCGCCACGCCGGAAGCTACCGCCATGGCTGAAATGACCTTCGGCGCGGGCGATCATCAGGAGAACCGCAACATCGCCACCTCCTACACCGCCAGCCTGACAGGCAAGCTGTTTATGGATCAGGGCAACGACAACCATCTGGATGCGCAGGACGCGGGCGCGCCGCAGATTCCCGTCACGCTCAAGGCCGTGCGCAGCGCGCTGTCCTACACCTTGCTGACCGATGAAAACGGCGCGTTCACCCTGCCCGCCCTCGCGCCGGGCGACTATCAGCTGCTGATTTCCCTGCCCGGGGATTGCATCCCTGCCGACGGCAACACCGCCGTGCTGACGGATGGCTTCTGGACGTCTGACATGCACATTGACAGCGGCAGCCAGCTTGATCTCACCTATGCGGTGCTGCGCTATGCCCGCGCCGCCGGCCATGTATGGAGCATGGACGGCTCGCTGACCGGCGTTTCCGGCCGCACGGTGACGCTGTATCAGGACGACGAAATTCTTTCCACCGTCACCACGGATGAGAACGGCGCGTTCGAATTCCTGCAGCTCAAGCCCGGCCGCTACTCCTTCACCTGCGATCTGCCCGAGGGCAACTATCGCTTTGCCCGCAGCGTGGATACAGCCGAGCGCCCCAGCCTGATTACCGGCGATCAATCCGTCGTCAATGACAAGCTGGGTTATTCGGACGAAATTGAAATTCTCATGGGGCAGGATGTGAACACCTGCGACTTTGGCATCGGCGCGCTGGGCAAGCTGGGCGATACCGCCTGGCTGGATGAAAACGGCAACGGCATGCAGGATGAGGGCGAGCTGCCCGTGCCCGGCATCGAGATTGCGCTGTATCAGTATGGTGAATTGATCAATGAAGCGACAACCGATCAATATGGCCATTACCTCTTTACAGATTTGTATCCCGGCGTGTATACTGTGCGGGTGACCATGCACAAGGAGCTCAAGGCCACCGTGCATCAAACCGATTTCCCGCTGGTCGCCAGCGTTTTACCCGAATCTGATGAACTGACTGTGGAAGCGGAGGGGATCGTCGTGCCCAGCAACAGCCGCAACCTAAGCTGCGATTTCGGCTTTGTGCTGCGCAAGGCCGGCCAGTATCCCGAGGCCATGAGCACAACCCTGCCCACCAGCTGGGATGATAACTAAGGAGGCACTTTTTATGCGAGAATACGGATTGCAGCTTTACAGCATCCGCAACGCCATTACGGAAAACTATCACGACGCGCTGCGCCAAGTAGCGGAAATGGGCTACAAAATGGCCGAGCTCTACGGCGGCATGGGTCCCGGCGCGCAAACCCTGCGCAGCTGGATGGATGAATTTGGTCTACGTGTATCGGGCACGCACACCAAGGCGGCTGATCTTGCGCCGGACATGCTGAGCCAGACCATCGCCGACCATCACACCCTGGGCTGCGATACGCTGATTATCCCCCACTATGATATCAGCACCGCCGAAAAGGTGGACGAGCTGGTTAACCTGATCAACACCGTGCAGCCCGTGCTGGAAAAGGAGGGCATCACGCTGGCCTTCCACAATCACTCCCGCGAATTCTGGCCCAACGAGGCCGGTCAGCTGACGCACTTTGAATTGCAAAAGCGCACCGATATCAAGTTTGAACTGGACACCTTCTGGACCTTCAACGCCGGATATGACCCGTGCGAAATGATGGAAAAGCTGGCCGACCGCCTGATCGCCATCCACATCAAGGATGGCTTCAAGAGCGAGGCCGTGGGCGCGAAGGCGCATGGCATGCCCCTGGGCATGGGCGAAGCCCCCGTCCCCGCCGTATACGCCAAGGCCCTGGCCATGAAGCTGCCCATCATCGTGGAAAGCGAAACCCAAACGCCCGACGGCCCCACCGAAGCGCGCATCTGCATGGATTACCTGCGCTCGCTGGAAAAATAATCAATCACCCAAAACAAACCGCCGCCCGCAGACAAGCATCTGCGGGCGGTATTTTTGTCGCTTCAGCGAAGAAGAAAACCACCAGCGGAGCTGGTGAGAGGGAAAAGCTTAAGATACAGGAAGCGCCTCCTTTGCTATAATGAGAGCAGG
>SFIM01000009.1 GCA_004556155.1 Clostridiales bacterium
TCGTTGTGGCTCAGCACGTCGATCTTGGCAATCTTGTCGCCGTCCATGGTGACCTTCACCTTGATGGGGCCGCCGATCTCGCTGGTGGCTTCGCCGATGAACTCGTTTGCAGCCACGGGCTCTTCCTTCACTTCGGGCACGGGAGCAGCCTCGGCATAGCCGAAGTGCACGTTCAGGATTTCAACAGCCTTGGCGGCGGTCTCGCCGGTCACGGCGGCGCAGCGAGCCTTGCGGCCGTCATCCGCCATGGTGAAGCCGGTGGCTTCCATGTACTTGTTTACGGATTCGCGGCAATCCACGGAGTGCGCCACCGTGGTGATGGGAGCCTTGAACTCGGGCTGGTATTCGGGGAAAGCCTTTTCCTTATACCAGGCGTACAGTTCATTGCGGAGCTTACCGGCGTCGCCGCCCTCGCAGAACAGGCCAAAGATCGCGCAGCAGCCGCCCAGGGAGCCGCACAGGGACTGCTGGCCATAGCCGCCAGCGCCATTGGCGAACATGCGGGCGTTAAGCTGGTTGTAAGGATAGCCAAATTTGGCAGCCAGCGTCTCGATAATAGCGGCGAAGGCGCCAGCGCAGCAGCCTCCGTGGGTGTAGAAGGCCTTGTAGCCGGCTTCCAGCACTTCCTGGGGATCCAGCTTTTCCCACTTCCAGGGCCAGGCAGGCGCGCCGATGGATTCATCAGCAGCGGCGGTGTTCAGGCCAACAGGCAGCATAGAAACGGCGGCAACGCCCAGCAGGCCCTTGCCGGTAGTGCGCAGAAAGTCGCGGCGACTCTTGTTCATGTCCATAGAATGTCACCCTCCATTTTGTTTTGTGATTGCTTGCTGTATTCTGCCTTATACCAATGGCAGCTAGTTTATGATAACACATATGGAGGAGCTTGTCAACCGAATCAGTAAAATCAGGGAATTTTCACTCCCGTCAGTTCCATTCTAATCCGGACGACATTATCGTTTTCCAGCTCATAGGTCAGGGTGGTAAGGCCGCCGTCCTCGCGCTTATACACATATTCCAAATGCGCGCTGGTGTCGCTATCCTTATAATAGCGGGCATAACCGGTGGCGTCGTCATAGTAAATGCTGCGATTGCCGCGGGCATTGGCCACCTGTCCCATATCGCGGAACTGCTCGGTCACTTCATTTACCTTCATGCCCACGCGCGTGTTGCGCGGGCCGACCATGGAGGCATAATTGGTGATGACAGAAATCAGTGTTTCGCCAACAGCGCTGAAGCGCATCTCGCCCCAATCATAGGTAACGCGTAGCGCCTTGCCATTTGTGGCATTCGCATCGTCCACGGTCTCGGCCTTGCCCTCGCCGTAGAGCTTCTTGATCGCGTCATAGGTCGTCGTGCCTACCTTAAAGGCCTTGAACTGATCGTTGGTATCGCGGAAGAAGTTTTTGAAGGGCAGGTCGATGCGGAAATCCGCCACCAGCTCGTTGGATACCTTGCTGTACTGGTTTACCGCCACAGCGCGCACCTTGACGCGGCCGGGCGGCAGCAGGAAGCCCTCGTCAGTATAGATGGGCGATTCACTGTTGGGCGCGGTGCCGTCGATGGTGTAGTAAATCGTCACTTCCTGGCCCGGCGTATCGTTGGTCGTATCCATATACAGCTTCATGCGCACGCGGCGGCTATACGTACCGCTGAGGATGCGCGATTTAGGCGCGCTGGGCGAGGGGAAGAAGATCGTATACTTAAGGGAAACCTCGTCGCTGACCAAAGCAGAGGATACGCAGACCGCGCGGATAATGTGCGTGCCCTCCGTCAGCTTGATCGGGCTTTCAAACAGAATGCCGTCTTCCGGCAGCTGCCCCACCTCATCATCCATCAGATAATAGATATCGTAGCCCTGCGAGGATACCAACTCGGTGGTGCGCTCCAGCATCAAGCGACCCGTTTCCAGCGTAGCCGTGGGGGGCAACGGCACCAGCTGCTCGCGCTGCGCCTTGAAGCTCAATTCGCCCGTCTTTTCATAGGCCGCAGCCATCAGATCCGTGGCTTCAAACAGTCGCCCCTGATCGGTCATGATGGCGATAGCGTTGCGGTAGGCCAGCGGCTGGGTCGGATCGACCTCAGTATACAGCTGATAATACACCTCTTCCGCGCTGCCTAACTGGCCGGAAGCCTCATAAGCATCGGCCAATTCCATCAGACGATTATATAGGTTATCAATTTTAGGATTCAGCGTATACGCCTGCTCAAAGGTTTCAATAGCGCGCACAATATAGCCCTGATCCAGCTGTTCGCCGCCGATCACCCACAATGCGCTGGCCGCGGCCTCATCGCCGATCATGGAGATCACCTTCGCCTCGCGATCCGGATTACCCGACACTGCGTGCATCAGGTATAGCTGACCCGTGCTGGTTTTGATTCCCAGCACGAATACTGTGGCGATCAGCACTACCAACACACTGCCCAGGATGGTAAACAGCAGCGCATAGTTAATCCCGCGCGGACGCACGCTGGGCGCGGACATGCCAGGGCGCTTTTTGCGCTCACGCTCACCGTGCTTGCCCTGCTGCACACCGCGGCGGTTATCCGGGCGGCCCGCATCCTCGGAATAGCGCTCCTCCCGCGCGGCAGGGCGCTCAGGCATCGCGCCATAGACACGGGGCGGTTCATGGCTGCGTCCCTGGCGGATGGAGGCCACGCCGCTTTTGCCGGTATAGACATGCAGCGGCGCGCCGCAGCGCGGACATACGCGCGCGCCGTTATCAGATTGCGTGCCACAGCGTTCACAAATCATTGCAGATAGTCTCCGTTAATGGGCGCGTCC
Source organism: Clostridiales bacterium (assembly GCA_004556155.1). Taxonomy (GTDB): domain Bacteria; phylum Bacillota; class Clostridia; order Christensenellales; family Aristaeellaceae; genus SFMI01. Next base: position 2,783 of record SFIM01000009.1, read on the forward strand.
GGGATTTCGGGCGCGGTGGGAGAATCAGCATCTTCCTCCGCATCGCTGCCCTTTTTGCCAAAGTCCATTTGCAGCCGCGACATGGCCTCATATTCAGGGTCATCCTCGTCAAAGGTACGCTCAGGCGCGTCGCCGCCCAGCTCCTCGATGGCGGAGCGCAGCTCAATATAAGTCAGGTAGCTGATATCCTCCTGCAAGGCCAAATCGATCAGCGTTTCCAGCGCACGCTCGTCCCCCAGTCGGCCCAGATATCCCGCCAGCACAGCTACATTGGCATCCGGCAGACGGATCAGGCGCAAAAGCTCACCAAGCACCCGTCCGGTGGTATCCGGATAATGCGACAGCACGGCGCACAGCGCCTCGCGCCCTGCATCATTGGCCTCGTCCAGTGCGGCCAGCATGGCGGGCACAGCATCCTCGCCCATCTGCGTCAGGCTTTCGGCGGCCGCATCGCACAGCTCGTCCTCCGCTTCGCGTTTGAGCTGCCACTGGATATACAGTTCCATCGGCAGCTGGCTTTGCAATTCGTTCAGCAGCGATACCGCGGTCATGCGGGCTTCCTGTGGAGCACGCTCCTTTTGCAGCAGCATAAACAGGCGGCTTGCGGCAGGATCGCCCAGCTCAGTGATGCGGTTCAGCAGCATATCGGGCGTGGGCACGCGCTGCTTGATATAATCCTCCATCCAGTCTACCAGCACCTTGGCGTCATCCCAGCTTTGAAAATACTCGCCGGGCTTCTGATTGGCCAGAAAATCGGCCGGCGTATCCAGAAAGCGCGCGTACACATCGGGCATCGCGGCTTCCATGGCGTCATAGTTTTTATACTCCTTGGCATGCTCGCGGAAATACTTCATCGCGTACATGGAAAAAGCCTTGTCAAAATCAATACACTTCATGAATGGAACTGCTCCTTCTGATCAATTGCTGATAGGCGCGGCGCACGCGCTTGGGATGGTAAGCCTGGCACAGCACCTTGTCCGCAGCCATGGGATCGCCCGCTTCCAGCATCAGATACGCCGAAAAGGCCGTAAGCCATACGCCGTCGCGGCACTGAGCGTAATGACGGCGCGCGCTTTCGGGCAACCGCCGCCAAAGCTGCGGAATCTGCCGCGCAACCACATCCAGCGCAGCGGAACCATGATTACGGTGAAGCAGCTCGCGCACCAGATCGTGCAAATCGGCGTCATAGGGCGGGCGCCTGCGCGGCGGCACCAGGCACAGCCTGCCATCCAGACGCGCATAGCAGGGCAGCGGCTCGCCCATCTCTTTTAATTCATCCAGAATCAGCGCATACAGCACCGGCGGCAAACTGCCCTCTAACAGCGCCAGGCGCAGACCCACCGCATCGTGCGTCTGCATCATTAGATGCACGGCCATTTCGGTCATGCCCGGCATCGGCAGCCGCAGCATTGCAACCAGCTGGCGATGCAAGTGCTGGGGATCCTCCTCGTCACCGCCAGCCATCTCGGCCATGTTTTCCATAAAGCGAATGGACTGCTTCATCATCTGCCGGGGATCCTGCGGGCCGTCATGCCAGGGCATTTCCAGCAAGGCGCGGGCCATATGGTCATCCTCATCCAGCATTTCGGCACGGCGCAGAGCGCTTTTCTCGCGCTCCTGATCCTTGCCCTGTGCGTAAAGGGCCAACGCCAGCAGCAACAGGTATTCTACGCTGCAGGGCCACTCGCGCAAACGCTGCTCCATCATTTCCTCAGCCAGGTCAGGAAAATCCAACGTCATAGCCATGCGGCAGAAGGCAGGCGCCTGATCGTGCGTTTTGCACAGCGGCATGGCCTGCTTGAGCGCCGCGCGGCTGGCCTGCGGCATATTAGCCACGCGCAGTGCCTGTGCCAGCTGCAAGCGGCTATTCAAATCCTGCGGCTGCATATTGCAGGCAATGTAGGCGTATTGCAGCGCACGGCGGGGCTTATGCGCATGCAAATACAATTCGCACAGCAATTGCGCACACTCGGGCGTTTTACCGCGTTTCCAGGATAGTTTGGCCATTTCAAAAGCCCTTTGGGGCTCGTTTTGATGATCGGCAGCCTGGGCGCAGAGCACCTGCGCGCGATGCATGCGCGGCGGCTCCTTTTCCGCCTTGGGCAGCCGCCACAGGATATCCCGGGCATGGTCAGCCTGTTCGCCGCAGGGCGCGGCGCGCAGATAGGTATCCAGGATTTCGGCCATCGCGCGCTCATCCCCAGCCAGGGAGCGGCTGCGCGCCAGCCCATACACGCTATCTACATCAGCAGGATCGCGCGCCAGATTTTCCATATATAGCCGGTCAGCCGCCAGGAAGGAATGCATATCGGCATACGTCGCGGCCAGCTCCCGCCGGGTGGCATTATCATCATGCTTTCGCAGCGCCGCGCGAAACAGGCGCACAGCCTCGGGATAATCGCCGGCTCGGCTGGCGTGCTTGGCCTTATCGCGCCAATAGGCAGCGGGCATATCAAGCGGTACAATATTGGGCATTGCGGTTCTCCTTATACGATTACTGCAGGCTGCTGTTGAGCAGTTTTTTCAGCTCCTCCTCAGTAAAGGTATGCTTCTTATGGCAGAAATGACACGTCAGCTCAGCCTGATGATCCTCATTGATCAGCTGCAGCAGCTGCTTTTTACCAAGGCTAATGAGCATGCGCTCACAACGCTCACGGCTGCAATCGCAGCGATAGCTCAACGGCTCCCGGCTGAGCTTGACCATATCCATGTCCTTAAACCAGCGATCGGCCAGATCGTCCAGAGAATCCTCAAACAGATCGCGGCTGATGCCAGAAAAGAGCATCGCGCGCATATCAAGCATATCCAGCGTTTTATCGCTGCAGCCAGGCATGGCCTGCACCAGAATGCCGCCGGCGGAGATCACCGTGCCCTGATGCACGATAGAACCCAGCGACACGATGGAGGGCGTTTGCTCGCTGTTCATATAATAAGCGGCAAAGTCCTCGCCCAGGCCACCGGAAATCAGGTTGATCTTGCCCACATAGGGCTCGCCCACCCCATAATCGCGCACCACGGTCAGCGCGCCGTCCTTGCCCACAAAGCCAGGCACGTCGGGCTGGCCGTCCGCCCGGAGCGGCAGCTCGGCATGGGGATTGGTGACGGAAATCTTGACGTTGCCGCCATGGGCCACGCAGGTCATGCGCCCGCCCACACCGCCGCCATCCACGATGACGGTCACGTTCGCGTCCTTTTCCTTCATCATCACGCCCAGCATGGCCGTGCCGGTCATCAGGCGGCTCATGGCAGCGATGGCGGTATCCGAGGCGTTGTGCAGATCGCCCGCCTTTTGGGACAGGGCAGTGGTGCGCATCAGCAGCACGCGCGCCTCTCCCCCACATATGGTCATGCGCAGCAGCGCATCCTGTTCGGTATAAGGTTGATTCATCATTTTGCATTCTCCTTTGGACGGATGGCGCGGATATGCCATCTTTCGTCCCCCGGCCGGGGCGCGCGCAGGGTCAGCTTTCCATAGGCGCGGATATCGGCAAAGCCTGCCTCGACCAGATATTTTGTTAATTCCTCCAGCGTATGAGCGCGCTGAGTTTGGGTTTCCTCCAGGCGCTGATAGCGCCCATCCGTATCGCCCACAAAAATGGATAAGCGCATATCCACCGTGCGGGTGCGCGGATGATATGCGTTTTGCCAGATATAGCTGATATCCTCTTCCTGGCAGCCCAGCGTATGATCGCCCAGCGTCCCGGATAGCTTTTCAGGGGTGGATACGTCGAAAATCAGCGCGCCGCCAGGCTTGAGCTGCGCATAGGCAGCCCGGAAAAAGTGCCGCGCGCGATCGGGTGTGGTCAGGTAGTTGACCCCATCGCAGGTACACAGGATGGCATCCTGCCGCCGGTGCAGCTGCAGATGGCACATATCCTGACAGACAAAGGGGATCTCCAGCCCCGCATCCCGGGCCTTCTGCGCAGCTTGGGAAAGCATATCGCGGCTCAGATCCACGCCGGTCATGCGATAGCCCAGGCGGCGCAGCGGCAGGGTAAGCGAACCTGTGCCGCAGGCGCACTCGCACACATTGCCGCCATGCACATGCGCGCCAGCCAGAAGCCGGGCATAATGCCGCGCCCAGGCTTCATAATCCACATCGCGCATCAGGCGGTCATACACCGCCGCAAAGGCTGTATACATTACGCGTCCTTTCCGTTGTGCTTTTTCATGGCGGACACCAGGCCGCCAATGCGGCCGGTCTCCTGCGCGCTGAGCCCGCCCCAGCCCACCTGAAGCAGCTTATCAGTCAGCCCCAGACGCTCGGCGGCTCGGTATTTCAGGCGCATTTCATCGTTTACAAAGCGCACGCGCATATCACCTCCGGGTACAGTATGCGCGCAAAGGCCTCCGCTTATTGCTGCGCGGCGGGATGATCGTCCTCAGGCTCATCCTCGTCGGTATAGTCGTCGTCCTCTTCCTTGGCCAGGCCGCGGTTGATCTCCACGCCCTCGATGCGGCTGTTGATATACTTATCAAACACAGCGTTGGTGAAGGAAGCATCCACAAAGCGCGTCATGCTGTTGCCCAGGATCAGGTAATAGCCCGCCAGGCCCATCATGGCATAGAGGAAGCCGTTGGGCACCAGCAGCGCCACCACAAAGGCAATTCCCGTGGGAATCAGCGTGGCCAGGCGAACGCCAATCGTCATGGGCAGGCGCGCAATGGCCAGCATCAGGCCGTTTTTGATCACCTGACCAAACTTCATCTTATAGCTGACCATCAGCGGATACATAAACACCAGACCCAGCCACCACACAAAGCCCAGCACAAGCGTAAGCATCTGCGGCACCAGGAAGAGCATGCTTTGCTGTTGCATCTGTCCATAGAACAGATAACAAATCAGCAGCACATACGGCAGCACGGACGTAATAGCCGATACGCCCAGCGCCTGCTTCCAGTTATCCTTCACCGCGTCGCGGAAATCCGCCCAGGGGAAGGCGTGCTCATCGCGCGCCCAATTGCGGGTCACATAGGCAAGACCTGCCTGGATGGGGCCGGTGATCAGGATGCAGGGAATCAGTGCCAGCGCGAACATCTGCAAAATGCCGCGAGCCTCCACCTGCGTGGCTTCGCCCGTGGGGTTGCCATCCTCATCCACCGGCGCGTCATACACCAGCATCATCACAGAGCTATTGGTGGTCTCATCCTTTACGCGCACCAGATCGCTGGCCGTAAGGACGGCGTTAAGCAGCATGGCAACCACCACCATCGTGGGGATCCAGGCGATGCAGGTCATCAGGTTGATACGGCACAGTCCGGACAGGCGGATGCGCAGCATTTCCCAGAAAAGCTGCCACCGGTTCTTGGGCAGATCCTCCTTGCGGTAATCGCCCTTTCCGCTCTTGCCATAGTAAAAGCTGTTCATTAAACGTCCGAACATGCGTTCATCCTCCCAAGGATCATAATTTGAGTATTATTATAACATAAAACGCCGCAAAAGAAAACAGGCAACACACGTGCGATTTGATCTTTTCAAAGACGTGAAAATATGTTAAAATAGCGTGAAATGTCACAAAGCAGGGAGGTGCAACCTTGTCTGACGTCAACCTCTATCGCCGCCTGTATGAACAGCACCGCGACGAAGCGCCGCGCATTTATGGCATTAACGCGGTAAATAACCACTGTTTTCCGCATTTTCATTCCAGCATTGAGCTGGTTTGCATGCATTCCGGGTGCCTGAGCGCACTGTTGGACGGCGAAAGCTATGACGTTCACGCCGGGCAGGTTTTAATCGTATCGGGCTATATGGTGCACTCTTTCCGCACACAAAAAGAAAGCGCAGAGACCATTCTTGTCATCCCGCTGTTTTTGATTCCTTCCCTCAAAAAAACGCTGCGCGACAACGTTTTTTCCTCACCCGTCTGCGATACGGCCGGCAATGAAAGCCTGCGCGCCCTGCTGGAACTGATTTGCACCAGCTGGACAACGCTAAGCATTGAAACCCAGATCGGCCTGGGGCACGCGCTGCTGGGCATGCTGATCAGCCAGGTAGGCCTGTCCCCCCGCTGCGCGGATTCCCGCAGCATGGGCGTCATCAAGGATGTGCTGATCTATCTGCAAGATCATTATCAGTCCTCCATCTCCATGGAGGATCTTGCCAAGCGTTTTGGCTACAGCAAAAGCCGGTTTTCCCATTTATTCAATGAAACGCTGGGCTGCCCGCCGGGCACCTTTGTCAACGCCCTGCGCTGCCAGCACGCGGCGCGCGCCATGCTGGAAAGCGATCAGACGCTGCTGGAAATTTCCCTGGGCGCGGGGTTTGAGTGTCCGCGCACGTTCTATCGCGCTTTCAAGCAGTATTACGGCATGACACCCTCGCAATACGCCCGGGCGCACAGCGATAACCTGTCCCAAACCACATCAAAGGCCGTAAATACGCCGTAACTCTGGCGTATAGGCATTGTTTTCATCGTATATTACCAGCGGCGGCTCAATGATCAGCCCTGGCCGCGCGTCCAGCATACCCTCCATCAGGCACAGATGCGCCGCCTTCTCCACGCGCGAATGCACCATTCGAATACGCTTAGGCGCCATGCGGTATTTCCGCATGGCGTCGCTTAATTCTATCATCCGCGCGGCAGGGAACACGCAGCACAGCCGTCCGCCGTTTTGCAAAAGCCAGGCAGCCGCGCAGGCCACATCCTCAATGGCGCAGCTTTCCTCATGCCGCGCCAGGCGCTTGGAAGCATCCGGATTAAGCAGCGTACCGCCCGCCTTGCCATAGGGTGGATTGCATGTTACCAGATCATAGCGCGCATGCGGCAGCAGCGTGCGGATGCTGCGCAGATCACCCGGCAGCACGCGAATTTTTTCGTTCAGCCCATTCATCGCCATGGAGCGCGCGGCCATATCCGCCATATCGGGCTGAATTTCCACCGCATCGGCGGATATTGTGTTTTCCCGCGCGTAAAGCAGCAGCGGAATAATGCCCGTGCCTGTGCCCAGGTCGCACACGCGGTCGTGCCTGCGGGGCGCGGCAAAATCTGCAAGCAGCACCGCGTCCGTACCAAAGCGAAAGGCGTCCGCGCGCTGAATCACGCGCAGACCGCCCCGCTGAAGATCGTCGATTCTTTCATTTAGATACATCATGGAATGTTCAGATAGCGGGTAGGCAGGTAGCCCGTCTGCCCGTCATAGTCAATGCGGCACCAGGCGCTCCCCCGCGCCGTCAACAGCACATACTCGCCGCGCAGCACAATGGCCACGGGCGTGGCGTTTTCATCGCAGGCCGCGCGCAAATAGATGCTGGATCCCTGCGGCGTCACCTGGGCGGCAATGGGCGTAGCCAGTTCGGTCATAGGCTCCTCATAGAAGGGCGTGCTGCCCGTGCTGTCGCTCAGGAAGGTCAAAAACTCAGTCTTCACATAGCCGGTCGTGCCCTCGTGCGTCACCTGCGTCCACACCGTGCCGCGCTCCACCACCTGCACGATATCGTTCTGCGGGATGCGCTTGAGCACCGCGCCGCCGATGGATGCGCGCAGGTTGAGCGGGCCGGATACGGTCGTCACCCGCGCCTGGGATACCGTGGGGATTACGGGGGCAGGGGCAGGCGTAGGCGTGACGGCGCTCTCTTCCCCCTCAAAGAAGGTGAGGAAGCTGCTCATCACATAGCCCGTCGCACCCTGATACGTCACCTGCGACCAGGTATAGCCGCGGGACAGGACGGTCACGGTTTCATACTGCGGAATGGTGCGCATCACGCGCGCATTGGAAGATGCGCGCTCACGCATGTTCAGCGACCCCTTCACTGTGGTCACGCGGCCATACAGCACCTTGCCGCTGGTATTCTCGGTAGGCGCAGGCGTAGGCGTGCCGTCCACATCCACAAAGGAAAGGAAGCTGCTCATCACATAGCCCGTCTTGCCGTTATAGCTTACGCGCGTCCACAAGCCCTGACGCTCCAGCACCAACACCAACTCATACTGCGGGATGCGATCCAGGATTTCGCCCGAGGTCGTCGCGCGGGCGCGCAGATTGAGCGAGCCGCTCTGCGTGGTCACGCGGGCATAGGTATAGGTAATGGCAGGGGTAGGCGTAGGCGTGGGCAGGATGGGCGTAGGCTCCGTATCATACAGATAAGTCAGGAAGGCGCTCATCACATAGCCCGTATACACGCCGTAGCGCACCTGCGTCCAGGTGCCGGTGATACCCAGCACCTCCACAGTGGCATACTGCGGAATCTGTGCCAGCACATTGTTACCCGTCACGGGCGCGCTGCGCAGGTTCAGCGAACCGCTCACCGTGGTCACACGCGCCGCGGTGGGCGTTTGCGCAGGCTGCAGGGTAGGCGTAGCAACGGGAATAGGCGTTACCACGGGAATGGGCGTGGGCGTGCTGCCGTCGTTAAAGCGCAGATATTTGTTCATGACATAGCCGGTGAAGCCGCCATAGGTGGTCTTGGACCAGCTGTAGCCGCGCTGCAGGATCGGAATGGTCGCGTTGCGCGGGATGGTAGTCAGCACCGTGCTGGCGGTGGAATCGCTCTTGCGCAGGTTCAGCGAGCCCTTTTCGGTGGTCACAACAGCGGTCAGCTGGCTGCCGTCGTCCGGATCGCTCGTGCCGTTCAATTGCAGATACTGCGACGCGCAGTAGCCCGTTACGCCATGATAGCGCACGCGGCACCATTCCGCGCCTACGCTCTCCACAATGATCTTTTCGCCGCGCGGGATCTCAGCCATCACCGTGCTGCTCATATTGGGCTGGGTACGCAGATTCAGCGAAGAAGACGTGCTGTTAACCACCGCGTACTGTTCGCCCGCCTTGGGGGTATCGATTTCCTCATCCACCGTAATGCCGTTGCGCTGCAAGGCGGAGGACAGCACATAGCCGATGAAGCCGCCGTAATACACCTGCGCCCATGCGCCGTCGTCGTGCTTGATCTTGACCAGCGCTCCCTCGGGCACGGTCAGCACCGTATAGCCGGACAGGCTGGCACTCATGCGCAGCGGCGTACCGTCGGCGGCGATCACCGTAGCGCCCGTCGCATCGCCATCGCCTGCATTGCCCGTATAGCGATCGGACTGCGCGATATAGCCCATATTCACATAGCCGCTCTGGCAGCCATACTGCGTATAGCCCCAATCGCCGCTGATGGAGATCATGGGCAGCACCGTGCCGGCGGGAATCTGCGCCAGTACAGAGGAGGACAGGCTAGCCTGCGCGCGCAGGTTGAGCGAGCTTGTATTCTTTACCGTGCCGTAGCTGACCAGGGTGGTAGGCGATACAATCACACCGTCCACCGCGCTGCCGGGCTGCAAGCCTTCCTTTTGCACATAGCCGTGCAGGATGCCGCAGGTAACGAGATACCAATCGCCATAGACCGCGTGCACCGTCACCGCCGTGCCCTGGGTCAGTCCCGTGATGATATCGGCCGTGCTGTCGGGCGCAACGCGCAGCGCCACCTCGCCCGATGCGGAAGCCGTCTGGATCACACCCGTGCTGGCACTGGTGCTGGGCGGCAGAGCAGGGGTATCGGCCGTCAGAATGGAGGTGCTTGCGCCGCTGCCCATTTCGCTCAGAATTGTGCGCACAAAGGTATAGGGCACCATGCGGCAGCCGCTGAAATAGAAGCTCAGGATCTGATCATAGCGATAGCCCAGTTCGCCCATGCGCATCGCGCCGCGCTGGCTCATGCCCGTGCCGTGGCCGAAGCGCCGCGCCTGCACGGTATAGCCGCTGGCCGTGGCCGTTATCGTCCACAGCTCGTTGCTGGCGGCGTTGATGCCCATGTTCAGGGGCGTTTCCAATTCGCTGAAGATATCAAAGGTCAGCGTACCGGCGCTTCGCGTGCCGTTTGCCGTGACGGTCACGTCAAAATCCAGCTTGGTATACAAGCGGCTGGGCGCGGCATAGCGCGGCGTATGCGGCGTAATGGCATCGATGGATTCAATGCTCACACTCTGCGTGCCAAACACGGCCTGGGCCTTAGCGTTCAAAAGACTGCCCAGCGTGCTGTTGCTTTGCGTGCCGCTTTTATTCACCTGGAAGGAACGCACAACGGAAGCGGGATTCTGATAATCGTAGGGATCGTCCTTGACGGTAATATAATCATACTGGGTGGAGCCCCAGATGTTGCGCACCGATTCAATCTGTCCGCCGTTGGACGCGGTATAATAGGTAGCGGTATAGGCATTGCCGTTCATGGACACAAGACCACGGGTTTCCTGCACCGCCTGCACACAGCGGGCGTTGCCCGAGGGCGTGCCGTTATACACCTGATCGTTGGTAGTATCCACCACGTCGTAGCTGCGTGCAGTGGAGGCGTTCATGGCACGGACGGTATAAGTACGCGCCGAAACGCACTGCGCCTTGAGCGATTCCAGCGGGGAGGAATTGCCCATCTCATAGGGCAGCACGCCGCACAGATAATCCTCAATAAACACATGCGCGATGGTATACAACTTGTAAACACCACCGCTGCGGACGGATTTGAACTGCAGATCGCCCGGATACAGATTGCCGCTGACGCGCGCCTGGCTGATCTTCACGCCGTTGTCCGCAGCGCTGGTCGTATGGCGGCGAAGGCGAAAATCCGTGCCCATGGCGGTGGTCACGCCGTTTTGGGTCAGGGTCAATTGACCCGTTGTGCTGTTAAAGCCCACCATCACCGTGCTGCCGTTGGCCAGGGCGGTCGCGCCGCTGCCATCCAGCGAGTAGCTGCCGCAAATGGTAATATCCAACCGCGAGGGCGAACCCAGCGAGGACAGATACACGCGCACCGTGCCATCCATGGTAGTATCCTCCGCCAGAGCGGCTTCGCTTAAAAAGCCGCCGGGCAGCAGCAGGCAGATTGCCAGGACAATCGCCAGTCCGGATTGAAGGATCTTGTTCATGCGCATGCCATGCCTCCATCGCGTAGTCGTAATACTTTCGTAATTATTTGCAGTATATCACAGGATGAGCGGCTTGTCTATTTGTTTTTCCTGCCAGCGCGCTGCCCGCGGCCCAGCCGCGCAATGGGCTGCTCAAAAGCATAGGTAACCAGCACGGAAATGGCCAGCGCCCCGGCAAAGCACAGCGCAACGTATAAATACTGCCAGGTGTGGTCGCCCACCGTCCAGGGCGTTTCATATTCGGACACTGGAATATTCCAGCGCTTGAGCTGCACGGCGAACACCTGATGCCACATATAGAACTGAAACGAGATTTCGCTCAGTACCCGCGTAACGCGATTGCCCATCAATAGCCGCAACGGCTGAGCGCCGTAAAGCAGCCCCAGCAGGCTCAGGCCGACCGCCGCCGAAAACAAAAAGCGCCGGTTCATCTGCCCCAGGCGGATATGATCGTACCCGCTTTCCCCCGCCTGCGCGGAAATCAGGCGCGCAATCAGGCAGCAGGCAACGATCAGCACCCCTGTAAACAGCGCGCGCGTCCAGCCATCTTGCTTTGTGCGGCGCTTAATGGCGCAGTAGATTCCCGCCAACGCCATGCCATTGGCATATACATCCAGCTGCGCCGGAAGCTGATTGAAATACAGCGTGGTATCGGGCAGTGTGGCCGCCCACGCGCGATAGCCAAAGGCAACGGCCAGCATGCTCGCATAGCACAGCGCGGGCTTTTTGCGGAATAGCCGCGCCACCAGCGGGAAAACCAAGTAAAACTGCATTTCCACACCCAGCGTCCACAACGAGCCATTGAGGGGCGATCCGATATAGCTGAACCGAAACAGCGTGTGTGTAAACGTGGCGTGCGCCATCAAATCGCGCCCCATGTACCAGGCGTTGAAGGTGCCGTCCGGGTTGTTATAGCTGCCGCCCGGCAGGGCCACAAAGATCAACATGATCAGCACGCACAGGTAATAGGACGGTACAATGCGCAGCAAGCGCTTTTTATAGAACTGCCAAATACTCGGAGCCTTGCCTCCGTTCTCAGCGGCCTCGGCATGGGGCAAATACAGCAGAAACCCCGACAGCAGCAGCATCGCATCCACCCAGATATAGCCCGAGCGCAGCCAGGGATCCAGCGATGTATAGTAGCCGAATATGGATATGTTGGGTGTCAACCAGCTTTGCTGCCAGATATGATAGCACCCCACGAAAAGCACAAACAGCGCGCGGGCGCCATCCAGTGCGGGAAGGCGTCCATCGCGCTCAGTTTGCGTATATAGCTGATAATTTTGCGTTAATCGGTTCATTCTTCTGTCACTCGAGTCAGCTTATACTGTGTCTTATTGCTGTTATTGATCACCGACAGGCTCTTATCCGTGCAGGAATAAATCTGCCAGTTCTGGTTCAGGTCGTTCGCCCGCGTGCCCACGCTCATGGCGTACATGCTCACGTTGAAATAGCCATCCTTGCCATCAATGGTGCAGGTGCCGTCATCGCGGAATTCCATCTTAATGCCCTTGGCGCTGACCCAGCTGCCCAGGATGCGATAACAGATGCGGTTGAGCTTTTTCTCTGTTACATCCTTGTAATCAGGAATGTTGCGATAGTACCGCAGCGCCTCATAGGGTTTCTTCTGCGCGTACAGTTCGTTTGCGTAATTGTAGTTAGCCTCATTGTAAATATCATCGATATCGGCATACTTTTCCGATACATTCTCGCGCTGCATACCTTCCAGGGCATTGACGGCGGCAGCGTAATCCTGTGCATCCATCGCCGTGCGCGCGGCGGTATACACCGCCTCATAATAGGCGTCATAGCAGGCGGCGGCACGGTCGGCGGCATCCTGATAATCAGGAATGGAAGCAAACAGCGCGGCGGCGGCAGAAAGATCCCCTTCCTGCTGCTTGGCCTCGGCGCTCAGATACACGCTCTGGCGGCGCAGCGCCTCCGCGTCCTCATAGCCGGGGATATTTTGCAGGTAATTCGCAGCGGTCTGATAATCCACATTTTTGATAGCCTCGCCGGCCAGCTGATACACACAATCGTCATAGCGAGCACGGGCGTCCTGATAATCGCCTGCCAGCTCAAACTGCGTTGTCGCGGCGGCGATATCCTGCCCCTCCTGCAATTGCAGACCCAGCAGATAGTGCGCGCGCTGCAGCATTTCGGCGCTGCCCTCATAATCGCCCAGATCAGTCAGGTAATCGATTGCCAGGGTATAATCGCCCTGCTCCAGCACCTCAGCCGCCAGGCTATAGCGCGCGTTCTTCGCTTCCTCCGGGCTGTTTGCAAAGTCGCCCAGCGCGTCGAAGGCCGCAATCGCCCCCGCGTAATCGCCAGCCGTCAGCAGCTCCTCCGCCTGTGCATAGCGCACCTGGCGCAGGCGCTCGTCCGCATCCTGATATCCGGGAATGTTCTCCAGCAGCGCAGCAGCGCCGTCCAGATTGCCCGCCTCCTGCAGCTGCACAGCAGGGATGTAGGTATACTCCTGCCACATGGCCGTCGCTTCGTCGTCGGATACGGCGGCGATCAGCAGCTCACGCGCGGCGGCATAATCGCCCGCCTCGGCCTTTTCACGCGCCAACTGGCGGCAGCAGTCGTTGACCAGCTCCTGCGCGTTGCGGAAACCCGCTATCTTTTCCAGCATCTCCTTGGCCTGGGCGTAATCGCCCTGCTCGTACAGATCCACCGCCGGCTCGTACAGGCAGGCCGTGGCCTGGGTGTAAGCGTCCAGATAGTCGCCGGCTTTGAGATAGTACTCCGCTGCCATTTCGTATTCTTCATTGGAAAAATACTGATTGGCCGCGCCATAGTAGCTGACCTTGAGGTAATCGGCCGTGTTTTCAAAATCGGTATCCAACTGTTCCAGCAGCGCAATCGCGCCCAGATAATCGCCACTCTGCATATCGGCCTGTGCAGGCTGATACAGACACATGGCGGCCTTATCGGCAGCATCCTGATAGGAACCCAGCGACAGGAATTTTTCGCGGGCAGCCGTGTAGTCCATGTTGTCCATGCGTTCCTGCGCCCACTGGTATATCGCTGCACGGCTTTGATCTGCCGCATCCTGATAATCGGCAATCTCGCCAAACAGCGCAATTGCGCTTTCATATTGACGGGCAGCCAGCAGCCGCTGCGCACGCTGATACCGCGCCGCACGGGACATATCGCGGCTGTCCCGATAATCGCCCAGGCTGTCGAAAGCATCCTGCGCGGTTTTCAGGGCCGTAATGGTGCCCGTATTCATGGTATCCCGCGCCTGGCGATAGGTGCATTCCTTGGCCAGATCCTCGCTGCTGTAATATAGGCGCATATCCAATAGATCAATATCCAGCCCAATAAAATCCAGCTTGATGGGCAGCGAATAGCGTCCTTGCCGGGCAGCCAGGCTTTCAAAGCCCGCGCGCGCGGCGGTGTACACGCCGTTATCCAGCTGACGGCTGGCGGTGTAATAATGATAGAAAGGAATGCCATGGAAATAGACGCCAAAGGTAAGCACCAGCGCCGTCACAGAGCCTGTAACAATCATGGTGATCTTGCGGCGGTGGTTGCGCTTTTTCAACGCTTCCGCCTCGCGCTGCTCGGCAACGCGCTGAGCCTCGGCCCGCTCGCGGCGCGCCTTTTCCTCCATCGCGTTTTCATGCTCGAAGATCACCGTTTCCACCGCGGCTTCGTTAAAGCTGGTAAACACATCGCGCTTGAGCCTGCCGCAGCGGCGGCAGGTATCCTCGCGCGCACTATTGGGGCGGCCGCACACGCACATCCACACCGCGCCCTGATCGCTGGGATAGCCCAGCGCGTCAGCGCCTGCCAGATAGCGCAGCACATCCAGTCTGCGGCCGGCAGGCAGGGCATTGGAGGTATACTCGCTTACGTTGCCCGCCGTATGCCGCCAAACAGTGCCATCCTCAAACCACACCTTTTCGATGGAAAAATCAAGACCCTCCGCCTGCTCGCCGCCATCAATGGCCGCCGTCACCTCAAAGGCGCTGCGCCCCAGCCCCTGCTGAGCCTGGATGCGCTCTACCTGGCGGGACATCAGTGCGCCCTGCGCGTCATAGCACGCAAAGACTACCTGTAAGCTCGTTACAGTCTGCTCCGTCAAATTGAACAGCTGCAAATGGCAGACAGGATACTGCCGGGTAGGCAGCGCATAATGCCACAGCTCCACCGGGCACGTCAGGTCGATTTTCATCGTTTACTCCCCCCGCTGATTGATCAGGGATTCGGTATGGTATCGGCTGTTTTTATTATCTCCAGGCGCAGGTCATATCGGCCAGGCGGCCATCCACAACGGTCAGGCGCAGCAGCACCGTGCCATTTTCCGCCTGCACGGCATAGGCAATGCTGGCCGTGCCATCGTTGTTCTTGTCGCAGCGGCCATAGGGGGCCGTTACGCCGTCACCATAGAGCGCGCCCTCGTTCGCGTCATGGCGGAAACGGCCAATCACGCTGGCCAGCGTATCGTCAATGCGCAGCCCACGGGGGCCTTCCAGCATATCCTCGTAGATTTCCAGCAGGCTCAGCCGCTGCAGATTGCGCGTGCTGTCATAGTTAAAGATAGCCTGGATGCCCTCCCACTGCAGGATGCGCAGATAGTTCGCGCCGTCCTGCTGCCAGGTATCGCTCTGCGCCGCGCCCAGATGAGCCTGCAGTTGCTCGGGCGTGCCAGATACAAAATCGAAACCGCCAAAATACAGATCCTCCAGCGCCAGCTCGTCGGGATCGTCCGAGCGATACACGCTGTAATCGGCCTTTGCCTGCAGCTGAGAAAGCTGCTCCAATTCGGCCTGAGCTTCGCCAAGGGTCATGGGCTGATCCTGCATCAATACCTGAATGGCGGTGATCACATCGTCCTGCAGGGTATACACGGCATAGCTTACATACACCTGATCGCCCTGTGCGGCATAGATGGCATGCTCTACTACCTGCGCGCGGGAACCATCGCGCAGCAGGCGGCCCGTATTGACCGTGCCGGGCAGCTGACCGGAGATGTAAAGCACCGCCTCATCATGCGTGCCGGACAGGGAAGGATTATCCAGCGGATAAGCAGCCAGCAGCTGCTCCAGCGAATCACCGGGCTTGAGGCCGCGCATATCCGACAGCGTGTTTTCGGAGGGCGTAATTTCAATCCCATCGATCACCGCCGTGTCTGTCAGCGCGCTCTGATCGCTGTCCAGCGCAAAAGCATCATAATCCAGCTTGTACATGCCGTCTTCTTCATATACCGTCAGCGCTTCGGCGGGCATGCTGCGGGCAGACTCCACCAGCTCGTCCCGCAGATTAATCAGTTCATCCTGGCGCAGCATCGCGGCTTCCTCGCCCAGCGCGCAGCAGGCAAACAGGCACAAGATCATGGCGATCAGCAGCGCAACGTTTTTTTTCATTTTGTTTTCCTATCCTTTCAGTATTCGGTCACGCCCTGCGGCGTTACCATGGCGTAAATCAGGCGGGAAGGCGGCGTCGGCGCATCCCCTATTTCCACCGCGCGCAGAATCATCTGCTGCGCCCCGGCAAAGGTATCCTCATTGGCGGCGTACACCGTGCAGATGGGCGCGCCCGCGGACAGGTTGTCCCCCACGCGGCAGCGCATGATAAAGCCCACGCGCGGATCGATCTGATCGGTTTTCTGCCTGCGGCCCGCGCCCAGCTCCTGCGCGGCATAGCCCAGCAGGGTGGTATCCATCCGGGCGATCACGCCCGCACGCGGCGCGGCGACATCGCGCACAATGGGCGCGTCGGCCAGCGCTTCAGGATGATCGCATACGCTTTCATCCCCGCCCTGGGCGCGGATCAGCTGCCGCAGCTTTTCAAGGCCGCTGCCATCCGCCAGCGCGCGGCGCAGCATCGCTTCGCCCTCCTCGGGATTGGCAGCCACGCCGCCCACCGTCAACAGCTGCGCACCCAACGCCAGCGACACCGTCAGCAGCGGGCCCGCGCTTTCGCCGCGCAGGATCTCCACCGCGTCCTTGACCTCCAGCATATTGCCCACATGCGAGCCCAGCGGCTCGTCCATGCCCGTAAGCAGGGCCGATACATTGCGGCCCGCGCGCGTACCGATATCCACCATAGTCTTCGCCAGCGCCAGGCTACCGGCGTAATCGGGCATGATCGCGCCCGAGCCGACCTTGACGTCCAGCACAATGCCCTGCGCGCCGGAGGCCAGCTTTTTACTCATGATACTGGAAGCAATCAGGGGCAGGCTATCCACGGTGGCCGTGGTGTCGCGCAGCGCGTACAGCGTTTTATCGGCGGGAGCCAGCTCGGCGCTTTGGCCCACCACCGCGCAGCCAATCTCGCGCACCTGGCGCAGGAAATCCGCCTCCGGCAGGCTGGTGCGCATGCCGATGGATTCCATCTTATCCACCGTGCCGCCGGTATGCCCCAGGCCGCGGCCGCTCATCTTGGCAATTTTCGCCCCGCAGGCAGCGCACAGCGGCACCAGCACCAGGGTGGTGGTATCGCCCACGCCGCCGGTGGAGTGCTTATCCACCGGGATGCCGCCCACATCGGGATGCAGCATATCGCCCGAGCGCGCCATGGCCAGGGTCAGATCGGCCGTTTCGCGCGCATCCATGCCGTTTAAGCGAATGGCCATCAGCAGGGCGGAAAGCTGATAATCGGGAACAGTTTTATCCGCCGCGCCGCGAACAAAGGCTTCGATCTGTTCGCCCGTCAGCGCGCGGCCAAATTTTTTATCCGCAATAATTGCCGGAAAATTCATAATGTTCTCCTTTTATAGATGATTCCACTATGCAGTATAGCATAACATGGGCGCAAATACAAGAAAAGCCGCAGGATATCTTACAATTCCCTATAAAAAGACACGCGCCACCCGGCAAAATTCTCCAGGCGGCGTGCAAAGGCGCATTTAGTTTTCATCAATCGCGGTTACTTTGTAATCCTGCGCTTCCACGGCGGCGCGCAGCGCGTCGTTATCCACCTGGGCGCTAAGCGTAACCGCCGCTGTGCCCTTCTCGTGGCTGGCCGCTGCCTCGCTCACGCCCGGCACAGCCTCCAGCGCCTGCTTGACGCGCATCTCGCAGTGCGGGCACATCATGCCCTCGATGTGCAGCGTTTTGCGCATCGCGCCGGGGGCTGACACGGTAAAGTCGGTATCCTTCTGGCGGATCTTATGGTCGCGGGATGCGTCGCGCAGCTTAAACAGGTTCAGCCGCAGCGCGTTTGTCACCACGCAGAAGCTGGACAGGCTCATGGCCGCCGCGCCAAACATGGGATTGAGCGTCAGCCCCAGCGGGATAAACACGCCCGCCGCCAGCGGAATGCCGATAGTATTGTAGAAGAAGGCCCAGAACAGGTTTTCATGGATATTGCGCAGCGTGGCGCGGCTGAGACGAATGGCCGCAGGCACATCGCTCAGGCGGCTCTTCATCAATACCACATCTGCCGCGTCGATGGCCACGTCTGTGCCCGCGCCGATGGCGACGCC
The DNA here is from genome assembly GCA_004556155.1 of Clostridiales bacterium. GTDB lineage: Bacteria > Bacillota > Clostridia > Christensenellales > Aristaeellaceae > SFMI01. The sequence goes on from SFIM01000009.1 coordinate 21,062, forward strand.
CACGTCCGCGCGCGTCAGGGCGGGCGCGTCGTTGATGCCGTCGCCCACCATGGCCACCTTGCCATGCTGCTTGAGCTTGCGGATCACGGCCTCCTTGCCGTCAGGCAGCACGCCAGCGATTACCTGATCCACACCCGCCTGCGCGCCGATGGCCCGCGCGGTGCGCTCGTTATCGCCGGTCAGCATGACCACATGCACACCCATACCCTGCAATTCGCGCACAGCCTGGGGGCTATCCTCCTTGATCACATCGGCCACGGCAATCACGCCCAGCGCCTGATCATCCCGGCTGAAATACAGAGGCGTTTTGCCGTTCTCAGCCAGCTTTTCCGCCTGCGCGCGCAGGGAATCAGGCACATGCGCCGCGCCGCTGATAAAGTCGATATTGCCGCCGCGCAGGGTATGTTTCTGCCATACGGCGCTCAGGCCGTTGCCGGGCTGGATGGCAAAGTCCGCCACCTCTTCAGGCTGCATACCCTGCTCCTCGGCGCGGCTGAGAATGGCGCGTGCCAGCGGGTGCTCGCTCTTACGCTCCAGCAAATAGGCCAGGCGCATCAGTTCATCCGCGCTTACACCCTCGGCAGGCAGGATATCCGTCACCCTGGGCTCGCCTGCGGTGATCGTGCCCGTCTTGTCCAGCGCCACAATCTGGATGCGCCCGGCTTCCTCCAGGGATGCGGCGGTCTTAAACAGAATGCCATTCTTCGCGCCCAGGCCGTTGCCTACCATGATGGCTACAGGCGTTGCCAGACCCAGCGCGCAGGGGCAGCTGATCACCAGCACCGAAATGCCGCGCGCCAGCGCATAGCCAACGCCCATGCCCAGCAGCAGCCACACAAGGGTGGTCACTGCTGCAATGGCGATCACCGTGGGCACAAATACGCCCGACACCTTATCGGCAATCTTGGCAATGGGCGCCTTAGTGGCCGCCGCGTCGCTGACCATGCGGATGATCTGCGACAGGGTGGTATCCTCACCCACACGGGTAGCGCGGCACTTGAGGAAGCCCGACTGGTTGAGCGTAGCGGCCGACACGCTGTCGCCCGCCGCCTTATCCACCGGGATGCTCTCGCCCGTCAGGGCCGATTCGTTCACCGCGCTGCCGCCTTCGATAACCACGCCGTCCACAGGGATGTTCTCGCCGGGACGCACCACAAAGATATCCCCCACGCGCACCTGGGCAATGGGCACGGTCTGCTCGCTGTCGCCGCGCAGCACATTGGCAGTCTTGGGCGACAGGCGCATCAACCCCTTGAGCGCATCGGTGGTTTTGCCCTTGGAGCGGGCTTCCAGCATCTTGCCCACGGTAATCAGAGTCAGGATCATGGCGGCAGACTCGAAATAAAAGTCCATCATATAGGTCATGACCGCGTCCATATCGCCGCGCACCTGGGCGCCCGTCATGGCAAAAAGCGCATAGGTGCTGTAGCCAAAGGCCGCCGTCGCGCCCAGCGCCACCAGCGTATCCATATTGGGCGCGCGGTGCCACAGGCTCTTAAAACCGCTGACAAAGAAGCGCTGGTTAATGACCATCACCACAGCAGTCAGCAGCAGCTGAGTCAGGCCCATAGCCACATGGTTGTCATTGTAGAAGGCGGGCAGCGGCCAGCCCCACATCATATGACCCATGGAGAAATACATCAGCACGATCAAAAAGCCCAGCGACCAGATGAGCCGCCGCTTGAGGGCAGGCGTATCGTGATCCTCTAACTGCTTTTCAGCCTCCGACGGGCTGACGGCGTCCTCCGCGCCCTTTTCGCTTGCGCCGTAGCCCGCGGCCTGCACGGCAGCGATGATTGCCTGCGGAGTAGCCGTGCCCTCCACGCCCATGGAGTTAGTCAGCAGGCTCACCGAGCACGCAGTGACCCCCGGAACCTTGGATACGGCCTTTTCTACCCGAGCGCTGCAGGCCGCGCAGCTCATGCCCGTTACGGTATACTGTTTCATGGTTGTCCTCCAAAATAAGGGTTTATTTCATCAGCTTCTGCAGCGTCGAAAGCAATTCGTCAATCACCTCGTCGTTGCCCGCCTGGATATCGCTGCGCACGCAGGTGCGGATATGGCTGGCCAGCAGCTCGCGGTTGAAGGCGTTGATGGCGGCGTTGACCGCTGCGGACTGCACCAGAATATCCGGACAGTACGCGCCGTTTTCCACCATGCCGCGGATGCCGCGGATCTGCCCCTCGATGCGGCTGAGCCGGTTCATCAGCCGCCTGTATTCCCCGGGCGAACGCTCCTTGTGCCGCGCGCAATGCGGGCAGGGCGTATTCATAGCCATTCAGATCATCTCCGTTCAATATACCCCCATGGGGTATTTTTATTATAGGCGCGTTCATAGCGTTTGTCAATCCCAGGCAGGCTATACCCATAAATTTTCATGCAGAAAGGCCGCCCTTTTCGAGCGGCCTTTAAACAAATCATATCCGATTTACAGGTTATGCACGCGCAGCGCGCGGATGGCGTTGAGCACGGCCAGCACCATCACGCCCACATCCGCGAAGATCGCCGCGCCCATCTTGGCGTAGCCCAGCGCGGTCAGCAGCAGGCAGGTAAACTTGACCACCAGGGCGAAGGTGATGTTCTGATACACAATGCCGATGCACTTGCGCGAGATGCGGATGGCCTTGGCAATCTTGAGCGGATCGTCGTCCATCAGCACCACATCCGCCGCCTCAATGGCCGCGTCCGAACCCATGGCGCCCATGGCGATGCCGATGTCCGCGCGGGACAGCACGGGCGCGTCGTTCACGCCGTCGCCCACAAAGGCCAGCACTTCTTTTTTGCCTTTCCTAGCCAGCAGCTTTTCTACCTCGTCCACCTTATCGCCGGGCAGCAGCTCGCTGTGCACCTCGTCCACGCCCAGATCGCCGGCCACCTGCTCGGCCACGCGGCGCGCATCGCCGGTGAGCATAACGGTCTTGGTTACGCCGGATTTCTTCAGCTTTTCAATGGCTTCCTTGGCGGTGGGCTTCTCAATATCCGAAATCACGATATGGCCCACGTACGACCCATCCACCGCCACATGCACGATGGTGCCCACGCTGCGGCACTCCGGCGCTTCCAGACCCATGCGGCGCATCAGCTTGCCGTTGCCAGCAGCCACAGGCACGCCGTCCACCACTGCCTTCACGCCCTCGCCGCCGATTTCCTCAATATCGCTCACGCGGCTGCGATCCACCTCCTTCCCATAGGCCTTTTGCAGGCTTTTGCTGATGGGATGGGAGGACGCGCACTCAGCCAGCGCGGCGTATTCCAGAATCTTCTCCTTGGCAATCTGCGGATGATGCACGCCGCTTACTTCGAATACGCCCTGGGTGAGCGTACCGGTCTTATCAAACACAACCGTCTTGGTGCGGGACAGCTCCTCCAGATAATTGGAGCCCTTGACCAGCACTCCCTCCTTGCTGGCGCCGCCGATGCCGGCGAAGAAGCTGAGCGGGATGCTGATGACCAGCGCGCAGGGGCAGCTGACAATCAGGAAGGTCAGCGCGCGGTAAATCCACTCGCTCCACTGCGCACCCATGCCCAGGATCAGGCGAACCACCGGCGGCAGCACGGCCAGCGCCAGCGCGCTGTAGCACACAGCGGGCGTATAGACGCGGGCAAAACGGGAAATAAACTGCTCGGAGCGGGACTTGCGGGAGGTGGAGTTTTCCACCAGCTCCAGGATCTTGGCCACGGTGGATTCGCCAAACTCGCGGGTGGTGCGAACGCGCAGCACGCCCGTCATGTTGATGCAGCCGCTGATCACCTCGTCCCCCGCATGCACATCGCGCGGCAGGCTTTCGCCCGTCAACGCGCTGGTATTCAGGCTGGACTGGCCCGAGATCACTTCGCCATCTATGGGCACCTTTTCACCAGGCTGCACCACGATCACGCTGCCCACGGCCACCTCGTCGGGATCCACCTTTTTCAGCTGTCCATCGCACTCCACATTGGCATAGTCAGGGCGGATATCCATCAGGGCGCTGATGCTGCGGCGGCTCTTGCCCACGGCATAGCCTTGGAACAATTCGCCGATCTGGTAAAACAGCATGACCAGCACGGCCTCGTTGAAATCGCCGCTCTTATCGATAATCGCCAGGGCAATCGCGCCCACCGTGGCCACGGCCATCAGGAAGTTCTCATCGAACATGCGGCGCTTGGCAATGCCCTTGCCCGCCTTGCGCAGGATATCGTAGCCGATCGTCAGATAAGCTGCCAGATACAGGATGATGCGCACGGCGCCGGTAATGGGCAGCAGGTTCAGCGCCAGCAGCAGCACGGCCGTGGCGGCAATGCGGCAGAGCATAATTTTCTGTTTCTTGTTCATAGCTTATCCTCTTTTCCCGCGCAGGGCGGTGATCCTATCTGAATGCAATCTTACAGGTAGATTTCGCAGTCGTCCTCTACATCCTTGCAGTTTTTAACGACCTTCTTCATCACGGCGGCTTCGTCCTGACCCCCGGCAAACTCCACGGTCATCTTCTGCGTCATGAAATTCACAACGGCGCTCTTTACGCCTTCGGTCTTGTTGGCGGCTTCCTCCATCAGGTTGGCGCAGTTGGCGCAGTCCACTTCGATCTTATAAGTCTTTTTCATGATGCGTACCCCTTTCAAGCTGCAATCTTTTTTGATTTAACAATTAAGCACTTGTTTAATCGTTACGAACGCAGTATAATCAATTCAGGCCCGGCTGTCAACCGCTTTGCGCGCGGCATTGCCAAACGGGCGATAAGAATTTCCAAACGGACTAAAACAGCGGGGGAGGATTCCCATGACAGAGCAGATGAAGCTGCCCCACGATCACCACGGCGACGCATCCCTGGAGGCGCACCTGATTGAAACCCTGCATGCGGCAGGCGATTTTTCGATGGCCGCCAATGTGTTCAAGCAGTTGTCCGATTCCAGCCGGCTGCGCATTTTCTGGCTGCTGTGCCACTGCGAACAGTGCGTGGTCAACATCTCCTCCATGGTGGAGATGAGCAGCCCGGCGGTATCTCACCATCTGCGCCAGCTTCGCCTGAGCGGGCTGATTGAAAGTCGCCGCGTGGGCAAGGAAGTCTATTATCGCGCAGCCAACAGCGATGAAAGCCGTCTGCTGCACCAGGTAATTGAGGAAATCATTGCGGTTTCCTGTCCGAAATAATGAAGGAGGATGGATCATGCGCTGCGATTGCTGTCCCGCCTGCTGTGCTGCGCACGCGCAGGGGCAATGCCCGCAGGATGCGCCGGTATACAACGCGCCGATCGCGCTTTATTCTGGCATCACGCTCACATTTCTTCATTATATTGATATGGATCTGGCTACGCTTCCCGCCCTGCCTGCGGACGCGCTGGCGCTGCACTTTTGCCTGACAGGCCGCGCGGGCTTTGCCCTGCCGGAGGGCGGCACGCGCTACCTGGGCGACGGCGAAGCGCTGCTGTGCCTGGGCGGCGAGCGCACGCTGACGCTGCCCAACGCCTGCTACGATGGGCTGCTGCTGTGCCTGAGCGGCGATGCGCTGCCCGAGCCGCTTGCGCGCACGCCAGTAACGCTTGATGCGCTGAAGCAAAAGTTCTTTGCCGACGCGCCGCTGTGCCTTTTGCCTGAGTCCGAAGCGTTGCGCACGCTGCTGTGCTCCTTCTTTGATCTGCCAGCTGCGCTGCTGCCCGCCGCCTATCAATTAAAAGCACAGGAAGCGCTGCTGCGCCTGTATCAGCAGCCCGCCCCGCAGCGCGCCGCACTGCCGCAGTATCCCGCCGCGCAAACTGAGGTGATCCGCCGGGTACATGATCAACTGACGCAAAATTTGCAGCGGCGCGTAACCATTGAGGAGCTGTCGCATCAGTTTCTGATGAACCCTTCCACCCTGAAGGCCGTTTTCAAGGATGTATACGGCGATTCTATCGCCGCGCATATCCGTGAGCACCGCATGGAGCGCGCCGCCGAGCTGCTGCGCGGCACGGAGCTTGGCATGGGGCAGATTGCCCAGCAGATCGGCTATGAAAGCGCCAGCAAGTTCTCGGCGGAGTTTCGCAAGCACTTTGGGCTGCTGCCCAGCGAATACCGAAAGATGCATAAATAAAATAGAAAAGGGGCGGTTCAGTGAAAACCGTCCCTTTTGTCTTTGCTTTTATTTAAGTAAGCATATATTCCAGCGCCTGCGCCGGGGTATCCACAATGCGCTCCGCGCCCGCCTCGCTCAGCTCCTGGCGGCTGCGGAAGCCCCAGGCGACGGCGATGAAGTTCATGCCCGCGCCGCGGCAGGTGGCCAGGTCGGTGGGCGTATCGCCCAGATACCAGAAATCCGCAGGCGCAATGCCCAGCTCCTTGGCAATATTCAGCGCGGCGGCCGGATCGGGTTTGAGCGGCACGCCAGGCAGATGACCGCGCATCACCGTGAAGGGCGGCTCGTCAAAATAATGATTGAGCACGCTGGCCACATCGGGATCATCCTTGTTGCTCAGCACCACCAGCCGATAGCCGGCAGCCTTGAGATCCTGCATCATATCGGCAATGCCGGGATAAAGGTAGGATTCATCATAGCAGTGCTTGGCATACAGTGCAGCGTATTCGGCCAGCACCGTCTGCTCCAGCTCCTGATGCGCCTCACCCAGCGCGCGCTGGGTGAGCTTGAGCGCGCCGTTGCCGGTCATATAGCGATAATCCAGCATGGGATATACCGGCAGGCCGTGCTTTTCCAGCACCGTATTCATGCACCGGCTGATATCGGGCAGGGAGTTAAGCAGCGTTCCATCCAAATCAAACAAAACAGCCTTCTTAGGCATTTTAATCACCTCGCCGCCTATTGTAGCACACTTTTCCCGTATGATGCAACGCAGGAATGCGCATACTGGCAGCGGAGGTGGATATTTTTATGGAATCCAAACATGACGAACTGAGCCGCCGCGCGCGGCTGTGGGGCGCGGCGTTGCTGGCTGTGACCGCCGCCGTGGTGATTATGATTGCCGTTGGGCGCACGCAAACCCGTGCCGCCGCCAAAGCCCGCGAAAACGTGGAGGAAGGCTGCCAGCTGATCCAGACCATCCATTACGCCCGCTGCGGGCACGATGTAACGCGCCGCGTTGCCGCCGATAAGGAATACAAGGGCTGCACGCTGCAGCAGATGCAGCAGGCGTTCTCCGACTGGTCGATCACCTCCTTTTCCCCCTCGGAAATCGAAATGAGCTGCACCATGCAGCTATATTGCCCCGAGCATCTGGTGGTCATGCCTGACGGCGCGGGCGTGCTGGGCATTTATGAAAACGCCTATGGCGACGGCTACGCGCTCAAGGCCCAGCTGGATATTCCCCTTTCCGCCCTGCCTGAGGATTTATTGGAAACGGTGCATCTGGGCATCGGCTTTGGCAGCGCGCAGGCAGTGGAGCAATGGCTTGAAACCTTTGAAAGTTGACATTCCCCGCGCATCAGGGTATACTGACAGGGTACTTTGACCATACCAAAGGAGCTATACAATAAATGAGAAAAAACGGCGGAGCATCCTACCTGGGGCTGGCGGTCATCATCCTGTTGGTCATCGCCATCCTGTATGTGGGCATTTCTGCCCTGCAGGATCAGCGCGTTTATCAGCGCGAGGCGGCCATTACGCCCACACCCTCCATCACCCCGCGCACCGTGCGCATCACGGAGGATCCGGCCCTTCCCACCTCCACGCCCACGCCCTGCATCCTGCAAAAGAACTCCATCGGCATCGAAGTAAAGCAATTGCAACAGCGGCTCAAGGATTTGGGCTATTACAGCGGCGATGTGGACGGTCAGTACGGCACGGGCACGCAGACGGCGGTGACGGCTTTCCAGGCTCAGCATGGGCTGAAGGCCGACGGCGTAGCAGGCGAACAAACGCTGGCCATTCTGTATTCCGAATCGGCGCAGACCTTCGTGCCCACGCCCACCCCTTCGGCCACGCCCGCCATGCTGTCCTCCGGCTCCAGCGGCGATGAGGTAAAGGCCCTGCAGTCGCGGCTTCAGCAGTTGGGCTTTTATTCCGGCGTGCTGGACGGCGATTACGGCAAGGGCACGCGCGCGGCGGTGAAGCTGTTCCAGGCTCAGCACGGGCTGGATGACGATGGCATCGCCGGGCAAAAAACGCTGGAAATGCTCTATTCCAACGATGCCCAGCCCATGCTCGTTACCCCCACGCCCGCAGCCGTGCAGGTGCTTGCCGGCAGCCAGCCCCTGCTGGTCAACCGCCAGCATCCGGTGGCTTCGGACTTTGCGCCCGCCGACCTGGTAAACCTGTCGGAATACTGCGATTCTTCGCTGGTCAAAATCAAATACGACGGCACGCAGGGAGTTCGCGAAGCGGCGGACGCCCTGCTTCGTATGCTTGAGGCCGCCAAGGCGGACGGCATTACCAATTGGCAGGTCAGCGCCGCCTACCGCAGCTATGCCGATCAGCAGCGCATCTTTGACAACAAGGTCAAAAGCTTCCAGAATAACAATCCCGATTGGAGCCTGTCTCGCTGCCGCTCGGCCGCCAGCGTCACCGTGGCCGATCCCGGCGCCAGCGAGCATCACACCGGCCTTGCCTTTGATATGACGGTGCCAAACACCAGCATGTTCCTGGGCACCCCGCAGTGCGCCTGGCTGCATGAGCATTGCTGGGAATACGGCTTTATCCTGCGCTATACAGATGAAAAGCAGCAGATCACCGGCTTTGCGGGCGAGGCGTGGCACATCCGCTATGTGGGCACGGAGCACAGCCTGGCCATGCAGCAAAGCGGCCAATGCCTGGAAGAATACCTGGGCGAAGTGCAGCAATGAAATGTTTTCTAATTTTTTTGAAAATCATGGGATGAAAACCCATTTGATTTACGTCTTATAAGTGAAACCCAAATGAAAGGACACAAAACGATGATGAAACGCTTTCTTTCCATCCTGCTTGTTCTGATGCTTCTACTCCCCGCTGCCGCGCTGGCGGATGGCGGCGATACCTTCGCCATGATCAGCCATCCCTCGGCCAAGTACATCACCCTGCGCGAAGGCCCCAGCGACAGCGCTGCTGCAATTGGCAAGTTCTACAATGGCACCTATGTCTGCATCGTATCCTCCTTCTATGACGCCACCTGGGCTAAAATCTCCGTCAATCCCATCGGCGTGCGCGAGTATTACACCGGCTATGTGAAGCGCGCCTTCCTGCAAATGGACTTCATCAACAACGCCGTCAAGTCCGCCGCCCCCATCATGAGCCTGCAGAGCCGCCAGGGCAAGGGCGTGCTGCTGCGCTCCACCCCCACCTTCATGGCCGATAACAGCAACCTGCTGGGCCTGTATGCCAACGGCACGCAGGTGCAGGTACTGGGCGATATGGACAGCTGGTACTTTGTGCAGGTAGGCGGCCTGGTCGGCTTCATGGCCAAGACTGGCGTCACCAGCAAGACCGTTTCCGCCAGCACCACCTCCTCCAATCCCTACTGGAACAACGGCCCCGTTGGCTCCCACGTATCCGCCAGCTGGAACATCGCCGTGCCCACCAGCTACGCCATCGTCAACAACCCCTATCCGGGCGACCGCCTGAACCTGCGCCGCGAGCCCACCACCGACAGCTCTTCCCTGGGCAAGTACTACAACGGCGTCTATGTGGAAGTGCTCAGCACGCTGGATAACGGCTTCACCCAGGTGCGCATCGGCAACCTGGTAGGCTATATGAAGGCCGAATACCTGACCACCAACTATGTGGCCAGCGCCATGCCGCTGCTCAAGATCAACTCCTCCGGCAAGGTCAACCTGCGCGAACAGGCCAGCACCTCCAGCAATTCCCTGGGTCTGTATCCCAAGGATACCGAGGCCATCCTGCTGGGCTTCAACGGCAACTGGGCGCATGTCATCGTGGACGGCAAGATCGGCTTCATGCTGACCACCTATCTGAAGTAACGCCATCGTTTTTCGGGGCGGCTCGATATCGAGCCGCCCTTTTCATTTGGCATAAAACGCCCCATCCGCACACACACTAAAGCGTGGCGGCATATCACGCCGCATGCTTTAAGATAGGAGAAATCAACATGTGCGGAATCGTTGGATACACCGGCAGCCGTCCCGCCGCGCCCATCCTGCTGGCAGGGCTGTCTCATCTGGAATATCGCGGGTATGACTCGGCCGGCCTGGCTGTGCGCGAGGGCGGCGGGGAAATTGAGATTGTCAAGACGCGCGGCCGCCTGCGCGCGCTGTATGATATGACCAACGGCGGTCAGGCGCTGCCGGGCGACTGCGGCGTGGGGCATACCCGCTGGGCCACGCACGGCGCGCCCTCGGTGGAAAACGCCCATCCCCTGTGCAGCGACGACCGCACGGTGGTGGCCGTCCATAACGGCATCATCGAAAATTATCAGGAACTGCGCGATAAGCTAACCCACGCAGGCTACGCCTTTCATTCCCAAACCGATACCGAAATCGTGGTCAAGCTGATTCACTATTACGCGCGCAAATACGCCCTGGGGCCTGTGGACGCGCTGGCCCGCGCCATGTCGCGTATGCGCGGCTCCTATGCCCTGGCCGTGCTGTTTGCCGACGCGCCGGGCGAAATCTACGCCGCCCGCAAGGATAGCCCCATGATCCTGGCCCTGCGCGAGGGCGAGGGATATCTAGCCTCCGACGTGCCCGCCATCCTGCAATACGCCCGTGATGTTTATTACATTGGCAATCTGGAAATTGCGCGGCTGGGCAAAGGCACGGTAGCGTTTTTCAATATCGACCGTGAGCCGATTGAAAAGGCCCCCACGCACATCGATTGGGACGCCGAAGCTGCCGAAAAGGCAGGCTATGAGCACTTTATGATGAAGGAAATTCATGAGCAGCCCAAGGCTGCCCGCGATACCCTGCACGCGCTGATAAAGGATGATCAGATCGATCTGAGCGCCGCTGAGCTGGACGACGCTCTGCTGCGCGCTATCCGGCAGATTGTCATCGTCGCCTGCGGCTCTGCCTACCATGTAGGCGTGGCCGCGCAGTATATCATCGAGGATCTGTCGCGCATACCCGTGCGGGTGGAAATCGCCAGCGAGTTCCGCTACCGCAGGCCCATCTTAGGCGATGGCACGCTGGCCATCGTCATCAGCCAATCCGGCGAAACGGCAGACAGCCTGGCCGCGCTGCGTGAGGCAAAAGCGCATGGTGTGCGCACGCTGGGCATTGTCAACGTGGTGGGCTCCTCCATCGCCCGCGAGGCGGACAGCGTGCTCTACACCCTGGCTGGGCCGGAAATCGCCGTGGCCACCACCAAGGCGTACAGCACGCAACTGATTGCCTGCTACGCGCTGGCGCTGCAATTGGCGCAGGCTCACGGAACGCTGGGGGCCGAAGAATACGCTGCGATGATTGCCGAGATGCAGACGCTGCCGGACAAGATGTCACGGCTTTTAGAGGACAAGGCGCGCATTCAGTGGTTTGCAGCCAAGTTTGCCAACGCGCGGGATATTTTTTTCATCGGTCGCGGGCTGGACTACGCCATCAGCCTGGAAGGCAGCCTCAAGATGAAGGAAATCAGCTATATCCACTCCGAAGCCTATGCCGCGGGGGAACTCAAGCATGGCGCGATCAGCTTAGTGGAACCGGGCACGCTGGTGATCGGCCTGGCTACCCAGCCCGCGCTGTATGAAAAGACGCTGAGCAATCTGGTAGAGGTTAAAAGCCGCGGCGCGTACCTGATGGGGCTGACTGCCTGCGGGCGCTATGCGCTGGAAGATACCGCCGACTTTACCGTGTATATTCCGCAAACCGATGCGCATTTCGCCCCCAGCCTCGCCGTCATCCCCCTGCAGCTGCTGGCCTATTACGTCAGCGTAGCCAAGGGCCTGGATGTAGACAAACCCCGCAACCTGGCCAAGAGCGTTACGGTGGAATAAGCGTCATCGCCACACCCTATCAAAAGCCGCCGGGCCGCCTCGAAAGCGAGACAGCCCGGCGCTTATTATGTCGTTAAATATTGCTTACAGATCTTCCAGAATCTCGTTGATACGCTCGGCGCACTCCTGCAGCGTGGCCTCAACCGGCGCATTCTCACAGAAGATCAGGCCCAGGGACTTCATCCATTCGTTGGTGCAGCTGCTGTAGTAGGTGCGGCTGTCCTGCGGCAGGATGTTGTCAACGCCTGCGAACATCCCCTGATAGGCAGGGGTCTTTTCAATCAGCGCATCATAGGCCTCGCCCTGCATGGCAGAGTAACGGCCAGGCATATAGCCGGAAATTTCCGCCCAGAACAGGCTGGCTTCGCCGCTGGTGACCCAGTTGGCAAACAGGAAACCGGCATTTTTCTGGGCCTGAGATGCCTTCTTGGGAATGACCAGATGGTTGCCGGACAGCAGCGTATACGCCTTATCGCCCACAGCCGGGAAGCCGCTGATATCAAACTCGAACGCGCCGTTGATCTTATCGCGGTAGGTGGTAATCAGCGAGCAGGTATGCACCACGCCGAATACCTCCTGGTCCCAGAAATGCTGACGCATGTTCGTGGAAGCGCCCGAGCCATAGGCCCAATAGCAGTAGCCCTTGTCAATCCATTCGCGGATCTGCTTGGTAATCTCGATGGACTTCTCATCAGCCACGCCGCTGGTGCCGTCTTCCTTGATAATTTCCACGCCGTAGTTGGTAAAGAAGGTTTCAAAATACTGCGCGCCCCAGCCCGCAAAGATCATCGCCCAGCGCGCGGTGGTACCGTCGTCGTTGAATTTGGTCGTCTTCTGCATGAAGGCGTCCATATCCTCCCACTTTTCAGGCAGGGTGATTCCCTCGTTCTGCGCCACGGTCTTGTTGTAGTAGATCACCTGCGTGGAGGCCAGGAAGGGCAGGGAGTACATGTGGCCGTCCTCCTTGCGGGTGGCGGTTTCACGATAGCCCTTTACAAAATCGTTCTTATCAACGCCGTAGGCTTCCAGATAGGGCTCCAGATCCGTGCATACGCCGGAATCGAAGTACTCGGCCAGATAGCCGACGTTTACCTGCGATACGGCAGGGACAGAATCGGCCGCGTGGGCGGCGATCAGGTTTTCAGCCAGCACAGTGCCGCTGCCGATGTAGCGCGGAATCACGGTAATCAGGGGATACTGCTCATGAAACTTCTCGCACAGCACGTTGATGTCCTCGGTATACTGATCCTCGTTGCTGTGCCACCATTCGATGGTGATCGGTTCGGTGACTGCGTAGGGGTTGTTCTCGGCCAGCGCGGCGCTCAGCGAGAGCGTCATCAGCAAGGCCAGGAGCAGCGCGGTAATCTTCTTCATGGGGTTCTCCTTTCTCTTTTTAGGGTAACAGATTGCAAAGCGTCGCCGCTTAAGGCACGGTTTTACTTCATGCTTGCCTTGGACAGGCCGGTCATGATGTACTTTTGCAGCACCAGGAACAGCACCACAATGGGAACGATCGCCAGCACGGCGGCAGCCATGATTTCGTTGTAGTTGGATACCTCCAGTCCCGCAAAGGTCTGACGGATGTAGTTGATGCCCACAGCCAGGGTTCGGCGGCTGTTGTTATTTGTCACCATCTTCGGCCAGAAATAGCTGTTCCAGCCATTGATGAAGGTGATAATGGACACCGTAATCAGCGTCGGCTTGCACATGGGGCACAAAACATAGAAGATCGTGCCGATGCGTCCCATGCCGTCCACCTTGCCGGCTTCCAGATAGCTGTTATCCACGCTCATGAAGGTCTGGCGAAGCATGAAGATAAAGTAGGCCGATACGAGGTTCGGTACAATCAGGCCAGGGAAGGAGTTGATCCAACCCAGCTTGGCCACCATGACGTAAATGGGCACGAACGTCACCTGAATGGGAATCATCAGCGCTCCCAGCACCACCAGAAACAGTGTGTTTTTTCCCTTGAATTCGCCCTTGGAAAAGCCATAGGCAGCCAGGATGCCAATGCCCAGCTGGAAAACCATGATAAAGAATGTGCTGACAATAGTATTGAAGAAATACAGTCCGAAGGGCGCGCGTTTCAGCACGTTGGGGTAGGTATCGAAGAACCACTGCTCCGGCCACAGGGTGGGCGTGGGAGCCAGCAGCTCGTCGCTGGCCTTGAATGAGGAAATAATCATCCAATAAATCGGAAACAGCATCACGATGGACACCAGCGTTGCGCCAATGGTCTGCGCCGCATGGCTGACCCTGCGCATGGCAAGCTGACGGCGCACCGTCCGGTTGAGCACCGGGCTTACAAAGCGCATCAGCAGCAGGCCAATTACCGCATAGCCCGCAATCAGCGCCGCGATTACCGCCAGCACAGCGCGATTCTTGGCAAACCACCCCAGCGCCTCTGCGCGCTCGTAAGCGCCCATTTCAGCGGTAAAGCTCTTGGCTGTAATCCCATAGCTGATCTGTCCCCCCAACGCGCCCAGTCCAATTGCCAGGGCAATGGCCAGCAGCTTGATCAGCACGTCAAACCAGCCGTGCATCTGCATACGCCGCAGTTGGGAAGCAAAATCCGTCTTTTTCATCTGTTTTTCCTCCCTTACTGGTCGTAATTGACGTTTTTGTTGGAATACTTCATTGTCAGCGTGGTAAAGGCCAGTAGCACAAGGAAGAAGACCAGCGATGCAGCTGCCGCGCGATCCACGCGGAAATCCTTGAACGAGAGGTTGTACACCCACTGCACCATCACCATCGTCGCGTCGTAGGGACCGCCGGAGGTCATCACGTCCACCGACTGGAACACCTTCATGGAGCTGATAAAGGTGGTCACCAGCAGGAACAGCGTGGTCGGCGCTAGCATCGGCAGGGTGATAAAGCGGAAGCAGTGCATCTTATCAGCGCCGTCGATGGAGGCTGCCTCATAATAATCCTGCGGAATGCCCTTCATCGCGGAAAGATAAATCATCATTGCGTAGCCCACCGTGCGCCAGAAGGTCAGCATCAGGATGCCCGCCAGCGCCGTGGAGGAATTGGCCAGCCAGTCCGGCCCGACAATGCCCAGCAGCCCCAGCGCCCAGTTGACAATGCCGTGCGGGCCGTTGAGCATCCACACAAAGATAATGGCGCTGGTGGAGGTGGCAATATACTTAGGCATGAATACCAGTGCACGCAAAGCGTTGAAATAGCGGGTCATCCGGTCAAAGAGCAGCGCCAGCAGCAGGCCGCCCGCCAGGGAGAAAAAAACCTCCCAGAAGGTGTAGCGCAGCGTAACCCACAGCGTGTTTTTCAGATACTTCCAGCCGGAGCCGGCGAAGAGCCATTTGTAGTTTTTAATGCCTACAAATTTGTATTCTTCCTTCATCAGGTTCCAGTTGGTAAAGCTGATGCGCACCAGATCCAGCAGCGGATAGTATACAAACAGCGCCAGGGCAATCAGCGCGGGCAGCACGCAGGTAAAATCGCGATAGCGCTCCCAGTGCTGACCCAGCAGCATGTATGCGTTCAGCAGCAGCAGCAAGCCAATGAGCATCACCACAACCGCAAACTTTACCGAGTAATAAGCCGCCGTATCGCCAAAGGAAAGGGGCTGGCCGGTGGAAAGGTACTCCGCGTATACGCTTTTCAGGCGGCTGTTGATGCTGGCAAAGGCCGGCAGCTGCAAATCGCCGATCAGGAAGCAGAACACGCCCAGCAGCAAAATCAGCGCGCCTGCCGCAAAGAGAACGGTGGAGAGCGTTTTTTGCTTTTTTTGAATGCGGACGGGGGGCAGCGGTCGGATTTCAGCGGCTTTCATGGGCACTCCTCCTTTGGCGTATCGCCGGGAACATCTTCGTCCTCTATCAGCGCTTTGCGCAGCGCATCCATGCTTGCATATTGGTATGGTGTCGGGGCCTGGCCTTGGCAAAAGCCCTCCGGGTCAAACAGCGCCCCCTGCATTCCTGCATTCAGCCCTGCCTGCACGTCCAACACACGATCGCCCACCATCACCGCCCTGTCGGGTTCCAGGCCATGCTTACTGATCATGTGCAGCAGCGCGTCCGGAGCCGGCTTGCGCGGAAAATGATCGTCCTTTGTAATAAAATCGCTGAAATATGGCTTCAGTCCATAATGCTCCAGCGCGTCGATGGAGGCATGATCCCGATGCGAATACAGATAGTTTTTCCCGCCGTGCTCGCAGACGGCGCGCAGCGTCTCGCGCGTGCCGGGATAGGGCCGCATGACCTCCAGTGTTTCCTCCTGCGGTGCGAAGGCATAATATGCATCCAGAATGTCCTGCGCCGCCGTGCCATAGCGCTGCTCCAGCTGCTTTGCGGCCCAGCCGAGAGAGTGCTTGGTCAGCCAGCGCAGCTCGTCAAAGGCAATCTCGATTCCGTTTTGCTGCGCCGCGCGGTGATACGCCCGTGCAACCGCATCATAAGTATCAAAAAGCGTACCATCATAATCCCATATAAAGTAGGAAAACTTCATATTCACTTCGCCTTTCCTGTGCGCATTTTTTGCATCATTTATCATTTGTTCGCATTTATATTGGTCTGTCAAGACCAATTTCTGGCCAAAATATACCATGTGCTCTTGTTTTCTGTCAAATTCGATGTTACAATACATCTATAATTAAAACTTATGGAAGCAGGAGTGCATATGGATTTTAAGGATATCAGCTACATCATCGCCGTAGTAGAGCATCAAAGCATCTCCCAGGCTGCGCGCAGCCTGTATATCTCCCAGCCGGCGCTGAGTCAATCCATCCGCAAAACCGAGCTGGAGTTAGGCAAGCCGCTTTTTCACCGCATCGGTCGTGCCATGACGCCCACCGCCGCCTGCCAGATGATCGTAGCCAGCGGGCGAAAGCTTCTGCTGGAGCGCGAGATGCTGCTCAATACCATAGCCCATTTGCAGGACGAGCCGCATGAGGTGCTTCGCCTGGGCATGTCCTCCTTTTACTGCCGTCACCTGCTGCCCGGCATTCTGCAGCATTTCCAGCAGCATTTTCCCAATGTGCAGCTGGACGTGGCTGAGGTCAAATCCTACGAGCTGGAGCGCCGCGTGGCCGACGGCCAGTTGGATTTCTGCGTGCTTCCCGTATACCCCATGCATCCCGAGCTGGAATACACGCCCGTCGGTGTTGAAAACATTTATTTATGCATGCACCGCAGCCATCCCCTCAATCAGCTGGCCGAGCCCAACCATACCATCAATATCCAATACACGCGTGAAGAAGGCTTTGTGCTGCAGAACAGCGTCGCCAAGGCGCACTCCCTGCAGGAGCGCTTATTTGCTTACGCAGGCTTCAAACCCCATATCATTTACGAATCCAGCACCTGGGAGGTCGCCATTGCCTTTGTAATCAGCGGCATCGGCATCAGCCTGCTGCCTGATTTCATGCTGGGCGATCAGCCCGAGGAGGAGCGGCCCTGCTATTACCGTATCCAGAACATTGACACCACGCGGCCCTTCGGCCTGGGATATCGTCACGGCGCGGTGCTTTCCCCGGCCGCAGAGGAGCTGGTAAAGGTAATCCGCAGCGAGTTCTCCCGCCTGCAGTCCCGCGTTCCCGCCGTATAGCCACAAAATACAAAACAAAAACCAAATCCATCGGTAAACGCCTTGTGCAGGGGCTGTCAGATGTGATAAACTGACTGAAAATACGTAAGCGGGGAGTATCACAATGAAGAAGCGATTGAACGGAAGGGAAACGCTGCTGATCGCCACGATGCTGTTCGGCATGTTTTTTGGCGCGGGGAATCTGATTTTTCCGGTTTATATGGGTCAGCTGGCGGGCCGCAACATCTGGAAGGCCATCGCCGGCTTTATCATCACGGGCGTCAGCATGCCGCTGCTGGGCGTGGCGGCCATCGGCGTCAGCCGCAGCAACGGCCTGTTTGAGCTCAGCTCCAAGGTCAGCCGCCCCTATGGCTACTTTTTCACCTGCGCGCTGTACCTGTCCATCGGCCCCTTCTTCGCCATCCCGCGCTGCGCGACGGTGCCCTTCACCGTGGCGGTATCCGGCCTGCTGCCCGCCGAGGAGCAGGGGCTGGCGCTGGCGGTTTTCTCGCTGATCTTCTTTGCGCTGGTGCTGGGCTTCTCGCTCAATCCGGGCAAAATCCTCACCTATGTCGGCAAGGTGCTGACCCCCGTTTTTCTGTTCTTCCTGGCGATCCTGGTGGTCATGGCGCTGGTCAATCCCGTGGTGGATGTGGCCGCGGTAGAGCCGCAGGGCAACTATGTAGCCAAATCCTTCTTCACCGGCTTTCTTGAGGGCTATAACACCATGGATATGCTGGCCAGCCTGGCCTTCGGCATCGTGGTGATCAACGTGCTGCGCTCTCTGGGCGTAAACGAGCCGCAGGATATCGCGCGCTCCACCGCCAAAGCGGGCTTTTTCAGCTGCCTGATCATGGCGGTGATCTATGTGTTTGTCACCCTGATGGGCGCGCAAAGCAGCGGCATGGGCGTTGCCTGCGCCAATGGCGGCGAGGTGCTCTCGGTGGTTGCCAGCCACTATTTCGGCCGCGCGGGCGCGCTGATTCTGGCCGCGACGGTCACGCTGGCGTGCCTCAAAACCTCGGTCGGTCTGGTTACCAGCTGCGCGGAAACCTTTGTAGCGCTATTCCCCAAGGGCCCGCGTTATCGCGTATGGGCGGTCATTTTCAGCGTTCTGTCCTTCCTGGTAGCCAATCTGGGCCTGAACGCGATCATCGATTATTCCCTGCCGGTGCTGATGCTGCTGTATCCGCTGGCCATCACACTGGGGCTGCTGGGTTTGCTGGGCGGCATCTTCCAGCATGACCGCGCCATTTATGCTTCCGTCACCTTCTTCACCCTCATCGCCGCGCTGTTTGACTTCTTCAAGGCGCTGCCTAAGCCTGTCATTGGCAAGCTGCACCTGCAGGGCGCGATCGACTTTGCCGAGAAGGCGCTGCCCTTCTTTGACCTGAGCGTGGGCTGGCTGTGTCCCGCCATCGTGGGTCTGGCCGTGGGCGTATGCATCCGGCTGATCCGCCGCAAGCATGCAGCCGCTGAGGTAAACGCATGAACAACACAATAAAAGAAGACGCGCTGCAAATCATGCGCGCCGCCTTTGATGCGGTGCTGCCTGACGCGGCCGTGCGCCGGGCGCTCAGCGGTCGGCAGTTTGATCATCCCGTCACGCTGTTTGCCATCGGCAAGGCAGGCTGGCGCATGGCGCGCGCAGCCTATGACGCGCTGGGCGCATCTCAGGTACGGCAGGGCGTTGTCATCACCAAGTATCAGCACAGCGAAGGCTCCATCGGCAATTTGGAAATTTACGAGGCCGCGCACCCTGTTCCCGACGAAAACGGCGTAGCCGCCGCGCGCCGCGCCATGGATATGGCGCAGTCTCTAACCTCTGCGGACACAGCCATCCTGCTGATTTCCGGCGGCGGCTCGGCGCTGTTTGAGTGCCCCTATGCAGGCGTTACCCTGTCCGATATTGCCGATATTACCCGTCAGCTATTGGCCTGCGGCGCAGATATCAGCGAAATCAACTGCCTGCGCAAGCGGCTTTCGGCCGTCAAGGGCGGACGCTTTGCCCAGCTTTTGTCCCCGGCAAAGCTGTTCACCATCGTGCTCAGCGACGTGCTGGGGGATCCGGTGGATGTAATCGCCTCCGGCCCCGCGCATCCTGATCAAAGCACCTGCGCCCAGGCACAGGAAATTGTGCAGAAATACCGCCTGCTTCTTTCCCCTGCCGCCCAGGAAGCGCTGCATATCGAAACGCCCAAAGCGCTCTCAGGCGTGGAAACGGTGATCGCCGGCAACGTACGCCTGCTATGCGAAGCCGCGGCGCGCGAGGCGCAGTGCCTTGGCTATACCGCTGAAATCATGGATACCGCGCTATCCTGCGAGGCACGTGAAGCAGGCGCCATGATCGCCGCGCATGCCGTCACAGCACAGGCCCCCTGCGCAATGATCTGGGGCGGCGAAACGATTGTGCATCTGCACGGTCACGGCAAGGGTGGCCGCAATCAGGAGGTCGCTCTGGGCGCTGCGCAGACGCTGGCCGGGCAGGCAAATGCCTGCGTGCTGGCGGCAGGTTCAGACGGCACGGACGGCCCCACCGATGCGGCCGGCGGGCTGGTGGACGGCGCATTTTTTGCCCAGGCAGGCGCGCAAGCCATCGCTCAAAGCCTGGCGGACAACAACGCTTATCCCCTGCTCAAGCAGCACGACGCGCTGCTTATCACCGGCCCCACGGGCACCAATGTAAACGATCTGTATATGCTGCTCAAACGTTGACGA
Source organism: Clostridiales bacterium (assembly GCA_004556155.1). Lineage (GTDB taxonomy): Bacteria > Bacillota > Clostridia > Christensenellales > Aristaeellaceae > SFMI01. The sequence goes on from SFIM01000009.1 coordinate 41,144, forward strand.
GGCGGGCGCAAAGTCCCCTCGTTTTTTATTTGCACGCCTCTTGCCTCGCAATGCCAAGTATGTTACAATGCAATTGCAGATCATATTTCTACAAATAATTTGCTTTTCATGTTATTCGTTTCCATTTTGTGACCGCAGGAGGAGATCATGAAGCTGCTCTCGCATTATCGCTCCGCTGCCAACCGGCATTTTTCCAACTGGCACGAGTATGATATCAACGAAAACATGATCTATTCCCACCGCAGCACGCAATATAACCGCGAAACCTATCCGGTCGGCCTGCATTTTCATGATTACTATGAATTGCTGATCGTGGAGGGCGGCGATGTGCGCTATATCTGCGAAAGCGCGTCCTATCTGCCCCGCTATGGCGATGTGATCCTGATTCCCCCAGGCAAGCTGCACATGTCCATGATCAACGCCGAAAGCACCACCTATTCGCGCTGCGTGTTCTATCTGTATGATAACGCCTTTGACGCCATTGGCTGTTCTTCACTGTTGCAGTTTCTGCACCGGCATGAGAGCAGCGGACAGTTTTTCACCTCGCTCAAGCCGCGCCGTATGGAGGAGCTAACCGCCCTGCTGGCGCGCCTGGATACGGCGCTTGAAAAGGAACAGCCCGAGGATCATGCCCTGGCGCTGGGACTGATCCTGCAAATTTTCTACCTGCTCAACAAGCCTGCGGATGAAAGCACCCATCACGAGGAGTACTTTCCCCAGAACGTGCTGGATATTCAGCATTATCTGGACACGCACTTTGCCGAGGTGTCCACGGTGGCCGAGGTGGCGGAGCACTTTTTCTACAGCCGGGAATACGTATCCCGCCTGTTCAAAAAATACCTCAATACCACCGTGGCCAACTATGTGTTGCAGCGCCGCATCGTATATAGCCAGCGCCTGATTGAAACCGATATGCCCCTGCTGGATGTGTGCTATCAGGCGGGGTTTGGCAGCACATCCTCATTTATCCGCGCGTTCCAAAGCGTCACGGGCATGACGCCGTCCAAATACCGCCACGCGCACCATGAGCGGCTAAAGCCCTCCGGCGGCTGACAAATCATTCTGCTTCAAGCACAGCGCCCATGCCGCGGCTATATTTTCAATGATCTTATTTATTCACGGAGGATGAACATGATTCAGTTTGGAACCGGCGGATGGCGTGCCAGAATCGGCGAGGATTTTACCTGTGATAACGTGCGCCGCGTAGGCGGCGCGGTATGCGCGTGGCTAAAGGAAAACGGCCGCACGGACCGGCCGGTCATTATCGGTTACGACCGGCGTTTTCTCTCCTGCGAAGCGGCCAAATGGCTGGCGGAGGTATTTTGCGCGCAGGGTTTTCAGGTGCTTTTTCTGCACCGCAGCGCGCCCACGCCCCTGCTGATGCACACGGTGCTCAAGCAGCACCTGCACTGCGCCTTGCAGGTAACAGCCAGCCATAACCCGGCCATTTACAACGGCATCAAGCTGATTGTGGAGGAAGGCCGCGACGCGCCGGTGGAAACCACGCAGCGCATCGAGGCGCTGGCCAACGGCACGGCGCTGGATACGCGCTTTGTGCCTTTCGCCGTGGGCGAGGCCAACGGCAGCATCCAGTATGTCAAAAATCCCTTTAACGATTTTCTGGATGATATCCTGGCCCGCATCAATGGTCAGGCCATCCGTGATCGCGGGCTGCGCATCCTGTTTGACTCCATGCACGGCTCGGGCACCTACGCGCTGATGGTTATTCTGCATACCGTGCGCTGCACGGTGGATGTCATCCACACCGAGCGCGACGCCTACTTCGGCGGCATCGCCCCCGCGCCAAGCGAGCACAGCTTGGGCGAGCTGTCCGAAAAGGTGGTGGACGGCGGCTACGATCTGGGCATCGCCCTGGACGGCGATGGCGATCGCCTGGGCATCATCGACAGCAGCGGCCGCTATATTGCGGCCAATGAAATTCTGGTGATGCTGTACTACTATCTGCATGAATACAAAGGCTGGAAGGGCCCGGTGGTGCGCAACATGTCCACCACGCATATGCTGGACGCGGTGGCCAACGCCCTGGGCGAAGCCTGCTATGAGGTGCCGGTGGGCTTCAAGTGGATCTCCGCCAAGATCGACGAGGTGGACGCGGTGCTGGGCGGCGAATCCAGCGGCGGTCTGACCGTGCGCGGCCATATCCATGGCAAGGATTCAGCCTACGCCGCGGCACTGTTTGTGGAGATGGTATCCGCCATGAACGCCTCCCCCGCCCGGATCATGGCCGATCTGACTGCGCGCTTCGGCTCGTTTGAAATAGCGGACAGCGATTTTTCCTACCCCGCCGAGCAAAAGCCCCAGCTGACGCACCTGCTGTTTGAGCAAAAGGCTCTGCCAGCCTTTGACCGCCCCGTGCGGCGCGTCAGTTATGAGGACGGCTGCAAGGTGTATTTTGAGGACGGCGGCTTTGTAGTGTGCCGCTTCTCGGGCACCGAGCCGCTGCTGCGCTTCTGCGCTGAGGCCGATACGAAGGAAAAAGCGCTGGCCAGCATCCAGGCCTTCAAGGACATGCTGAAGCTGTAAGCCGCCCCATGCAAAAACAGACCGGAGCCATGAACCGCTCCGGTCTGTTTTTTTTGCATGAAATATTATTGCCTGAACATCCTGCGCCGCTTCCACTGGGCATACTGGATGCGAGCCATCTTATAGATATCCTCGCCGAAGAACAGCGCCACATTGACCAGCGAGGCAATGGCCGCGCAGCGAATCTGTGCAGGGCCTGCGATGATGGCAATCAGGAAGTACAGCAGGTCGATCGCCGCCAGCCACTTGGCCTTGACTGGGAGGCAGAAGAACAGCATGAACTGCATATCGGGGTACAGCGCCGCAAAGGCGATGAACAGCGAATAGTACAGATACGTATTCAGGCCGATGCCGTAGCCAGTCAGCAGGTGAGCGATAAACGCGCCTGCGACATTGGCGAGCGCGCCGATGACATAGTAAATCAGGAAGCGCCGCACGCCCCAGCGGTTTTCCAGCGCCGTTCCGATCATGTAGTAGAAATACAGGCTCAGCGCCATCCAGAAGATGCTGCCCTGCTGAGGCACGAACAGCCACGTCACCAGCCGCCATATCTGCCCCTGCAGCACGGCGGGAATGTTCAGCGTCAGGTAGCTAATCAGGCTGACGCGCGCGGTATAGGCCGTGGTCATGCCCAGAAACAGATCCAGCAGGAACACGCCGCCCATGGCGAAAACAATATAGCGCATAATGGGCGGGATGTTGTATTTGTACAGCCTGCGCTCCAGGCGATTGAGCCAATTGTGCATAGGCACCTCCCAAGATAAAAAATGCTTTGCCTTTTCATTTCTATTATACCCGGTTTCTGATTTCGCGTCAATCATTGCCGCATGCGCATGCTTTGCGGCGTTTCTGCGCACAATAAGGCTGAAAAACATGCCGGAGGCGCAGCCATGGACAATCAACACCGCTCGTTTCCTCATCCGCTGATGCGGCTGCCGCGCGCAGGCGACCGGGAAATCCGTCAGAAGGATATCCGCGCGCTGCCGATTAGCCGGGAAAGGAAGTGCTGAGCAATGCAGCAAAGCTCCTCAAAACAGGATCGAATCGCACAATATAAGGCGCTGATCGCCCGTTTGACCCCCAAGAGCAAGGTAGGGCAGGGCGCGCTGCGCGCCTTCTGGGTAGGCGGCGCCATCTGCGTGCTGGGGCAGGTCATCAGCGATATCGGCACGCGCATGCTGGGCCTGACGCTGATGCAGGCCTCCAGCCTGACCAGTGTGACACTGGTGTTTTTGACCGCCCTGCTGACGGGCATCGGCGTGTTTGACGTGATCGCCAAATACGCGGGCGCGGGCACCGTGGTGCCCATTACCGGCTTTGCCAACGCCATGGTATCCCCCGCGATGGAGTTTCGTCCCGAGGGCTGGGTGCTGGGCACAGGCGCGCGGCTGTTCACCATTGCCGGACCGGTGCTGGTATACGGCGTTTCAGCGTCGGTCATCGTGGGCATCGTCTACTATTTTATCTATCTGTGAGGCCCGGTATGCAGGCAGAAAATCGCATCGGTTATCAAACCATTGAATACAAAACCAGGCCCTGGATCATGGCCTCAGCCTGCGCGGTCGGCCCGCGCGAAGGGCAGGGGCCGCTGGGCGACTGCTTTGATCTGGTGGCGCAGGACGCGGCCTTTGGCCAGGACAGCTACGAGCAGGCCGAGGCCGCGCTGCTGCGCGAAGCCTGCCGGCTGTGCCTGGCCAAGGCAAACATCGGTGAAAAAGGCGTGCAGGCCATGGTGGGCGGCGATCTGTTGAACCAGATCATGCCCTCCGCCCTGGCGGCGCGGGAATTGAAATTTCCCTTTCTCGGCCTGTACGGCGCGTGCAGCACCATGTCCGAAGGGCTGATCACGGGCGGCATGATGTGCGACGGCGGCTACGCTTCGCCCGTACTATGCACAGCCAGCAGCCATTATGCCACGGCGGAGCGGCAGTACCGCTACCCGCTGGAATACGGCAATCAGCGCTCGCCCGCATCGCAGTGGACGGTCACGGGCGGCGGTGCAGTGCTGCTTAGCCTACCCGAAGCCCTGCCTGGCACGCCCATGGCGCGGCTGGCGCGCGGATGCATCGGCCGGGTGGTGGATCTGGGGGTAACGGACAACAACAACATGGGCGCAGCCATGGCTCCGGCTGCTGCGGCCACCCTATGCGCCTATATGGACGATACAGGCGATACACCCGAACAGTTTGACCGCATCATCACGGGCGATCTGGGCATGGTGGGCAGTGATCTTCTGCTGGCCTGGTGCGAAAAGATGGGCCATCCCCTGCCGCGCGGGTGCATGATGGACTGCGGGCTGACCATTTATGATCCCTCACAGGACAGCCACGCGGGCGGCTCGGGCTGCGGATGCTCGGCCACCGTGCTCAGCGCCTATATTCTGCCCCGCATTCAGCGCGGCGAGTGGAAGCGCGTGCTGTTCATGGCCACAGGCGCGCTGCTCAGCCCCACCACTACGCAGCAGGGCGAGAGCATTCCGGGCGTGGCGCACGCGGTAATCATCGAGGGGGTGGGCGCATGCTGACTATGCTGCTGATGTACATCAAGGCCTTCGCCGTGGGCGGACTGTTCTGCCTGATCGGCGAAATCCTGATCCTGAAAACCAAGCTCACGCCCGCGCGCATCCTGGTGTGCTATATCACGGCGGGCGTTATCCTCAGCGCCGTCGGGCTGTACGGCCCCATCGCGCAGTTTGCGGGGGCAGGAGCTACGGTGCCCCTGACGGGCTTTGGCCACGCGCTGGCGCAGGGAGCCATCCGCGCCGTGCAGGAAACCGGGCTGTTGGGCGCCTTCACCGGCGGGCTGACAGCCACTGCGGGCGGCATCGCCGCGGCGATTTTCTTCGGTTTTCTGGCCGCGCTGTGCTTTAAACCCAAGCCCAAAACCTAATAGAAAACGTCCGGCCAAAGCTGTGCTTTCGCCGGACGCATTTTATGCGGATTATTCGTACCTGCGGTTGTCAATCACGCGCTTGGCCTTGCCCTCGCTGCGCGCAAGCGAGCCCGCCGGGCACAGCTTGACCGTGGCGTGCACCAGGCAGGAGGCGGACAATTGCGCGGCCACATAGGCGGACAGCGCTTCCACGTCGCGCACGGTGTCGCTCATGCGGGCAGGATCCAATTCGACCATTACCGTCAGCGTGTCCAGCGCGCCGCGGCGATCCACAATGATCTGATAATTGGCGGTAATGCCCTCGATCTGCAGCAGCGTCTGCTCGATCTGCGAGGGGAACACATTGACCCCACGGATGATGAGCATATCGTCGTTGCGGCCCGTGATGCGGCGCAGGCGCGCATGCGTACATCCGCACGGGCAGGGCGCATGGGTCAGGCAGGTGATATCGTGCGTGCGATACCGCAGCAGCGGCATGCCGCGCTTGACCAGTGTGGTAATCACCAATTCTCCGGCTTCTCCCTCCGGCGCGGCCTGCTGCTTTTCATCCAGAATCTCCGGCAGGAAGGCATCCTCCCAGATGTGCAGGCCCTGCTTGGCCTCGCACTCCATGGCCACGCCAGGGCCCATCATTTCGGTCAGGCCGTAAATATCATGCGCCTGGATATGCAGCATCTTTTCAATGCGCGTGCGCATGCTTTCGCTCCACGGCTCCGCGCCGAAAACGCCTGTTTTCAGCTGCATTCGGCTGATATCTACGCCCTTTTCCTGCATGGCTTCGGCCAGGTTGATCGCATAGGAGGGCGTACAGCACAGAGCCGTCGCGCCAAAATCCTCCATCAGCGTCAGCTGGCGCTGGGTGTTGCCGCCGCTGGCAGGCACCACCGCCGCGCCCAGACGCTCCGCGCCGTAGTGCACGCCCATGCCGCCGGTAAACAGGCCGTAGCCATAGGCAATGTGCACCACCGACGTATCGTCAATGCCCGCCAACGCCAGCGAACGCGCGGTCAGCTCCGTCCAGTTATCCAGATCCTCGCGCGTATAAGCCGCCACCGTGGGCTTGCCCGTGGTGCCGGAGGAGGCGTGCATGCGCACGATCTCACGGCGCGAAACGGCCAGCAAGCCGAAGGGATAATGATCGCGCAGATCGCTTTTTTCGGTAAAGGGCAGCAGGTCGATATCCTCCGCCGTGCGGATATCCTGCGGTTTTACACCGCGCTCATCCATCTTGCGGCGATAGAAAGGCACGTTGTCATACACATGCCGCACCAGCGCGCGCAGGCGCTGGCTTTGAAGCTGATGGATTTCATCCCGCGACAGCCGCTGGGCGGCCAGAATTTGCTGATCGATCATTTCTGAATTTACGCTTTCTCGTTTTTTGCGATATTCTGATACGCCGCGCGCCCGGCCCGGAACGCCGCCAGATTAACCGCCAGTGTGGCGGGCTTTACGCAGGCGGCGACGGCCTCCTCATATGCCTCGGCTGGCCAGGGAAGCAGCTGGGACAATACGCCCAGCAGCACAATATTGACCGCGCGCACGCTGCCGCAGCGCTCGGCCAGCTCCTGCGCGTCCAGCGCGTAGAGCGGATGCCCGTCGATTGTCTGCTCGGGATAGGCCGCCTTGCCCATAATCACAGGCATGGGCAGCATGCGATGGGTATTGGCAATCATCGCGCCGCCCTGCCGCAGATAAAACTCCGAGCGCAGCGCCTCCAGCCATTCAAAGGCGATCACCATATCAGCCTCGCCCGGCGTAACCAGCGGGGAAGCCACGTTTTCGCCAATACGCACATGGGTGATCACGCTGCCGCCGCGCTGGCTCATGCCGTGCACCTCGCTGACCTTCACATCGTCGCCCATTTTCAGCGCCAGATAGCCCAGGATTTTGCTGGTCAGCAGGATGCCCTGTCCGCCCACGCCTACGATGATAATATTGGCTTTCATTGCTTTTCGCCTCCGCCCGTAATGCACCCAAAGGCGCACATCTGCTTGCACAGCCCACAGCCGTTGCACAGCGCGGCGTTTACGCGCACAGCGCCGTCCGCGCCGCGCTCCAGGGCAGGGCAGCCCAGGCGCAGGCAGGCGCCGCAGCGATGGCAATCCGCAATCGTGCAGGGCTGCTTGGGCCGCTTATCCAGCAGCGCGCAGGGATAGCGCGCAATGATCACCGATACGCCGTCACGCTGCGTTTCCTCGCGCAGAGCCTGCTCCATGTCCTTCATCTGCATGGGGTTAACCACGCGCACATGCGCCCCCACTGCCTCGCATACCGCCTCCAGATTGAGCTGCGGTGCCGGGTTGCCATGGATATCAAAGCCGGTTGCGGGGTTTTGCTGATGGCCGGTCATGCCGGTGATGCGGTTATCCAGGATGATTACATTGATATTGGAGCGGTCATACACCGCGTTGATCAGCCCCGTAATGCCGCTGTGGATAAAGGTGCTGTCGCCCAGCACCGCCACGCTGCGGCGGGAAAAATCGCGGCCATGCGCCTTTTCCGCGCCAATGGCCATGCCGATGGACGCGCCCATGCACAGCGTCGCATCCATGCTTTCAATGGGCGGCAGGGCGCACAGGGTGTAGCAGCCGATATCGCCAAACACCGTCAGCCCCAGCTTTTTGATGGCAAAGAAAGTTGCTCTGTGCGGGCAGCCCGGGCACAGCACCGGCGGGCGCGCGGGCAGCGCGGGCTCCTGCGGCGCTTTATCCGCGCCGAAGGCCTCGCGGATGCGCTGCACGCTCAGTTCTCCCTGACGTCCCGTGTAGCATTTGCCCGTTACGGCAATGCCCATGGCGGCGATCTCCTGCTCAAAGATGCCCTCCAGCTCCTCGATCACCACCAGCTTGTCCACCCTGGCGGCAAAATCACGCACGGCGGCGCGATCCATGGGATAGCTCAATCCCAGCTTCAGAATGCTGGCTTCTGGCAGCGCCTCGCGTACATATTGATACACCACACCCGCGCACACCACGCCCAGCGCCGTGCCGCGCATTTCCACGCGGTTGAGGCCCAGGCTTGCGGCCTCGTCCTCCATGCGCTGCTCTCGCGCTTCCACCACCAGATGACGCTTGCGGGCCATGCCGGGCATCATCACATATTTCATAAAGTCTTTTTTGTATTCGCGCACAGGCAGCTCTGCGCGTTCGCCCATTTCCACCGGGGAGCGCTGATGCGCCAGGCGCGTGGTCAGGCGCAGAAAAACGGGCGTATCGTAGCGCTCGCTCAGTTCAAAAGCGCGCTGAATATAATCATGGCATTCCTGGCTGTCGGCAGGCTCCAGCATGGGGATGTGCGCCGCGCGGGCGATCATGCGGCTGTCCTGTTCATTCTGGCTGGAATGCATATAGGGATCGTCCGCCGCCACGATCACCATCCCCGCGTTCACGCCCGTATAGGCCGCGGTATACAGGGGATCGGCCGCCACATTGACGCCCACATGCTTCATGCAGCTCATGGCGCGCGCGCCCGTCATGGCCGCGCCGAAGGCCGTTTCCACAGCCACCTTTTCGTTGGGGGCCCATTCGCAGTCGATTTCGGGATAAGCAGCGCAGAACTCCGTAATCTCCGTGCTTGGCGTGCCCGGATAGCTGGATACCACCCGCACGCCGGCCTCATACGCGCCGCGTGCAACGGCCTCGTTGCCCAGCATCAGCTTTTTCATCGGTAACAGCTCCTCTCCGATCCACAGGATATAATTGATAGTATAGCAGAGGCGATGCTGAAAAGAAAGCACTATTTTTGTTCATTATTTTTCCGTTTTTTTCTTTATTTTTTCTATGCAATCAAGGCCAAAATATGATATACTGTGCGCGTATGATCCGACGAACAGGAGGAATTTACAAATGGAAGATTGCAAAATGTGCATGGTACCCCAGATTCAGCTGGATGTAAACCATATGATGTCCGCCACCCTGGGCGAGCGCGGCATCAGCGAGCAGGAAGTCGCTGCCCTGCGCGACGCGGCCGAAAAGGCCTATGAAAACGTCCGCGCGCATCGCGGCCAGGGCTGGCTGGGCTGGACCGAGCTTCCCTATAATCAGGAAGCCGTGATTGCCGATATCGAAAAGACCGCCGCCGAGGTGCGCAAGCAGTTTGACACCTTTGTGGTGCTGGGCATTGGCGGCAGCGCGCTGGGCCCCATCGCCGTGCAGCAGGCACTAAACCACCTGCACTATAACGAGCTGCCCGCCGAAAAGCGCGGCGGCCCCCGCTTCTATGTAGAGGACAACATCGACCCCGAGCGCATGGCCGCGCTGTTTGACGTAATCGACGTAAAGACCACCTGCTTCAACGTCATCACCAAGTCCGGCGGCACCGCCGAAACCATGAGCCAGTACCTGATCTTCACCGACGCGCTGAAAAAGGCCGTGGGAGACGACTGGGCCAAGCATATCATCACCACCACCGGCGCGGATCGCGGCAACCTGATCAAGCTGACCCGCGAAAACGGCTTTAAGCACTTCATCGTGCCAGACGGCGTGGGCGGCCGCTACAGCGAAATGTGCCCCGTAGGCCTGTTCCCCGCGGCGGTATGCGGCATCGATATCCGCGCCATGCTCAAGGGCGCGGCGTGCATGGATAAGCGCTGCCAGAGCGGCGACGTGTGGCAGAACCCCGCCTTGATGGAGGCCGTGCTGCAATACATCGCCACCGAGCGCGGCATGAACGTGCAGGCCGTCATGCCCTATGCCGACAGCCTGAAATACATGGCCGACTGGTTCTGCCAGCTGTGGGCCGAAAGCCTGGGCAAGAACGTGACCCGCGACGGCAAGCCCTGCAACGTGGGTCAGACCCCCACCAAGGCGCTGGGCGTAACCGATCAGCACAGCCAGCTGCAGCTCTACACCGAGGGCCCCTATGATAAGGTGATCACCCTGATCAAGGTGGGCGCTTTCCGCAGCACGGTGGAAATCCCCCATGGCTGCGAGGAGTTCCACGATGTGGCCTTCCTGGGCGGCAAGACGCTCAACCAGCTCATCGAGGCCGAGCGCCAGGGCACCGAGTACGCGCTGCTCAAGGCCGGCCGCATGAGCCAGACCATCACCCTGCCCTGCGTCAACGCGGGCACCATCGGCCAGCTGATGTACTTCTTCGAGCTGACCACCGCCTACGAGGGCGAGCTGCTCAACATCGACGCCTTCAACCAGCCGGGCGTGGAGGAAAGCAAGGTCGCCTCCTACGCGGTGCTGGGCAACGAGGCCGAAAAGTACCGCGCCAAGCAGGAAGAAATGGCCAAGCGTCCCGCGCTGAGCGACAAATACATCTTCTGATTTTCCAGCAAGCGCAGCGTCCGGAGCCTTCGCCCCGGGCGCTGTTTGTTCTATTTTTCACGGAGGATTGCAATGGAACCCATCTGGGATGAGCTGTACCGCGCTGCCCTCGCCGCGCTCAAGCCCCGGCAGGTATCGCGCTTCATCGAGGCCGGCGGCGTGGCGGCGGCCATCGAATCGGCCAGCGGCAAAATCTACACCGGCGTATGCGTGGACTCCGCCTGCACGCTGGGCGTCTGCGCCGAGCGAAACGCCATTTTTCACATGATTACCGAGGGTGAGAACGCCATCCGCCGTGTGATCGCCGTCGGCCAGGATGGCAATGCCATCCCCCCCTGCGGCGCGTGCCGGGAGCTGATGTCCCAGCTGATGCCGGAGGATTACAAGGGTGTGGAGGTCATGCTGGACTATGAAAACAACAGGATCGTAACGCTGGGCCAGCTTACGCCCGAATGGTGGATCTGAGCTGGCTGCGAGGGCAGTTCCATGATCCTGATTATGCCCAGAAAAAGGAAGCTTCTCTATCGTTTCGCGATGTGTTTTGATTGTGCAAATCGGAATTTTTGAGGAGATAGATATAAAATGACCTTCCAATTAGTTTGTATAGAACCAAAAGAATTAACGCAATACAAGGCGGATATGCAGGAAGCATTTCAGAAAGGTTTTGAAGACGCTTTTGGGAAAACAGATGCTGTTATTCTGCCTGAAAAGGACATTGACCAGTCGCTGAATGCGGAGGGTTCTGCTGTCTATAAAGCCGTTGTCGATGGAGAAATGGTGGGCGGTGCTGTTGTTATTATCAATGAGAGTACACAGCATAACCATCTTGACCTGCTTTTTGTAAAGAACGGAGTTCAGAGCAATGGTATCGGTAAGAAGATATGGTTTGAATTGGAACGAATATATCCGAACACGAAAGTATGGGAAACCTGTACGCCGTACTTTGATAAGCGCAACATTCATTTTTATGTGAATGTCTGCGGCTTTCATATTACAGAATTTTTTAATGAAAAACATCCTATGCCGGATACACCGGACGATTTTGTCGGTGATGGCAATGAGGGAATGTTTGCGTTTAAGAAGCAAATGCGTTTATGAAATTCCAGTTTATCGTGCTATCTTCCCACCGCAATCAAAGCGCCCTCCGTATGCAGCAGGTCATACGGAGGGGCTTTTTCCCATATCTGTTACAGCAGAATGCAGATCATCCCGCCGTCGCCCTCGTTCAGGATCCTGGTCAGCGCGGCGCGCACCTTTTCCTGCGCGTCGGGCGGCATGCGTTGCAGCTTACCCGCCAGGCCCTCACTGATCAGGCTTTCCAGGCTGCGGCCAAAGAAATTGGTTTGCAGCAGCGCCTGGGGATCCTGCTCGTAGGTATCGCGCAGGCTGGCGGCAAACTCATCCGTCTGCTCCTGGGTGCCCAGCACGGGCGATACCTCGGCCTCGATATCCGAGCGGATCAGATGCAGCGCCGGAGCCTTGGCGCGCAGGCGGACGCCGTAGCGCCCCGCCTGGCGGCTGACCTCGGGCTCGTAGAGCGTCACATCGCTCATCGCCGGCGCAACCAGCCCATAGCCGGTATCCACCGCCTCGCGCAGCGCGTCGGCCACACGGTCGTATTCCTTCTTGGCGCTGACCAGCTCCTTGAGCAGGCGCAGCAGATGCCCATCGCTTTCGATCTCCGCCCCGCACTGCTCGCTGAGAATTTGATTGAATAACCCGTTTTTCAGCGGCAGACTGAAGCGCGCGCTGCCCTCGCCGTATTCCAACTGATCCAGCTGCGGCGTATCGGCATACTCGGAAGCCGCAAACGCGCTCTGCGCCTTTTCCGCATCGCGCATGCGGGCAATCTGCGCGCCCGCCTCGCGCACAAGGCTTACAATATGCTGCGTCAGCCAGTGCTGATCGTCCAGCGCCGATACCCACTCGGGCAGGGTAAAGCGCATCTCACGCAGCGGGAAGGCTGACAGCAGATCGCGCATCACACCCTGCACATCCTCGGCCGTCATCTCCTTGGCGGACAGCAGCGTCACAGGCGCATCGTATTTTTCGCTCATGGCGGCCTGCAATTCCTTTGCCTGCCTGGATTCGGGCTGGGCAGAATTGAGCACCACGGCAAAGGGCTTACCCAGGGTTTTCAGCTCCCGGATCACCTGCTCCTCGGCGGGCACATACGCCTCGCGCGGCAGCTCCGCCACCGTGCCGTCAGTGGTCACCACCACGCCCACGGTGGCGTGATCGGTCATCACCTTGCGCGTGCCCAGCTGCGCGGCCTCCTCAAAGGGCATATCCTGCTGCGACCAGGGGGTAGACACCATGCGCGCGTCGCCGCCCTCCTGCGTGCCCAGCGCCCCGCGCACCAGATACCCCACCGAATCCACCATGCGCACCCTGGCGGAGGCATGGTCGGGCAGCTGCACGGTGGCCGCGCCGTCGGAGGGCACAAATTTGGGCTGGGTGGTCATGATGGTCTTGCCCGAGCCGCTCTGGGGCAGCTCATCCACAATACGCTCCCGCCTGGGGCCGGGCGGCACCAGCGGCAGCACCAGCTGCTGCATAAAATTGCTGATAAACGTGCTTTTCCCCGCGCGCACGGGGCCAACCACGCCGATATAGAGTTCGCCCTGCGTGCGCTCGGCAATATCGCGGTAAAGGGGCGATGCGCCCCGCGTCGCCGTCTGTGCCATGTTTCATCCTCCCTTTATCTCATCGCTATGGCAGGATATGCGCAAGCCCGCGCCCGCATGCCAAATAAATAGGCTCCCGAAGGAGCCTTTTGAATGTCGTTATTTACTTTTTCAGCGTCAGCTGGATGGGCTGCTGCCCACCGGCAAAGCTCATCCCAATGCGCTCGGGGATTTTTTCCGTGCCGATCATCTGCTTTACCTCCACCTGGGGCCACTGATCCAGATTGCTGATGCCGCCGCTCAGGTTCATGCCTGTCGGGTACTCGCTGCCGTCAGGCTGTACAAACCGCACTTCACGCAGCCGCTCATAGGCTTTCTCCTCCGTCGCGCCCGCCTGGGCGGCAAACACGGCGATCAGATGCACGCCGCTGGGCGTTAATTGCGCCTGCACGCTTTCCAGCGTAAAATTGCCCTGCGTCTGTGCCTCGGCAGGAACGGCATATTCCCGCGCGTCAAGCGTCGGCTGCACGGCGATGCTGAGCGGCTCATACGCCTTCCACTCGTTCATCGGATGCTCCGGATCGTCCAGATTCTCCCTTTCAACCCGCAGCCAAACCTGGCAGACAAGCTGTGCCGCGTCCGCCGTACCGTTCAGCGGCTGCAGCGAAAAGTAAGACAGGCTGCCGTCTTCATTAAACAGCGGATCGGCAAACGCCTCGCTGCCGCAAAGCGCCTCGGGCACCTCCAGCATCGCCGTCACGCTGTATAGCGGCACATTCAGCTGCCTGGCGGCCTCCGCCCAGGTCATGCCGGGATCCACCCCCAGCCGCGCAGCGACCGCAGCGCTGTTGTCGCCGTATGCGCTGATGGGGTCAAAGGGCGCATCCGCCGTGATGATGCCCGTTACACCCTCGGCCAGATGGGCCTCGGTGGTAATCATGGCAAGATGCGCATCGCTGTAGCGCTCGCGCACGGTAAATACGACATCGCCCAGCCGGAAGCTTTCCGGCTGGCTTGCAGCCATGATCTCCTGCGCCGTCTGAGGCACGGCGACATTATGGTAGAGCTTAAAGAAGTCGTTCCAGCCCAGGATGCTGCCTGCGGCGACCGCCGCCGCCATAGCCGCCAGGATGATGCAGGCGGCAACAACCGCCGTTCTGAATGCTGTGCGTTTCACAGTTTTTTCCTCCTTCACGGAGCGCGCGGCCTTCATCAGCGCGTTATAGCAGCCGTCCGGCATGGGCTCAAAGGCGTTTCGCAATTTCAAGGGATCCATTTCGCGCTTCATTCCGCGTTCAGCTCCTTTCTCAGTTGTCCCCTGCCCCGGTGGATGCGTCCGCGAAGGGTGCTCAGCGGAATGCGCAGCGCCGCCGCGGCCTCCTCATAGCTCATTCCCTCCGAATAGCACAGCACAAGCGGCAGCCGCAGCTTTTCCGGCAGCGCCTCCAGCGCCAGCGTCAGGGTAGGATCAGGGGAAGCGGCCGCCGCACGCTCGGCAACCTCATCCAGAGGAATCACACGCCGGCGTTTTCGCTGCGTGTCGTAACACGCGTTGATCAGAATGCGGGTAATCCAGGTGCGAAAGTACGCTTCATTCCGCAAATGCCCGCGCTTCTCCCAGGCCTTGAGCGCCGCTTCCTGCAGCGCGTCCTCGCAATCGGCGTTGTTCCGCAGGATCGACCAGGCTACCCGGTACATCATGCCCGAGCAGGCTTCGATCTCCGCAATGAAGGAATCCCGATCCACAGCTTTCACCTCCCCTGCAACGTTACACCTGTTAGACGGGCAAGTAAAGGGCATCGTCACGCGCGGGAAAAATATTTTCGCTTTTCAGGATGGGGCAAAAAATGCGCAGCGGCCCGCAGGATGGCATATTGATTTGATTGACAGGAACGGCGCCAAAATGGTATCCTGTATTTACGATTCCGGGGAAGGCCAATCAGCAAGACTGGCACACTCGTCAGCACACTGGGTATGATCCAGCCCTTTAGGTATCGTGGGTATGTATACGATGAAGAGACTGGGCTGTATTATCTGCAAAGCAGGTACTACAATTCCGATTTTTGTCGGTTTCTCAGTACGGATACATTTGAAGTTTTGCTTATTCCACACTATCACTTTGGACAGTATTCTTTGTATTCTTACTGCGAAAACAAGCCCATTACTTCCAAATGGGTTTATAATTTGATGAAGGAAGGATCATCATGAATAGATTTGAAGGTCTAATGAATGCCCACCCCCGCAAACGCTATAAGAGCTTTGCAGCCACTGCTGCCGACACAGAAACTGTTTGGTTGGATTGTGACCCCACTCAACTTGTACCAGCCGAGCCGTGCTCAATCTCTGTATGGCCGGAAGAAATGTTTGCTTCCGCAGTTTGCCCTGACAAGGCAATATATTTCATCGAAGTTCATGAATTCTGCGAACTGCTGATAGCAAACCCTAACAGATTGATCCGTATCTTTCCCAATGGCAAGGATCAGCAAGTAGATACTACTGCTGATGTGCTGCTTGCGGACATCAAAGAAGAACTGGATTTGGTGGAATAGTTTAGATTCTCAGCGTAGAATGAAATGCTTTGAGCGAATGATCATGCTTTTGTCTTCTTCGATTGAATTCTGCAGACCAACCATGGCGGAGCTTTGAAAAAAGGCTCCGCCTTTCTGTATCTAAAACAAAAAAGGATATGACATAATGCCCACTTGCAATCGCGCGCATCTTGCGGTATGATTTATTTGTGATATTTTGCCGCTATGTATGATGGGAGGGAATCCGATGCGTATTGGCAGAAGCACCGATATGACCCAGGGCACGATCTGGAAGCAGCTGCTTTCCTTTGCCGCGCCCATGCTGCTGGGGCTGATCTTCCAGCAGATGTACAACACGGTGGACTCCATTGTGGTAGGCAACTATGTAAGCTCGCAGGCGCTGGCCGCCGTGGGCACCACCGGCCCGCTGATCAACACGCTGCTGGGCTTTTTCAACGGCTTTTCCACCGGCGCTACGGTGGTCATCGCCCGCGCCTACGGCGCGCGGGACCGTAAGTCCGTGCACGATGCGGTGCACACCACCATCCTGACCACCTTCCTAATGGCCATCCTGTTTACGGGGCTTGGCATGTATCTGACGCCCTATCTGCTGCGCATGATGAAAACGCCCGGGGATATGATGAGCGAGGCCACGACCTACCTGCGCATCTATTTTATGGGCGTGTCGGGGCTGATGTTTTATAACATGGGCGCGGGCATCCTGCGCGCCGTGGGCGACAGCCGCCGTCCGCTGTATTTTCTGGTTTTCTCGGCCATTGTCAACACGGCGGGCGATCTGATCTTTGTGCTGGTGTTCCACATGGGCGTTGCGGGCGTAGCTTACGCGACCATCCTGGCGCAGGCGCTCTCCGCTGCGCTGGTGCTGTATGTGCTGGCGCGCTCGGACGGCCCTTATAAGCTGTTCTTCCGCCGGCTGTGCATCAAGCTGCCGGTGCTCAGGCAAATTGTAGGCATCGGCCTGCCCACCGCCCTGCAGGGCGCGATCACCGCGTTTTCCAACGTATTCGTGCAGTCCTATATCAACGCCTTCGGCTCGGACTGCGCGGCGGGCTGGTCCATTTACGGCAAGCTCGATCAGTTTGCCCTGCTGCCGCAGCAATCCCTCAGCGCGGCCAACACCACCTTTGTGGGGCAGAACCTGGGCGCAGGCAACGTACCGCGCGCCAAGCGCGGCACGCGGGTGGCGCTGACCATGGGCGCGCTGTGCACCTGCACGCTGATGGTTCCGCTGATGGCATTTTCCAAGCCTCTGCTGAGCCTGTTCAATCAAAAGCCCGAGGTGCTCTATTACGGCTCGCTGTTTGTGATGTGGATTTCGCCCTTCTATCTGTTCACCTGCGTCAACGATATCCTGGGCGGCGCGCTGCGCGGCGCGGGCGAGGCCTTCCCCACCATGGTGTGCATGCTCAGCTGCTTTGTGGTCATCCGCCAGATCTATCTTTACATCGTATCCCATGTCACGCACAACGCTGTGCTGGTAGGCTTGGGCTATCCCCTGGGCTGGGTATGCTGCGCCATATCGCTGGTGCTGTGCTATCGCCTGCTGCCATGGGAGAAAAAGCAGGCCGCGCTGCATGCGCAGGCGGAAATGGACGAAAAGGAAGTATAAAAGCGCTTTTACTTTTCAACTTCACACATTTGTGGTATACTATTCTTGGGTAAACTTTGCCATGAAAGGGGCTATCTGTTTTGGGCAGCGCGAAATTCGCCGTATTTGTCGATCTTGAAAACTGCGGGGCCAAGGTCGATACGTTAAACAACATTCTCGAAAAGGTCAAGATCCGCGGCGATATCCTGTTTGGCAAGGTCTACGGCTACACCGACCGCTTCAGCGATCTGAAGGAAATTCTGCTTTCCAACACCTTCGTGGTCGTCCCCTCGCTGCGCTACGGAGCGGCGCAGAAAAACAACGCCGATATTCAGCTGGTCATCGACGCGCTGAAAACCGCCTATTCCAACCCGCTGATCGACAGCTTCTGCATCGTATCGGGCGACAGCGACTATGTGCCGCTGGTGGGCACGCTGAAAAGCATGGGCAAGTTTGTGCTGGGCATCAGCCGCAGCGAGGTAGCCAGCACCATCTTCATCAACGCCTGCAACGAGTTCCAGTTTATGGAAAGCGTCGGCCCCCGGCGGGAGATCCGCGCCAAGGCCAAGAAATCGGCCATGGAGGACGACGTCCAGGACGAGGAATCGCTGTGCAAGCTGATTGAAAGCATCCTCTCGGAATCCGAGGAGGATGAAATGTATGCAAGCGAGCTTAAAGGTGTGCTGCTGCGTCTGCGCCCGCAGTTTAACGAAAAGACCTATGGCTGCGCCACGTTCGGCAAGCTGCTGGCTAAGCTGTCCACGCACTTTGGCACCATCCGCATCCGCAACGATTCCTACAACGTGATGGTTTCCTTGGTGCCCGACGCTGCGGCTCCCGGCGCGCAGGAAAGCCAACCCCTGCGCCGCGATACCTGGCAGGCGGCCTTCGCCGCTCAGCTTCAGCGCTATAAGGACGACGGCTTCGAGCGCATCAACCCCTCCATCCTCAAGGCCGATATCATCAGCAGCTATCCCGATTTCACCGAAAAGAGCATCGGCTTCCGCCGCTTCTCCGATATCCTCAAGCAATTGGAAAAGGACGGCAAGCTCAAGCTGGAAATGGACTCGCAGCGCAATATGCTGATTAAAATGCTGTAAACGAAAGGAGCGCATATGCCAGTTTATTCTGTCATCGTTCCCTGCTATAACGAGGAGCCCGTGCTGCGCGAAACGCACAAGCGGCTCACCGCCGTGCTGTCCGCCATGGACGGCGATTACGAAATCGTCTACGTAAACGACGGCTCGCGCGATCATACGCCCGATATCCTCAACGACCTGGCCGCCCACGATCCCTGCGTGCGCGCGGTGCACTTTGCCCGCAACGCCGGGCACCAGATGGCCGTCACGGCGGGGCTGGATTACGCCACGGGCGACGCCATCGTCATCATCGACGCAGATTTGCAGGATCCGCCCGAAATCATCCCCGAAATGGCCGCCAAATGGCGCGCGGGCGCGCAGGTGGTCTACGGGCAGCGCAACCGCCGCGCGGGCGAAAGCGCGTTTAAGAAATTTACCGCCTTTGCCTATTACCGGCTGCTGCGCGCCATGACAAGCACCGATATTCCCGCCGACACGGGCGATTTTCGTCTGGTGGACAGGCAGGTAGCCGACGTTGTGCGCCGCATGCCTGAGCACGCGCGCTTCCTGCGCGGCATGTTCGCGTGGGTAGGCTTCAGACAGGAAGCCGTGCGCTACGACCGCGATAAGCGCTTCGCGGGCGAAACGCATTATCCGCTCAAAAAAATGCTCAAGCTTGCGCTGGACGGCATGCTCAGCTTTTCGGATAAGCTGCTCAAGCTCCTTTCCGTGCTGGGCATCGGCATGCTGGCCATCAGCGGCCTGGGGCTGCTGGCGCTGCTGATTCTGCTTTGCTGCGGCGTGCAGGCCGGCGCCTGGTGGCTGGCCGCGCTGATGGTGCTGTGCACGGGCACGGTCACCACGGGCCTGGGCATCCTGGGCGCGTATATCTCCCGCATCTACGACGAAACCCGCGCGCGCCCGCTCTATATCGTGGGCGAAACGCGCGGTTTCCCGGCGGATTTTACACCCTTCCGCCGATAAATTATCATCATGGAGGATCTTATGGTAACCAAGGAAATGAGCATCCGCGAAGTACTCTCGCTTGATCCCGGCACCGCCCGCCTGTTCATGGAGTTCGGCATGCATTGCCTGGGCTGCCCCCATGCCACCGCCGAAAGCCTGGAGGACGCCTGCGCCGTCCACGGCACCAATGTGGATGAGCTGGTGCACCAGATCAACGAATACCTGGCCGAAAAGAAGGGCTGACACATGCTCGGCGTGGCTGTTAAAACCGCGGGCGACGCGCTCTACATCGCCTGCGAAATGGAAAAGCGCGCCGTAAAGCTGTACGAGCGCGCGGCCCTGATCTGGCCCGACGGCTCCATCGCCGCCGCGATTGGCGATATGCTGTCCCAGGAGCGTGAGCACCTGCGCCGCTTCACCCACATGCTCTCCGGCCGTGTGCCCGAGCACGCGGAGGCTCTGGTGCTTTCTGCCCGCGCCGCAGGCATCCTGTTTGACGAGGGGCTGGGCGGCGCGGCGCGCGAGGGAGCCTTTGCTTCCCCTGCGGAGCTGCTTGCTTACGCCGCCGGGCAGGAGGCGCTGGCCGTGGACTGCTACACGCAGTTTGCCGCCGCATGCGCAGCCTATCCCGAGGCGCAGGCCGCCTTCCTGGCCATCGCCCAGGAGGAAGGGCAGCACCTTGCCACCCTGAAAAAGGCGCAAAACAAATGACGGGCCTCTTGTCCGTCCGACTGGCCGATCCTTGCGACTGGCCCGCGGCAGAAGCCATGCTTCGCGCGGGCTTTGGCGATGAGGATTGGTTTTTGCACGCTTTTTTTGACTTTGTATGGCAGCGCTGCGATACGCTGCTTTCCCTGCAGGACGGCGTGCCTGCCGCCATGACGGCGCTGCTGCCCTGCCAGGTGTATCAGCCCGGCCAGGCTTCCCTGCCCGCGCTGTATCTGTACGCCCTGACCACCCTGCCCGCCCATCGCGGCCAGGGGCATGCCCGGCGGCTGCTGCAAGCGGCGCAGGAGCGTTGTGAGCGCGTGTTTCTACACGCGGAGGATGCGCCCCTGCACGCCCTTTATCTGCGGCTTGGCTGGCAGGATGCGATGCCCGCGCAGCGTCTGTCGCTGCCCGCCATGCCTGGCTCCGCCCCGCCCGCCGTGAATGGCCCCGCCTACTTCGCCGCCCGCGAAGCGTTGCTGCGGGATATTCCCCACATTGTATGGGATGAGAACCTGTGCGCCTTTGCCTGCCGCATGCTTGCCTGCGAGGGCGGCGGGCTGTATGCCGATACGCGCGCTGCCTGTGCCGTCACCGGCGTGCAGGATGACTGCCTGACGCTCTGCGAGGCACTGGGCGATGCTTCGGCCGCGCAGGCGCTGGCCACGCAGCTTGGCTGCGGCCGCCTGTCGGCGCTGGTTCCCAGCGCGCAGGGAGGCACCGCGCTGGCGCAGGCCATCGGCGATCCGCTGCCCATCCCCCTGCATCTGGGGTTTGATTTTGATTAAGGTTCGCAATGAGCCGAAAGGATACCATATGCTCGCATATTCCCCCGTTGACGCGGCGGCCATTCCCGCTCTGCGTGAGCGTCTTGCCCACCAGCCCTATCGCAGCTGCGATTACACCGCCGGCGTAATCTATATGTGGCGCGATTATTTTTCCACCGAGTACGCCCTGTGCGGCGATACGCTCTACATCCGCATGCGCTACCCGGACGGACAAGTTTATCACCTTTTCCCCTGCGGATCGGAGGCTCCTGCGCTCAGCCTGTCCCGTATCGCCCCCGAAGCAGACGGCTCGCTGCGCTTTGCCACCGTGCCGCCTGAGGCGCTGGACGCGCTGCGCGCCTGCTATGGGCAGGAGATCAACTGTCAGCCGCAGCGTCAATGGGCCGATTATCTGTATCCCCGCGAGCAGCTGTCCACCTACGCCGGGCGGCGATTGGCCGGCCAGCGCAATCATGTGAACCGTTTTTTAAAGGATCACGGCAGCTTCATCTATGAAATCGTCGATCCCGCGCATATGGATGATATACGCGCCTTCCTGGTGGATAACGAATCCGCCCTGCAAAAAAGCGATCCCCTGGCGCAGGCGGAATTTGGCTACACTCTGGATACCCTGGCGCACGCGGAGGCGCTTGGCATGTACTGCGGCCTGCTGCGCCTGCCTGAGGGGCGCACGGTGGGCGTCAGCCTGGGCACGGCGGTGGGCGATACGCTGTATGTGCACATTGAAAAGGCGCTGCACGAGGTAGCGGGCGCAAGCCAGCTGCTGTGCCGCGAATACGCCGCGCACGCGCCGCAGAGCGTCGTTTATCTCAACCGCGAGGACGACATGGGCGACGAGGGGCTGCGCGCAGCCAAGCAAGCGCTGCACCCCAGTGAAATGATTGAAAAATATACCGTGATCGCACAGACGGGAGGAAATCAGCCATGAAGAAGATCGTATTAACCGGCGGCGGCTCGGCCGGACATGTCACCCCGCATCTGGCGCTGCTGCCCCATCTGCTAAAGGAAGGGTACGAGGTGCACTACATCGGCACGCAGGATGGCATCGAGCACGGCATGGTAGGCAATCTGCCGGGCGTGACCTATCATGTGGTCAAATCCGGCAAGCTGCGCCGCTACTTTGACTGGAAGAACTTCACCGATCCCTTCCGCGTGATTGCCGGCGCGTTCCAGAGCGCGCACCTGATGCGCAGGCTCAAGCCCGACGTGTGCTTCTCCAAGGGCGGCTTCGTATCCGTCCCCGTGGTGGTGGGAGCGTGGTTGCACGGCGTGCCCGTGCTGTGCCATGAAAGCGATCTCACCCCCGGCCTGGCCAATAAAATCTGCGCGCGCTTTGCCAAAAAAGTAGCCACCACCTTCCCCGAATGCGCGCAGGCGCTGGCTCCCAAGGGCGTGTTCACCGGTACGCCGCTGCGGCCCGAGCTGTTTTCCGGCAGCCGCGAAAAGGGGCTGGCCATGGCGCATTTTACCGCCGATAAGCCGGTTCTGCTGATGATGGGCGGCAGCCTGGGCGCGCAAAGCGTAAACGACGCTCTGCGCGCGGCGCTGCCCAAGCTTCTGCCGCACATGCAGGTGTTCCACCTGTGCGGCAAGGGCAATCTGGATGAAAGCCTGAAGGGGCTGGACGGCTATTATCAGGTGGAGTTTCTGTCCGAAGAGCTGCCCGACGCGATGGCCGCAGCGGATTATATTCTCTCCCGCGCGGGCTCCAACGCCTTGTGCGAGTTTCAGGCATTGGGCAAGCCCATGCTGCTGATTCCCTATCCCAAGGGCGCCAGCCGCGGCGACCAGATCCTCAACGCCGCCTCCTATGAAAAGCGCGGGCTGGCCCGCGTGCTGCCGCAAGAGCAGATGACCACGGACACCCTATACCAGGCCATCCTGGAGCTTGTGCGCGACGGCGATTCTCTGCGCGCCGCCCTGCGCGACGCGCCCCCCGCCGACGGCACCATGGCCGTGCTGGGGCTGATTCACGAAATTCAGAAGTAACCGGGGAGGACACGCAAGATGAAATGCCCGCTGGCGGAAAAGGGCTGCGGCGGCTGCCGCGAGCTGACGCGCATGTACGGCGACGTTCTGCATGAAAAGGACGCGCCCTTCCGCGCGCTGTTTCCAGACGCCTTGCCCATCCTGGGCATGGCCGAGCCCCGCGCCTACCGCAACAAAGTGCTGCGCACCTTTGCCAACGGCAAGTCCGGCCTGTATCACGGCATTTACCGCGCGGGCACGCATCAGGTGATCTCGGTTCGCAGGTGCCTGATGGAAAACGAGCGCGCCAACGAAATTGCCAATATCGCCCTGTCTCTGCTGGCTGAGACAGGGCTTTCGGCCTATCGGGAGGATTTTCACCGCGGCATTCTGCGGCACATGCAGGTGCGCCGCGCGCACAGCACCGGTCAGGCGCTGGTAACCATCGTGACCGGCACGGCGGATTTTCCGGGCGGCGAGGCTTTTGCCCGCCGCCTGATGGCCCGCTGTCCCGATGTGCGCGGCGTTACGCAGTCCATCAATGACCGCGATACCAGCGCGGTGATGGGCTTCCGTTCCCGCGTGCTGGCCGGGCGCGATGAAATCTGGGACGAGCTGGGCGGGCTGAAGGTATGCCTGACAGCGCGTTCTTTTTATCAGATCAATACCGTACAGGCCGAAAAGCTGTATCAGCGCGCCATCGACCTGGCGCAGCTTACGCCCGGGGATCGCGTGCTGGACGCTTACTGCGGCGTGGGGCTGATCGGCATGCTGGCCGCCCGCAGGGCCGGTCAGGTGCGCGGCGTAGAGCTGGTGCGCGACGCCGTGGCCTGCGCCAGAACGGCTGCGCGCGTCAACCGCATTTCAAACATCGATTTCATCTGCGCGGATGCGGTCAATGCCCTGCGGGACGACGATTTTGTGCCCACGGTGGTCTTTGTCGATCCCCCGCGCGCAGGCTGCGACGCGCGCTTCCTGCGCTCCCTCAGCCAGGCCGCGCCCGAGCGTATCGTCTATGTTTCCTGCTGCCCCGAAACGCTGCGCCGCGACGTGGATATCCTGCGAAAAGCCGGCTATGCCCTGCAATCCGCCCAGCCCGTCGATCTCTTTCCCTATACCGCGCATACCGAGGCGGTGGTACTGCTAAGCAAAGCAAGCGCCGGCAGGCAGGCCGTGACGCCAGAAGAAAAGCTGCGCTGATCTAAAAAACCCGCCTGTTTTTGCACAGGCAGAATGGGCGCGGCGCGCTTAGAGGGTAAAGCCGCCGTCCACGGCCAGCGTCTGCCCGGTGATAAAGGAGGCCTTGCCGCTGAGCAAAAAGTCCGCCGCGTCGGCAATATCCTGCACCGCGCACAGGCGGCCCAGCGGCGTTTCATCGGCCAGCGCCTGCTTATCCTGCTGCGAATAGCAGGCCATCATGTCAGTATCCACAGCGCCGGGAGCCACGCAATTGACCCGCACGCCCGAGGGGCCTACCTCCTTGGCCAGCGAACGCGCCATGCATTGCAGCGCTGCCTTGGTGGCGGAATACACCGTTTCGCACGACGCGCCCACCAGCCCCCACATGGAGGAAATCAGCACGATGGCGCCGCGCGTATCGCGCAGATGCGGCAGCGCCTCGCGTGTACACAGGAAGGCTCCGCGCAGGTTGGTATCGCAGATTCTTTGATACTCCGCCAGCGGCATTTCCTCCGTCAGGCCCGTCCAGGCCGCGCCGGCATTGCAGATCAGCGCGTCCAGATGGCGCAGGCTCGCCATGGCCTGCGCAAGCATCGCGCGTACCTGCGCTTCGTCGCGCACATCGCAGCGAACGGCCAGCGCGCCCGTCTCGCGTGCCAGCGTCTCAGCCTTCTCCTGACTGCTTTGATAGCAGAACATCACCCGCCAGCCCTGCGCGGCAAAATGGCGCACCATCTGCGCCCCAATGCCCCGCGCGCCGCCGGTGATCAACATGGTTTTCATTCTCATCCCCCCGCCCTATTATACCGCACGCGCCGCGCCGCGGTCAACGGCGGAAAGGAGGCCGTTATGCCCGATTATTCGCAGCTTTCCGCGCTTTTGCCCGATGTGCCCGTATGCATCCTGCCCGAAACCGCCTCTACCAACTCCGATGCGCGCGCGCTTTTGCTGCGCGGCGGCGCGCACGGCAGCCTGGTGGTCGCCGCACGCCAGACAAGCGGACGCGGCCGCATGGGGCGCGCCTTCTGCTCGGAGGAGGGCGGGCTGTATATGAGCCTGCTGCTGCGCGGGGCGTGGCCCGCAGGACAGCTGACCACACTGTGCGCGGTGGCTGTCTGCCGCGCGGTGGAACGGCTGACGCAGCTTCATCTGGATATCAAGTGGGTGAACGACGCGCAATTGGACGGCAAAAAGGTGTGCGGCATCCTGTGCGAGGGGGCCTGGAGCGGCGCGCATCCGCTGGGCATGGTCGCTGGCATCGGCATCAACCTGAGCCAGCCCAGCTTTCCACCCGAGCTTGCCTATATCGTGCGCTCGCTGTATCCAAAAGGCGACGCGCCCTGCACGCACGCCCAGCTATGCGCCTCCGTCTATCGTGAAATTATAGACAATCTATCCGCCATGCCCGCCCATATGCCGGAATACCGCGCGCGCTGCGTCACGCTGCACCGCCCCATCAAATGGCAGCAGGAGGGCGTATGCCATTCGGGCTATGCACTGGATGTGGACGACGACGGCGGGCTGATTGTGGATACGCTGCAGGAACAAATCACCATCAGCGCGGGCGAGGTCAGCGTGCGCCCGGCGCAGAATTAACACAAAATTCATCTGCCGGAAACAGCCGCCGATTGATCACACGCCCAATCGCTGTTATAATCATATTGCTTCATTCCGCTATCTTGCTTTTATACGAAAGGAGCTGCGCATGAACAAAAAGGTTTTATTGCTTAGCTGCAACACGGGCGAAGGGCATCACAGCGCGGCCCTGGCTGTGCAGGAAGCATTGCTTGCACAGGGCGCGCAGGCCGAGCTGGCCGATCCGCTCAGCTTTGCCAGCGAATCCGTGCGCCAAAACGCCACCGAGCTGTATAATTCCATGATTCGCAACGCCCCCAAGGCCTTCGGCGTGGTGTATCGCCTGGGCGAGGCGGTTTCCTCCATCACGAAGCATTCGCCGATCTACATTGCCAATTCTTTGTATGCCGAAAACCTGCTGCGCTATATCCTCGAAAATAGCTTTGACGCGGTGGTCAGCACCCATCTGTATGGCATGGAAGCCTGCACCGCCCTGCGCCAGCGGCAGAAGCTGCCTGTTCCCGCCTACGGCGTGCTGACCGATTATACCGCCATCCCCTTTTTCCATGAAACGCGGCTGAACGGCTATTTTGTGCCGCACAGGGATTTGATTGCCGAATTGACGGCCACGGGCATGGACGCATCGCTGCTGCATCCCACGGGCATCCCGGTATCGCCGCGGTTTGCCCAGCATATGCCAAAAGAGCAGGCGCGGGAGCACCTATCCCTGCCTGCGGGCAAGCGCATCTATCTGGTGATGACCGGCGGCGTGGGCTGCGGCAACATCGCCGCCCTGTGCGACGGGCTGCTTGCCGACGACAGCTCGGATTTTCTGGCCCTTGTGCTGACGGGCAAAAACGACAAGCTGCGCGAAGAATTGACCGCCCGCTACGCAGGCGACCATCGCGTGCAGGCCGTGCCCTTTACGCGCGAGGTGAACCTGTACATGAACGCCTCCGACGTGCTGATCACCAAGCCCGGCGGGCTGTCCAGCACCGAGGCCGCCGCAGCCTGCATTCCCATGATCCACCTGATCACCATTCCCGGCTGCGAGGAAAAGAACGCAGCCTTCTATGAATCGCACGGCATGGCCCGCAAGACGACCTCCCTGCGCGAGGCCGCCAGCCTGGCCGTGGCGCTGGCGGGCGATCCCGCTGCCTGCGAAGCCATGCGCAAGCAGCAAGCGGAGCAGATCAACGCCAACTCTGCCCAGGATATCGCCCGCTTTGTGCTATGCGCAAATGCAAACGATGATTAAAGCTAATTCGTTTCAAGCAAGGAACGGGAGAAATCGCCATGATTTACAATGATTTCAAGGGTCTCAAGCTCTCCGCGCTGGGCATGGGCAACATGCGCCTGCCCACGCTGGACGGCGACGACAGCCGCATCGACGAAGCCGCGACCGAGCAGATTCTGGATTACTGCATGACCCACGGCGTTAATTATTACGATACCGCCTGGGGCTACCACAGCGGCAATTCCGAGCTGGTGGTGGGCAAGCTGCTGGCCAAGTATCCGCGCGACAGCTTCTACCTGGCCTCCAAGTTTCCTGGCTACAACCTGAGCAACATGGGCAAGACGGAAGAAATCTTTGAAAAACAGCTGCAAAAATGCCGTGTGGATTACTTTGATTTCTATCTGTTCCACAATGTGTGCGAGATGAATATCGACGCCTACCTGGATTCCAAGTACGGCACCTATGATTATCTGATGGCGCAAAAGCGCAATGGCCGCATCCGCCATCTGGGCTTCTCCGCCCACGGCGATATTCCCACCATCCGCCGCTTTCTGGAAGCCTATGGCAAGGATATGGAGTTTGCGCAGATCGAGCTGAACTACTTTGATTGGAATTTCCAGAACGCCAAGGGCAAGCTGGAGCTGCTGCGGCAGTGGAACATCCCCGTATGGGTGATGGAGCCGGTGCGCGGCGGTCAGCTGGCTTCCCTGGCTCCCGAGGATGAAGCGCGGCTCAAGGCCGCCCGCCCTGACGAGGGCGTGCCTGCCTGGGCATTCCGCTTTCTGCAAAGCCTGCCTGATGTCACCGTTACGCTGTCGGGCATGAGCAATCTGCAGCAGGTAAAGGAAAACATCGCCACCTACGAACAGGCAAAGCCCCTGAATGAGCAGGAAATGGCGCTGGTGCTGTCCATTGCCGACGACATGATTCACCGCACCACGGTGCCCTGCACGGCCTGCCACTACTGCGTAAGCCATTGCCCCAAGCACCTGCCTATTCCCGATCTGCTCAAATTGTACAACGAGGCCATGGTGGCGGGCTCGGGCATGTTTATCGCGCCCATGGCGCTGTCGGCCATTCCCGCCGAGCATCAGCCCTCCGCCTGTATTGCCTGCCATAGCTGCGAGAAGGTGTGTCCCCAGCAGATTCATATTCCCGACGCGCTGGCGGATTTTGCCCGCCGTATGGGAAAATAAAACCGTTTTTCTTCCACAAGCCGGTGCGCTGCTGTGCGCCGGTTTTTTCGTGGGCGCAAATAATAACAATATGATTAAATCTTTTTCGAATGGCTTGTGTGCCAATTAAATGTGCGTTATAATGAAACTGGATGATTAAATTGTCGCATTGCCCTTCGATTATCCTATTAAAAGCAAACAAGCAAAGGAGCCGCAACGTATGAAAAAATGGATCAAGCGCATCCTGGCCGCCCTGTTGATTTTGGTTCTTGTGTGCGTTCTCGCCTTCTGCGGGCTGTACCTGGGCCGTTTCAAAACCCTGGCTTCCATCCGCAAGGTAAGCGCCTATGAGGACGGCTACAACCTGTACCGCATGGATATCAAATATGATTACAGCCTGGACGATATCATCGCCAGCGGCATCACCAACGATCAGAGCATGGTCGACGCCATCGTGAAGGAAGCGCTGCCGCTGCTGCCCGTCAGCATCAAGGCGCCCTCCTTTGGCTGCACAGCCTTTACCATGCAGGATACCGACGGCGATATCCACATGGGCCGCAACTATGACTTTAAGGACGACACCTCGGCCATGCTGGTGTATTGCACGCCCAAGGGCGGCTATAAATCGGTGGCTCTGGCGGCGCTGAACAACATCTCCGCCAACACCCCCGACGCCAGCACAAAGCAGAAGCTCTCCGCGCTGACCGCGCCCTTCGTCTGCCTGGACGGCATGAACGAAAAGGGCGTGTCCATCGCCGTGCTCACGCTGGATAGCGCGCCCACCCGGCAGTCCACCGGCAAGCCGGTCATCTCCACCACGCTGGCCATCCGCCTGGTGCTGGATCGCGCAGCCACCACGCAGGAAGCCGTGGATCTGCTCAAGGGCTACGACATGTTTGCCTCCTCGGGTCGCGACTATCACTTCTATATCACCGACGCTTCGGGCGACGGCCGCGTAATCGAATATGACTGCGACGATCCCGCCCGCGGCCTGGTAGAGACCAAAACCGAGGCTGTGACCAATTTCTTTGTGATGTACAAGGACAAGGTGCTGCCCAACCAGAAAAACGGCATCTACGGCCATGGCCGTGAGCGTTACGATGCGGTGCTGAACGTGTTCCAAGCCAGCGCCGTCCACACCAATGATACCGCCTGGCAGGCTCTGCAGGCCGCCGCGCAGGATCCCAACCCGCAGGATATCACCAGCAACACCCAGTGGTCGCTTAATTATAACGATACCGATCTGACGGTGGAAATCGTGCTGCGCCGCCATTGGCAGGATATCTTCCGCTACGAGTTAAACGGCAATCAGATTCAGCAATAACCCATCCCCCGCACAATCAGAATTGTGGAGGTACGCCCCATGCTAAAGCGTCTGTGCAGCCTTTTTCTAATCCTTGCACTGCTTTTCACCCTGCTGCCCGCGCAGGCCGATATCGCCCCGCTGACGGCGCAGGAGATCGCCACAGTCCGCGCCTTCATCGCCATGGAGGGCGAGGGCAGCAGCTGGCAGCGCGGCATGGCGGTAACGCCGCAGATGAACGCCCTGCAGGTGCAGCAGTATCTGGAATGGCTTTTGTCCGATGAAATCGGCGGGCTGATGAACCAGGTGCTCGACAGCGCCGAGCTGCTGAACCTGGGCCAGGCCGGCAAAGGCGCCTCTCTTGAGGGCATGGGGCTTACGCTGCAGCAGCTGCGCAACCGTATTGCCAGCTATCATGATACGCTGGAGCAGGGGCGCCGCTCGGTGTACAACAATCTGCTTCAGCTCAACAGCAATGCCAATATGTCCGCACAGGGCAAATTGCGCATCGCTATCCGTGTGCGCGACGATATGGCTGAAATGCAGCGCGTGATCGACGTTGTAGCGAAATACTACGAGCAATACCATCAGCTTTTGGAGCAAAGCACCATCAGCTTCTCCAACCTTTTGCAGGCCGCCGATTCGCCCGACAACGGAATCACCGGCGCAGCATTGGGCAAGCTGACCAGCGAAGCCAAGGCTCGCCTGAACGCGGAATTAAAGCAGCTCAGCGCGCAAAATGACGTAAGCTTCGACGTTGTAGTGCTTTCTTCCAAACAGTTTGGCTTCATCGTGCGCGATGGAAAGGGCAACCCGCTCAAAAACGTCAAGGTTCATGCCGCCTGCAGCGGTACGCCTACCCTGAATCGGGACGCCTGGACCAGCGAAGACGGCCTGGTCACCTTCCTGACCAAGGATTTTGATCCGGACGAGGATAACAGGGTTGTCATCAACGTTGTGCTGACCAAGGATTATTACTGCACGCGCGAAATGCGTAACCTGACCATCCGCGGCGGCTCGGCCGAGCCGGTGGCGCTGGAGCTCTATACCGGCCAGCCCTTCCTGCGCATGGCTGGCTTTAACGGCAGGGATATCCTCAGCCAAAAGAGCACCATCTTCTACAGCCCCAAAAACGATTCACCGCACTACTTTGATATCCTGCTCGATAACCTGAGCAAAACCAAGGTCTCCGGCTGGATGTATCTGTGCTATAAGGTTTATGACGATAACGGCGAGCTGGTGGAAAAGGAAGAAAAACGCAGCTTCACTTCGGGCACGGCGGTCTCCTTCCTCGGCCGGTATTGCCAGCAAATCGCCCCCGGTTCCACCGTATCCGTCCGCGTGGAAACGCCCAGCTTTACCCGTACCTATCAAACCCAGCTGCAAATTGAAAAGGCTGTGGTGGATGAGCCCCAGTTCATCAACACCAAGGCGCTGTCTTTCACCGGCCCTACGCTTGGCCTGACCTTCCCGGAGGAGATTCCCTTCTTCGGCGGCAGCAACCTGTCCCTCGGCGTGCCGCAGGTGCCCGCTCAGCTGGCCATTGATCCCAGCGGCTATATCCAGTTCGCCTATGGGCATGATTTCCGCAGCGAACTGCTGAACTGGAAAAGCGAAGGGCAAAAGCAGGTTGAAGAACGAATGGATCGCGCGGCCAGGCGGACGCAGCGCGATGTAAACGCCGTAGATAACCAGGTATATCAAAACGCGGGCGCCAAGGATAACATCAAATTCATCGGCAATACCAGCGCCGCCATCACCGTGTTTGCGGGCATGCAGGGGCGCGTCAAATCCGATGCTTCCCGCATCAGCCTCAGCGGCAGCGGCGGCATACAGGCCGCTTTCAAGGGCGGATTTGGCTGGCAGGCGTTTATCGCAGGCTTCATTCCCGCCTTCTTGGCGATGGATATGACCTTTGCCATAGGCGCCACCTTTGGCCTTGGCCTGGAAGCCGACCTGCCCGATCTGAGCAACCCCAAGTTCCAGTTTAATAACGGCCTGGGGCTGACCATTGAAATGCTGGCCGAGCTGGGCGTAAGCCTGGGGCTTGGCGTGCGCGGCATGGCCAGCATTGCCATGCGCTTCTTCGGCAAGGTCGTTCCCAGGTTCACGCTGGGCACGCCGGTCAGCGCTTCGGTCGCGCTGGGCTTTGGTCTTGAGGTCGTAGCGCAGCTTTTCATCCTCAAATGGAAGCAAACACTTTGGAAGGGCAGCTATGTGCTGGATACCAACGCCAACGGCGCTTCTCTACAGGGGACGATGCCCACCATGGCCCAGTCCGCCACGGTCTACGCGGCCGTCAATACCCCCGCCAGCGCCAATAGCGTACTATCCGCGAAGAACGGCGGCGGCCTGCTGACCGATAAGGAAGAGGTGGTCTTCTCCCGGGTGGATAGCATGTCGCAGGAAATCCAGTACGTCACGCTTACCTCTTCCGGCGGAGACCGCTCCGCCACCTTTGGCTTCTGGATCACCCCCTCCACCGTCAGCGCCAGCCGCCAGGCCGAGCTGGTGTGGTACAATCTGGATCACCCGGCCAATCATGGCGTTGTCTATGCCAATGGCAGCGGCGATACCTATCGCCAGTCGCAAAGCACCGACTATGCCTTCGCGATCATGGGACACAAGAACGTCGTTGCCGTCAATGTGCTCAGCGGTAAATTCGCCAATAGCACCAGCCTTACGCCCGACACCAGCCGTTCCACCCTGGCTGTGCTGGAAACCATCGTGCTGGCGGACGGCACGCTGTCGCTGGCACTCTTCCGCAACGTCGTATCGCTTACGCAGACGGACGTGGCCTATTATTATCCCCAGGATCTCGTTACCGGCGGCCCGCAGGGCTTTACCCTTTCCATGCCGCTGATCCACCTGACCCATTACAATGACGGCGGCTGGTTTGCCAACGCCGCCTATAACCTCGAATTTGTTTCCAACGGCCACACCTCTCATGTGGTTTCTACCGATGTGCAGTTTCTGAATGGTCAACTGTCCAAGTCTTCCTACGTTTCGTATAATCCCGACGCCACCGACAGCGCTGGCAACCCCACCTCCATCACCCGCAAGCTGGCCATCGCCCGTCCCGGCGCGGTAACGGTGGACGGCACGCCCCGCACCCCCGAAAGCCTGTCCTGTTACTACCGGCTAAACGTATCCCGCGAAGCCTCGGATATTGCAGATGAGGGCACCACCCTGACCTTGCACATGAACGGTACCAAGCGCTTTCTGGATACAGACGTCATGTTCTTCTCCCCTCTGGTGGAATACGGCGCAATCCCCGATCAGGCGGATTATCTGTTCTACCTGAAAAACGGCCAGGCGGACGACGGCTCCGAGTGCTTCCGTTTGATGGGCATGCAGAGCAAGGGCTACAAAAACTATATCATCCGCGATTATGATGTGCCCATGTACGCGGAGAGCTTTAAGATCGTCACTGTGGACGACGGCTCAGAATACGGCATTACCTACCTGTACTGGACGGAGTGCGTCTCCCCCAGCGAGTATAACGCCAGCGAAAGCTATCAGGTCAAGTGCGTGCGCTTTGATCGCGCCAGCAACACCATGTCCGCCCCCTTCACGCTGGTGGAATTGTCGCAGATGCCCAGCAGCCTGTATATCCTGATGGACGGCTCAGGCTTCTACACCGCCGCACTGCCGGACAAGGATGCCCAGCAGGTGCCTGCCGATTCCGCAGCCGTCAGCCAGCAGCTGGTGCATTTCACCTTCAGCCTACAAACTGCGGTATCTCTCAACGGCGTTGCCTCCTATGATCCCTGCGTTTGCGCTGGCGAATACGCCTCGCTGCTCTTTGCGGTTAAGAACACAGGCAACCTGCCGGTATCGCGCTTCATGGTGGCCATTGTGGAAAGCGGCTCCTCCAATCCTGTGCAGACCATCATGGTAGACTGCCGCGATCCGCAAACCAACAGCGTTAACAGCCTGTTCACCACCGTGGCAGATTCCGCCTATTCAGTCAACCGTGTAGATAGTCTCTACGATGATATCAACGGCGACAACTGGCTGATTACCACCAGAACCCTGCCCACGCAAAGCATGCAAACCGCGTTCTATGCCAATGCCAACGATACCGTCACCCAGGTGCATACCAACTTGCTCATGCCCGACGACGTACATACCTACCGCGCTTCCTTCAAGGTACCGGACGACTGGACTGGCAAGGTGCAGTTGACCGCCATACTGGGTCAGGTCGTCGCGCTGACACACTACACCGCCTCCCTGTATGGCACCCCCGTTAACTCGCTGGACGTTGAATACGCATTCGATGAAAACGGCGAGCTGCTTTACAGCAACCAGAACGCCCCGTCCGCCATCGGCGTAAAGCGCGCCCAGGTAAGCGCGGCGGAATTCAGCAAGGATATCGGCTTGGGCGCAGGCGATTTGATGCTGGACTGCCAGCCCTATACCGATCTAAACGGCACGGAGTATGTGCGCGTCAACATTGTGGGCCGCTCCGAAACCGCCAGCACCGCCGCCCCCACCCTCACCGCCTCGCTAAACGGCACAACGGTGTTCACCTATCACTTTGCCAACGCCATCGACGAGGACTTTGGCTACACGCTGGATATCCCCGCCTTCAGGCTTCTGATGGGGCAAAGCAGCGGCGAAGTACTCTTTAGCGTGACGGATAACGAAACAGACGAAAACACCGTTGAATTCTCGGACTTTGACAACAAACGCACCGTTGTGCTGGGCGCGTCCCTGGGGCTTGCCCTCCAGCCATCCTCCATTACTGTTAAAGAGGGCGAAAACGCCGTCTTCTCCGTGGCCGCAACAGGCGGCGTGCAGCCCTACGCCTATCAGTGGCAGCGCTTCATCAATGGCCGCTGGGTAGATATCGATGGTGCGACAAGCGCCACGCTGGCAATCCCGGCCGTGTCCAAGAAGGACTATGGCGCAAGGGTTCGCTGTGCGGTACGCGACAGCCTGGGCGGCCATGTTGTATCGGATGAGGCCAAGCTGACCGTACAGGCCACTGTGCCTGTCACCGGCGATACCGCCCAGCCTGTGCTTTGGGCCGCGCTGCTGATTGTCGCTATCCTGCTGCTGTTTCTGCTGCGCCGCCGCGGCAAACAGCAGGATTAACCGCTGCATAAGAAAAGAGATTTTCATTTGAAACGCAAAGCTGCTTTTTCCCAGCGCGGACGAGGGCGCAAATACCGCTGCATCAGCAGGCGCGGCAGGGTGCTGCGCCTGTTGACGGCTGTATGCCTGTGCTGCGTCGCGGTGTTCTGTGCAGTCAACCTGATTCGTTACGCGCTGGATGCCCGCCACGCCAGGCTGGCCTCCGACGCGCTGCGTGAGGTTTATTACAGCCCCGATACCGAGCCGCCAAGCGCAAGCATCGCCCCAGCCCCCACCGCCACGCCTACGCCCGCCCCCATTGGCAAAGCCACCGCTGTGCCTGCCTATACCCCACCGCCCAATATGCTGCCCGCCGTCCGCTATCCAGACAATCCATCCGCCGCTGTCAGCAGCCGGTTCAAAAAGCTGCAACGGCAAAATTCAGATATCATCGGTTGGCTGAACATCCCGGACATGCTGGATGAGGCCGTGGTACAGCGCGACAACAGCTACTATCTGAACCGCGATTACCGGGGCTATCACAATGCCAACGGCGCAATCTTTCTGGATGAAGCCTGCCAACTGGACACTCGCCCATACACGCTGATTCTGTATGGGCACAACATGAAAACGGGCGCGATGTTTGGCAATCTGCGCAACTATGAAAACCTGCACTATTACAAGAACAATCCCTTTATCGCCTTTGATACGGCCTATGAAGATGGCAGCTATGTGATCTTCTCCGTCGCCACCATCGACGTAACCCCCGGCGGCCTGCGCTATGTCGATCTGGCCGCGCTCAGTTCGTTATCCATCGAGCCGCGTCAGGCAGCCATCACTGCGCTGAAAATGCGTTCCATTTATCAAAGCAGCCTGGATGTGCAGGCGGACGATCAATTATTATTGCTAATTACCTGCACCAAAGACGATAACGAACGCCGGGTGATCGCCGCGCGCCGCATCCGCACGGATGAGACTAGGGAAGCGCTAAACAGCGTTATCCAGCAAACCGCCAAGAAATAAATCAAAACCACCGGCTAAGCCGGTGGTATGCACCATGCCTTCAAGGCA
Organism: Clostridiales bacterium; assembly: GCA_004556155.1. GTDB lineage: Bacteria > Bacillota > Clostridia > Christensenellales > Aristaeellaceae > SFMI01. Next base: position 76,745 of record SFIM01000009.1, read on the forward strand.
ATGATACCTGCCGCGCCTAAAGGCGCATTGAACAGTCCAGCAACC
>SFIM01000054.1 GCA_004556155.1 Clostridiales bacterium
GACATGGACGCTGTGCTGCTGATGGTCTGCGATCAGCCGAGCCTCACCGCCGCTTCGCTTGAGCGGCTGGTGCAGCGCTTTGCGTGCTCAGGAAAAAGCGTCGCCTGCCTGCGCGATGGCACACATATGGGCAATCCGGCTATATTCGCGAGACAGTGCTTTGACGAGCTGCTGGCGCTTCAGGGCGACAGGGGCGCGAAGGGGGTTCTTCGCGCGCATGAGGGCGACCTGCTGGTCGTGGATACCGTCGGCCCCGACGAGCTTGCGGACGCCGATACGCCGGATATGCTTGCGGCACTGTGCAAAGGGGAATAAATCAAAGCCATCGGTTTTAGGGCCGATGGCTTTTCATGATATCTTGGGGAATTGCGTAAAGAATCGTGCAGCGAGCATGCAGCAGCCTGATTTGGCAAAGCTGTTCGGAAATGGGAACAAACACAGCCCGCTTTTATTGGATGCTCAGATCATTGAAAATCTCAGGCAGCGTCTCCTGCGAGCCCATAGGGCGCGCATAGACGCGCAGCGTTTCTCTGGAAAGGGAACCGGCGGTACAGCGGTATTCGTCGCGGTTCGAATAATCCTGAAGCAGTTCCAGAGAATCGTCCTCGCCGACGAGATAGAAGGCGTATTCGGGCAGAACCGTTCTGCCACGCAGGCAGTCTGCCTTGAAGACGTCCTGCCCGTCTTCGCTGCGCTGCTCAATCCAGGTGTTGGTGATGAAGTCGATGGAGTCCAGGAACTCATCTGCCGAGGAATAGAACAGATGATCGACGGGCTCGCCTGCGATATACATGCGGATCAGCTCGCCGAATTTCTCGCTGAAGATGTCCGCGCCCGTGCCGTCGAGATGGTACATATCATAGTAGTGGGAATCCAGCAAAGGAATAAAGGAATCCCTGGCCAGCGACATATCAAAGAACGGGATGCCATTCTCCCGGCAGAACGCGCCCAGCGCGATGTTTTTATCCAAGAAACCGGTGCGGCCAAGCACCTGAGCGGTCGAATTGGGGGAGATGACGACCAGCAGCTGACTGCCGTAGCGCTCACACAGCGCCTGGTATTCCAGGAGCTTTCTCTTTGAAAAGTCTTCAAGACCCGGCGTATCGTCCGCAACATCGTGTTTGAGCGGCGTAAAGCGCAGCGCGTCATAGCCGCGTCCGTCCTTCATATAGCGCATGAAGCCGCGGCCTTGATACTGCGTCACGCCTTCCAGCAGGCCGGACTCGGACAGAAATTCGTCGGGCGAGAACCAGAGCGAGAGATTGCGCCGGATATCGTCCGGATTGCGGACCATGGAGCTCTTGAAGAGCAGCAGGCGATCTATATACCGGTGATCCTGCGAGCACAGGTCCAGATAGTAGCGCATGGCAATGAGCGGATGTGTGATCAGATGCGGAGAAAGGCGCATCTGTGTCTGGATGTCTTCCGTTGTCTTGGAGAAATTGTCGGATTCCAGCACAAGCGCGATGTATTTGGGCTGCTTATCCTGAAGCAGCAGCCGCGTGGTTGCCAGTGCGCCTTGCAGGCTCATATGGCCGATGGTCAGGCTATAGGTTTCCAGACCTGTTTTTTCCGTGATGATCTGCGGATTGAAATCGGCAAAGACGATGGAGGAACCTACCAGAGCCAAATCAAGCTGTTCGCTTTGGACAGCTTCACGAATGCTGTAATATGTCAGCGCATCGCTGCGCAGCAGAAGCAGGTTGGATGCTGTGAGCACGAGCACCGGGAGCAGGAAGAAGGACAAGAAGCGAATCCATTCGCGTTTTCTTTGTGGAGAAGGACCCATGACGACCTCCTGGGAGTCTTATCAGAACACGGCGTAGATGAAGCCGGTCATCGCGTCGGGCACATAGAAGAACATCGTGTAAAACAGCAGGATATACAGGAGCAGCCAGCGCCGGGGCAGGGAGAGCGTCATCAGCCATTTGCGCATGCTCACGCCGTGCTCCTGCATGACCGAAACGGTGACGAGGATGATGAGCGCGCCCAGGAGCACCGCGTAGTCGCCAAGGCTGACGCCCAGGGTGAGCAGCGTGCCGTCCATCAGCTGCGACAGCATCGGCGAGCACAGCGTCTTGCCCAGCATGGCAAACGCGTCGGTCAGATGCAGGCAGCGGTCAAAGTACCAGCCGATATTGACGATGACGAACGTGCGAATGATCCGAAAGACATAGAATCCGCGGCTTTTGACCAGCCTGGCATGTCTTTCGCCAAAGCGTCTGTACGCCGGCTCCAGAAGAGCGCTGGCGGCGAGAATCAGGCCGTTGTACAGGCCCCAGGCAACGTAATTGCCTGTCGCGCCGTGCCAGACGCCCACCAGCAGAAAGACGAGGATGTTGCCCAGCGCAGCAGGCAGCGCGCGCGCCACGTCGGCGCCGAAAGCTCTCCTGGCTGATTTGGCGAGCCTCTGCATGGGCCGGGTCAGCGCGAAGGGGTAGAACACATAGTCGCGCATCCACGCGCCCAGGCTGATGTGCCACCTGCGCCAGAAATCGGCGAGGGAGACGGAGAAGTACGGGCGCCTGAAGTTGGGCGCAAGGTGGATGCCCATGAGCTCCGCACCGCCGGTGACCAGATCGATGCCGCCGGAGAAGTCGGCGTACTGCTGCAGGGAATACATCAGCACGGCAACGACGATGACCGCGCCGCCGTAGGCCGTATGGTCAGCAAAAACTGCGTCGACGAGCGGAAAAGCGTGGTCGGCGATGACCTTCTTTTTAAAGAAGCCCCAGAGCATCAGGATGAGACCGCTGCGGATGTTGGCCAGATCGAGCCGGTTGCCCGCAGTGAGCTGCGGCGCGAGCGCGTCATAGCGGCCGATTGGACCCTGAATGAGCTGCGGGAAAAAGGAGATAAACAGCGCAAACCTGAGGACATTGCACTCCGGCGGGTATTTGCCGTTGTACACGTCGATGAGATAGCCCATCGACTGGAAGGTATAAAAGGAAATGCCCAGCGGCACGAAGAGCCTGATGGACGGCGCGCCGCTTTTGCCCATCAGGCCGTACAGTCCGGAGAGCGCCGCCGACGGCGCGGAGGGGATGTATTTGAGCACCGCCAGCATGCCGAAATTGAGCAGCAGTGCGAAATAGAATAAGAGGCGCTGCCTCTTTCTCGCGGCGGTCTTGAGCCGCTTTTTTTCATCGCGCGCGAGCGCCTTGTTTTGCTGTAGCAGCGCCTTGTTCCTGTCGCCGATGCGCCCGATGGCCAGCGCGCAAAGCCAGGTGCTCAGCGTGGTGATGAGCATGAAAAGAAGCGCCTGTCTGCCGCCTGAGGCAAAGACCGCGTAGCTGAAAGCGAGCAGAACCAGCCACCTGAAGCGGATGGGGCACAGATAATACAGCACAGCGGCGGCGAAGATCTGATAGATGATCGCGTATGTGGACATGAACAGTACCTGCTTTTCTGAAGTGACATGAATCGAGTTGCCAATAGAATATAACATTTCGATTCATTCCTGTCAAGACGCGCGCCCGGCGCGCTTTGTTGCTTTTTGGAAAGAGAAGCGGGGGAGTTGCTGTGCATTCTTGCATCTTGCAAACTGGGGCAGACATGGTATAATACCGCTGATTTTGAACTGTGACGGGAAAAGGAGAACTCAATCCGATGACGAAGGATATGACCCATGGCTCGCCGGTGAAGCTGATCCTGGGATTTGCGCTGCCGCTGCTGGCGGGCATGCTGTTTCAGCAGCTGTACAATCTGGTGGACGCGATGATCGTGGGCCGGTTTCTGGGCGTGACTGCCCTGGCCGGCGTGGGCGCGACCGGCTCGATCAACTTCCTCGTGCTGGGCTTTTGTATGGGCGTGTGCGCGGGCTTCTCTATTCCGGTGGCGCAGCGCTTCGGCGCGCGGGAGGAGAGCCGCATGCGCGAATTCGTGGCCAACGGCGTCATCCTGTCCGCTGCCTTTGCGGCGGTGATCACGACGCTGACCGTCTGCTTCTGCCGCGATATCCTGACGATGATGAATACGCCGCAGGACTGCTTCCAGGAAGCCTACCACTATATTGTGGTGATCTTTGCCGGCATCCCGTTTATGATCCTTTACAATCTGCTGTCCGGCTATCTGCGCTCGCTGGGCGACAGCAGGACGCCGCTGTTTTTCCTGGTTCTCTCTTCGCTGCTGAACGTTGCGCTGGACCTTGTGCTGATTCTGGTATTTGACCTCGGCGTGACGGGCGCTTCGCTGGCGACGGTCATCAGCCAGGCAATTTCCGGCCTGCTGTGCCTTGTGTGGATCGTGCTGAAGGTACCGCTGCTGCACATTGCCAAGAGTGAATGGCGCATGCGCAGGGAAAGAATGCTGGAGCTGTGCGCGTGCGGCGTACCGATGGGCCTGCAATACTCGATCACGGCGATCGGCTCGGTGGTGTTGCAGGTGGCGGTCAATTCGCTGGGCTCGCTGGCTGTGGCGGCCATGACCGCGGCGATGAAGGTGCTCAACTTCCTCGCCTGTCCGTTTGATGCGTTGGGCTCGACGATGGCGACCTACGGCGCGCAGAACGTCGGCGCGAGCCGGTATGACCGGCTCAATCGCGGCCTGTGGTCGGCTTCTGCGATGGGCTTTGTGTATTCCGCGCTTGCGTTCGTGGTGGCTTGGTTCTTCGGACGCCATCTGACACAGATGTTTGTGACCGACGGCGGTGCGGAGCTCATCGAGCTGGCGCAGATGTACATGGTCATTCAGGTGGCGTTTTACCCGCTGCTGACGCTGGTGAATGTCGTGCGCTTCACGATTCAGGGCATGGGCTTTTCCATGTTTGCGATCATCGCCGGCGTGCTGGAGATGATTGCGCGCAGTCTGGCTGCGCTTGTGCTGGTGCCTCCGCTCGGCTTTCTGGGCGTTTGCCTGGGCAGTCCGCTGGCTTGGATTCTTGCCGATGCCTTCCTTGTTCCGGCATATTTCCGATGCAAAAAGCGCCTGATGGGGAAGGTACACCACCTCCACATCTGATCAATGGCGGGCTGCTGCGCGCGTTCGTCAGCGAAATTTACTTTTTCTTCAATTTTCTTGTTGACAGATCGCGCGAATGGTTGTATAATAAGTCTCGCTGATTGAGCAGCAGCCAAACAGATGGAGAGTTGGCTGAGTGGTCTAAGGCGCACGACTGGAAATCGTGTGTGGGCTGATACCCCACCTTGGGTTCAAATCCCAAACTCTCCGCCAAAGGCGTTTAGTGTAAACTAGACGCCTTTTTCTATACATTATTGGATTATTCGGACTTTCGCATGTGAAAGCGTGAGTGGAAACTGAATGGATTTGAGCGTGCTTTACTCGTTTTGTTGTGAAAAAAATTGACACG
>SFIM01000055.1 GCA_004556155.1 Clostridiales bacterium
CGCATACCGCCTTTTCTTGTTATCCAGCCCTCCGGCTGTATCGGTTGAGCAAAAGTCAGCGTGGGATTGATGTGGTATCTTTATCTAAGTGAACCCCCCTTTTCCCATTTGCTTACAGTTTGTCTTACAACATTGATTTTGATGGCCAATTCTTCCTGCGTATACCCTTTGGCTTTTCTCATTGCTTTCAGGTTTTCGCCGAACATATGCATGTCCTCCTTATGCTTTGATGAGCTTAGTCTACATGAATATGCCCGTTGCCTCAAGCAACGCATATTAACATGGCGGCTTTTTGATCGCCTTCAGGACATCTCCAGGCACAGGCTCTGGCGCAGCAGCTCCTTGCGCACATCGGGCTTGCCCAGCACCCACATCAACTTGGCCACGGCGGCCTCGGTGGTCATGTCGCGGGCGCTGTAAATATTGCTGCCGGTGATATCGCGGCCAACCTCATAAATGGAAAAATCCGCCTTTTCATACATGCATTGCGTGGCCACCAGGGTGACGACGCCCTGCTCGGACAGCTCGTGCAGCGCGCCCACTAAATTGCGGCGGATATAGTGCAGTCCGCCCAGGCCGAAGGCCTCCAGCACAAGCCCCTTGCAGCCCATGGCTGCGATGTGGCGGAAGGCCTCGGGCGACGTGCCGGGAAACAGCTTAAGCAGGAAAACGCCGGGGTTGATCTCATCGCCGAAGGCTGCGGGAGCCAGCGCCGCGTGCTCGATGGGATGGTAAACGTGCAGCCCAACCGCGTCGCTTTCGCCGCACAGCGGGGCGTTAACGCTGTCAAAGGCATCAAAGGAGGTGGTGCGCATCTTGACCGCGCGCGTGCCGGCAATCAGCTTATGATGGAAGCAAACGTATACACCACGCGATACAGAACGGGCGGCCTCGGCGGCCTCCAGCAGGTTGACCCGCGCGTCGGTGATGGCGTGATCCAGCGGCAGCTGTGAGCCGGTGAGAATGACGGGCTTATCAATATCCAGCAGCATAAAGGACAGCGCCGCGGCGGTATAGGCCATGGTGTCCGTGCCGTGGGTGATGATGCAGCCGTCCGCGTCCCGCAGCGCGCGGCGCACGGCGGCAGCCAGCACGCGCCATTCCTCGGGCTGGATGTTGCTGGAATCCAGATGAAAAATATCCTGACCAACGCAGTTGTCGATGGGGCAGCGGCGCAGTATATCCGCCGCCGTCAGCGCGGGGGCCAGACCCCGGTCGCTCTGCGCGCTGGCAATGGTGCCGCCGGTGGCCAGCAGCACAAGTCGCTTTTGCATGGCGATTGTCCATTCCTTTCGGGTGATGGGCTCAGTATACCACAGCGCGCGCGAAAAGAAAACGAACGCACAAAAATTTTCAAAAAAATTTAGCAGGTATTGGCAGGAATTCTTGCGCGCATGTCGAAAATAATACACCAGAGAGGCAAGAAAGACGTGAGAACGGCTGCAGGGGCAGCCGGAAAAAAACAGGCAGGGCGCATTCCGCCCCGGCCCTATTTTGCAACGAAAGGAGCACCCCTATGAAGACGACCATCACCGCGAAAAACATGACCGTAAGCCCCGCTATCACCGCGCGCATCATGAAAAAGACCGCCACGATGGAGCGCTATCTCAAGCCTGATACGCAGATGTTTGTGCGCATGCGCAAGGAGCGCAACCTGCGCATCGTTGAAATTACCGTTCCCATCGACGGCGTTACCCTGCGTGCCGAGGCCAGCAGCGAGGACAACCTGTTTATGAGCATCGACAAGGCGCTGGCCAAGCTGGAGCGCCAGATCCTGCGCCACCGCACCAAGCTGGAAAAGCGCCTGCGCGAGGATATCCCGGCCGAGATCCCCGAGTTTATCGAGGAAGCCCCCGAGCAGGGCGAGCGCAAGATCGTGCGCACCAAGACCTATACCACCCGTCCCATGCATGTGGAGGACGCGATCCTGCAGATGGAACTGCTGGGGCACAGCTTCTTCGTGTTCATCAACATCGAAACCGAGCAGACCAACGTGCTCTATCTGCGCAAGGACGGCAATCTGGGTCTGCTGGAGCCGGAATATTGATTTTCATATATCGCCATAGATTTTTGCTGGGCGGTCGTTTTTGCGGCCGTCCGGCCTTTTTATTTTGCCAGGATTGTGCTATAATCCGTGCAGTAAGTTTTTACGGAGGAAGCCGCAATGTACAAGCTTGAAATGCACGTGCACACCTCGCCCACTAGCCGCTGCGCCAGCGCCAAGGCCGAGGACGCCGTGGCTCAGTATACCCAGGCAGGCTATCATGGCCTGGTGCTGACCAACCATATCAACAACAGCACCTATCGCTATATGGAGGATATGCCCTGGAACGAAAAGGTGGCACATTTTGTGCGCGGGTTTGAGGATATGCAGCGCGCTGCGGCGGGCAGGCTGACGGTGCTCTTTGGCTGCGAAATCAACCTGACGCCTCTGGGAGCGCCCAAGTATATTCCCAATGATTATCTGATTTACGGCGCTACGCCCCAATGGCTGCTGGAGGCGGGCGACGTGCGGCGTATGTCGCTGGAGCAGCTCTCCGAAAGCGCGCGCAAGGTGGGCTTCCTGATTGTGGAGGCGCACCCCTTCCGCTATGACAGCGTTATCATGGACGACAGGCTGCTGGACGGCGTGGAGGTTTATAACGCTAATAAGAACCATGATTCGCACGATTATCTGGCCGAGCTGTGGGCTGAAAAAAAGCATCTGATCCGCACTACAGGCTCTGATTTTCATGATCCGCATGATCACACGGCGGCGGGCATCATGACGGAGGAGCCCATCGAGGATAACGAAACGCTGCTGCGCGTGCTGCGCAGCGGGGCGTATGAGCTGATTCGCTCGGATATGGATTAACAAAAAACACAGATTGTGGGGGACGGTGCAAGCTATGCGCTGTCCCTGCTTTTTGATTGTAATTGCGGGGCGAATGTGCTATGATATGCCTACCAAGCAGAACAAAGGACGGTGCGGCAATGAAACTGATCAGCTGGAATGTAAACGGCCTGCGCGCGGCAATAGGCAAGGGCTTTATGGACACCTTCGCACAGCTGGACGCGGATGCTTTCTGCCTGAACGAGACCAAGCTGCAGCCGGGGCAGATTGAGCTGGACTTGCCGGGCTATCATCAGTATTGGAACAGCGCGGAGAAAAAGGGCTATTCCGGTGTGGCCGTCTTTACCCGGCAGGAGCCGCTGAGCGTGCGCTATGGCATTGGCGTGGATGAGTTTGATCACGAGGGCCGTGTGCTGACGCTGGAAATGCCGCAGTTCTATTTGGTATCCTGCTATACGCCCAATTCCCAGGATGGGCTCAAGCGGCTGGAATACCGCATGCGCTGGGAGGATGCATTCCTTTCCTATCTCAAATCGCTGGAAAGAGAAAAGCCGGTCGTGCTCTGCGGTGATTTGAACGTGGCGCATCAGGAGATTGATATCAAAAACCCCAAGTCCAACCGCATGAACGCGGGCTTTACTGATCAGGAGCGCGAAAAGATGACGCGCCTGCTAAACGCGGGCTTTGTAGATACCTTCCGTGCGCTGCATCCAGATGAAACGGGGGCGTACAGCTGGTGGTCCTATCGCTTCCATGCGCGCGAAAACAACGCAGGGTGGCGCATCGATTACTTTATTGTGTCCGAGTCGCTGAGCGAGCATGTGCGCGAGGCGGCCATCCATCCGGAGATTTTCGGCTCCGATCATTGCCCGGTGGAGCTGGTGCTGGATATCTGAGCAATGTGCTTTCCGGGCTCGGGTGGAAAATAAAATGTAAATTATCCGCCAGTTTTGCCGTTTTGTGGGGGATAGCTACACAAAACTGTTGACAATTCGTAATAAATTTGATATAAAAAAGATGGATTCATTTATATGAACGGTTTGCCCGCGCCTGCGCGGACAGAAAGGTGTTTTTCATGGCTGCTACAAAAAAACGCAATGCCTATCGCGGACTGATTGCCTGGATGCTGGTCTTGCTGGCGCTGTGCGCGCTGTGCTTTGCAGGCTACCTATATACCCGCAATTATCTTTCGGCCCGTGCCAAGCAGAATGAGGAGGATGTGCTCAAGATCAACGCCGAGCGCACCCAGGAATATAACGCCGCCATGGCCGAGCATCAGCAGCAGAGCGCCGCGGATAAGGATATGCAGTGGCCAGCGGCTGCTGCGAGCGGCTGGGATGTGGTGGATTTGACCGCCTATCCTGTCAGCGAGGGCTCCCTGACCACCGTGACCCGCAAGGAAATGCTGGAGGGTGGATTGCTGCTGATCAACCGCTGGCACATGATGCCTGCCGATCTGACCGACGATATGATGATCAGCATCAGCCGCACCAGCCGCGCGGATGAAGACAAGAACAATAACATCCCCACCACCAATTCCTCCCTGATGCTGCAGCCTGTGGCCGTCAACGCGCTGATGAAGCTGTATGGCGATGCGCGCGCGGCGGGCCTGGATATGGACGGCATCATCGTCAGCGAGGGCTATCGCACCATGGAGCAGCAGACCAGCCTGTGGAATAAAAAGGTGGAGAGCCTGAGCGGCTCCTACAGCGGTGAGCGGCTGAACGAAATGGCCATGCGTTCCACGGCCTATCCCGGCACCAGCGATTATCAGACCGGCTTGTCCGTGTTTGTGTATAACTACAAGAAGGGCGACAACGAGTTCACCAGTACCCTGCTGCACGAAACTGAACAGGGCAAGTGGCTGTACCAGAATTGCTGGAAATACGGCTATATCTTCCGCTATCCCATCCAGGGCTTCCCGTATGCCGATACCGTGGATAAGAGCTTCAAGACCGGCTATACCGACCAGATGAAGGTGTACCGCTATGTGGGCGTTGCCAACGCTGCGGCCATGAACACCCTGGGCATGTGCCTGGAAGAGTACATTGAGTATTTGATGGCACATCCGCACATCGCCGTGTACAGCGATGGTACGCTCAAGTATGAGATCTACCGCATGGAGGGCGGCTATTCCGATACGGCTGTAACCGTGCCCTACGGCGCCGCTTCCTACAGCGCCTCCACTGATAATATGGACGGCTTGATTGTGGCGATTACCTATTAAGACTGTATGCAGCCAAAACCAAAGCCCCTGATGGCGAAAACCCGCCATCAGGGCTTTTTTGTCGCTTCAGCGAAGAAGAAAACCACCAGCGGAGCTGGTGAGAGGGAAAAGCTTAAGATACAGGAAGCGCCTCCTTTGCTATAATGAGAGCA
>SFIM01000056.1 GCA_004556155.1 Clostridiales bacterium
TAGAGATACTCCGCTTTCCGATATTCCTCAGTAGCTCAATGGCAGAGCACTCGGCTGTTAACCGAGTTGTTGTAGGTTCGAGCCCTACCTGGGGAGCCATCCCGCCGCAGTTTCGCGGCGGGTTTTTGTTTTATATAGCTATTGTGTGCTTGCGATGCTGGCGTGTTTTCTCACTCGAACATGTACTGCAGGACACAGTTCATTATCCCCTACGCCGATGAGAGATTGGAGAAGTGTGTATGAATACCACGTTCAAGTATATGACGTTTAATTCCTCGTGCTCTTATGCTGGCTTGGCGAATATGCTGCTGCGATATGGCGTGGATACGCAGGATCGTGAAATTGCAAGGGATATGAAGCTGCCGTTTCTGTTTGCCTATGAGGAGGATGAGTACCGCGCGGGGCCAATGCTCCAAGGCGCGCAATGGTTTAACCTTTATCTGCATCCGCGGGGCCTTGAAATGCGGGAGACAGAGGTACCCGCACAAAGCGTGGCCGCATATTTGCGGCGGCAGCGCACGGCGATGCTGGGCATTCGGGGAATAGAAAACGGTAAGCACGCTGTCGTATATATCGGAAACAAACAGGAGAAGCTGCTGTTTCTCAACAATAAATGGGAGCGCGCGGATGCTCCCACACAGCTTCTCCTGACGGAACAAGCGCTTTTGTCCTATTTGGATGACAAGGTGATCATTGCTACTTTGGCGCCTGTTGCCCCTTGCACGGAGGATATCATAAGCCGCATGCGCCATTCGATTACGGTTTTGCAACAAAACGCGAGAGAAATCTGCATGCTGTGTCAGGAGACAATGCCGGTTGCAGTGCTTCGCTCCCGAATGGATTCGCTATTTCGTGCGCTTCTGCTGGATGGTATAACCATGCTGAATTTGCTGGGCGAAAGCGACTTGGTGGCGCGCCTGCTGCCTTTGCAGCGCGGTTTGCTCAACGCCGTGCGCAATGAACCAGAGGCATGCGTTTTCCTGGGGGATTATCTTTCGCCCGATGCGCTCACTGCTGCTGCGCAGGCTTATGCAGCGCGTATTCAGCGAGAGATTGACAACATGGGGAACTAATAACAGCGATGGAGGCTGTAAGCAAGCTGGATAGTGATATGACTTGCAATAGACTCCTTCATCTGTGTTTTCATGGCAGATATCATAATTCTATTGCCCATGCTGTAGCCCACCAGTGAGCCGATGACCATAGCGCCTGCATTGGTGCAGTGAACGGCGGCGTTTTCGATATTTACGTTTTTGATTTCACCAACGCTGATGCCGAACAGCCCGGCGCCGACGATGAATTGATCGTTTTTATAGGTGAGATTGCTCACCGTATGGCCCTGTCCGTCGAAGGAGCCCAGGAACAGGGTGGTGCGGTTCTCCATGTCGTTCATATTGCCGATGGGCGTCCAGTCCACGCCGGTCATGTCCAAATCGGCGGTCAGCACGAAATACGCGCCCATCGCGCCCATATAGCCGCTCTTGCTGCCGTCGTTTACGGTAGCGGCAAGATAAGCAAGCTGGTCTACGCTGGCAATCTGCCAGAGATCGTCTGCTGTGCCGCTGCCGCCGGCAAAAGCGGTTTCCTCGGCCAGCGCCGGAATGCTCAGGAAGGTGAGCACCATGGTTAGCGCGCAGAGCAGAGACAGGATTTTGCGAAGCTGTTTCATTTGAAATATCTCCTTCAAAACGTATTTATGTCAACGCAGTTTGCGAGGACATCATGGTTAGATACATCAAATCATTGCGCAAGAAAAAAGGCGTTAGCCTTTTTCCATACCCAGCAGATCCGCCCAGCCCATGCGGAAGAACCGGCGCAGCCGCAGCGCGTATACGATTGCTTCCTGCCGGCTTAGATCATGGCGGATTGTTTCGAACAGGCCGGAGTAAAAGGCATTCGAAGAGCATATGCACCATCAGCGCGCCCGTCTGGTCGTCCATCAGCGCGCAGCGGCCGGTGCACTGCATGAAGCGGAACGTGTATTTTACATCGATATCGATTATCTTTTCATAGCAGTCCTTGTCGGAGCTTTTCATAGCAGTCCTTGTCGGAGCAGCGCGCCAGCTCTTGATTGACGCTTATATCCAGCCATGGTATAATTTGTTTATTCAATAAGCACTTGCGGGAGCGCATATGGGCATTTTGATCTGCGGGCTGAACGGTGTAGGCAAAAGCACGATTGGACGGATCCTTGCACAGCGCCTGACATACGCTTTCATTGATAGTGAAGAACTGTTCTTTTCAAAAGAAAATGCAGCCGATCCGTTTTCTAATCCGCGCAGCAAGGAGGAAGCAATCCGCATCCTTGAGGCAAAGATTGCGGCGGACAATCATTTTGTGTTTGCCGCCGTGCGGGGGGATTATGGGGATAAGCTGATTGCGTCGCTCGATTATGCCGTGCTGGTCGACGTGCCAAAGCCAGTGAGAATGCAGCGCGTTTGGGAGCGATCCTACCAGAAATTCGGCGGGCGAATGCTTGATGGCGGCGATCTGCATGAAAAGGAGAACGCATGGTTTTCCTTTGTTAATGACAGGCCGGAGGATTATGTTACGAAGTGGCTAAGCAATATTGCCTGCCCTGTCCTGCGGGTGGATGGCACGATGCCTGTTGAAAAGAACGTTGCGGATATTCTGACCTTTCTGGCATCAAGATCATGCGCCAAAAAGCAGAATGGAGGAAAAAGACCATGATGTACACAATGCACTATGATTCCCCGCTGGGTGGCATTTTGCTGGCCGCGGATGATACCGGCCTGACCGGATTGTGGTTTGACGGCCAAAAGTACTTTGCAAATGAACTGCCGGCGGAGCATATCGAGCGGGAAACGGAGAGCCTGGCGCTTGCGAGGCGTTGGCTGGATGTTTACTTTACCGGCAAAGAGCCCGATTTCATGCCGCCGCTGCATCCCATTGGCTCAGGCTTTCGCCAGGCTGTGTGGAAGCTGCTCTTGGATATCCCCTATGGGCAGACAACTACCTACGGCCAGCTTGCCCGCTGCCTTGCGGTGCAAATGGGGCGCGATCATATGTCGGCGCAGGCCGTTGGCGGCGCGGTGGGGCATAACGAAATTTCCATTATTATTCCCTGCCACCGGGTGGTAGGAAGCAGCGGCAGCCTGACGGGCTATGCGGGCGGTATCGACAAAAAGGTAAAGCTGCTGGAGCTGGAACGGACGGATATGCGCGGCTTCTTTATCCCGGCAATGGGAACGGCGCTTTGAAAGGGGAGACGGGCCATGATTGTTTCATCCGCAATTGAAAAGATGATCGCCTTTTATCAGGGCAACCTGCACGATATCAACCATTTTCTCAAGGTATGGGCGTTTGCTAAAACCATTGGAGAGCAGGAGGGGCTGGATGATCAAACGCAGCTGACGCTGGAGCTGGCGGCGGTGGTTCATGATATTGCCTGCCCGCTGTGCCGGCAGAAATATGGCAATACCAATGGAAAATACCAGGAGCTGGAAAGCCCACCGCTGGTAGAGGATTTCTTTGCAGGCATGCCTGTTGAAGGAGATATGGCGGAGCGAATTTCCTGGCTGGTGGCGCATCATCATACCTATACCCATGTGGACAGCCTGGATTACCAGATCCTGCTGGAAGCGGATTTTCTGGTCAACGCGGACGAGGGCGGTCTTGTCTGCGCAGCCATTGAAAACATGCGGCAAAGCGTTTTTCGCACCGGTGCGGGCGTTCGTCTGCTGGATAGCATTTATTTGCGGGAGCAGTGAAGCGGGCAAAAATCCTTTTGTAAAAGGGGTAATTTCAGACAGATAGAAAGGTAGAAAGCGCTTTATGCCGCTGCAAATCGTCAGAAACGATATTACCAGGATGCAGGTGGACGCCATTGTCAACGCCGCCAATGAATCGCTGTTGGGCGGCGGAGGGGTGGATGGCTGCATTCACCGTGCCGCAGGCCCGGAGCTGCTGGCGGAGTGCAAAGCGCTGCATGGGTGCAAAACAGGCAGCGCAAAGATCACAAAGGGCTATCGATTGCCCTGCAAATACGTCATTCACGCGGTGGGGCCGCGCTGGCATGGCGGGCAGCGCGGAGAGCAGGAACTGCTGGTTGCCAGCTACCGGGCGGCGCTTGCGCTGGCAAAGGAATACGGCTGCGAATCGCTGGCGTTTCCGCTCATTTCCTCCGGCATTTACGGCTATCCAAAGGATCGGGCGCTCAAGGCTGCGGTGGATACCATCAGCGATTTTCTGCTTGAAAACGACATGATGGTCTATCTTGTGATCTTTGACCGGCATGCTTATCAGATTAGCGGCGCGCTGTTTGCCGATATTGCCGCCTATATCGATGAACTGTATGTGGACGAGCATACCGAGGATCGCTCCGCGCGCCTGCGCTCGATGAATGCCTTTCGCGTGGAAGCGTCCGCGGCCTGTGAAGCGCCCGTTTGCCAGGATGCAATCCAGCAATGCGCGGATTCCGCGTCCCAAACGATGTCCCTTGTCGATGCGCTGGGACGGATGGATGAGAGCTTTTCAGAAATGCTGCTGCGCAAGATTGATGAGCGCGGAATGACCGATGCGCAGTGCTACAAAAAGGCCAATATTGACCGCAAGCTTTTTTCAAAGATCCGTTCGGACAAAGGATATAAGCCCTCCAAGCCCACGGTGATCGCCTTTGCCATTGCCCTGGAGCTGCCGCTGGCGGAGATGAAGGATATGCTCATGAAGGCGGGCTTCGCGCTGTCCCATTCCAATAAGTTTGATATCATTGTGGAGTATTTCATTGAGCATGGCAACTATAACGTATTTGAAATCAACGAAGCGCTGTTTGCCTTTGATCAGAGCCTGATTGGCGCATAAGCTGTAAGCGCTTGCGATGTCGCTTGCCGTGCGACCCTTAAAACCGAATATCGAAGTAGAATAGGACTGCAAGGTGAAACGCCGGGCAGCCCTATTTTTATGATGGAGGAATGGATGATGAAGAAAAATTTGGCGCATTGTAAAATGAAGATGAGCATTTAGGAGAATAAAAAGGTCCATAGCGAGGACCACTGTGTTAGAATAAGTTTGCTACAACCATCAACACAG
>SFIM01000033.1 GCA_004556155.1 Clostridiales bacterium
TGGTCGAGGTGACAGGATTTGAACCTGCGACCTTTTGGTCCCGAACCAAACGCGCTACCAAACTGCGCTACACCTCGATAAAAAATGGAGCCGATAAAGGGACTCGAACCCTTGACCTGATGATTACGAATCAGCCGCTCTACCAACTGAGCTATATCGGCATCCAGGCTAATGAGGCATGCTGCTTCATCAGCATTAATTAGTTTACCACAAGCAATGGGAAAAGTCAATGCCAAATTGCCTATTTTAGGGGAATTGGAAATTACAAATTTAAATAAAAGAAGCATGAAAACTGGAAAAAATGCCGCAGAACGGGAGGCGTGGTTGCACGTTGAATGAGGAAAGGTGCAATTGCCGGGCGAATGCGCTTGATTGACTGAGCTGCACTGCATTTTTTCTGCATCCCCGTTGCAAAAAATGGGAAAATCTTCTATAATAAGCATGGACTTTTAGAGTTTTTATCCTGCATAATTCCATTTTGTAAGGGGAGCGTCATGAAAAAAGCCCGGCAAAAGCAGGCTCGGCAGGAGCTGACGCGCTGCTTTTTTCACAAGAATCACATGCTGTTTATCGCCGCGCTGGCGGTTGGTATTGCCATAAATTGCAGCAATTTGCTGTTTTCATATCTTATTCAGCGTATCACGGATGTGGCCATGGGCCATGATATCACGCCGCTTTGGCGGTTGCTGATGATCACCGCCGTTGGCATTGCCGCTTTTTTTGCCCTGGAATGGCTGTGGAGTGTGGTTAAGCCGCGCTTTGTTACCCGCGCCGTGCGGCAGTATAAATCCCATGTGTTTACCCGGTTGATGCAGAAAAGCATTGCATCCTTCCAGCGGGAAGGCAGTGCCGAATACATTTCAGCCTTGACCAACGATATCGCCATGATTGAGCGCGATTACCTGCCCCAGCTCACCAGCATCGCTTCGCTGGCGGCGGTCTTTTTCGGCTCACTGGCCATGATGCTCTATTACAGCCCGCTCCTCACCGTTGCGGGCGTGGCGCTGTCGCTTTTGCCCATGGCGGTTTCCGTGGTGACGGGCAGCCGCCTGGCTGTACGCGAAGCCCAGGTTTCGCAGCGAAACGCCGGATTTGTGGGCATGGTCAAGGATCTGCTCAGCGGTTTTTCGGTGCTCAAGAGTTTTCGCGCCGAAGGCGAGGCTCAGCGGCTCTTCAATCAGGAAAATGCCGCGCTGGAAGAAAGCAAGCGCGCGCGTGGCGCGACGGCGCAGCGCATCCATATGTTGGGCGAGGGCGCAAGCATCCTGGCGCAGATGGGCGTGTTCATCCTGGGCGCGTACCTGGCTGTCACCGGGCAGGGCGTTACCCCCGGCGTTGTAATATTGTTTGTGCAGCTGATGAACTTTGTCCTTTCGCCCATGACCGAGCTGCCGCCGCTGCTGGCCAGCCGCAAGGCGGCGCTGGCGCTGATGGACAAGCTGGCCGATAATTTGAACGAAAATGTGCGCGATACGGGCAAAAACATTCCACCGTGCCTGACGCAGGGCATCGATGTGCAAAAACTCACCTTCGCCTATCCGGACGGCGCGCCCGTGCTGCGGGATGTGAGTTTCCGCCTGGAGCACGGCAAAAGCTATGCCATCGTGGGCGCCTCGGGCAGCGGCAAGAGCACGCTGCTGAGCCTGCTGATGGGCGCTTCGCCCGATTATCAGGGGCAAATCCGCTATGATGGGCACGAGTTGCGCGGCATCAGCGCCGAATCGCTGTATGGCGTGATTTCACTGGTGCAGCAAAACACTTTCATCTTTAATGATACAATCTTGAACAATGTGACGATGTTCCGCCAGGCCGATCCCGCCCGGGTGGAGCGTGCGCTGCGGCTGTCGGGCCTGTCGGCGCTGATTGCTCAGCGCGGAGCGGATACCCCCTGTGGCGAAAACGGCAGCGCCTTATCGGGCGGCGAGCGGCAGCGCGTCTCCATTGCCCGTGCGCTGATGCAGGATGCGCCCGTCATGCTGGCGGATGAGGCCACCGCCGCCCTGGATGCGCAGACTGCCCGCGCCGTGGCGGACGCCATTTTGGATATTGAAGGGCTGACGCGTGTGATCGTCACCCATCGCATGGATGCACGGCTGATGCGCCGCTATGATGAAATTCTGGTGCTGCATGGTGGCACCATCTGCGAGCATGGCACGTTTGATGATTTGATGGCTCGCCGCGGCATGCTGTACTCGCTCTATACGGTATCGCAGGCGGACGAGAAACCCGCATAACGCCGTGCCTCCAATGAGAAAATCTACCTTATATTATTGCAAACCCAGGAGGGCTTATTGTGCAGCCTACCAATCGTCTTTATTATGATCATGCTTATTTGACTGCGTTTGACGCGCGGGTGGTTGCCGTGCGGCCAGACGGCTGGGCGGCGCTGGATTGCTCGGCATTTTATCCCACCTCGGGCGGGCAACCCTATGATACGGGCACGCTGCAATGGGGCGACGTTACCGCCCATGTAACCGATGTGGAGGTGCAGGACGGTATAGTATGGCACAAGCTGGACGCGCTTCCGCCGCAGGATATGCCGGTGCACGGCTGCATCGATTGGCCGCGCAGGCTGGATCATATGCAGCAGCACGCGGGCGATCATATGATCGCCGGGGCGGCGTGGCAGCTGTACGGCGCAGTGACGATCGGCCTGCACCTGGGGCAGACGGAATCCACCATCGATATGGATTTGCCCGGCGGGCGCACGCGCCTGACGGCGGAGGAGATCGATACGCTGGAAGCCATGGTCAACGCCCGCGTACAGCAGGATGATCCCATCCTCTGCTGGTTCCCTGCGCCCGACGAGCTGGCGGCTCTGCCCCTGCGCAAGCGCCCCACCGTTTCCGAGCATGTGCGCGTGGTGGCCATGGGCGATTACGAGATGGTCGCCTGCGGCGGTACGCATCCGGCTACAACGGGGCAAATTGGGCCGGTCAAGATTCTGTCCACCGCGCCCGCCCGCGGCAAGCTGCGGCTGACCTTTGTGGCCGGCATGCGCGCGGTGCGCTATTTTCAGCGTGTCGCCCGCTGTGCCGAAGGGCTCAGCGCCGCCCTGTCCGCCACGCCCGATACCGCGCTGGACGCGCTGCATCATGAGCGCGAAACGGCTCAGGAAGCGCGCCGCGCGGCCCGGGAGCAATTGACCCTGGCCATGATGGAAACGCTGCTCCGGGACGCAATCTCCCTGCCCTGCGGCACGCTGTATTGCGGGCACATTGCCTATGGCGAGCCCGAAACGCTGCTGCACGCCGCCGCTGCGCTGACGGCTCAGCCGGGAGCAATTGCGCTTTTGTCCTGCCCGCGCAAGGATGCGCGCATGCTGATCTTTGCCCGCAGTGCGAATGGCGCGCTCGATATGGCGCAGCTGCTGCGCGAAAGCGGCGCGCGGGGCGGCGGCAAGCCCGATATGGCGCAGGGCAGCGCCCCGGATGGTGCGGCGCTGGAAAGCGCAAAACGAATTCTGTTCAACAAATGAAAGGAGCATTATTACCATGGAAGTATCCGCTCGCCGCGCGTTTGCGCTGCTGAAAAGTCTGGCTTTTGAACGTCTCTCCGGTTCCGATGCGGAGAAATGCGCCGCCGAAACCCTGCTGGCCGAGGCTCAGGGCTGCGGCGTGGACGCGCACATTGAGGAATTTAGCGTGCCCTGCGGCCGCGTAGGCAGCGCGCGCCTGGTCGTCACCGCGCCCTATCAGAAGGAATACGCCGTTACGGGCTACGAGCGCTCGCTGTCCACGCCAGAGGGCGGCCTGGACGCGGATTTCTATTATGCTGAGGATCTGCTGCCCGCGCACCTGCTCCATGTAAAGGGCAAGATCGTTATGATCAACGGCCGCCTGCGCCGCGCGGATTATGAAAAGCTGCAAAAGGCTGGGGCTGCGGCCATCCTGACCTTCTCGGGCACCACGCTGGATCGTCCCAGCGAGACGGACTGCGATATCCGCAAGCTGCGCGAAACCATGACCGAGCCCTTTGGCTTTGCCGTTGCGCTGAACATGCGTGCCGCCGATGCGGCGGAGATCGTGCGCCGGGGCGCCGCGCGCATGCATATTGAAATCGACAGCGAATGCGTGGAGGGTACCAGCCGCAACGTGTGCGCGGTAATCCCCGGCACGCAGTACCCTGATGAAATCATCTCCTTCGGCGCGCATTACGACAGCGTGCATTTTTCCACCGGCGTATACGACAACATGTCCGGCAGCGTGATCAACATGGAGCTGCTGCGCTACTTTGTCACCCATCGCCCGGCGCGCACGATGAAATTTAACTGGTTCGGCTCGGAGGAGCAGGGGCTGCTGGGCAGCAAGGCGTGGACGGCCGCGCACGCGGAGGAATTGAGCAAGCATGTGCTGATGATCAATGTGGATGTGGCCGCCGCGACACTGGGCCACAACATCGCGCCTGTGCTGGCTACGCAGGAGGCTGTGGGCTATGTGGATGCGCTAATGTGCGAGTTGGGCGTGCCCTGCAAGGTGAAGCTGGATATCTATTCCAGCGACTGCGTGCCCTTTGCCGATCACGGCGTGCCGGCGATTAACCTGTGCCGCTTCGGCGCGTCCGGCGCGGATTACATCCATGATCGCCGCGACAACCTTAAAAGCGGCTATATCGATGAAAAAGCGCTGGATATCACCCTGCAGCAGGCGCTGTACCTGGCCAAGCGCGTAGCCAACGCGGCGGTGTTCCCCATCAAGCGCGAGATTGCCGATGAGATCCGCGACAAGGTGGATACCTACCTGTTCCGCAAGGAAAGCAAGGATAAAAAGTAATTATAGCATCAATAAAAAACGATCCCCTGCCTGTTGGCGGGGGATCATTGACTTTTATCGATTTACTTGAGCTCATTTCCGCACTTGGGGCAGAAGCGATAGTCCTCCTGCAGCGCTTCGCCGCAATAGGGGCAATAGCGTGCGGCAGGCTCCTGCTTTTCAGGCATATAGCCTGCGCCGTTCTTGCCGAAGTACTGGTTCAGCTCGTCCGGCTCCTCCTGCTCATCGGTGATATCAAAGGCGGAAAAGCGGTTTTTGCGCGTGGCATTGGAAAACTGATAGATTGCCCCGGCGACGGCCATCAGCACGAAGATTGCGCCAAAGGCAACAAACAGCCCCGGCGCGCCGATACCGCCGGCCATGATCATCCAGAATATGCCGAACACGGCCGCCGCCACATAGCCGACGCCGTTCATGAAGGAGGGCCCGCGACCGGGCTTTACGCTTTTCATTGCCTGTCACCTCTCTGTGTGCAAGATGCGCCGCCGCGCTCTCTACTTATATAGACGATACAGCCGCGGCATTTGTTGCAGGGATTTACAGATTTTGAGAAATTTTGGCAGATAAGGGAATACGGGGGAACGGGGGGATACGGTACTTTCTTGGCGCCCAAGAAAGTACCAAAGAAGGCTGCATGTGACGTGAAAGTCAATTGGATGAAAACAGGGAGTGGCCCAGGCCACCCCGTGGCAGATGAAAGCCTGAACCGCCCGGATGAAAGCAAGCTTTCCTCCGTTCGCTTCCTGCTTTCCCCCCTGGTCTGGCTTCGCCAGCCCTGCGCTGATCTGCGATCAGCGTGCCATGGGGCGATGGTTGGGTGTGAAAATCAGGCGCACTGATGAACGTTTGGCAGTAGCTGGCGCGCGCCTTGTTTACTCCTCGGCCTGCTGCGCCTGCGCGCCCTGCTTGCCAGCCGCATAGGCGGACAGCAGCGCCGTCAGGTCAATGCCCGTGGCTTCCTTGAGGCCCTCGATGATCTGGCCGGAGCTGTTCATCACGTCACGCACCATGCGGGTGGGGTTGCCGTCGCCGTACATGACGATCTTGTCCGTCTGGGCCAGGGGCAGGGCGGCGTTTTTGACCACCTCGGGCAGGGCGGCCAGGTACATTTCCAGGATGGAGGCTTCGCCCATCTTGCACTGGGCTTCGGCCTTGCGCTCGATAGCTTCGGCCTCGGCCAGGCCGCGGGCGCGGATACCTTCGGCCTCCTGCTCCATGGCGTAGCGCTGCGCCTCGGCTTCAGCACGGCGCGCCTGCGCCTGCTGCTCGGCCTCGTATTTCTGCGCGTCGGCCTCGCGCTGACGGCGGGCCAGCTCGGCCTCGGCTTCACGCTCAGCCTGATACTTTTTCGCGTCGGCAGCCTTGCGCACCTCGGCGTCCAGCTTGCG
Organism: Clostridiales bacterium; assembly: GCA_004556155.1. Taxonomy (GTDB): domain Bacteria; phylum Bacillota; class Clostridia; order Christensenellales; family Aristaeellaceae; genus SFMI01. The sequence goes on from SFIM01000033.1 coordinate 6,161, forward strand.
CTCCTGAATGGCGATTTCCTTTTCGGCCAGCTCGGCTTCCTTTTCACGGCGGGCGATGTCCGCATCCGCGCGGGTGATTTCAATGGTCTTGCGCTGGCTTTCCTGCTGAATGGAATAGGCCGCGTCGGCTTCGGCGCGCTTGGTATCGGCGCGCACCTGCATTTCGGCCTGCTGCACGGTCAGCTCGGCGTTCTGGGCGGCGATCTTCTTTTCGCTGTCCACCTTGACGGCATTGGCTTCCTGCTGGGCCACGGAGGAGGCGATGGCAATGTCGCGCTGGGCGTTGGCCTTGGCAATCTGCGCGTTCTTGCGGATCTGCTCCACGTTGTCGATACCCATGTTTTCGATGGTGCCGGCGTTGTCGCGGAAGTTCTGGATATTGAAGTTTACCACCTCAATGCCCAGCTTCTGCATATCGGGCACCACGTTTTCGGTGATCTTCTTGGCCACGCCCTGGCGGTCCTGCACCATTTCCTTCAGGCCCACGCTGCCCACGATTTCACGCATGTTGCCCTCCAGCACCTGCGTTACCATGGCGATCAGCTGGGGCTGTTTCATGCCCAGCAGCGATTCAGCCGCGCGGGTAAGCAGCGCTGGGTCGGAGGAGATTTTCACGTTGGCCACGCCGTCCACCATCACGTTGATGAACTCGTTGGTGGGCACGGCCTCGCTGGTCTTTACGTCCACGGTCATTACCTGTAGCGACAGCTTATCCACGCGCTCCAGGAAGGGGATTCTCCAGCCGGCTTTACCGATCAGAATGCGCTTTTTGCCAAGGCCGGAGATAATAAAGGCTGTGTCCGGCGGGGCTTTGAGATAGCCCGCGGCGAACAGGATGACGCCCAGCGCCAGGGCGGCTAAGAGGATGATGATGCCGGTTTCCATTTTGTCTTGCTCCTTTTCATTGGTTGGCGGGGGAGGGATTGTTCTTTACGCGCTTATCATATCAAAAGGGCGCGCGGCGGGCAAGGGTAAGCGAATCAATTGTCGTTCCCGGCGCGCCGGATGTACGTTTTGGCGCGCGATTGCCGCGCCGGCCGATCTTCCTTTGACAAGATACGAGCAATCGGGTATGATATAGAAGCAAGGCAATCATCATTTTATCGTTTACGGTTTATGGAGGCAGCATAGTGTAAACTACTGGCCTAAAACGGGTCTTCTGTATGGCGTTCCTGACTTTGGCCAAATGAAATCAGTGATGGATTTTTTGAGGTCCGGATGGCAGTTCTTTAGGAATAACACTCTTTTCAAATAATGATATAGCAAAAATAGGGGGATAAATAATGTTTAGGAATAAGATTCTTGTGGCAACTCTCATTCTTGTTATTGCTATAATTCTCTGCATCTGTTTTCTGAAAAAAGAAAATGAGATAAAGTTTGTGAAAATTGGATCCTTCGATTGGTTGAAACCTATCTCTTCAGATAATCCCCCATTTGGAACATTGTGGTGGAGTATAACCCAGGCACCAGAATCCTACATTTCGCTTGCATCTTTTTCTGACTTGTATAAGCGAGCGACTGGTTTGAATATCACGGACACATATGAGTTCGATTTTGATAACTACACATATATCGTGGTAGCTGGTTATGAGTTACAGAACATCTCATACAACAGATGGGATATCTGGGGTCGTTTCACAGCAAAATATCCATGGTATCATGGGAAAGTAGTTCTTTTGCCAGAAGAGAATAAAAGGGCGATCAATATATATAGAATAGAGAGAATCCTTATCACATCAGATGAGCATTCGCGAGGATCTATTATGGATGATAGAAGAATTGTTATTCTGGATTAACTTAATTTTTGCGGAGCTTCGAAAAGAATCTCCGCCTTTTCTATGCCCATAGCAAGAAAGGACGTGGTAATATGCTCACCCGCATTTTCGGCGCCGTCACTGGCGGTCGTCTTAATCTTCGCGCGGCTGCGAGTTCTTCCGCAGCTATAATTGCAAGCATTCCGAATGAAACCCTACTTATCCTTAGCGAGCACAACGATATGGAATACCGCGTATTGCCGCATGGCGGCGAAAAATCAGCGTCATCGGCATGGGCGTGTCGGCTATCGGCGCAAGGCCCAAGAGCGAAATCATCGCCACCGTGCGGTCAGCCATTGCGCGCGGAGCGAACTTCTTTGATCTGGCGGGCGGCCACGCGGCGATCTTCCCTGCCTATGGCAAGGCGCTGCAGGGACTGCGCGAAAAGGTCTATCTGCAGGTTCATTTCGGCGCGGATTATACCAGCGGCGAGTACGGCTGGACGACGGAACTGAAAAAGATCCAGGCCGCCGTCAAGTGGCAGCTGGACAACCTGCAAACGGATTATATTGACTTTGGCTTTATCCATTGCCTGGATGAGGACAAGGATCTGGACGCTTACCAGAAAAATGGGGTGCTGGACGATGTGCTGGAGCTCAAGCGCCGGGGCATGATCCGCCATATCGGCCTGTCCTCGCACACGCCCGCGCTGGTTAACCGCGTGTTGGATATGGGGATCATCGATACCGTGATGTTCTTCATCAACCCGGTATATGATTACGGCCAGGGCGAATTTGGCATTGGCGGCGCGGACGACCGGCAAGCGCTGTATCGCCGCTGCGAAAAGGAGGACGTGGGCATCTCAGTGACGAAGCCCTTCTGCGGTGGGCAGCTGCTGGACGCGGCGCAATCGCCCTTCAAGGCGACGCTGGCCAAGCCGCAGTGCATTCAGTACACGCTGGATAAGTCCGGCGTGGTCACGGTGCTGCCTGGCTATGGCAGCCAGCCCGCAATGGAAGAAGTGCTGGCCTTTTTTGATACCACCCCGGCGGAGCGCGATTACAGCGCCATCAGCGCCTATGCGCCGCAGGAAGCGTTGACCAAGTGCGTCTATTGCCAGCCCTGCCCCGTGGGTCTGGAGATCGGGCTGATCAACAAGTATTATGATTTGACCCGCCTGGGCGACGCCCTGGCGCGGGAGCATTATCTGACGCTGGACAAGACGGCCTCGGCCTGCGTGCAGTGCGGCCATTGCAACGGCCGCTGCCCCTTCCATGTGGATCAGATGGCGCGCATGCGCGAGATTGCGCAGTACTTTGGAAAGCGCGGAAAGCCATGAAGCGCGGACTGCTGATTGGCTTGCTGGCGGCGCTGCTGCTGTGCTGCGTGCCCGCGCGGACGGAGAATGCCTTTGAAGCGTCCATTGTTCTATCCTCCTACGCAGGCGAGGCCGAAACGGTGGCCATTCCCGAAGAAATCCAGGGCTTGCCGGCAGTCGCCATCGGCGACGGCTGCTTTGCGAAATCCAATGTGCGCGATGTGACATTGCCGGAAACGGTGGAATTCATCGGCGAGCATACCGTCTGGTGATGCCCGCTGACGGTGATTCACGGCACGGAAAGCGTCACGCATCTTGGCGACGGCGCGTTCTCCGGCATCCGTATCGCTGGCCTATATTGGGGAGGACGCTTTTGCCCTGTGTCCCAACCTGTGCCTGATCGTTTGCACAAGCTCCTATGCTGAAGCTTACGCTACTGAAAACGACATCCCCCATATCCAGACCGAGCCATAAAAAGCCATAAAAATCCGCCGAGCTGAGCCATAAAATCCGCGGAGACGGACGTGAAAATCCGCCGGGCGTGGAAAATCCGCCGAGCGACCTTGACAAAAACGGTGATCTGCGCTATGATAGAAAGCGCTTCACCGTGGAGTGGTATCGAAGTGGTTATAACGGCCCTGACTCGAAATCAGGTGTACTGGTAACAGTACCGTGGGTTCGAATCCCACCCACTCCGCCAACTAAATCCTCATGTTTTGATACAAAGCATGAGGATTTCTTTTTGCATTTATAGGCTGTTAAACCATAACAGGATATAGGCTATGAACCGCCAAATACAGGCTACCGGCGCAAGTTAAGAAATGCTCTGTGGTATTTCACCGAGCAGAGTTAATGCCCACATGCCGCTCTTCAGTCTGCATATGCTTCTCTTTCAAGATCGAATATGTTCCTTTTCCATCATGTGCTGATTTACATCGGGAAGAAAGAATGATATAATGATGCTAAACCTAATACTAACCTTTGAGCCGGTTATCTTTTCGGAATACATGACAAGGAATAGTAAGTTGCCGCGTAAAATGGATTGTGATATATGTTATTTGCGTATTAGGGATACCAATGCCCAACCTGTATTTTCCCATTACTTAGTCTTTTGATGATAGAATAAACTGAAAAACACTTACTACGAACCTTGCCAATGTTATATTGCAAATTACGTTTTCGACTTCCTTTATTGGGGGACTCTATGGTACATGAGAAAGTGAAAAGACTTCGCTACTAAGCATGAACGTATTGTTATAAGGAAAACGATTGCAACGGCTATCGTTAGATTCACCACAGGTACTGTAGGGAGCGCTGTTGTGAATCAAGAAATTCAACAGGTTGCAATTTTCGATTAAAGTTTAGGAGGTTGCTTTATGGACAAAGGACTCTTGACTCGTATATTGGGATTCATTTCCATTCCTATCATACTTAGAGGGATCGTATCGCTTATCATGAGAGAAAAAGAAAGGGAAATGACATATAATCTGCGCAAGGAGCGTATTGTCATAAGGCCGCCTAAAGTCATTGGGTGGATTGCTGTCATGGGAATGTTGTTTTGCACAACTGTCCTCCTCATCATACTTCTTTATCAAAATGGTATTGAATTTCCTGTGGTATTCCATGGCACTGAATCTCCTGTGGTATTCCTTGGCTTTTTTCTCTTCGATTTACTGGGTGCTTATCTTCTATGGATCACGTTGGTATGGCAGGTTGAGGTATTTAAAAATGAAGACTTTTTCATACTGAGGGATTATTGGGGTCGCAAGCATAAAATCCATTATGCTGACTGCACAAGCTATCAGTATCGCTACCGTCATCAAGAAATCATCGTTCGCAACCGTATAAAAAACTTTACCATAAGCTATCTCCTGGTTAACTGAGGAATTTTGATAGCTGCTTTGCAGCAGCACAATGTCAAGCGGGAAAAAGACTGCTAAATATGGCAGATTCTGAAAACTGCCTCTTGTTCATCCTCTCGGAAACGCTGCCTCAATTGATGAAGAATATATCCATTCGCAACACCTCAAAAGGGAGCTTTCGCCGGTTGGAAGGCCTATTTTGCGGTGTATGACCGCCTCTCGGCTTTCCTTTCCTACCTTCCAGCATTTATCTCCAAAGTCAGAAAAAACGCCAATTTGAACTCACTCTCATTGCCCGATAAACCATCGCGGAATGCAGGATACAATCACAAAAACAGGCTGCTCTGAAATGAGTGCAGCCTGTTTTTGCATATTGCAACGCGCCTTGCGGCAAGGGTATTTGGTACAATGCGAGAATATGAAGGCGGTTTACCGATCTTCCCGGAAGAAATTGCTGCCGCTGCCGGCAGGCGCGCCTGCGCCGGCGTTTTTCTTGCGTCCGGAAAGGATCAGAGTGATCAGGGTGATCACATAAGGCAGCATCATTAGCAGCGCTTCGCAGTTATCGGGCAGGAAGCTCAGCTTTACATGCAGGAACAATCGCAGGAGAATGCCAAAAATCAGCGAGCCGCCAATGGCCTTGAGCGGGTTCCACCGAGCGAAGATAACCAGCGCCACTGCCAGCCAGCCTTGGCCGCCGATCAGATTGTATTCCCATTTTCCGCCCACATTCATGCATACGAACAGGCCTGCCAGCCCCATCATTGCTCCGCCTATAACGGAAGCAAGGTACCGATAGGCTGTAATGCTGATGCCCATGGCGTCCGCTGCCCGGGGGTTTTCACCCACAGCGCGAAGATGCAGGCCGGGACGGGTTTTGTTGAAGAAAAACCACATGCCAATCGCCAGGATCACGCTGATAATGACAAAGAAATTGATTCCGCTGAGAAGCTTATCGACATAGCAGGCAAAGGGGATGCTTTCTTCGGATTTGATGGCAAGCCCCTGATCCAGCCCCGAAAACAGGCGCATGACCGAGCTATTCAGGCGGGCGGTGGTTTTGGCGGCCTTGGCGGAATTGTTGATAAAGGCGCCCATCATGTTGCACACGCCACCGCCCAGGATGCTGATGCTCAGGCCCGTAATCAGCTGATTTGCCTTTAGCGTTACGGTCATAAAGCTATAAACCAGGCAGCAGAGCATCCCCGCCAGCACCGCTGCCAGCAAGGTCAGCGCGATGCTGCCGGTATGGAAACCGACGGCCAGGGCGGCTACTGCGGAAATGCCCATCACGCCTTCCACGCCCATGTTTAGGCTGCCGGATTTCTCCGTCAGGATTTCGCCCAGGGTGCCCAGCAGAAGCGGCGCGCCGGCCTTAATGCCTGCGGCAAGAAGCGCAACCAGAACATATACCGTCATTTTAAAGCACCGCCTTTTGTAATCCGTTTTCCCTTAAAAACAATGCGATAGGTGAGGAAGAATTCACTGCCCAGCACAAACAGCAGCAAAATGCCAATGATAACCGTTGCGGAGGCGGAGGGAATATTCACGCCGTTCACCCGCAGCGTGGCGGACATGGACAGGCTTTCGCAGCCCTTGTTCATGGCGCTGAACAGCACGGCCACGGCAGCGCCCGCCAATGGATTGAGCTTCACCAGCCACGCTACTGTGATTACCGTAAAGCCAATATCCCCGGCAACCGTTTCGTTCAGCTTGAAGTCCGCGCCGCTGATCTTGAGCATGCCGGCAATTCCCGCGATGGCACCGGAAATCAGCATTGTGCGCACAATGACGCGCTTGACCGGCACGCCCAGATATTCCGCCGTCTTTTCCTGCTCGCCTACAACGCGGATTTCAAATCCGTGACGGGTGCATTGCAGATAAACAGTTACCAGGATCAAAATGACCAGGGCCGCAATCCATCCGCTGGAACAGCCCAGGATTTTGGTCAGCCGCGCGTTATCCACAAACATGGGGCATTGTCCAAAGGAAGGCATCATCGGATCCTCCCAGGGGCCGCGCCGAAGCAGCTGAACAATATAGGTGGCAATGTAATTGAGCATGAGGGCGAACAGCGTCTCACTGGTGTTCCAGCGTACCTTGGCATAGGCCGGCAGAAATCCCCAGAAAGCGCCGCCTACGGCGCCGCCCACAAACATCAGCGGGATCAGCACCGCGTGGGGGAGAGCATTTCCCAGCTGGTAAGCAAAGAAGGAGGCAAATATCGCGCCCATGGTAAGCTGACCAGCAACGCCTACATTCCAGAAATGCATCTTGAACGCCACAATGACAGCCATCGTGCCCAAAACCATGGGAATGCTGCGCTCCATCGTGATGGTCATGGCGTTTTTGGTGCCGATGGAGCCCTTATAGATTTGCTCAAAGGCAGCCAGCGGATTGTAGCCAATCAGCAGAATCATCAGCATGCTGCACAGCACCGCGCCCAGGATAGCCAGCAGCCGCACAGGCAGCGCCTGCATAATGGTAGGCGGCGTTTTCTTGGCGATTCGCTCAAAACGGGAAACAAACAAAAGCCCTAAAATAACAGCGGATAGAAGCAGAAGCACATAGTTTGCCGGATATACCCGCTCGCCCCCAAACAGCGCGCTTACCCGAGCGGGAGCGCCAACGCCCAGCCAGCACAGCAATAAAAGCAGCACCGAAAACGCCGCCTGTACGCAAAGCGTAAACAGGGCGCAAAAGCGGCCGGTAAATCGGGTGGCATTGGGAAGGAATAGCAGCGCTGTGCTGAGGACAAGCCCGGTCAGCACGGCTATCGTGATGACGCCCGTTATTACGCCCGCCACGCCTCCGTGCGCTAACAGAGCCCTGGCGGAAGCTGCGACGGAGCCTGCCTCCGTACTGCGAAAAAGGAAAGCTGCCGCCAGCTGGAAAAGGCAAAAAAGCGCGGCGATAAAACGGAAAATGCGCTTCCGGCTCAAATGGATTTTTTGCATGTTCATACCGCCATTTCCTCTTTTCCGATGCTGCCGTTCATCATCATATAGCCAATCTCGTTCTTGGTGGTTTCAGCGGGCTTTACATAGCCCGCCGCTTCGCCGCCGCACAGAACCAGAATGCGATCGCAAATGCCCAGCAGCGCGTCCAGATCCTCGCCAATGAACAGCACGCACGCGCCGCGCAGCTTTTCGGCAGTCATCATATCATAGATTTTGTAAGAGGCGCCGATATCCAGGCCGCGGACGGGATAGGCAGCGATGAGCAGCTGGGGATGATCCTGAATTTCCCGCTCCAGCAGCACCTTTTGCACATTGCCACCCGACAGCCGGCTTACCGGCGTAAGCAGATCGGGTGTGGCGATGTCCAGCTCCTTTACCATCCGGGCGCTGTCCTGAACGGCCGTTTTTTTATCCAGGAAGAAGCTGCCTGTGCGCTCGAAGGAACGGAGCATCACGTTTTCGGCCATTCCCATGGAGGGAATCAGCCCCATGCCCAGGCGATCCTCGGGCACATAGGCAATATGAATGCCCGCGCGATAAACAGACAGCGGATTCATTCCCTGGATTTCCTTGCCGCCCGCCGCGATGACGCCGTTTTCCGGCACGGTGATGCCTGCCAGCGCGTCGCACAGCTCCTTTTGGCCACTGCCGGCGATGCCTGCAATGCCGAGAATCTCTCCCGCATTGGCGTCAAAAGAAAGGTTTTTGACGCTTTCCGCGCCGGATATGCCGCGCACCGTGAGGTTGCGCACAGAAAGATAGGGCTTTACTTCGCCGCTCTGGGGGCAATTCAAGGAGAGCTTCGCAGGATAGCCCACCATATCCGAGGTAAGCTGGTCGGGCGTAACGGCCTTCATATCCAGCTCCTCAATGAATTTTCCCTTGCGCAGAATCGTCACCTTGTCGGCCACGGCAAAAAGCTCGTTGATCTTGTGGCTGATAAGCACCACGCATTTGCCTTCGTCCTTCATGCGGCGCAGCACATCAAACAGGCGGTCGGTTTCCTGCGGGGTAAGCACCGCGGTAGGCTCATCCAGGATCAGTATTTCCGCGCCGCGATAGAGCGCCTTGATGATTTCCACCGTCTGCTTTTCAGAAACCGACATTTCGGAGATTTTCCGGTTTGGATCGATATGAAAGCCGTACTGGTCAATCATTGCGCAGATTTCCGCGCTCACCTTTCGGCGATTAAGCAAAACGCCGCCCTTTTGACCCAGGATAATGTTCTCCGTGGCGCTGAGCACATCCACCAGCATAAAATGCTGATGAATCATGCCGATGCCCAGCTGGTACGCTGTTTTAGGAGAATCAATCACAGCCTGATTGCCATCCACCCAAATTTCGCCGTCGTCAGGCTGATAAATGCCCGACAGCATGTTCACCAGCGTGGTTTTGCCGCTGCCGTTTTCTCCCAGCAGCGCATGAATTTCGCCCCATTTCAGCCGCAGATCCACATTGTCGTTTGCAACTACCCGGCCAAAGGATTTGCAGCAATGCTTCATCTGAACCGCGTATTCCGATGCATGTACGGTTTTCACCCTGCCTGATCCCCCTGTACTCAATTGATCCCATCCGCATTTTCCTTGGCGCGGAAGGAAGGCACCCGCGTGCGGGTACCGCCGTCCACCATGACCGTATCCGTCATGGAGATACCGGGCATTACCGTCAGCGCCAGCAGTGACAGCTTGAGCAACGAGGGATTCTCCTCCGCCCAGATTGTCTTGAGCTGCTCGGAAAGGGTATCCAGCTTATCCACCAGCTCCGCGCAAGCCACATCCGCCATCAGCCCAGCCACCGGCAGGCATACCTCGCCAATCACCGCGCCGTTCTTCACAGCCACGATGCCGCCGCCGGTTTCACGCAGACGGTTGACGGCGGCAGCGCCATCGGCAGGATCCCTATAGGCGACGATGATGTTATGGCAGTCGTGAGAAATCGTGGTCGCCATCGCGCCGGCCTTTAAGCCGAAATGCTTATATACGGCAATGCACTTTGTGCCCCGGCCAAAGCGATTGAAAACGGCCACGAAGCAGTAATCCGGCTTGCCGGACAAATCCACAGCATGGTTCACGATGGGCAGGGTTTCCCATTCCGCCGTGAACTCCAGGCGATTTCCGCTGGCGCATTCAATGGCGGCAATTTCCACGTTGGCGCTTGGCACCTTCAAAAGGCAGTCCTCCGCGGTGATGGGCTGAAGCTGCACGGTATTTGCAAAGGGAGCCGGGCGCTCCGGCACCGGGGGCAGCAGGAGGTTCCCATCGGCCACCACCATTTTACCGCCGACAAACACCGTATCGGGATCGCGCCCGTCCAGCGCATCCACCAGCTGCATATCAGCGGCAAAGCCAGGGGCAATCGCGCCAATATCCTCAAATCCGGTTTCACGGGCGGGATTCCAGGTGCAGCAGCGGATCGCATCCATGGGATCCACCCCCGCATCCAGCAGCGCCCGCAGCAAAGCGTTTACATGACCGCGCTGCTGCATATCCTTGGCATGCACGTCGTCCGTGCATACGGAAAGGAAATCCAGATACCGCATGCCCTCCGTGCCCTTGACCATTTTTTGCAGGCCGAACATGGTGGACAGGGAAGAACACTGCATGTTGGCGTGCATGCCGATGCGCATGCATTCCCGCACATCCTCGGCGCTAAGCACGGTATGCGTATTCATTACCCCGGCAAGGCGGTAGGCGGACATGTTGCGTCCCGTCACATAGGGCGCATGCCCCTGAATCACCACATCCCGTTTGCGGCCCTCTGCCAGGATATCCCGCATGAAGGGCTGATCGGCAATGACCGCGTTGGAATCCATCACTTCAGCAATGCCGTAGACGCCCGGCGAATCCAGCAGCTGCGCCATCTGCGGCGCGCGGATCGGGAAGGGCACGGTTTCAAATTCAGCGTCGGCGGGAATGCAGGAAGAAGCCAGATTAAACTGCCGCATGGGCGAGCGCTTGGCGTCCTCCACCATCCACAGGATTCCCTCCATGCCGCATACGTTGCCAATCTCATGGGGATCGGTCATGGCGCTGGTCGTTCCATGCAGCACAGCCTCCCGGCCAAAGCGCTCGGGCGTAAGCATGGAGGATTCCACATGCATATGGATTTCCACAAAGCCCGGCAGCAGGTATTTTCCCTGCCCGTCCACCGTCGTCTTGCTCTGCGAATCGCATGCCTCGCCCGGCTGCACATGAACAATTACGCCGTCCTTTACATCCACGCTGGCAGGATAGATTTCGCCCGTCAGCACGTTTACCAGCTTTACATTTTTTACCGTCAGGTCGCAGGGAATCTTCTGGGTAGCGGCGGCGATCAGTGTAGAATAATCTCTGTTATTAATAGCTTTCATAGCAGGCTCCCCTTTCCGCATGGCAAATCATAAAATAAAAAATAGAAAGAATACGGGGAGTCGGCGCGAACCGATCCCCCGTATCCATCGTAATCAGTTTATTTTGCAACAACACCCTTGACCAGCAGATCGGTCATGCCGGAGTAAAGGTAATCATCGGTAAAGGTAGCGGCAGGCACCAGGTTGCCGTCCACATCGTACACATCCTGCTGGAACACATCCCATTCGCCGCTGACCATTTTATCCATGGCAGCCTGTACGGCTTCCTGCGTGCCATCGGCCACATTCTTGCTGAAGGGCGTGAGGTAGAGGGTGCCGTCGGCCACATCGCCATAGATCAGACCGCCGTGGAATTCGCCGTTCACAATCGTGCTGACCAGCTTGGTGTAAATGGCGCCCCAGTTCATGCAGGCGGCAAAGAGATGGGCATCGGGGGCGAACTCGGTCATGTCATAGTCGCTGCCCAGGCCCCATACGCCGCGCTCCTGCGCCGCGGTCTGCGGGCCGGTGGTGTTCACATACTGGCAGATCACATCGCAGCCCAGGTCGATCAGCGCATTGGCAGCGGCGGTTTCTCCATCGGGATCATACCAGCTGTTGGTGTACTTCACATAAACCGTCACATCGGGATTTACGCTCTGCGCGCCCAGGGCATAGGCGTTCAGAGAAACGTTTACTTCGGCGTTTTTGAACGCGCCCACAAAGCCGATCTTGCCGCTTTCGCTGCGCATGGCGGCGGCGATGCCCTGCAGATAGCGGGTCTGATAGTTGCGGGCGTTGAAGCGGCAGAAGTTCGTATCGTTCTGGAGCAGGCCGCTGTAATGGCAGAACAGCACCTCAGGATGCTGAGCGGCGGCTTCGTACATATAGGTCTGGAAGCCAAAGCTATTGCCGATGATCACGTTGCAGCCGTTACTGATCAGCTCGCTGATGGCGTCGGCGCAGGTGCTGTCATCCGCAACGTTTTCCAGGATGGTGATCTGATGGTCTTCAATGCCCAGATTCTTCTGCATTTCCTGCAAGCCAACCAGATGGCTGTAGTTAAAACCCATATCAGAGGTATCGCCGATCATGATCACGCCGATTTGCAATTCAGACGGATCGATCTTTTCATTAGCAAGGCCAACAGCGCACATCAGCGAAAGAGCGAGGCAGAGCATTGCGGCAACCAGTTTTTTCATGTTCGGTTCTCCCTTGATTAATGTTCGTATTTTTGCCGAACTGCATTCGGCATGTTCCTAATTATACACATATAACGGGAAATGTCAATATAAATTACGAACATTATTTTTGCAAGTATAAATAATATTCGTTTTATGAAAATGTCAAATTGATATAGTTTTAAGTGCGGATGGTGACAAAGTGTTGTTGCCTTAGGCAAGCTTGAGAAGGCAATTGCAGCTGTTTCTCCAACGGATCTCAAAAAAAGCATGCCCTCTGTTGATCAACAGGGGGCATACGCTGCTGATTTGCCGCGCGATCGAACGGGGCGGCTATGTTGTTAACGCAGCCTAAACCCAGGCAAATTGACTATGAAGATTCCGGCGCTTAGCGGGAGAGCCCGGCTGCGACAGGCTGGTAATTGTTGGTCAGCACGCAGTCGATGCCTATGTCAAAGTAAGCGCGCGCTTCCTCTGGCGTGTCCGCCCAGAATAGATTACAGATTAGCCCATTTGCCCGCGCCTTGTCGATCATAGCCTGCGTGGTCAATCCTTTGCAGAACTGCACGCGCTGACAGCCGTACTCGAGCGCATGTTCCACGATGGAGAAGTTCATATGGCCTTCTAAACAGCACCTGGGCAGATCGGGCGCAACGGCACGCGCGGTGGTTAATACGTCAGCTTCGCCCGTGATATACGCGTAATCCATGCAGTCAAACCGTTGCAGGGCATCAACAATGCGGCGGAAGACGGTTTCGTCATAGGGGACGATGGGGCGATTTTCGATTTCAGGAATCACGTCCTCCACGCCAACGGGCAGCGGAGGCATGATGACAGCATGCGAGCTGTGGCGTTCTCCCAGTTCTTTTCCCCGGGCTTTCATCTTATCTGTAGTAACGCGTTGCGCTATCGGCGTTTTGATGTGAATATTCAGTACCGTCTGTCGCGCAACCAGCGATAACACTTCCTCAAACAGCGGAAGGCGTATCCCTTGATAAGCGGGAGAAAACCAGAAACCGGCGTCCAGCGCCTTGATCTCGCTGGTGGTCAGATCGCAGATCATGCCGCTGCCGTCGGTGGTTCTATCTACCTTGGGATCATGGCATACAATCAGATGGCCATCCTTGTCCGGCCATAAATCCAGCTCGATTTCCGGCGCGCCCATGGAAACCGCCAAGGCGAAAGCAGGCAAAGTATTTTCTGGCGCAATTATATTGAAACCACGGTGTGCGCAAATCCAAGGATTGGAATTCTGAGTTCGTTTCAAGACGGTACATCTCCTCTAATTGTTTTGCTGCCTTTGAAAGATAAGAACAACATAGCATATGGAAGGCAAAATAGCAAGCCGTCAATTGCTGCGCGGAAAATCCTGGCCGTTAGTTTTGAGGTACTGCATTCAAATACTGTTCCAGCCCCATCCGGAAGTACTTTTCATCGCTGCCCACCCAGAATACGTTGGCGCCCATTTCGGCGTACTGTTTTGTGATGGCAGGGGAAGATGCGTAGCAGCCGCAGGATTTTCCCAGCCTATGGCAGATGTCAAATACCTGCTGAACCTCGGCTGTCACCTTTGCGTGAGAAGGCTGCTTGGGGTATCCCAGGGAGAAGGAATAATCGTTGGGCCCCACAATGAATGCGTCAATGAAATCCCCGTATTTATTTACCATTTCAGGAATCAGCTCTTTGCCCTGGATGGACTCAATCTGCACCATCAGGATACGGCTGTGCTGAAAATCCTCAATGCTTTCGCCTTCCCGGCGCAGCCCCCATCCGCCGTAACCCGTGCGGCCAATGGGCAGAAAATGCATGGCTTCCACGGCGGCAGCAACCTGCTCCATTCGCTCCACACGGGGCAGCATGATGCCGTCCGCCCCCAGATCAATGGCCTTGGCAATCAGGTGATACAGGCTATCCTCTACCCGGACGATAGAAGGAAATTGCAGATGACGGCACTGCATGGTCATGGGGATCAGTTCTTCCGTGCCATAAATGCCGTGTTCTTTGTCAATCAACACGCAGTCGGAGGCTGTCAGTGCTCCTATCAGCAGGGGGGAAGCAGTGACCATCAGGTTGGACATGACAATGGGCTGACAATTTGCCAGTTTCATTTTTAACTGTTCATAGTGATTCATAAAGCCAGTCTCCATATCTCAGCATTCTTCCAGTTCAGCAAAACAGATTTTTTTCCTGCGCCAGGTATAGGTAATGTAGAGATGGTTTTGGTCGGCAATGATGGCAGGATAGGAGAATTCACCGTCGTTATCTTCTGTAACCAAATCAAGCACCTTGGTGAAAGTGGCGCCGTTATCATCGGAAAGCAAAACGGATAGGGGGGTGCGCGCTCCCCAATTCAGACCGATAGGGTTGCATACCAGAATCAAGTGACCGTTTTCCATTTGTACGCAGTCCAAACCGGCGTTGTTGTTGGGCAGTTCGGTGCAGTAGGCATTGCACCAGGAGGAACCGTTATCTTCAGAATCGGAACGATAAATACGCCCACGGTTGGAACGAATAAAAGCGTGAATTTTACCGGGAGCGGATTCCCAAAGGCTGGGCTGAATCAGGTTGAAATCCTGGGCATGAGGACCGGTCAGCGGAATATCGCACTTCGTCCATGTTTCGCCATTGTCATCGGATACATCAACAAATGGACGCCAGGGGAGCTCCTCGGTAGAGCCGGGCGCAAGGATACGGCCGTTTTGCGTGCGAATGGCTTTGTTTTTTACCGGACCACGTCCGCCGGAAACATCGCCAGGCACCATTTCGCCCAAATAGGTCCAGGTTTCACCCTCATCCGTGCTTTCCAGCATCATGGTTTTCCATTGAGCGATCGGATAGCCCAATTTATAATACAGGCGAATGCGTTTATTATCCAGTCGGAACAGGACGGGATTCCAGTGCTGAATTCCCTCTTCGGCGGTCAGACAGCGAGGAGCGCTCCACTTGCCGTTACGATAGACGCTGCTCCAAATCATCACATCCGGATTCGCCTCCTTGGTGCCGCCGAACCAGGCGGCAACGAAACGATCTTTGCCGGTTTTCAGAATGGTAGAGGCATGGCACTCGGGAACGGGGATCGGGTCATCAAAAATGAAACCGTTTTGAATAAGCTTGAACATTGTTTTCCTCCCTTTATTTCACCCGGAGATCTTCCATAATCCCGGAATACTGACGGCCAAAGATGCTGTACAGCTGATGATAGTGATTATAAATACGTTCGTATGCTTTGGTATTTTCGAGATTTGGCTGTATGGTTTTTAAACATCCCGCTTTCATCTGATGAATAGCCTCTGGAAGGGATTCGTATCCTTCGTTATCAGCCCCCAGGGCGGTGGCGGCGCATATGGCTGCGCCCAGCGCGGTAGCCTGCGGTTCAGCGGATACTTCCAACGGACGGCCCAGGACGTCAGACATAATCTGAAGCAGCAGGTTGTTTTTATGGGCGATACCGCCGCAGATAACAATTCGTTTGATGGACAGATTGCTGGAGGTAAAATTATCCACGATTTCTCTGTGGCCAAAAGCAATGGCTTCCAGCATGGAGCGATAGATATCAATGGGGGTTGTCTCCATGGTCAAACCGACTGTAATGCCGGATAGCGCCGCGTTTACCAGGGTGGAGCGGTTTCCATTGAACCAGTCTAAAGTAACCAGGCCGCATTCTCCCGGCTTTTGCTTGCTTGCTTCCCGCTCCAAATAGGCATGAAGTGAGAGACCGCTTGATGCAGCAGCCTCTTTTACCGCACTGGGCACGCTGTTTTTTATAAACCATTCCAGCATATCGCCCACGCAGGCCTGCCCTGCGGAATAGCAGGTATAGCCGCGCAAGAGACCGTCAGGCAAAGCGCCTGTTACGCCGGATACCTTCTCCTGCCGCCTGGTGATCAGATGACCACAGGAGGACGTACCGATAATAAAGACATAGTCTCCTTCATCCGCTATGCCGGAGCCATAGGCGGAGGCGTGCGCGTCTGTGTGCGCCATGCCTACTCGGGAAGAAGTGGAAAGCCCAAGTTTATGCGCGGCTTCTTTAGTTAATGTGCCCACGCAGTCGCCGGCAAGGTACATTGTCCCGCGAAGCTTATCATGCACGATTTCGGGCACCTGCGGGGCAACGGCGGCCAGGTATTTATCGCAAGGATAACCATCAGTAGCGCTCCACAGCGCTTTGTAGGCGGCAATAGAACCATTTTGAACATCGGGATTACCAACCATCCATCCCGTGAGCCAATCAGAGAACTGCATGAAACGATCCGATGCGTTGTAAACTTCCCGGTCTTGATCGAATACTTCCATAACCTTGGGAACGGCCCACTCGGAGGAGATTTTCCCGCCGTAGTTAGCCAGAAAATCCTGCTTCATTAAAAGAGCCGTTTCAGTCAGTTGTGTGGCGTAGGGCTGGGCTCGGTGATGCTTCCACAATTTGCACCAGGCCTGAGGCCGACTACGATATTCGTCTAAACAGCACAGGGGAACAAGATCCTTGTTGACGGGCAGAAGTGTGCAGGCAGTCGCAGCGATCGCGATGGCGCCGATTTGCTCTGGCGCAAGACCGGACTTTGCCACAGCGTTATGAACGACGTGAATCAAGCCCGTCATGTAATCGTTCGGATCTGCCAGCGCCCAGTCCGCGCCGGGCAAGGGAGTACCATCCGGAAGCGAACGATCTAATACGCCGTGTGGATAGGCAAAGGTGCTTTCAGAAATGGTAGTGCCATCACTGCACCGGACAACAATAGCCCGAACAGATTGCGTGCCAAAATCAACGCCAATGGTGAAGTCCGACATATGCCTGCTCCTTCTGAAAAGTGTTGATATTCTTGCAAATATTATGCAGTATTTCCCATTGAGAGTCAACATGAAGGGGAGAAACGACACATGAAAGGAGAAAAATGAAGAGGTTTTACATGTTGCACATGGGCATATTTTGCACGAATTGATACATCATAGTGGCGAACTGTTCGTTGAAATGCTGCGTTATCAGGGTATAATTGTTGATATAGTAGAACAAGAGATCGGGATGCTGAATTCTCATCAACCTGATTGAAAGGAAAGACGAACATGCTGAAACTAAGAACGGCGCCGAATAAACGAAATTGGTTTTTAAGGGATTGGCAGTTGTACTTTATGCTGCTGCTTCCCATCGCTTATTACATTCTTTTCAAGTATATGCCGATGTATGGAACGCTCATCGCTTTCAAAAAGTTCAGTGCAAAGAAAGGAATTTGGGGAAGCACCTGGGTAGGCTTTAAGAACTTTGAAAAGTTTCTGTCCGATCCTTAT
>SFIM01000010.1 GCA_004556155.1 Clostridiales bacterium
GACCTGCTCTCATTATAGCAAAGGAGGCGCTTCTTGTATCTTAAGCTTTTCCCTCTCACCAGCTCCGCTGGTGGTTTTCTTCTTCGCTGAAGCGACAATGAAAACGCCTGGGACGGAGATCATCCATCCCAGGCGTTTGTATAGGCAATTATTCTTCGGTAATCCGCTTTTCAAAGTAGCGGCCCACCGCAGCCAGCAGGCGCAGGCATTCCTCCGCCATCTCGGGCGGATACTTGTCGATGGCGTTGGGCGCTTCAAAGTTCAAGTCGCCGCGGTAGCCAATCTCCTTCATGCCGCGCAGGAAGCCTTCCCAATCCAGCGTGCCGGTGTAGGGCGCGACATGCTGATCCAGATGGCCGGCGTTGTCGTGCATATGCAGGGCCTTGATGCGCGGGCCCATCAGCTTGACCGCGCGATATACGTTTTCGCGCGCCAGGTGGCAATGGCCCGTATCGAAGCAGAAGCCGAACAGCTCCTCCCCGGCAATCTCGTTCAGCTCGTCAATCCAGCGCGCAGCCTCATAGAAATCCGAGCATACGCTGGCAAAGCGCGTGCCCTCATCGCCGCGGCTGAACATGTTTTCCAGCAGACCCATCACATGATGCTGCTTGAGATCGGGAATCAGCGCGGTGTAAATGGCCTTGTTGATCGCCCATTCTTCCTCATCGGACAGGCGCTTGTTGTTCTCCTGCGGCGCGGCGGGATGGATGATGCACTGATGGCTGCCCATGTATTCGGTCACGGCGATGGCCTTGCGGGTGATGTCGATCATGCGGCGGTTGATATCCTCGCTGTATTCCACCCACACCGGGAAGGGCGCGTGCACCTGAGACACCACGATGCCGGCCTTGTCGGCAGCCTCTTTATAGGGGCGTACAGCCTCAATGATGGTCTCCAGCGGCTCATCCATGATGGAGGGGCCGCCCGCGCGCACCACTTTGCCGGGCATCAGATAATGGCCCATACCAAACTGAATGCCGTCGATGCCCGCGCGCTTGAGCATGGCATAGCCCTTTTCGGGGCCAAAGCGATCACAGGTGCTGCCTTCGTGAATGGAAATAATCATAATTCCAAAAGCTCCTTTTCTTTCTTTTGCGGGATCATAAAACAGATTTTACGCCTTTTCCTGAATACGCTTGCCAAAGTACGCGCCCGTTTCGGCAATCAGCTGCAAGGCGGTGCGCCACATGGGCTCGGGATAGCGGTTGAGCACATTGAAGGTTTCAAAGCTCAGGTCGCCATCATAGCCGATATCGCGCAGACCGTCGATGAAGGCTTCCCAGTTGCCAACGCCCATATAGGGCGCAACGTGCCAGTCGGTGTGGCCATCGTTATCGTTGATGTGCAGCACCTTCAGGCGCTTGCCAATCACGTTCAGGCTGTAGCGCATGTTCTGGCCGGTCAGCAGGCAATGGCCCGCATCGAAGCAGAAGCCAAACAGCTCCTCCCCGGCGATATCGTTCAAGCGGTCAATCCACTCCGCCGCCTGATGAAAATCCGAGCACACAGCCGCGTAGCGCATGCCCTCGGTGCCGCCGGTGAACATGTTTTCCAGGCACACCACCACATGATGCTCGCGCAGGGCGGGAATCAGCGCGCTGTACATATCGCGGTTCAGCTCCCACTCCTCCTTGGCGCTCAGGCGTTTGGTGCTGTCGGGATGGAACGCAGGATGGATGACGCAATACTTGGAGCCCAGGTAGGCGGTCAGGGCGATGGTTTTCTTTTGCCCCTCCAGCACGCGGGCGTTGAGCGCATCCTTCTCCGGCAGCCAGGACGGAAAGGGGGAGTGCGTCTGCGAAACCACCATGTGCTGACGCTCGGCCGCCTCCTTATAGGGACGGAAAACCTCATACAGCGCTTCCAGCGGCTGATCCATAGGCGCAGGCTCGTCCGCGCGGATCATCGCGGCGCTAAACCAATTATTCAGATTAAAATCGACGCCCTGAAAACCCGCGTCATGCAGCAGTTTGAAGCCCTCGTGCAGGCCGTAGTAAGCCACTACCCGGCTGTTCTGTACCGAAACTCGCATTTGCATATGCCTCCATCAAATTTCGACGCAAGCGCGCCGATGCTGTCCTGTCTACTGTATCACAGTTATTTCGTTTGTCAATGCAGATATCGGGAAAATTATTGTACAATACCGGTACCCGCTTTTCACCGCCGCTCCGTCTAATCCTGCGAAGGGAGGAAAGCCCCATGCCCAAAGACGATTACGCCAGCGCTGCGCTGCTGGAACGCTGGATAACGCAATATGGCGATATGCTGGTGCGCCTGGCCTACGGCATGCTGCGCGATCGGGCGCTGTGCCAGGATGCAGCGCAGGATACGCTGCTCAAGGCTTGGCGCGGCTATCATACCTTCCGCGGCGAATGCACGGAAAAAACCTATCTGACGGGTATTCTGATGAACACCTGCCGCGATTATCTGCGCACCGCCTGGATGCGGCGTATAGACCGACGCTTCACGCCCGACACGCTGCCCGAGCCCTATGCCGACGCCGCGCCGCGCGACCGCACGGTGATTGAAGCCGTGCTTTCGCTGCCCCTGTCCCAGCGCCAGGCCGTGCTGCTGCGCTATTGGCAAGGACTGACCATTGCAGAAACGGCGCAGGTGCTGCGCTTATCGCCCGAAGCAATCAAAAAGCGATTGCGGCGCGCCAACGCGCGGCTGCGGGCAGAACTGGAAGGATGGTATTACGATGACGAAAGCGATTGACTTATGCCAGGCCATGAATCAGGGGTTATCCTCCCTGCGCCTTTCGCCGGAGGCGCGCCAGCAGGTGCGTTCGCGCGCATATGGCAGGGCACGTAACCGGCCCAAACGGCTTGTTTTCGTGTTGGCTGTTTGCCTGATGCTTGCGCTGCTGGCTACCGCGACGGCGCTCACCGTTCAACGCTCCCAAAACGCGCAGGCCGTCGCGCTGGCTCGGCAGGAATTGAGCCGAAAGTACGGCCTGTCTGCCCCCACGCTGGGCGTATTCGATGCGCAGCTCACGCGCAGGGGCGGCGTTTCCACCGTTGTTTTCCAAAGTCAGGCGTTCTCTGCCGTGCTGACGGGCACATACACCGTCCAGGTCAGCCAGGAAACAGTCCTGGCCAGTTGGTCTTATGACGCTGTTTCCCCCAGCGTATACGCCTCCAGCGCGCTGTCCGCCCCCGTCTGGGGAGCAAAACAGCTGGAGCGTGCGCTGGCAGAGCCTGAGGCCGCCATGCCGTATCAGCTGGCGGCGATGGCGCGCTCTGCCGCCAGCCCCAACTCCGCGCCCGCCTCTCCGCCGCCTGACGTGGCGCGCATTTTGCGGCAGGAGCCAGGCGCATCCTACTGGAACGGCGAGATCCTGCGCCCCGCTCTGCCCGGCGCAGACGATCTAAGCCAGGGCGCGGCCTTTTCGCTGGCCTGCCAGGCACTGGCGGTGGAATTTCATCTGGATGAAGCCGTCCTGCGCGACGCAAGGCTGCTGGACGCGAGCTTTTCCAGCCGTTCCAGCGGCGGCACCCTGTGGGGATTCAGCCTGTACCTGGTCGATCAGGGCGTTGCCTGTGATTACGGCGTGATGCTGGACGGCAAGACCGGCGAAATTCTGATGACAAATGTAATCACCGGAGCAAACGAATAGATTTGAAAAGCGCCCGTTCCCGCTTGCGCAGGAACGGGCGTGTGTCGTTCAGGGATGATTATTGGGGCGCGTGGATGTTTTCGTAAGCGGTATAGGCTTCGGCCACGATGTCGATGGCATCCTGCAGGCCCATGCCCCATACGTTTTCAACGAAGGTATCAAAGTTATCCAGCGGCTCGTCGCCGGTGATGAACTGCAGCACCTTTTCGTTGACGTAGATTTCCAGATCGTTCATGATATCGTTCTTATCGTTGAGCTGATCGGAGGTATAGGACAGGGTGGGCAGCACCAGGGTGTTGTCAACCAGGGGATCGTCGCCCCAACGCAGGCGGATGCTCAGCGCGCCCTCATTGGTCTTGAGCTCAGCATGGCACACCACGTCGGGCTGGCGCAGCTTGGCCCACACATGCTGCTTGTAGTAGTAGCTGGTGTTGGTGGCGCTCATGGTGGGGTTCTTGAGCATATTGTCGTTGTACACCTTATTGCCATTGGCGTCCACATCGTAGTTTTCGCCCAGGATGCCCCAGTTGGCCAGGGTGGAGCCAGCCTCGGTGTAGCAGTAGTTCATCCACTGCACGGCGGCTTCAATGTTCTTGCAGGTGGTGGTGATCACGCCGGTGCAGCGATAATCGCTGACCATGGAGTAGCCGGGCTTCTTATAATCGTCCCAGTGCAGCTGCTGACCCTCGGTCAGGCGCGGATAGGGGGCGGTCACAACGGTCTTGCCGTTGGCCACGCCGCGGTTATAGGCCGCCGCGCAGGAATCAAAGTACATGCCCACCTTGCCGGTGTCAAACAGGGTCTGGTTGTTCTTGGTGTTGCTGCCGATGAAGTCCTTGGAGATGTAGCCCTTCTCGTACCAATCGTGCATCAGGGTCAGATAATCCTTGAAGGCGGGCTGCACCTGGCCATAGAGGATGTTGCCCTCCGCGTCCTTGTAGAAGCCCTTCATCAGGTCGTACATGCCCAGGAACTGCGGCTCATAGCCGGTCTTGTCCAGGATGTAGGGGGTGACGCCATGGGCGAGCATCTTGGCAAACACGTCCTCCACGTCCGCCAGGGTGGTGGGGATGGTCGCGCCGATTTCGTCCAGGGTTTCCTGGGTCAGCAGCATGCGGCGATGCTGGGTATCACCGGGTTCCTTGATGGTGTAGAAGGCGGCCACGCGGCCATCGCCATTGGAAACCTGACGCCAGATTTCATCGCCGGAGGTGATCAGCTGCCAGTAGTCGGGCGCGTACTCGGGCAGATAGTCGGTCAGATCCACAAAGTAGCCGTCCTCCAGGCCCTGGAAAACGCCGCCGTCATAGTAGTTGCCGCACATGATGATATCCGGCAGCTCCTTGCCCAGGAACAGCAGGTTCATCGCTTCCTGCATGCCGGAGGTAGCGGGATGGATGAAATTGATGTGGATGCCCGTGGCCTTCTCCATTTCCTGGAAGAAGGGGGTCTCGTTGTAATCGGTCACGTAGTTGGAGATGGCGTTGGCGCAGTACACCGTCAGGGATACGTCCTTGCCCTGGGTGTCGATGGGGTAGCCCGCCGCCATAGCGCCAGTGCACAGGCACAGCGTCAGCACGGCCAGCAGCAGCGCGGTCAGTTTGCGTTTCATGGTTGGTTCCTCCTTATTGAATATTACTTTGGTGAACGGTATCTCATCACCCTTTGACAGAGCCCAGCATGACGCCCTTCATGAAGTATTTCTGTACAAAGGGATAGATGCAAAGAATGGGGACGGTAGCCACGATGATGGTGCAGTACTTGATCAGCTCCTGCAGGTACTGCGCGTCCGCGTCATCGGATATGCCGCCCGCCGCGTCGTTGATCAGAATCTCGCGCAGGATCATCTGCAACGGCCACTTCTTGGAATCGCGCAGATAGATCATCGCCGGGAACCAGCTGTTCCACTGGCTTACCACGTAGAACAGGATGATGACAGCCATAGTGGCCTTGCTGACGGGAATGTAGATGCGATAAAGGATGACAAAGTCGTTTGCGCCGTCGATATAGGCCGATTCCCGCAATGCCTCCGGCACGGCGGCAAAGGTGGTGCGCATCACGATCATGTTGTAGGTGCTCACCGCCGTGGGCAGGATGATGGCCCAGGCCGTGTTGTACATGCCGTAGGCGCTGATGGTGAGGAAGTTTGGCACCATGCCGCCGCTGAAATACATGGTGAACACAAACAGGAACACAATGGCCTTGCGGAAAGGATAGCCCTTGCAGGACAGGGCATACGCGCCCAGGGGGGTCAGCGTCATGCCCACAATCAGGCTGCCCGCCACATATAGAAGCGTATTGTGATAGCCAATGAGGATGTTGGGGTTATTCATAACCACCTGATAGCCGCGCAGCGAAAAGCCGGTTGGA
This sequence comes from Clostridiales bacterium, assembly GCA_004556155.1. GTDB lineage: Bacteria > Bacillota > Clostridia > Christensenellales > Aristaeellaceae > SFMI01. Next base: position 5,990 of record SFIM01000010.1, read on the forward strand.
AAGAACAGCGCGCCCGAGTGGGTGAGCAGCTTCATCGGATCGCTGAAGGAAGCGGCCAGGCAGTACAGCATGGGATACAGGCACACAAAGCCCACCAGCGTTACCGCCGCGTAAATGAATACCAGCAGGATGATCTCCCCCGGCGTTTTTCTTTCTACCATGCCTCTCCCCTCCTTACCACAGGCTGGTTTCGCTCAGGCGCGCGCTGATCTTATTGGCCGTAATCAGGAAGATCAGGTTGGCCACGGAGTTGAACACGCCCACGGCGCTGCCGTAGCTGTACTGCGTCTTTTCCAGGCCGTAGCGGTATACATAGGTGGAAATCAGATCAGCCTTTTCATACACGATGGGGCTGTACAGCAGAATGGTCTTTTCGTAGCCCTGGGTCATCAGGTTGCCGATGCGCAGGATCAGCTGGATGATAATCACCGGCAGGATAGCGGGCAGGTTGACGTGGATGATGCGGCGGATGCGCCCCGCGCCGTCGATGGCCGCGGCCTCATGCAGCGAAGCGTCCACACTGGACAGGGCAGACAGGTAAATGATGCTGTTCCAGCCGATGTTCTGCCAGATGTTGGATACCACGTACACCGTGCGGTAATGATCCAGGCTGGATAGCAGATTGATCCTTGTCCCGCCGAAGAAGGCGATGATATCGTTGATCAGGCCCGTGGTCAGGCAGAACTCGCGCAGCAGGCCGCACACCACCACCAGCGCCACAAAGTGCGGCATGTAGGATACGGTCTGGATGGTCTTTTTATACCAGTTTTCCCGCATTTCGTTGATCATCAGCGCCAGCAGGATAGGCGCTGGGAAGCCGAAGAGCAATAGCAGCAGGTTCAGCGTCAGGGTGTTGCGGATGACGCGCCAGGCATAAATGCCCGTGAGGAACTTGCGGAAGTTCTTCAGCCCCACCCAGTCGCTGCCCAGGATGCCCTTGGCCGGCTTGTAGTTTTCAAAGGCGATAGCCAGGCCGCCCATGGGCACATAGTGGAACAGAATGTAGAAGATGATGACGGGCAGCAGCATCAGATAGATATTGCGGTAATGCCGCATACGCCTGAGAAGGCCGGGCTTTTTCGCCGCAGCTGGCTGTATGCTCATATTTTCGTCTCCTTCTTCTTCTTGTATCGCGAGCTTTCCACCATGGTAAGGCCGGTGGAATAATCCTTTTGCCGGTATTCGCCCGGTTCGTTTTCATACTGGCGGGTCCAGCCGTCCACCTCCCAATCGGCGGTCAGATCGCGCCAGGGACGGCACTTCCACTGATAGCCGCGGAAGGGATCGCGCGTGCGGTTCATCCAGTCCAGAATGCGGTCATGCAGCTGATTGCGCACCTGCGCGTAGGCAGGATCGTCAATCAGATTATTCAGGTTCCAGGGATCCTTCTGGATATCGTACAATTCGTCCTGATCGGTCATATGCAGGGCCAGCTTGTAGCGGTCGGTCACGATGGCACGCATGGGCTGATAGCCGCCGAACCCGTCATGATCGCGCTCATAGCGGTTAAACTCCACAAAGGCGCTGCCCTCCGCGTCCAATTCGCCGTTTTGAAGCCCCGGCAGCAGGGATTTGCCCGTAAACGCGCCCGGCACCGGCAGGCCCATGTAATCCAGCACCGTGGCGGGCAGATCGGCATGGGATACCGTGTGATGGTACACCTCGCCCTGGTGCAGGCCGGGGCCAGCGATGATCAGCGGCACGCGGGCAATTTCGTCATACACCGCCGGGCCCTTATGGTTGAGCCCATGCGCGCCCACGCCCTCGCCATGATCGGAGGTATACAGGATCACCGCGTCGGGCAGCAGCGCATGCACGCGCGCGATCACGCGGCCAATTTCATCATCGATAAAGGAGTTGCAGCCCCACAGCATGGGCGCGCGGTTGGGCGAGGCCTGGCTGGCCGCCGCCTGAGCCCACAGCTTTTGATACATGGGCTTGTTTTCCAGCGTATCCTGCTGCGCCGGGGTCAGCTCAGGCTCATAATCCTGATACATCCGCGCGTATTCGGGCGGGCACAGCGAGGGGCCGTGCGGCTCATCAAAGGAAACAGTGAGGAAGAAGTCGTCCTTCTGATGGTTCTGGATATAGCGCAGCGCGCGGTCGGCCACGCGATGGCCAAAGGTGAAATCCGCCGTGATGCCATCACCCTCAAAGCAGGTGGCCGCCTTGCGGGAGCGCAGACGATCCGCGTCGCTGTCCAATTCGTCCAGATAGCACTTCATATCGTACCAGTATTCGGGATCCCAACCCTCGGGGCACACGCCGTTGCCAAAATAATCGCCGCCATCCAGGTGCCACTTGCCAATGTAGGCGCAGCGCACGCCATGGCTGCTCAGGCGCTGACCCAGGGTTTTCACATCCGCGCCCAGGGGCATGCAGTTGCCCCAGGAGCCGTTTTCGTGCGGGAACAGGCCGGTAAACAAAAGCGAACGCGCCGGGCCGCAAACAGGCTGAGCCGAATAGGCATATTCATAGCGCACGCCCTGCGCGGCCAGCGCGTCCAGGTTGGGGGTGCGCATGGCGGGGTTTCCGTAGCAGCCCAGCATATCATAGCGCGTGGTATCGGTCATAATCCAAACAAATTGCTTTTTACTCATTAGAATTATACGCTCCTTATAAATGCCAATATAGCAGAAAAAACAAATCTGTCAAGACGGCGCAGATTCGCCGTCCTGGCAGATTATCAGGGAGATTTATCCATTATATTTGTATCAAACGTTCAAATAATATGAATTTTTATTGTGTTTTCTTCCTATAAAATTCGTCCGATTTTTCCATTCATACAATATGTTAGCATTGCAAAACAGCAGGATTGTACAACTATAAAGCAGTTATGAATCATCCCCGGCGTCCTGATCGCGGTACTGCGTGGGCGTCATCCCCGTGGCCTTGCGGAACATCCGGCAAAAATACTGCGGGCTTTGAAAACCGCACATGGCCGCCACTTCGCTTACGCCTAACTTGCAGGTGCTCAAAAGCTCGCGCGCCATGTTCATGCGAATGTTATTAAGGAACTTGAGCGGCGAGGTGTGGTGAATCTCGGTAAACAAATGAATATAGCGCGAGGTGCTCAGGTTGGCCTGCGCGGCCAGCTGCTCGTTTGTCCATTGTTGGCTACAATGCTGATACATCAGCGATACGCTCTCGTCGATGCGCTCATCGCGCCTGCGCAGCGCCACCTCGGTATGCTGGGTACGTTTGCGCAGCATGTAATAGATCAGTTGCAGCGCCAGCGCCGTCACCATGCCCGCGTATTCCGCGTCCTTGCGCTGCATTTCCACCGTAATGGCCTGGAAATAGCCGTCCAGATGCTTGCTGGCGCCCACATGCAGGATGGGCTGATCCTCGTCAAAGGCAGGCTCGGCCAGCGTGCGCATGGCGCTGCCCGTGCAGTGCAGCCAGCTTACCAGGCAGCGCTGGGCGGGATCATAGCGATATCCGTGCGCCACATGCGGGCGAATCAGCACCATATCCCCGGCGGAAGCCGTCATCTCGTTGCCGTTGATGGCAAAATGAACGCTGCCGCTCTGGATATACAGCAGCTGATAATCCAGCCGCCCACCAGGACGATCCATCGCGTATCCGGCCGGGTCGCCCGCCTCCATGGTGCGGTAGCCGCAGCTGACGGGCAGCAAATACACCGTGTAATCCTCGCAGCCATTGATGGGCCGCGTATCGCTCATCCAGCCAAAGGCGCGGTTCATAGGTTCTCCTCCATCTGCGTGGCATACAAGCGTCCCGGATTGGCCTGAATGCTGTCATAATGCGCAGGCGTCAGCATGCCTGTCCCCTGCACGGCGCGCGCAATCAGCCGCTTGGTCAAATCGGGCACATCGGGACTGCTCAGCGCCTCCGCCACAGGCAGCCACGCCACCAGATCGTTTTCATCCTGATCGGAGCGCGCGTCGCCCGCCGCATAGTCCGCCGCGAAAACCACATACCAGTCCTTGGCGTTGAAGCGCACACCCAGGATGCCCCGCGGCTCCACGCGCACGCCGGTTTCCTCATAAACTTCACGGCGCAGCGCGTCCTCGGGGGATTCGCCCGTCTGTACATAGCCGCCGGGGATAATCAACCAGCCCTTGCCCGCGCCATAGGTATGCCGCGCCAGCAGCACGCGCCCATCGCGCAGCACCACGCCGCCCACCGATTGGCACCAGTTGGTATTGATCTCCGCCATCCTGCGCCTCCTTACTCGGTCAGATCGGCGTATTCCGCCCCGATCACCGCGCACAGATCGTCGGGCCGCAGCTCCACCTGCAAGCCCCGCCGCCCCGCGCTGACGCAAATAGTGTCAAACAGCTGCGCTGTCTCGTCAATGCAGGTGGGAAACAGCTTTTTCATGCCCAGCGGCGAGCAGCCGCCATGAATATAGCCCGTCAGGGGCAGCAGATCCTTTTGCGGCAGCATGGCGATGTTCTTTTCTCCCACGGCGTGAGCGGCCTTTTTCAGGCTCAGTGTACAGTTGACCGGCACGTCAAACACATAATACCGCCGCGATGCGCCCACCGTAACCAGCGTTTTGAACACGCGGTCGGGCTCTATGCCCGTCAGCGCAGCCACGGCCTCGCCGTCCACCGCGTCAGGATCATAGCTGTGCGTTTGATGCGCTACCCCTTGCGCGTCCAGCAGGCGCAGGGCGTTGGTTTTCTCCTCGGTTTTCTTCAATGCGATTCGTCTCCAATCTCGATGCGCAGCTTCACGTGCGCTTCGTTTTCCGTTTCCTCCGGAATCAACGCCGCTCCGGTTTGAGAAAAGCCTTGATACGTGCAGTCATAGGCAACGCTAACCCCCCGATAATCTATGCGCATGCTGCCCGTATCCACCTGCTGTTTGAACGCCCGGGCAATGCGCTGCGGTGCAAAGCTCCATGCATGCACGCCGGGCTGTGCGTGGGCCAGACTCAGCGTGCCCAGCAACGTTTCATTCTCAAACGTACTGACCAACGCCATAATGCTACAGTTGCGATAATCCACCGCCAATTCAGCGCGCTGGATATACCCATCCGCATCCAGAGTAAATTGCCATTCCGGGCGCTCAATCCAATTGCCAGCACGGTAGATAAACACACCCGCCGGGGTGATATCCTCCCACGCGCCTGTTTCATCCAGCCGCCAGTTGGTTTCGTCCCCATAATAATTAGCCAGCATGTTATAATTGCGCGCAAACTGCGCCACCGTCAGCCTGCCCCGACAGGGCGGCAGCGCCGCCACGCTGCTCAGCAGCACATTTACAGCCACGCACCCTGCATAGGCTGCGGCTATGATCCAGCCACGCCAGGCTTTCCGATCATGGATCAGGCAGACCAGCTCATTTTCGCTGTCCCAAGCGCAGGGCTCGCAATTCTGGCAAGGACGATAGCCCTTCTTCCACATACGAACCAGGTTTAAAATGGGGATTTCCGCTCCGAGGCCATACCAGAATCGCTTCCATGTGCGTGCAATCGCCTGAGCATAGGTAGGGCGTTCGCCCGATTCCGTTTCAATGTAGATGCCCATTATCGCTTTGCCCGGCGTGGCGTCAAAGCGATGCAGCAGCCAGGGCTCGATCAGCACTTGCAGCATCAGCGCAAGATACGCATACAGCAGTGAAAGCAGCCCGCTGCCTTTGGTAATGTTCACATGAAAGCCCAGCGACAGCACGGCGTACAGCAGCAGCAGGCACAGCTCATAATCCAGATTGAATGCCAGCAGCCTGCGCCACGGCGTAAAGGCATAGGGGCGCTGATCCGCCTGCCCGGCAGGATGATACAGCCGCTGCGCCTCAGGCTGCGGGTGAAGATACTTTTCCGCATCCAGGGTAGCATACTGCGCGCCATCCTGCCGCATGCGCTGGCACAGCGCCTCCGCATCCCCGGCGCGGCTCTTGGCGTCGTTCCAGCGCCGCTCGCGCTCAGCCAGCACAGCTTCCAGCGTGCGCTCGCCCGATTGCAGCGCGCGGATGGTATCGATCGATATATCCAGCGACCGCAGCAGCCGCACGCGCCGCAGCGTTTCCACATCGGCCGCCGAATAATCCCGATAGCCGTTGGGCTGCCGCTGCGGGGTAAGCAGCCCCTTTTCCTCATAAAAGCGAATGTTTGCGCGCGTCATGCCGGACTGCCGTTCTACTTCCTGGATCGTCATGGCTATATCCTCCTGTGGATTTTTGCCTATCATAAGGCGTAAAGCGGCTTGACAGTCAAGCACAAAAGCAGCTTTTTGCGATTATTCCAGCCTAATCCTTGTAACAACCTGCATGATGTCCGGCCTCGTGAAGCTCGATACGCTTACGCCAGCCTTGGACCAGGAATCGATCGCCCGCGCGTTCTTGCCTGTGAACATGGTTTTTATGCGCACGGTTGTCCAATATCGTGGGAAGAGGCCTTCCTGCGATAGCACCATCACGCTGGCAACGGTCGCCGCCGCCTTTTTCATTTCCAATGGCAAGCCAGTCATTTCCCGGCTGGAAGCGTATGGCATGCTCAGCTCAAGCTGGCGAATATGCCCTTCCCCATCCAATTGATAGGAAAGAACGGGCGCAAAGTCGTCTTGCTCCCATTGCCCCTCCGCAGTCATGGCGGGAAGGTCTGCATTGCTTTGCATCTTCAGATAGTGATTATAGTTGTCGGCAAGCTCCGCAACGGTAAGCCGGCCCATATGGGGCATGCGGTAATCCAACTCCGTCAGGCAGAGCATAGCAACAAGCATTGCCGCATAGATTGCCGCAAACGCAGCGTAGCGCAGTTTTTTGTTATCGCGCACCGTATAGCGCAGCGGGCTTTCCTCATCCCAGCGGCTGACCGCGCCGTTTGCACATTGTCTATATGAAATCCACTGGCAAATCTGGCTGCAAACAGGGATAAGCAGGCCGCAGCCATACAAAAGCACCTGCCATTCGCGGCGAAGCACATCCAGAAAACTGGGCTTTCCGCCCTTGGATGTTTCGAGGTGCAGTCCAAACACTGCTTTGCCCGGCGTTGTCCCCCACACTGTCAAACAGAAAGCGTTTGCCAACAGCAGCGCCACAAGCAGCACGCACAGCCGCTCCACGGCGACGCTAATCCCGCCTTGCGCGGCATTGAGCAGTCCCATTATTTGGGTGATAAAGGTGAATAATAGCGAACACAGCGCGATATCCAGGCTTCTTGCCAGAAAGCGGCGAAGCCGGCAGCGCGGATATTGCTGCTGTGCCACAATGCGCACAGGCTGTTTCATCATGCGAATTCCCTGCCTTTCGCAGCCATTGTATCATATTTTCAGCCAAAAGCAAAATCCCCCGCCCGGCAAAAGCCGAACGAGGGATTTGATTGTGCGGATTACACCAGCTCGATGATAACCATCTCGGCGCCATCGCCGCGGCGGGCACCCAGCTTGTAGATGCGGGTATAGCCGCCGGCGCAGCCCTTTTCCTGGTTGCGGGCACGATACTTGGGGCCCAGCTCACGGAAAAGCTTTTCGACCACGGGATGCTTGTTATCCTTGGTGCGCTCCTTGAAATCGCTCTTGCTCTCCTCCGCGGTTTTCTGCTCCTGCAGATCGTAGAGGTACGCCATCATCAGGCGGCGAGCATGGAGCTTTTCGGGCATATCGTTGGTGACAGTCACTTCAACGATCTGACCCTTATCATTGTGATAGGACTTCTGGACGTCCACGGTCTTATCATACTCGCGGACAGCCAGGGTAATCATTTTTTCCGCGACGCTGCGGACTTCCTTGGCGCGGGCCAAGGTCGTCTCGATGCGGCCATACCAGATCAGATTGGTGACCTGGTTACGCAGCAGCGCCTTACGCTGATCGGCCGTACGGCCCAGCTTACGTTGCGTTGCCATGGGGAGTTCCTCCTTACGCCCTGGCGGGCGGTAACGTTAGTCGTCGGACGGGCGCAGGCTGAGGCCCAGCGCCTGTAGCTTTTGTTCCACTTCCTCGAGGCTCTTTTTGCCCAGGTTGCGTACCTTCATCATGTCTTCCTGATTACGCTGCACAAGCTCGGCCACGGTGTTGATGCCGGCGCGCTTGAGGCAGTTGTAGGCACGCACGCTCAGGTCCAGCTCCTCGATGGTCATCTCCAGAACCTTTTCCTTCTTATCATCCTCAGGATCGGGGAAGGAGACGGGCATGGTCTGGTCGGTCAGGCCGACAAACAGCTCCAGCTGGTCGCGCAGGATCTTGGCGGCCATGCTGATCGCCTCGTCAGGCAGCACGGAGCCGTTGGTCCAGACTTCAAGCGTCAGCTTGTCATAGTCCGTAACCTGGCCTACGCGCGTGTCTTCCACCGTATAATTCACCTTGCGGATGGGCGTGTAGATCGAATCAACCGGGATGACGCCAATGGGCATCTGCGGGGTTTTGTTCTTATCAGCGGAAACATAACCGCGCCCGATGTCAATGGTAAACCAGATGTGCAGCTTGGCGCCCTCGCCCAGGGTGGCGATGTGCAGGTCGGGGTTGATCACCTCTACCTCGTCGTCAGCCTGGATATCAGCCGCCGTCACTTCACAGGGGCCTACAGCGTTAAGCTCCAGCGTTTTGGGCTGATCGGCATACATGCGCAGGGAGAGCTCCTTGAAATTGAGGATGATCTCCGACACATCTTCCTTTACGCCCGGAACCGTGGAAAACTCATGCTGGACGCCGTCAATCCGAATGCTTGTTACTGCCGCGCCGGGAAGGCTGTTAAGCAGCACGCGGCGAAGCGCGTTGCCCAACGTGTGCCCGAAGCCGCGCTCGAGCGGCTCCACGGCGAACCGGCCGTAGGTGTTGTTGTCGGCAACCTCCAGACACTCGATGTGCGCTTTTTCGATTTCTGCGATCACGGCGTTCTACCCTCCTATTATTGGAAACCGTCGTTGAAAACTGCGTTATGCTATGCGACGTTCTTTTAACGGGAGTAGAACTCGACGATCATGTTCTCCTGCAGAGCAAAATCGATATCCTCGCGTACGGGCAGGGCCACAACGGTAGCGGTCAGCTCGTCGGCGTTGAAGGTGAGCCACTTGGGCAGGATGCGGGAGGCGTTGCCCTCGCGCACGGCCTTGAAGTGGAGCATTTCCTTGCTCTTGGCGCGGACGGTGATCACATCGTTTTCTTCCACAGTGTAGGAAGGAACGTCTACCTTCTTGCCGTTGACCAGGATGTGGCCATGCAGCACCAGCTGACGAGCCTGAGGACGGGAAGCGCCCAGGCCGCTGCGGTAGACAACGTTATCCAGACGGCGCTCCAGCAGGCTCAGCAGGTTATCACCCGTGATGCCCTTCATGTTGGTGGCGCGCTCGTAGGTCTTGTAGAACTGGGTTTCCAGCAACCCGTAAGCGCGGCGGCACTTCTGCTTTTCACGCAGCTGCATGCCATACTCACTGGGTTTACGCTGACGGGCCTGGCCGTGCTGACCAGGAGGGGTAGGACGCTTGCCAAGCGCGCACTTCTCGGAGAAGCACTTCTCGCCCTTCAGGAAGAGCTTGGTGCCCTCGCGGCGGCACATACGGCAAACAGAACCAGTATATCTAGCCATAATAGCCTCCTAAAATTACACTCTTCTGCGCTTGGGCGGACGGCAACCGTTGTGCGGGATGGGCGTCACGTCCTTGATCATGGTGACCTCAAGGCCGGCAGCCTGGAGAGAGCGGATAGCCGCCTCACGGCCGGAACCGGGGCCCTTGACGAACACGTCTACGGATTTGAGGCCAAACTCAGTGCTGGCCTTGGCAGCCGCTTCGGCAGCCATCTGCGCGGCGAAGGGGGTGCTCTTCTTGTTGCCGCGGAAACCCATGCCGCCCGAGGAAGCCCAGGACAGCGCGTTGCCGTTGACGTCGGTGATGGTCACGATGGTGTTATTGAAGGAAGAACTGATATGCGCAACGCCGCGCTCGACGAGCTTCTTTTCACGGCGCTTGCGGGTAATCTTCTTCGCCTTGGGTTGAGTTTTGGGTGCCATTTAATTATCCCTCCGCGCCCCGCTAAGGGGCTTCATCAATTCAGCTTACTTGGTAGCCTTCTTCTTGCCAGCTACCTGCTTCTTGGGGCCCTTACGGGTGCGCGCATTCTGCTTGGTATTCTGGCCGCGGACAGGCAGGCCACGGCGATGACGCACGCCGCGATAGCTGCCGATTTCCATAAGGCGCTTGATATTGAGCGATACGTCACGGCGCAGGTCGCCCTCCACCTTGAGGTGATGCTCAATGTATTCGCGCAGCTTGCTGATTTCGTTCTCGGAGAGATCCTTTACGCGGGTGTCCGGATTGATGCCGGTTTCGGCAATAATCTGCTGGGAAGTGGTCAGGCCGATGCCATAGATGTAGGTCAGGCCTACTTCCACGCGCTTCTCTCTGGGCAGGTCAACGCCCGCAATACGTGCCATGTGTTGGTTACACCTCCAAATGTGTTCGGTTGGTTATCAACCTTCAGACCGGGTGGGAAAGACCCCGGAAGTGTATGGATACTGCTCATGGTCCCTTGGGGAAGGGAAGTCCCCTTGGGCAGCCGCCCAGAGCAGTGAGCCATCTTGGATACGGCGGCGAAACGCCGCTTTGGAAGCCGGGTGCTTCCTATTTTAATTGCTTAGCCCTGCTTCTGCTTGTGCTTGGGATTCTCGCAGATGACCATGACGTGGCCCTTGCGCTTGATGATCTTGCACTTTTCGCAAATGGGCTTTACAGACGGACGAACCTTCATGGGGAAATCCTCCTTGCTTGAGTTAAGCCTTTCGGCCTTTGAGATGGAAGGGCTTTTATGCCTTGCTGCGCCAGGTGATGCGGCCCCGCGTTAGATCGTAGGGCGAGAGCTCAACCTTTACCTTGTCGCCCGGATAGATGCGAATGAAGTTCATACGCATTTTCCCGGAGATGTGCGCCATGATGCGGTGCCCATTGGGAAGCTCCACCAGGAACATGGCATTGGGCAGCGCCTCAACAATCTTGCCTTCCATTTCGATGACGTCGTTCTTTGACAAACCGGGTAGCCCTCCTTGTTATGCTCGGTCGCATTTCACCTTTGCTCATCGCGCTTTAATTGGGGAAGATGATCCGCCGGACTTACGGGCGCAGCCTCGCCCGCATGGAAGGGCCGCAGCGCGCTGCGCACGTCGCTGTCCTTCAGGCGGTTCATTGCATAAAGCGAGAGGATTTCGGGCGCCTCATGCGGCGTCGCGGACAGATGTTTGCGCCTTTTCCGCTTTGGTTTATCCACCTTTCGGCGGTCGCCGTCGCAGATCAGCACAAAATCGTCATCCAACGATAATAATACCACAAAAGGGTATCCTTTGTCACGTCCTTTTTTTGAAAAAACAACATTTCCTTCCTTAATTTCCGGCTTCAAATGTTATTTTCTCCTTTCGGGGCGTTCTCCCAGCTGAAGCCGGGATATGTGAGCACCTCGGGCAGGCCGTTTGTGATGGCGATGGTGTGCTCGTAGTGCGAGCAGGGCTTGTGATCGTTGGTTACGATCGTCCAGCCATCGCGCAGCTGATGCACCTGATAGTGCCCCAGGGCGATCATGGGCTCGATGGCAATCGTCATTCCGCGGCGCAGACGCACGCCGTGGCCGGGCGTGCCGTAATTGGGCACGGCGGGATCCTCGTGCATCTCGCGGCCAATGCCGTGGCCGGTCAGGTCGCGGATGACGCCATAGTTGTACGATTCCGCCAGCTGCTGCACAGCGTGGCCAATATCGCCCAGGCGGTTGCCGTCCACTGCCTGCCGCGCGCCCTCAAAGAAGCAGCGCTCGGTCACCTCAATCAGCTGTGCGCACTCGGGCGAAATCTGCCCCATGCCCTTGGTGAAGGCGCTGTCGGCCTGCCAGCCGTCCAGCACCAGGCCGCAGTCCACGCTGACGATGCTGCCTTCCTTCATTTCGATGTGCTTGCTGGGGATGCCATGCACTACCTCGTCATCAATGCTTACGCACAGCGTGGCAGGGTAGCCCTCATAGCCCAGGAAGGACGGGATGGCGTGCGCATGGGTAATCAGCTCGTGCGCGTAGCGGTCCAGATCCAGGGTGGTCATACCCGGCGCCATTCTCTCGCGAAGCTGGCACAGCACATCATACAGCAGATGGCCGGCAGAGCGCATCTTGGCCAGCTGCAGATCGTTTTTGATGGTAATCATTGCTTTTTCGCTTCCAGCGCGGCCTTGACGGCCCGGTAGTTCTCCTCGATGGTGCCGCGGCAATCCGCAGTGGAGAGGATGCCCTTCTTCTGATAGTAATCGATCAGCGGGGCGGTCTTTTCCTGATACACAGCCAGGCGGTTGGTCACCGTCTCCGGCTTATCGTCATCGCGCTGATACACCGCGCCGCCGCAGGCAGGACATTTGTCCTCCTTGAGCAAGGACGTGTGGTAGGTGCCGCCGCACTCGGCGCACACACGGCGGCCGGACAGGCGGTCGATGATGATATCGTCGGGCGTATCAATATTGAGCGCCACATCGATATGGGCAATCTGATCCAGCGCTTCCGCCTGAGCGACGGTGCGCGGGAAGCCATCCAGAATATAGCCATGCTGGCAATCCGGCTCGGCCAGACGTTCCTTGACCATGGCAACGACCACCTCATCGGGAACCAGCTCGCCCTTGTCAATATAGCGCTTGGCGTCCAGACCCGTGGGGGTCTGCTCGCGGATTGCACGGCGGAACATATCGCCGGTGGAAATCTGCGGGATGCCCAGCTCCTTCATCAGTCGCTGCGCGTGCGTGCCCTTGCCGGCGCCGGGGGGGCCCAGGAAAACAATATTCATATTGCGGGCTCCTTTCTATCTAAGCAGAAAACGGGGAAACGCCCACGCGCTGGCAGCCTTTGGGCGGCCAGGGCTTGAGCGCCACAAAATCCCATCCCCCGCCCCAGAGGGCGGGAGTGGGATCTTGTATACTTTGGTTTATTTTGCGCCCAGGATTAAAGGAAACCCTTGTAGTGGCGCATAACCAGCTGCGCTTCCACCTGGCGGACAGTCTCGATGGCTACGCTTACAGCGATCAGGATGGAAGAGGCGGCAAAGGGAATCTGCACGTTGTTCCACACGGACAGCAGCGTAGGCACGGTGGCCAGCACGGCCAGGAAGAGAGCCGCAAACAGGGTGAGGCGGTTGGAGGTACGCTGGAGATAATCCACCGTGACCTTGCCGGGACGGCGACCATTGATGGTGCCGCCCTGCTTCTGGATGTTCTCGGCGATCTCACGGGGATTGAAGGTAATGCTCGTGTAGAAGTAGGAGAACAGGATGATGAGAACCGCGCACACGATCAGATACAGCGCAGAGGACTGGGACATGTAGGTGCTCCACCACTTGTATACGCCGCTATTGGTGCCAAAGAAGGCAAAGATCGTGCCGGGGAAGCTCATGAAGGAGTAGGCGAAGATCAGGGGCAGAACGCCCACAGCGATGACCTTCAGGGGGATGTAGGTGCTCTGGCCGCCATAAGCCTTGCGGCCCACTACGCGCTTGGCATACTGAACGGGGATGCGGCGTTCGCCCATATCCACGAAGGTAACCAGGGTGGTGATCACCAAGCAGCTGATGATGATGACCAAGAACTGCCAGATGGTGGTGCCATAGTGGGTGATGCCCACCGCGTCGGTGAACGCGAGCACGATGCCGTTGAAGAGGTTGGAGATGATGCCGGCGAAGATCAGCAGGGACACGCCGTTGCCGATACCGTTCTTGGTGATACGCTCACCGATCCACATCGCCAGGGCAGTGCCGCCAGCCATGATGACGCCGATGGTCATATAACCGAAGAAGTTCTGGTACGCAGGATAGAGCACGTTGCCGGACTTCTGCAGGCCGGCGATGATGCCGATGGCCTGCAGGGCAGCTAGCGCAACGGTGACATAACGGGTGATGCGGTTGATCTTCTGCTTGCCTTCCTCGCCGCCGTCCTTCTGAAGACGCTCCAGGGCGGGGATAGCAACGGTCAGCAGCTGCATAATAATGCTGGAGTTGATGTAGGGAGTAATGCCCATGGCCATGATGGTCATCTGGCTGAAGGAGTTACCGGTCATCATGTTGACCAGCCCCAGCATATCGTAGTTGCCGGCCACTTCCTTCACAACTGCGGCGTTGATGCCGGATACCGGAATCACGCCGACCAGGCGGAACAGCACCAACATCAGGAAAGTGTAGATCAGCTTTTTACGGAGTTCTTCGACCTTCCATGCGTTACGCAGCGTTTCCCACATTTCAGATCACCTCGGCTTTCCCGCCGACGGCCTCGATCTTTTCTTTTGCGGATTGGGTGTACTTGGTCACCTGAACGGTCAGCTTCTTGGTCAGCTCGCCGCCGCCAAGGATTTTCACGCCGTCCAGCACCTGCTTGACCAGGCCGGCTTCTTTGAGAAGCGCGACGGTGACCACGGTGCCATCCTCAAAGATTTCCAGGCTGCCAACGTTGACAGTCGCATATTCCTTGGCATAGATGTTGGTAAAGCCGCGCTTGGGAATGCGGCGGGTCAGAGGCATCTGGCCGCCCTCAAAGCCCGGGCGCTTGCCGCCGCCGGAGCGCGCCTTGGCGCCCTTGTGGCCTTTACCGGAGGTTTTGCCAAGACCAGATCCTACGCCTCGACCAAGGCGCTTCGGAGCAGTCGTAGAGCCGAAAGCCGGCTGCAACTCGTGCAGTTTCATGAGGTTGGCCTCCTTATTCGTTGATTTCTTCCACCTTGACCATGTGCTTTACAGCGAAGATCTGGCCGCGGATGCAGGGGTTATCTTCCTTCACCACGGACTGGCCGATCTTGCGCAGGCCCAGGGCCTTGACGGTGTCGATGTGCTTCTGCAGGCTGGAAATGGGGGACTTTACCAGAGTAATCTTCAGCTTCATGGTTATATCCTCCTTAGCCCAGAATTTCTTCCACCGTCTTGCCGCGCATCTGCGCAACCTGTTCGGCGGAGCGGAGCTGCTTGAGACCTTCGATCGTCGCCTTTACGGTGTTGATCTTATTGTTGGTGCCAAAGCTCTTGGTGCGGATATCCTTGATGCCGGCCAGCTCCAGCACGGGGCGGGCGGCGCCGCCGGCGATTACGCCAGCGCCTTCCTCAGCGGGAAGGAGGACAACCTTTGCGGTGCCATAGTAGCCCACGATGGGATGCGGGATGGTGGTGCCGTTGGTGGGCACGTTGATCAGATGCTTCTTGCCGTCCTCGTTGGCCTTACGGATGGCTTCGGGAACTTCCTTGGCCTTGCCCATGCCAACGCCCACACGGCCGTTTTCATCGCCCACGACAACCAGCGCCACAAAGCGCATGTTGCGGCCGCCCTTAACGGTCTTGGAAACACGGTTGACAGCAACCAGTCTTTCCTTAAATTCGCTCTGGGGCTCTTCGCGGCGATCACGTTCTCTACGTTGCATTGCGTGTTGCCTCCTTCTTAGAACTCAAGGCCCGCTTCACGGGCGCCGGCAGCCAGAGCGGCCACACGGCCAGTGTAAACATAGCCGCCGCGGTCAAAGACCACCTTTTCAACGCCCGCCTGCTTGGCGCGCTCGGCTACGAGCTTGCCAACCAGCTTGGCCTCGCCGGACTTGTCAACTTCATCAAGCTGACCCTTGAGCGCCGGATCGAGGGAGGAAGCCTGCACGAGGGTAATGCCCTTGGTATCATCGATAACCTGGGCGTAGATATACTTGTTGCTGCGATACACGCAAAGGCGCGGCATTTCAGGGGTGCCGCTGATCTTTTTGCGGACGCGGGCGTGGCGGATGGCGCGCACTTCGTTACGGTCACGCTTTTTGAACATTTGCAGTCACTCCTTTCCTTACTTGCCGCTCTTGCCTTCCTTGCGGCGGATATGCTCGTTCTCGTACTTAATGCCCTTGCCCAGATAGGGTTCCGGCGGACGGATCGCGCGAATATCGGCGGCAAGGTTGCCTACCTGCTGCTTGTTGGCGCCCTTGATGGTGATCTTGGTCTGCGCGGGGCACTCAAAGGTGATGCCCTCGGGCGCTTTGAGGATCACGGGATGGGAGAAACCGATGTTGATCGTCAGCACGTTATTTTCAACGGCCGCACGATAACCGGTGCCTACCATCTCCAGGGTCTTGGAGAAGCCCTCGGTTACGCCGTGCACCATGTTGGCCACCAGCGCACGGTACAGGCCGTGCATGGCCTTGTGGGGCTTGGCGTCGCTGGGACGATTGAGAGTGAGCACGTTGCCTTCCTGATGAAGGGTGATCACGGGGTTGACCTGCTGGGTCAGGGTGCCCTTGGGGCCCTTGACGGTGACGAAGTTGTTTTCGTCAACCGTTACCGTCACGCCAGCGGGTACCGTAATCGGAAGTTTACCGATTCGAGACATTTGTTTTTCCTCCTAAGCGTGATTCGGTTACCAGATGTAGCAGAGCACTTCGCCGCCAAGGTTTTCCTGACGGGCGGCGCGATCGGTCATCAGACCCTTGGAGGTGCTGATGATGGCCACGCCCAAGCCGCCCAGAACCTTGGGCAGCTCTTCGCAGCGCGCATACACACGCAGGCCGGGCTTGGAAATGCGCTTGAGGCCCGCGATGACGGGGGTGGACTTGCCATTGACGTACTTGAGGGTCACTTTGATCTGGCCCTGCAGGCCGTCGTCAATCACATCATAGGCTTTGATATAGCCTTCTTCCAGCAGGATCTTGGCGATCGCTTTCTTGGTGTTGCTGGCGGGCATCACAGTCGCATCGTGCCGGGCGATTTGCGCGTTGCGGATACGGGTAAGCATATCGGCAATGGGATCATTTACGATCATGTTGTAACCTCCTTCTTACCAGCTCGCCTTGCGGACGCCGGGGATCTGGCCCTTGTAGGCCAATTCGCGGAAGCAGATACGGCAGATGCCGTAGCGGCGCAGTACGCTGTGCGGACGGCCGCACAGACGGCAGCGGGTGTAAGCGCGGGTGGAGAACTTCGGCTCACGCTGCTGCTTGAGTTTCATGCTGAGTTTTGCCATTATTGTCTCCTCCTCGCTTAATGTTCAAAAGGCATGCCGAGCAGACGAAGCAGCTCTTTGGCTTCTTCATCGGTCTGAGCCGTGGTCACGAAAATCATTTCCATGCCGCGGATCTTCTCAACCTTATCGTACTCGATTTCGGGGAAGAGCAGCTGCTCACGGATGCCCAGGGCATAGTTGCCGCGGCCGTCAAAGGCCTTGGTGCTCACGCCGCGGAAGTCGCGCACGCGGGGCAGGGCGATGTTGACCAGCTTGTCCATGAACTCTTCCATGCGGGCGCCGCGCAGGGTTACCTTCGCGCCCACGTTCATGCCTTCGCGAACCTTGAAGTTAGCGATGGACTTCTTCGCCTGGGTCACCTGGGGCTTCTGGCCGGCGATTTCGGTCAGCTCCGCCACGGCGGTTTCCAGCGCCTTGGCGTTGTCCTTGCAATCGCCCAGGCCCATATTGATGACGATCTTCTCCAGGCGGGGGATCATCATCACGTTCTTATAGCCGAACTTCTGCTGCAGAGCAGGAACGGCTTCGGTCAGGTACTTTTCCTTAATGCGGGTAGCCATTGCCGTTTCCTCCTATCAGTCAATCTGTTCGTGGCACTTTTTGCAGATGCGGGTCTTGGAACCGTCAGCATTGACCTTCCAGCCATAGCGGGCGGGCTTGCCGCACTTCTTGCACACCAGCATGACGTTGCTGGCGTCGATGGCGGCTTCCTTGTGCACGATGCCGCCAGGCATGCCCTGTCCACGGGGCTTCTGGTGCTTGGTTACGATGTTGACGCCTTCAACGATGACCTTGCCGGTCTTGGGGAAAGCGGTCACAACGGAGCCCTTCTTGCCCTTGTCCTTGCCGGCGATGACGATGACCTGATCCTTGGCTTTTACATGCAGCTTCATAAATCTGTCATCCTCCTATTACAGCACTTCGGGCGCGAGGGATACGATCTTCATGAAATCCTTATCCTCACGAAGCTCACGGGCCACTGGTCCAAAGATGCGCGTACCGCGCGGCAGTTTCTGGTCGTTGATGATTACGGCTGCGTTGTCGTCAAAGCGGATGTAGCTGCCATCCACACGGCGGATGGGCTGATGCTGGCGCACGATCACGGCCTTCACCACGTCGCCCTTCTTGACGGTGCCGCCAGGGGTGGCGGTCTTGACGCTGGCGACGATCACATCGCCGATCGACCCGTCGCGGCGGAAAGAACCGCCCAGCACGCGGATGCACATGATCTCTTTGGCGCCGGAGTTATCGGCAACCTTAAGTCGCGTTTGCGGCTGAATCATACGGGATTTCCTCCTTTATAGTTTCCGCTCCATGCGGCCCCTTGGCCCATGGGCGGTCGAGAACGGTAGAAGACGCAAACGCTTACTTGGCCTTCTCGATGATTTCTACCACGCGCCAGCGCTTTTCGCGGCTGAGCGGGCGGGTTTCCATCAGGCGCACGGTATCGCCGATACCGCAGGCATTCTCTTCATCATGAGCCTTCAGCTTGCTGGTCTTGTTCATGATCTTGCCATACAGGGGATGACGAACGCGGGTTTTGATGGAAACCACAACGGTCTTGTCCATCTTATCGCTGACGACCACGCCAATGCGGGTCTTACGGATTCCTCTTTCTTCGGACATTGAAGTGCCTCCTTTCGGCTGATATTACGCCTTGGTCTTAGCAGTCAGGGCGGTCATGGCGCGAGCGATATCGCGCTTGACGGCGGTGATCTGCATTACATTGTCGAGCTGACCGGTGGCGAGACGGAAACGAAGGTTAAACAGCTCTTCTTTCAGATCCGCAATCTTCTTGGTCAGTTCTTCGGCGGACATAGCGGCGAATTCACTTGCCTTCATTCGTTACTCACCATCCTTTCCGTAGCTTTCACGGGTAACGAACTTGCAGCGCAGGGGCAGCTTGTGGCTGGCCAGGCGCAGCGCTTCACGAGCATCAGCCTCGGGCACGCCAGCGATCTCGAACAGCACGCGGCCGGGCTTCACCACGGCCACCCAGTATTCGGGAGAACCTTTACCGGAGCCCATGCGGGTTTCGGCAGGCTTGGCGGTGACGGGCTTGTCGGGGAAAATCTTGATCCATACCTGGCCGCCACGCTTGGTGTAGCGGGTCAGGGCGATACGGGCGGCCTCGATCTGCTGGCTGGTAACCCAGCAGGGCTCCAGCGCAACCAGGCCGTATTCGCCGTAGGCGATGAAGTTGCCGCGATGGGCGGCGCCCTTCATGCGGCCGCGGAATACGCGGCGACGTTTGACTCTCTTGGGCATCAACATGGTTTATTTGCCTCCTTCGGTGCGCACGGCAGGCTTTTGGGCCTGGGGCAGGATCTGACCCTTGTAGATCCACACCTTGACGCCCAGGCGGCCATACGTGGTCTTCGCCTCAGCGAAGCCATAGTCAATGTTGGCGCGCAGCGTCTGCAGGGGGATGGAGCCCTCATGATACTGCTCGGTGCGGGCGATGTCCGCGCCGTTGAGACGGCCGCCAACGGATACCTTGATACCCTTGGCCGCTTCGCCGCCCTTCATGGGGCGCATGGCGCGCTGAATGCTCTGCTTCATCGCGCGGCGGAAAGCGATGCGCTTTTCCAGCTGCTGGGCGATGTTTTCGGCAACCAGCTGAGCGTCGGTATCAGGAGATTTGATCTCCATCACGTTGATGTTGCAGGCATGGCCCAGGAACTTTTCGACTTCAGCCTTCAGCTCCTCGATGCCCTTGCCGCCGCGGCCGATAATCATGCCGGGCTTGCCGGTGAAGATGTTGACCGTCATGCGAGCGTCGCTGCGCTCGATATCAATGCGGCTGATGCCGGTGGCGTAGAACTTTTCCTTAAGCATTTCGCGCAGCTTGTGATCCTCGATGAGGTGGTTCGCGAAATCCTTTTTCTCGGCGTACCAGCGCGTGCTCCAATCAAAGATCACGCCTACGCGCGCGCCATGCGGATTAACTTTCTGACCCATTCGGAAACCTCCCTCTCTTACTTCTTTTCGTCAAGGATCACGCTGATGTGGCTGGTGCGGCGCAGCATCGGGGAAGCCGAGCCGCGGCTGCGGGCTACATAGCGCTTAAGGGTGGGGCCGGGATTGGCATACACCTCAGCAACGTAGAGCGTGCTGCGATCCATTTCCTGGTTGTTCACGGCATTGGCGACAGCGCTGGAAAGCAGCTTGTATACCACGGGCGAAGCCGCCTTGGGGGTATACTGCAGGATGGCCAGGGCCTCGTCCACATTCTTGCCGCGGATCAGGTCGATGACGATCTTTACCTTACGGGGAGAGATGCGCACGTGCTTGACATGGGCCTGGGGGCGCTTATCGCGGGTTTCGGCGCGCTTAGCACCCTTTTCACGGGTATTGGTTGCCATACTCTTTTTCTCTCCTTCCGTTATTTGGTGGTCTTTTCGCCAGCATGACCACGGAAGGTGCGCGTGGGTGCAAACTCACCCAGCTTATGGCCAACCATGTCCTCGGTCACATAGACCGGCACATGCTTGCGGCCATCGTGCACGGCGATGGTGTGCCCGACGAAATCGGGGAAAATAGTGGAGGAACGGGACCAGGTCTTCAGAACGGCCTTCTTCCCGGTCTTATTCATTTCCTGAACGCGCTTAAGCAGCGTTTCCTGGATATAGGGGCCTTTCTTGACGGAACGGCTCATTTTTCAGATTGCCTCCTCTCGAATCGCTCTTACTTCTTGCCCGCGCGCTTGACGATCAGGCGGTTGGAATACTTCTTGTGCTTGCGGGTCTTGAGGCCCAGAGCGGGCTTGCCCCACGGAGTAACAGGAGCGGGCATGCCAACGGGGCTCTTGCCCTCGCCGCCGCCATGCGGGTGATCGCAGGGGTTCATAACCACGCCGCGAACGGCGGGACGGATGCCCATGTGACGGGTGCGGCCGGCCTTGCCGATGCGCACGTTTTCATGATCGGTGTTGCCCACGGTGCCGATGGTGGCATAGGCGTCCATGGGAACCATACGCACTTCGCTGGAAGGCAGACGGACCTGCGCGTAAGCGCCTTCCTTGGCCATCAGCTGGGCGTAGGCGCCGGCGGAGCGAACCATCTGGCCGCCGCGGCCGGGCTTGATTTCCACGTTGTGGATCAGCGTACCAACGGGGATCTTGCTGACGGGCAGCGCGTTGCCGGGCTTGATGTCGGCGTTTTCGCTGGCCAGCACGGTGTCGCCCACATTCAGGCCCAGAGGAGCCAGGATGTAGCGCTTTTCGCCGTCGGCGTAGTTGAGCAGCGCGATGAAGGCGGAGCGGTTGGGATCGTACTCGATCGCGGCCACCTTGGCGGGGATGTCACGCTTGTCGCGCTTGAAGTCGATGATGCGGTACTTTACCTTGTTGCCGCCGCCCTGATGACGGACGGTGATCTTGCCCTGCTTGTTGCGGCCCGCGTTCTTCTTGAGGTATTCGGTCAAGGACTTTTCAGGAGTCTTTTTGGTGATCTCCTCATAAGTCAGCACGGACATGAAACGGCGGGCGGACGAAGTCGGCTTATATACTCGAATTGCCATTTGCTTTTCCTCCCTTAAGCCATGCCTTCGAAGAACGCGATGGGCTTCGAATCTTCGGCCAGTTTTACATAGGCTTTCTTCACTTCGGCGGTGCGGCCCTGATGCACGCCCTGACGCTTCATCTTGCCGATGGTGCGCACGGTGTTGACCTTTTCCACCTTGATGCCTTCAAAGACGGTTTCCAGCGCCTGCTTGATTTCGGTCTTGTTGGCGGAGATGGCCACCTCGAAGACGTAGCGCTTATCCGCGATGCCGTCGTAGCCCTTTTCGGTCAGGACGGGGCGCAGGATGATGTCATGAGGATTCTTCATTAGGCGTACACCTCCTGAATGTTCTCCATCGCTTCGCGGGTAACAATCAGCTTGTTCGCGCGCAGGATGTCGTACACGTTGAGGGTGTTGACGTAGCAGTCGTCAAGCAGCGGCAGATTCTTGGTGGCGCGGATGACGCTCTCGTCGCGGCCGGGCAGTACCAGCAGCGCACGCTTTTCCACGCTCAGATCCTTGAGCATCTTGGCGGCGAACTTGGTCTTTACTTCCTCAAACTTGATCTGGTCTACCACGAGGATTTCGCCGGCGTTGAACTTTTCAGTCAGGGCGCTCTTCATGGCCAGACGGCGTACCTTCTTGGGCACGTTGATAACGTAATCGCGGGGCTGGGGCGCAAACACAACGCCGCCGTGCGCGAACTGAGGCGCGCGGTTGCCATGATGGCGAGCGTTGCCGGTGCCCTTCTGGCGATAGATCTTACGGCCGCCGCCGCGCACCATGCCGCGCGTGAGCGCGCTCTGCGTGCCCTGACGCTTATTGGCAAGGATGGAGCGGACGACCAGATGCATGGCGGCGGTGTTGGGCTCAATGGCAAAGATTTCGTCCTTGAGCTGCATTTCGCCAACGCTCGCGCCCTGCATGTTCAGCACTTGAATACTGGGCATAATCGTTGTTCCTCCTTATCAGGCTTTCACCGAATTGCGCACAAGCAGCAATCCGCCGTTGGGGCCGGGCACAGCGCCGCGCACGAGCAGCAGGTCGCGCTCCGCATCCACCTTGACAACCGTCAGGTTCTGGATGGTGGTGCGCTCCACGCCGTAGTGACCGGGCATGTGCTTGTTCTTGAACACGCGGCTGGGATCGGAGTTAGCGCTCATGGAGCCGACGCCGCGGTGATACTTGGAGCCGTGCGCCATGGGGCCGGTGTGCTGGTTCCAGCGATAGATCGCGCCGGTGAAGCCGTGGCCCTTGCTGGTGCCGGTGATGTCGATTTTGTCGCCCTCGGCGAACACGTCGGCCTTGACAACCTGGCCTACCTCGTAGGACGCGGCGTCATCCAGGCGGAACTCGCGCAGATAGCGGCAAGCGGCGACGTTCGCCTTCTTGAAATGGCCCATTTCGGGCTTGTTGACCAGCTTCTCGGCGCGCTTTTCGGCGTAGGTATCAAAGCCGAACTGCACGGCCTCGTAGCCGTCCTTTTCGTTGGTCTTCTTCTGTACGACGGTGCAGGGGCCCGCCTGAATAACGGTAACGGGAACCAGGCTGCCGTCGGGCATGAAAATCTGGGTCATGCCGAGCTTTTTGCCCAAGATCGCTTTCTTCATGATTTGCTCCTCCTGCCTTACAGCTTGATTTCGATCTCGACGCCGGCGGGAAGATCGAGCTTCATCATGGCGTCCACAGTGCGCTGGGTGGGGTTGTGGATGTCGATCAGGCGCTTATGGGTGCGGCGCTCGAACTGTTCGCGGCTGTCCTTATCCTTGTGCGGCGAACGCAGGATGGTGACGATCTCCTTCTCGGTGGGAAGGGGAATGGGGCCCGAAACCTGGGCGCCCGTGCGCTTGGCGGTTTCCACAATGCGCTCGGCGCTGCGATCAATCAGGTTGTGCTCATACGCCTTGAGCTTGATGCGGATTTTCTGGTTGGCCATCTTTTTTCCTCCTATTTTTATCGTTCTCGCGGTCAAAGGGGGGAGCATCCTTTCACCCGCGCCTCCGCGCAGTCGGAGGCTGCGAATGGGGAATCCCTCTGACTTTCTTCCCCGAACCGCATGGTCGGCGGCGGGAAGTGTGAGCCCGTCGCCCGGTCTGGCCGGGCTGGTCCGCTGCAATTACCCGCCAAGGCCGGGCGGCAACTTGCAGTTTCATCCCATAAACAGACAACAGTCATATTATAAAGGAAAGCCGGAAAAAGCGCAAGGGGTTTTTTGAATTTTTCCCGAATTTTTTTGCATCCGTTTTCGAAAAACCCTTGATTTATTTGGCTTTTTTCGCCATCCATTTTCGCGTTTATGTCCACTCTGTCGGGCGTATCGCGATTGCCGCTTTTTTATTTATTTTTATATGTTTTCCATGCATGGCAGAATTATGTCAAATTTTATAGATCAATTGACGTTTGGCCCGCATACGTTTATAATAAGAATGTTTCATTTTGTTCACATTCGATTTTATCTGTATTGGAGAGGATTGCGCCATGTTCGGACGCCGCTCGGATGGCCATCTGGTCAAAAAGCTGGACCCTATCGTAGCCCTTACTTCCTATATCATGCCCACGCGCTGCGACGCGCAGATCTTTACCGATTACAAGGCGGACTTTGAAAAGCTGGCCCGCTACATCGCCGCCAAAAGCGACGAGGGCTACCGCATCACCTTTATGGAGATCATCATCGCTGCCTACATCCGCACCGTATCCCAGCTGCCCGAGATCAACCGCTTTGTCGCCAACAAGCGCCTGTACGCCCGCAGCGAGCTGGCGGTGTCCTTTGCACTGGTGCGTGATTCGGCCGATGGCGAACTGTCCGAAAACACCACCAAGTGCTACTTTGACCTGAACGACACCATCTACGATGTGTCCGACCGCATCCGCGACACGGTGGAAGCCTGCCGCAAGGAGGACGCGGACAACAGCACCCTGAAGGTAGCAAAGCTGCTGATGAACCCCTTCCTGGCCAACATCGTGGTCTGGCTGGCGCGCGTACTGGATCGCTACGGCATCATGCCCCGCTGGCTGCTCAACGCCAGCCCCTTCCACACCAGCATGTTCGTCACCAACATGGCCTCCATCGGCCTGCCGGCCATCCAGCACCATATCTACAATTTCGGCACCTGCTCGCAGTTTGTCTCCATCGGCTCGGTGGAGCGCGGCGTGGCGCTGGACGCCAAGGGCAATGTGGTGCGCAAGCGTCTGCTGCCTCTGGGCGTGGTGTGCGACGAGCGCATCTGCGAGGGCGCGATGTACGCCAAGATGCTCAGCATCATGGGCCGCCTGCTCAACAATCCCGAGCAGCTGGAACAGCCGCCCGAGCGCGTGCTATATGATGAGGGGCACGAGTTTCACCTGCCCGAGCCCAAGCGTCACCGCTTCTTCCGCAAGGGCAAAGAAGAAAGCGTGCAGGCATAACAGGAATATCATAGCAACGGCTGAACAGGGCTTTCCCCCGTTCAGCCGTCTTTTTTTGCTTATTTCAGCCTGCCCAGGCGCAGGGCAACGGAATTGCGGATGATCAGCCGCGTAGCGGTATACTGAATGCTGCCCTCCTGGGTAGGATCGGCAATCAGGCGCAGCAGCTCCTCCACAGCCATGCGGCAGAAGCGGCTGATATCGTAATCCACCGTTGTCAGCTTGGGCTCGCACATTTCGCCAATTGCCAGGTTATCAAAGCCCAGCACGCTCACATCGCTGGGTACCTCCATGCCCATGTCGTGGATGGCGTTCATGCAGCCAATCGCCATTTCATCGCTGGCGCAGACAATCGCATCCGGCAGCCGCTCCTGGCGGCCAATCAGCACGCGCACGTTGTTATAGGCCACCTTTTCGTTAAACAGCCCCTGCATCATCAGCTCCGGCTCCAGCGGCAGGCCAAACTCCTCCATGGCTTTGCGGAAGGCCGCCTCGCGGCCGTTGCCGTCGTTGTTTTCATAGCCGATCATATAGGCAATGCGGCGGTGGCCGGTGTGGTACAGATATTCCACCTGCTCATGCGTGCCCGAGCCGTTGTCGATCAGCACGCAGCCTGTACCCGGCATGCGGATATTGCGATCCATAAACACCATCGGAATGCCGCGCTGATTGACCAGGCGGATATCCTCCTCGGTGATCAGGCCGTTGAGCATGATCGCCCCATCGATATTGCAGCTGAGCACGGCCTGCGCCACATCGCGGCTGGTGTGAAAATCGTTCACATAAATCAGCAGCGCATAGCCCGCCTTAGCGCAAAAATAAAACAGCGCAGGCATCAGCGCGGCATAGTACGGGCCCTCCACGTGGGATAAGAACAAACCGATATTGCCCGTGCCGTGGCGCTTCATCATCTGCGCGTTGACATTGGGAATATAGTTGAGCTCCTCCGCAGCGCGCATCACAGCCTGCGCCTTTTCGGGGCTTACATTGCGCCGTCCGTTGAGCACATTGGAAACAGTAGAAATAGAAACGCCCGCCCGCTGAGCCACGTCTTTAATATTCATAAATAACCCCGCATTTTCAATAATCGGCATATTCACGCAAATTATTCGACGCGGTTCGCCGGTTTCCCTGCCGGATGGAAAAAACGATTTTATAACAACGCACAAAAAATCGCCCTGCCTTGCTGTAAGGCAATCCAGATCATCAGTAAAGCAGCAACTGCACCCGATAAATACAAGAAAACGCATAGCGCATTTCATTATCCGCCGCCCATCGGGCGGCATTTCTTATCCGGAGCGGCGGCGTGTACGGCGCGAGGAGAAAATTTCCGAAGGAGGTTTCCTCCGAAAGGAAATTTTCATTCCTTTCAGATTTTCTGCCCGTGAGCCGCAGGCTCGCAAGAAAATCTGCGGCCCGAAAAAATGATTCTTCATTTTTTCGGTGTGCGGCGACTTTGTCGCCGCACAAAAAAACCGCCCTGCCTTGCAGCAGAGCGATTCTTGTTTATGCTTTGTGATGCAATTACATTTCCGGCTTGTCGGGCGTGATGCTTACTTCCAGAGTCTGGGCGTCTTCACAGGCGGCCAGCTGCTTGGCGTTCAGGGTGATATCAGCCATTTCGCCGGGGGTGCAGATCATCTTCTTCTGGGCGAAGACGGCCTTGCCATCCGCCCTGACCACGATGTACTGGTTCTGGTACACGCGATCGGGACGGAACATGATGTCGATGGGCGCATGCTCCGCGCCCTTTTCCAGGCGAATCTGCTGGGGCACGGCGCCGCGCACGCCCGCGCCATCCTTGACAGCGATCAGGCGGCCGGTATGCTCCTTGCCCTGCACATAGTCCGCCGCGGCCTTGCCAGCCTTGAAGGACTCGTTGGAGACATGATCGACCAGGTCATGCACATGCAGCACGTTGCCGCAGGCGAACACGCCGGGCACGGAGGTTTGCAGGCAGTCGTCCACCACGGCGCCGTTGGTCAGCGGGCTCATCTGCACGCCCGCGCCGATGGTCAGCTCGTTCTCGGGGATCAGGCCGACGGACAGCAGCAGGGTATCGCAGTCGAACTGGATCTCGGTGCCGGGGATGGGACGGCGGTTCTCGTCCACCTTGGCCACGGTCACGCCGGTAACGCGCTCACGACCCTGGATATCCACCACGGTGTGGCTCAGATACAGGGGGATGTTATAGTCCTGCAGGCACTGCACGATGTTGCGGTTCAGGCCGGAGGAATAGGGCATGAGCTCCACGCAGGCCAGCACCTTGGCGCCCTGCAGGGTCATGCGGCGCGCCATGATCAGGCCGATATCGCCGCTGCCCAGGATGACCACGCGGCGGCCGGGCATATAGCCCTCGAGGTTGACAAACTTCTGCGCGGTGCCGGCGCTGTAGATGCCGGCGCAGCGGGTGCCGGGAATGGCCAGCGCGCCGCGGGGACGCTCGCGGCAGCCCATGGCCAGCACAACAGCCTTGGCCTTGAACACCTGCAAGCCCCACTTGCGGGAGATGGCGGTGACGGTCTTATCGGGATCCACGCTCAGCACGGTTACGCCCGTGCGCACGTCGATGCCCATTTCAGCGGCCTTGTCGATATCACGCTGGGCGTATTCGGGGCCGGTCAGCTCTTCCTTAAAGCGATGCAGGCCGAAGCCGTTGTGGATGCACTGGCGCAGGATGCCGCCGGCATTGTCCTCGCGTTCCAGCACGATCAGGCTGTCCACGCCCGCCTCCTTGGCGGCGATGGCGGCGGCCAGACCCGCAGGGCCCGCGCCGACGATCAGGATATCCACCTGGGTTACGGGTACGCCGTTATTCATTTCACTCTTCATCGGGGCGCGCCTCCTTAGCGATCTGATGCAGGGTGCCGACCAGGAGCTTGCTGTCGCCGCCGCACTTGGTGATTTCCAGCGGGCTCACGCCCAGCTCCTCGCACAGGATTTCCATCACGCGCGGGCTGCAGAAGCCGCCCTGGCAGCGGCCCATGCCGGCGCGGGTGCGGCGCTTGACGCCGTCGATGGAGCGCGCGCCCACGGGGCGGCGGATCGCGGCACGGATCTCGGCCTCGGTCACCTGCTCGCAGCGGCATACCAGCACGCCGTATTCGGGGTTCTGCTTATAGGCTTCCTCGCGCTCCTCATTGGTCATGCTGCGGAAGGCGCGGGGCAGGGGGGTGGGCTTTTTCCAGTCTTCCTTCTGCGCAAGACCCAGGAAGGCGGCAACCTCGTCGCCCAGCTCCTGGCCGATGGCCGGAGCCGCGGACAGGCCGGGGCTTTCGATACCGACCGCCTCGAACGCGCCCTCGGGCGCGCCCTCCACCTTGCCGATGATGAAATCGCCGTTTTCCTCGTGCGCGCGCACACCCGAGAAGGTGGTGATGGTCTGACGGGTATTGACGGTCTTCCAGGTCAGGCGCACCTTTTCCAGCGCCTCATCCAGGCCGCGGCGGGTAGTGGCCACGTCGTAGCCGTCGTCGATATCATCGGCGGTGGGGCCCAGCAGGGTGTTGCCGTGGGTGGTGGGGCTGACCAGCACGCCCTTGCCCATCCTGGTGGGGCACTGGAACATGGTCATATGGAAGGGGATTTCAGCCATGTGATCCAGCAGATAATACTCGCCGCGGCGGGCGATCAGGTTGACATGGCGGGTAGAGATCATATTGTGCAGCACGCCCGAGCCGATGCCGGCGCAGTTGACCACCGCGCGGGTCTTGTACTCGTCGCGCTCGGTAATCACCAGCCAGTTGCCATCGGAGGTGGGCTTGATCTCCAGCACGGGGTTGCTCAGCACAAACTCCGCGCCGTTTTCCGCCGCGCTGTCCGCCAGGGCGCAGGTCATCTCATACGGGCTGACCAGGGCGCTGGTGGGCGCATACAGGGCGCACACAACCGCAGGGTTGGTGTTAGGCTCCATCTGCAAAATTTCATCGTGCTCCACAATGCGGCAGCCGGGCACGTTGTTGGCCTGCGCCTGTGCGAGCAGGTTGTTCAGGGTCGCACGGTCTTCCTCGCTGAAGCCCAGCACCAGCGCGCCGGGCTGGGTGTAGGGCACGCCCAGCTCCTTGGCCAGGTCGCCGTACATCATGCTGCCCTTCACGTTCAGGCGCGCCTTTTCGGTGCCAGGATGCGCGTCAAAACCGGCGTGCACGATACCGCTGTTGGCCTTGCTGGCGCCGTCCGCCACATCCTCCATGCGATCAACAACCAGGAGCTTGCCGTTGTACTTGGCCATCTGCTGTGCTACCGCGCAGCCGACCACACCGGCGCCGATGATGATTGCGTCGTACATTGTTTCATCCCTTTCAAGTTCTGCCGCCGTCCCCACGCGGAGACGGCGGAATGTATTTACCAGACAGTTGAATTATAGCACACCCCTGCCCAGCATTCAAGACGGGCAGGGGAATAAACGCGCCTTTTCTTCCATTTTAGCGTACAAATTGCGCGAAAAATAGAAATAATCGCGCAATCGAGGGGAATATGCTCACACTCGCGCACACTCGCGCAGCCGGGCGGCCACCGCGCGGGGAAGCCCCTGCATGTCGGGATATACGGCAAGCGCTTCAAAGCGCTCCGCCAACAGGGCGGATACGGCCTCCGCCTGCGCGCTGCCGATTTCCAGCAGCAGCCAACCGCCGGGCAAAAGATAGTCCGGCGCTTCGCGCGCAATGCGGCGATAGAAATCCAGCCCGTCCAACCCGCCGTACAGCGCCAGGGCAGGTTCCCTGCACACCTCAGGCTGCAAATCCGCCATTTCCTCCGCCGTGATATAGGGCGGGTTGCTGACGATGATATCAAACCTTTCCCCCGCCGCGGCGGCAAACAGATCACCCTGGCGCAGCGTTACCCGTGCGCCGGTATCGGCGATGTTTTGCCGGGCGACGGCCAGCGCGTCGGCGCTGATATCGGCCGCCGTCACCTGCGCGCCCGGAAATTGCAGCGCAATGGCAATGGCCAGCGCGCCCGTGCCCGTGCACAGATCCAGCACGCGCTCGCGCCCTTGCATGCGGGCAAGCGCCTGCTCGCACAGCGTTTCGGTGTCGTTGCGGGGAATCAGCGCGCCGGGCTGCGCGCGCAGCGTAACGCCCATAAACTGCGCCGTGCCCAGGATGTATTGCAGCGGCTCGCGCTGGCAGCGGCGATCAATCAGCGCCTGATAATCGGCCAGCTGCGATTGCGTCAGCTCCCGCCAGCCCTCGGCGCGCAGCAGCAGATGCGGCGTACCCGTCACATGGGATAACAAAAACGCCGCGTCCACCGCGGGATCGGGCACGCCGGCCTGTGCCAGCATGCCCGACGCGGCGCGCAGCGCATCGCGGCAAGTCGTCATGCCTGCGGTTCCTCCTGCGCAGGGGCAGGATCAGCCGCGGGCGCTTCGTCCTTCTTGGGCGCGGGGATGGCGATCACATAGCCCTCGGGGGTCAGCGGGCCGTCGGGCATATCACCCAGCGCGGCCTTCATCGATACGATAGCCACCTCCAGCATGCTGTCGTCCGGCTCGGCGGTGGTCAGGCGCTGCAGCTGCATGCCCGGCGCGCGCAGGATGCGGCACAGCTTGTTCTCGCTGTGGGCCAGGCCCTTGAGCACCTCATAGCTGATGCCCGCAACCACGGGCAGCAGGATCACGCGGCTGAGAACGCGCAGCAGATAATGCGCGCCCAGATCATAGCCGGAGACCATCAGCACCACCACGTCCACGATGGAGTAGAACACGATGGACAGGATGAAGGTGATCAGCAAAAAGCTGGTGCCGCAGCGCGGATGCAGCGTGGTAAAGGGGCGGGCGTTTTCGGGGGTCAGGGGCAGATCAGCCTCGTGGCAATACACGGTTTTATGCTCCGCGCCATGATAGCGGAATACCCGCTTCATATCCGGAATGCTGCGGCAAAACGCCATATAACCCAGCAGAATGGCCGTGCGGACAAGGCCGGTAACCAGATTCTTGAGCAGCAGCATGCCGCCCGTGGCCGTAGTGGGGAAAAGCTTGATGATGGCGTTTGGAATCAGCACAAACAGACCGACGGACAGGCACACGGCCAGCACGATGGCCAGACCCATGACCACCTTATCCACGCCATTGCCCAGCTTCTTGGCCAGCCAAAGCTCAAACTTGGTGGGCTGCTCGTCCTCAACGCCGCCCATCTTGCTGCTTTCCTCCAGCGTCTTCATGCCGGTGCCCAGCATCGTCACCATGCTGACCGCGCCGCGCACAAAGGGCCAGCCCATCCACTTATGCTTTTTTGCGGGGGACACATAGGGATCGCGCTTGCACACCACGCTGCCGTCCGGGCGGCGCACCGCCAGGGCGATATATTCCGGCGAGCGCATCATCACGCCCTCCAATACGGCCTGACCGCCGATATCCACACGCTTTGCGGGCTTGTTGTTTTCTTTCAAGGGTATCTTCCTTTCCGGGATTGCTCCCTGCATGGGATTGCAACCTATATTATACACGCATTGCGCGCAGGTTTCAATCTTTTCTCACGGGCGGAAGGCCGCGGCGGCGTAAATTATGCTTTAATATTGCGTTTCTGCATCCGGGGGCAGGATCTGCGCATCCGGATTAAGGCATATCACTTCGCAATCCGCAGGAAAGGCGTTCGCGCCCACGCGCCGCACCGAGGCGGGCAGCGTCACCTGCCTGAGCGCCGTGCGATAAAAGGCATAATCGCCGATGGTCTCAATGCCCTCCGCCAGCGTAAGCTCGGTCAGCGCCGCGCTTTCGCACAGGGATTCCGGAATATGCTTCACGCTGCCGGGAAGCGCCAACGAAACAAGATTCATGCTGCATAAGCTGTTCGGCTCCAGCTCCGTAACAGAATCCGGAATGGTCAGCGCGTGCAGATACGGCAGGTTTGCCAACGCCCCGCCACCGATGCTTTGCACGCTGTCGGGGATGGTCAGCGCAGTGGCCGCGTAATACAGGTTCTCCAGCGCACCCTCGCCCAGGCGGCCCACGCGCGGCAGGTCGATTGCGTCGCCCGCCCGCAGCCGGGGCGCATAGAGCAGCGTATCGGCGCGCCGGTCGATCAGATACCCGCGCTCCACAGTGAAATACGGATTGTCCGGATCCAACGCAATCTCCGCCGTCACATGCGAAAAGCAGCCCTCGGCAATGCGCTCCAGACTGGCGGGAAAGTAGAGTTTCTTTACATCATGGCAGCAGGTAAAAGCCCCGTCATCCAGATACCTGAGGGTGCCAGGCAGGATGATCGCCTCCACCAGCCCTCCATCAAACGCACTCTCCGAATTGTTAAACGCATTTTCGCCAATGCCCACCACGGGCTGCCCGCCCAGGGCGTCGGGCACGGTGATCACTGCGGGCGTTTGCGCCGCGTCCTCCACATAGTACATCGTCACCACCGCGCCCTCCGGGGTGAGCGCATAGGTAAAATCGCCTTGCGTGTCCCCCAACGCGGTCATGACCGGCAGGCACAGCAGCGCCAATAGCGCGGCAAGCAGCTTTTTCATAGGCAACACCTCTCGCTATAAAAAACGAAAAAGTCCGGCGTTTTCCTGCATACAGGCAAATATTTTCCAGCTACGCAAAAGCCGCCTGATCAAAATCAGGCGGCTGATGGGTATGTGATTATTCGTCCTCGCTGGGCGCATCCGCGGGCTTGCGGTTGGCGCGGCGGCGGCGGGAAGGCGCGTCCACCGCCTCCTCGGCGGGGGTATCCTGCGCGGGCTGATCCTGCGCGGAAGCCTGCGGCTGGAGCTGCGAATCCTCGCGGGTCAGGCGGTACGCGCCGCCGTCGTCCGATTGCTGCTTGACGGGCTGAGGCGCGTCCTCCTTGAGGATTTCATCCGAGGGCTTTTCGCTCAGCGCGTCAGGCGCGGTTTCCGGCTCGGTATCGGCAATATCGGCCTCGCCATAACGGGCGGGCTCGGTATAATCGCGGCGCTCGGCCAGGTCCATATGATCGTAGGCGTTGCGGGAGGTGCTGCGGCGCTTGGCGCGCATCA
The DNA here is from genome assembly GCA_004556155.1 of Clostridiales bacterium. Lineage (GTDB taxonomy): Bacteria > Bacillota > Clostridia > Christensenellales > Aristaeellaceae > SFMI01. Next base: position 38,750 of record SFIM01000010.1, read on the forward strand.
CGGTGCTGACGGCAAACAGCAGGAAGCTGACGCCAAACAGCCCGGCGAACACCAGCGCGGCGGTGCGCAGATAGCCGCTGGTCTGGCTGGCCACAGGCTCAAGCACCTCGATGGGCGCAACCGTGACGGTGACCAGGGGCGCAACCGTCACCTGCGGCACGGCGGTGGGCGCAGCAGTAGGCGCGGCGTAGGCGATGGTGATTTCGTTGGAATCAAAGGTCTGGGTGTTATCCAGCGCGTCCTTGATGCTGGCGGTAAAGCGGAACTTGCCAGCCTGGGAGATGGTGAAGTCGCGCTCGATGGTGACGGTCTGCGAAGGAGCCAGCTCGCTCACGGTGGTGATGCGGGTAGCGCCGTGATACAGGGTCACGTTCTTGGCCGTCTGGGAGGAATTGTTGGTCAGCTTCAGGGTGAAGCGCACATCGGCAGGCACCTGCGCCACGGTGGCGGTGCTGGCGGTGGCGTCCAGGGTCAGGTGCATCATCTGGCCGGGATTATAAACGCTGATCTTGACCTCGTTGGAGGAGATCACGTTGGTAGCGCCCGTATTGTCCGGCAGGGTGACGGAATACTTGAAGGACGTGCTTTCAGACAGGGTGAACTGCTTTTCGCGCACCAGCGTTTCGCCGGGGCCCAGGGTGAGATTGGTGAAGATCTCGCCGTACTTGGCGTCCGTCACGCTGATATTGGAATAGGTAATGTTGCCGTTGTTCTTGATGGTCAGGGTGAGGGTAACGGTGTCGCCGTTCTCGATGGAGGTCTTGTCGGCCGTCAGGATTTCATCCAGCATCAGGCCGGGATTAGCCTTGGGGATGGTGACGGCGGGCAGCTCCTGGGACAGGGACTCGTCCCCCGCCTTGTAGGTCACCTTGCCACGGCTGGTCAGATCTTTCTGGCGCATGGTGGCGGTGAACTTGATGGTCTTGCGCTCGCCCGGCGCCAGCGAGGTGACGGTCTGCGCATTGGCGGAAATGGAGGTATTCTCCTCCACGCGGATGTTCTTGATTTCCACATTGCCGGAATTGTACAGCTCATACTGCACGGTGGCGGTCTTGCCGTTGCGCACCACCTCGGGATCGATGGTGCGGTTGACCGTCAGGCGCGGAGCCGTGCCGGTAAAGGTCAGCGCGGCGCTGGCGCTGAGGGACTTGACCACCACGTTGCCGCTGGCGTCCACATCGTTATAGCTGAGCATATAGGTCAGCTTGCCCTCATCCAGCTGCTGCTGGGTAACATTGTAGGTATGCTGCGCGGTCACATAATCGCCCTTTTTGATCAGCGCCTGGCCGCCGTCGCCAAAGGTAGGCACCAGCGCGCCGCTGGGATCATAGAGCATGACCGGCTCGGTCATATCGGTTTCGCCCGCGTTAACCACGCGCACCGACACCGTAACGGGGCCGGGTGCGGTGAGGCTGGAAGGCTCAACCGACAGGGTAAAATTGATATTGTCGTCCGCCATGGCGGGCAGCGCAAACAGCAATGCCAGCAGCAGAAGCAGCGTTGTAAGCATTGCGCGGATTCTTCTTTTGGATTCATGGGCAAAAAGCATGCCCGACCCCCCTTCCTGATACGCGGACACCCCGCGTGGAACGGCATGATTGCAAATTTTATTGTACTTTATTCATTGCGTTCTGTCAAGCAAACCGCGGCGTTTCCAGCTATTTCTGCTGAGTTTTTACAATAATAGCGCAGGATCGCGCGCATAAGGGGCGCAGCTTCGCGCGTTTCGTGCGGCCGGGCAGGGACTTTTTCCCCTCACAGCCTGCGAACGGGGTGGCGGATCACGGTTTTCCACCGTTCCGGAGCCACCTTGCGCGCGTCGGACAGATAGATTTCATGGTGCCAGCGCGCATCCGAAAAGTCATTTTCATAGCCGTTTTCGGCGATATAGGCATCCATTTTCGCAACGCTGGCAGGCTCATCGTCAAAGGGCCCCACGTGCAGCAGCTGCACGCACAGGCCCTCATCCACAGGCAAAAACTCCACGGCGGAGAAATCCTGCTTTTTCTTTTGCGCAGCCTCCGAAACCGCCCAGTCAAAATCCGCCCGCGCGACGAAATCCGGCAGGCGAATCACCGATATCCACTCAAAGCGCTGCTTATTGGCATAATCAAAGCCCATCGTGCCCGGCTGCCGCCAGAAGCCCTCCAGCGGCGGCACCACATAATCAAAGTACCCGTCGATGCGGTGATCGCCGTGCTTGCTCATCTTGATGGTAAAGGCCACGCCGTACAATAGGCCGATGGCCGCCTTGTACGCGCCGCCCTCCTCGTTGGGATCTCCCTGCCCGCGCACGGCAATGTAATTCATCGGCGGCACGGTGACAAGCTGCGGCTGCGCCTTGGGCAGATAAAACTCTTTATATTCCTTTTTATAGTCAAACGCCATATCCGTTCTCCTTACGCGCGCAGCAGCTTTTCCAGCGCCGAGCCGTCCAGCTGATTGACGGTAACAAACCGTCCCTGATAAAGCACCGCCCAGTTGTTGAACACGCAGGGCAATGCCTTGGCCTGCGCCAGCGTATCCACATGGATGAAGCGCGCGGGGATGCCGTGCGCCTCGCAGTACGCCCGCAGCTTATCCACCCGCTGCGGGATAAAGGGGCACTGATCGTCATAGTAAACGGTCAGCTCCTGCTCGTCGATGCGCTGACTTTTTGCATTTTCCGCAAAGCGCGGCACGCTGCCATCCAGGCTCAGCGCCAGCAGCTGATAGCCGTCGGCCGTGTGATCGACGCACGTGAAGCCGTATTTCTGCGCAAATTTTTGATCGGACAGCCAGGCCTTCTGCTTATCCGCGCCCATCATGCACACGCCGGACTTGCCCCGCGCCTTCGCGTCGGCAATGCAGTATTCCATCAGCTGCCGCCCATAGCCGTGACCCTTCAGATCGCCCAGCACCCACAGGCAATAAATATATAGGTAGTTATCCCCCACCACGGGCGCCCAAGCCGTTTCCAGCGGCGCATATTCAATAAAAGCGCAGCCCTTGGCGTTCACCTTGCGAAACACATGGCCCTCGTCCAGCCGCGCGGCCAGCCAGGCACGCTTGGCCTCCACGCCGGGATGCGCCTTCTGCGTGCGGATGATGCAGCACAAATGCTCCGATGCGATGTTCCCGCTGTCCAGGTTGATAAACTCCGTATCCATGGCCAAACGCTCCTTTTACCATCAAACGATAGAATCCAGTTGTTGCATATCAATCAGATTATATCGTGAATCGCGCGGCGCGTCAAGCCTTATTCCGTCTGCGTGCCGGCGGGCCGCTTAGCCGCGTCCATGGCCTTTTTCTGGGCGTTATAGCGCTCGCGCAGCTTGCCCAGCGCGTCGCAGGCGGCCTTGAGGGCGGCCTCGTCGTCCTGGCGGGAGGACAGCGGAATGAACATGCCCGGAATGCGCGCGGCGGAGAAGCGCACCGTACCGTCCTCGCCCATGGCGGCGCTCAGGGCGTTCAGATCGGGCAGATACCGCTCGTCAAAGCGCAGCAGCAGGCCCGTAGGCTGGCGCTGCGCCACGCCTACGCCAAAGGCTACGCACAGCGCGCGCAGATAAGCAACGTTGAGCAGCGTCAGCACGCTTTGCGGGATATCGCCAAAGCGATCCAGCAGCTCGTCGATGATATCCCCCATTTCCTCCTGCGTGCGCAGCATGGAAATGCGCTTGTAGATTTCCACGCGCTGGTTGCCGCCGCGCACATAGGCTTCGGGCAGATAGGCGTTCACCTTCAGATCCACGCGCGGCTCCAGCTCGGCAGGCGCGCCCTGCTCGCCCTTGGCCTCGCGCACGGCCTCCTCAATCAGCTTGCAGTACATATCATAGCCCACTACGGAGATATGGCCGCTCTGCTCGGGGCCAAAGATATCGCCTGCGCCGCGGATCTCCAAATCGCGCATGGCAATGCGGAAGCCCGCGCCGAACTGCGTAAACTCCCGAATGGCGGCCAGGCGCTTTTCAGCCGTTTCGGACAGCGTTTTCTGCGGCTGCACGGTGAAATAGGCATAGGATACGCGGTTGGAACGCCCCACGCGGCCGCGCAGCTGATACAGCTGGGACAAGCCGAAGCGGTCGGCGTCATAGACGATCATGGTGTTGGCGCGCGGCACATCCAGGCCGTTTTCAATGATGGTGGAGCACAGCAGCACATCGTACTTGCCGGCGTAGAAATCCAGCATCACATCCTCCAGCGCGTGCTCCTGCATCTGTCCGTGGCCGATGGCGATGCGTGCCTCGGGCACCAGCTGGCGCAAGCAGCCCGCAAAGGCGTCGATGTTGGCCACGCGATTATAAAGGAAATAAACCTGACCGTCGCGGGCAATCTCGCGCAGGATGGCGTCGCGCACCAGGCTTTCGTTATAGTCCATCACATAGGTCTGCACGGGGATGCGCTCCTCGGGCGGGGTTTCCAGCAGGCTCATATCGCGCACGCCCACCATGCTCATGTGCAGCGTGCGCGGGATGGGCGTGGCGCTGAGGGTGAGCACATCCACGCTCTTTTTCAGGTTTTTGATGCTCTCCTTGTGCGCTACGCCAAAGCGCTGCTCCTCGTCGATAATCAGCAGCCCCAGATCCTTAAACTGCACATCCTTGCTCAGCAGCCGGTGGGTGCCCACCAGGATATCGCACTTGCCCGAGGCGGCATGGCTGATGGCCTCGCGCTGCGCCTTGGGCGTGCGGAAGCGGCTGATCACATCGATATTGACCGGGAAATCATGGAAGCGCTTGAGGCATGTATAATAGTGCTGCTGCGCCAGGATGGTAGTGGGCGCCAGCAGCGCTACCTGCTTGCCATCCTGCACCGCCTTGAAGGCCGCGCGCATGGCCACCTCGGTTTTGCCGTAGCCCACGTCGCCGCACAGCAGGCGATCCATGTTGCGGGTGGATTCCATATCGCGCTTGATATCAGCCACCGCGCGCGCCTGATCGGGGGTCAGCTCATAGGGAAATACCTCGTCAAACTGCTGCGTCCAGGCTGTATCGGGGGCAAAGGCATGGCCGGGCGTGGCCTCGCGCTGGGCATAGAGCTGCACCAGGTTAAAGGCCAGCTTTTTCAAGCCTGCCTTGACCTTGGCCTTCTGCTTCTGCCACTCGCCGCCCGAAAGGGAGTTGAGCGGCGGTTCGCCGTCGGTGGAGCCGATGTACTTCTGCACCCGGTCAAACTGATCGGTAGGCACATACAGCCGGTCGCTGCCTTTATATTGAATCAGCAGATAATCGCGCCACGCGCCCTCGCTTTGAATGCGCTTGACCCCCTGATAAACGCCCACGCCGTGCATCTCGTGCACCACGTAGTCGCCCTCTTTCAGGTCGGTAAAGGCCTCGATGCGCTGGCCGCTGCTCTTGCGGGTGCGGGTCTTTTTGTAGCCCGCGCCGTAAATATCGGTATCGCCGATCACATACAGCGCGCACTGCGGCCAGATAAAGCCGCGCGACAGCGTCTGCGGGGCGATGTGAATGTGCCCGTCCATGCGCGCATCCACGCCGCGCAGGGTATCAAGCAGGCGCTCGCCGCGCGCCTCGCCGCCGGAAAGCAGGTAGATTTCGCCGTCCTCCTGCCGCCAATGCGCCAGATCGCCCGCCAGATCGCGCACGCTGCCGTGGTACTGCGGCGCGTCCAGGGCGGATATTCTGACCGGCTTTCCCTGCTTGAAGCCCGCCAGCTCGCGCAGGAACTCCTGCATGGTCAGCATATCGCAGGCGTTCACTGCGTCCAGCGCCTCCTGCACGGTGCGCAGCGCACCCTCCTGCTCGGGCAGCGCCATTTCGCGCTCGATGGCCAAGGACAGGTCGGTCAGAAAGCCGCTGATGCAGTCGTCCATGCGCGTGCGGCAGCGGTCGGGCGTATCGATTAGGATAATGGGATTGTCCATATATTCCCACACGCCGCAGGTACGGGGCAGCAGGATATGCGCCAGCAGATCCATGCCGCGGCACAGCCCGCCTGCCTCCAGCGTCTCCGCCTCGCGCAGGAAAGCGCGCAGGCCGTCGCGGGAGTCGTCGGGGTTTTCATCATAGGATAGCTTTTTTTGCGCGGGACGCTCGCGCAGACGGGTCAGCGCGCTTTCGGTCAGCAGCCGCAGCGTCGCGCCCGCGCGGGGACGGTCGGCGGCGGGCAGCAGATATTCGCCCGCCGGGGCGATGACGGCGCTGTCCAGGCGCTCCACGCTGCGCTGGCTCACGCAGTCAAAGGTGCGCATGCCGTCGATTTCATCATCAAAAAACTCAATGCGCAGCGCGTCGGTCTCACAGGGCGGATACACATCCACAATGGCGCCGCGCAGGGCGCACTGGCCTTTGCCCTCCACCATGTCCACGCGCTCGTAGCCCGCCTCAGCCAGGCGCGCCATCAAATCGGACGGCTGCATCTGATCGCCCGTATGCACGGTTACGGTCATGGCCCGCGCCACCTCAGGCGGGGTCATGCGCCACAGCAGCGCGTCCGCAGGCAGGCAGAGCACACGCATTTCGCCGCTTTGCAGGCGGCTCAGGGCGGTCAGACGCTGCCACTCGCCCTCGCGGCTGGATACGGCGCGGGCAAACTGCCTTTCGCGGGCAATCATCGTGCCCGCCCCCTGGGGCAGGTACTGGCCGATATCCTCCGCCGCGCGGGCGGCGTCGCGGTCGCCCGGCGCGATATAGAGCACCTGACGGCCGGTTTTGAGCGCAATGGCGGCGGCCAGCGCGGCGCGCGCGCCCTCGCCGATTTCATAGGCGGCCGCGCCGGGCTGCTCCAGGAGCTGATCGCAGAGCTGCTGGAAAAGTGGGCTCTCCAGCAGCGGAGACAGGATAAAATCGGGCATGACGGCCTCCTTTTTTAGTACGCAAAGACGCCCGCCCGGGGAAAGCCATACCCCGCGCAGGTAAGCAGCATTATATCAGACGGGGGTTTTTCTGTCAATCGGCTGCCAAAATTGAACATTTGCTGTTTTTCTTTCAAAAAGCATACTAAACCAGCATAAAAAGAGCCGAATATGTAACCGACAGATGTTAAAAAACATTGACAAATTATAAAATTTCGGGTATTCTTGTAGCGAATCCAAAATATTTTTGATTCGTGAGATTTAGGGGGAATCGGTATGAAAAAGTCCTTGCGCGTCCTCGCTGCCCTGTTGCTGATGATGATTCTGCTGTGCTCCACGGCCAGCGCCGCTGGCGTAAGCGAGGCCTGCCTGAATGAGCGCCAGGAGAACTATCTGCGCGTGCAGGCAAGGGTTTCCGCTGCCAACGCCAAAGTGCGCGCCCTGGTGCTGCACGCTCAGCTGACCCCTTATGACGATGTAGATTGGCTGCACGAGCAGGTGGAGCTTATAAACGCGCCTGTCATAGAATATGGAGCCAGCCTTGGCTTCGAAGTACGGTGCACCTACCGTTGGTACTGGATCGATGGCCGCTGGGTGGCTGTGGATCCGCTGAAGGTGATCAACGTTCTGCCGTAAGGTTGCGGCCGAGCCATTAAATGCAAAAGCAACGCCGCGCCGGGCACATCGTCCGGACGCGGCGTTATGCGTTTTTTTAGGGGTGAAACAGGTTGGAGGGGCTTTTTACCCATCATGCGCAGGAGGACGCCCGCGGCAGCGTGAGCGGGCTGTCGCTGCTGGCCAAGAGCGGCGATATCGAAATCATGCGCCAAATGGTCACTGCCGGCGCGACGCTGTGGCTGTCGCCGGGCAGCGAGGAATACACATTTGAATTTTTCTTTGTGCAGCGCGGAAAGCTGGAAATCGCGCCCGAGGGCGACGATGTGGAAACGCTTGGCCCGGGCGACTGTTTTTATGTGCATGGGCTCAAGCAAAATGTGATGCTGCGCTGCGTGGAGGCGGCGGAGCTTTTATATGTATCCAACTGTCCGGTATTTGACAGCGAGGCCTACTGGCAGCAGGAGCTGCAGGGTCTGCTGCGCCGCATTGACGAAAAGGATCACTATACCCAGCGCCACAGCCGCGCGGTGATGGAATACGCCCTGCAATTATACAAGGAGCTCAAGGATCACTGCCCCGGCCTGAAGCTGGAGGATTTCGTCATGGGCGCGCTGTTTCACGATGTTGGCAAGTGCAATGTGCCGGGCGATATCCTGCGCAAAAAGGCGCGGCTGACCGACGAGGAATACAAGCTGATTCAGCAGCATCCCCTCGACAGCGCCCGGCTGCTGGAGCCCATCTACGGCCCGCGCATTGCCGAGCTTGCCTATTCGCATCACGAGCGCATGGACGGCCGCGGTTATCCGCGCGGGCTGAAGGGGAAAGAAATCCCCTTTGAGGCGCGCATTCTGGCCGTAGCGGACGCCTTTGACGCGATGACCAGCGACCGCGGCTATAACAGGGTAAAAACCTTTGAGGAAGCCGCGGTAGAGCTGCAAAGCCTACCTGAAGCCTATGATCCGCTGGTAACGGCCACCCTGGTGCGCCTGGTGCGCGAGGGGCGCATCGGCCCGCAGGCAGCCGCTAAAACGGCGGAATAACAGCAGGGCTACGTTCAATAGGGAGTACCCGCTATGCCAAAAGAAAACGATATATTGGAAACAACCCTGTCGCTTGCTGAAAGCAGCTATCCCGAAGCCTACCGATATTTGCTGGATGCGTATCAGGCAAATTCCAAGGCTTTCGGCCCACAGACCTTCTATTTTCTTGCCTGTCTGGCAGGCGGAGCCGGCATGCCGGAGCAAGCGCTCGCATGGCTGCGAAGCGCCATTACGGATCATGCCTGGTGGTACCGCCCGGAAGTATTGACAGACGATGACCTTGCGCCGCTAAAGGCTCGCCCGGAGTTTCTCGCGTTAAAGTCCCTTTCAGATCAGCGCTATGCCGATGCTGTTTCCAGGTCTCAAGCGCTGTTCTCCTGGAAAGGGAAGCATGCCGACAGCCTGTTCCTGGCCGTTCATGGCAACACCCAAAATGGGCAGACCGCGCGGGCGGACTGGGAACCCATATTGGGCAAAAGCAATTCATGGCAGCTGGAAGCAATCCAAAGCGCCGAGCCCGACGGATACGGCACCTATCGCTGGCGCTATGACGGCGCTTCCTATGCGGCGGTAGCCCAGGCAATGGAAGCCATGCAGAGCCAAGGCTATCAAAGGATTGTGTGCGGCGGTTTTTCCGCCGGGTGCGATATGCTGCTGCGCTCGGTGCTGTTTACCGATGCGCGCTGCGATATGCTCATTCTGCAAAGCCCGTGGATTCCGCTGCTGCACGATCACGCGGCGGAGGTTGTCCAGGCCATCCGGCAAAAGCAGATCAGGCTCGCAATTCTCTGCGGCTCCGAGGATGAGGATTGTCTTCCCCTGGCGCGGCATCTGCATGCCGCAGCGGCGCAGGCAGGGCTTGATGAAACGCTTCATATTCAAAAGGGCACGCGACATCAATTTCCCGCAAAGCCTTACGCATTGGCTGATTTATTGTAAGTTTTCCGCATGATAAAACGGGTCTGCTGCATGAAGGCAACCGCCTCTTTGCAGCAGACCCGTCTTTCATTGTCCAATCGGCCTCAGCCCTGATACAGGCCAACCTTCTTGTATACCTTGCGCAGGGTCTTGAAGGCAATGGCGCTGGCACGCTCCGCGCCGTCCTTGAGCACATCGGCAATGTACGCCTTATCGGCCATGATGCGCTTATGCTCAGCCTGAATGGGCGCCAGCGTAGCGATGACGGCCTCGGCGGCCGCATCCTTGAGCGCGCCGTAGCCCTGACCGGCCAGATCCTGGCACACCTGCTCGGGCGTGCGGTTGCTCATGGCCGCGCAGATGGTGATCAGGTTGGTTACGCCGGGCTTGTTTTCCGCATCCACGCGGATCTCACCGTCGCTATCGGTGACGGCGCGGCGCAGCTTGCGGCGGATATCGTCAGGCGTATCCATCACGGAGATGAAGGAATCGGGCTCGCCGGACTTGCTCATCTTGCTGGACGGATCGTTCAGGCTCATGATGCGCGCGGCGGCGGACTTGCTGATGTAGGGTTCGGGGATGCGGAACACGTCGCCGTAAATGCTGTTAAAGCGGTTGGCGATATCGCGGCAGATTTCCAGATGCTGCTTCTGATCCGCGCCCACGGGCACCACGTCGGTCTGGTACAGCAGGATATCGGCGGCCATGAGCACCGGATAGGTAAACAGGCCGGCGTTGATGTTGTCCGCGTGCTTGGCAGCCTTATCCTTGAACTGCGTCATGCGGCTCAGCTCGCCCATATAAGTGAAGCAGTTAAGAATCCAGGCAAGCTCGGCGTGCATGGGCACATGACTTTGGGCGTAGATGATATTCTTCTTGGGATCCAGGCCGCAGGCAATATAGAGCGCGGCCAGCTCCGCCGTGCGGCGGCGCAGGGCGGCAGGCTCCTGCCGGACGGTCAGCGCATGCAGATCAGCCATGCAGAACAGGCAATCATAATCCTGCTCCAGCAGCTTAAAGTTGCGCAGCGCGCCGATATAGTTGCCAATGGTGAGCGTGCCGGAGGGCTGAACGGCCGAATACAGCACGGGCTTGCGGGATTCTTCAGGCATGACACAGCACTTCTTTCGGTAATAAATTCGCCTTAATTGGAATTGTGGGCGGCAATCAAATCGCCGCCCACAAACAGTATAGCCTATTTTTTTCCGCGCGTCAACCGTTGCTCTGGCCGCTGACGACGAAGGAATTGCGCATGAATTCGGCGTACAGGGTGAACTCCGCCTCGCGCTCGGCAGGATAGCTGAGGGTGAGGGAGTGGAAGCCATCCTCGCCCGCGCAGATGACCAGGTACATGCCTGCGGCCTGCGCAGTGGCCTGCGCCAGATCCTCGTTCACATCCACGATCATGCCTTCGCCGCCCAGGGACTTGGCATAGTCGGCCAGGGAGGTACCCTTGGCTTCCTCAAAGCGGTAGGTCACGGTAGCGACTACCTTGTCCTCTTCGCTGTAGCTGTAGTCCACGCCGTCGGCGGCGGGCACAAAGGTATCGGGCAGGCTTACTTCAAAGCCCTTTTCGGTGTTCACGGTGGTCTTCATGGCGGTGGCAGCATAGTAATCGCCCGCTTCCACGCTGACCAGCTCGTATTCGTTGCCGTTGCGCTTGACACACACGGTGGCGTCGCACAGCCAGGTCAGGGCGTTATCGGCCGCAAACTCGGGCAGGGAATCGCCGCCCTCCTCCAGGTACACATCGCATTCCAGCACATAGCAGCCGCCGTCCTCCACGCAGGAGTACACATAGGCGCCAACATAGGTATTGCTGTCGTACTGCAGGGGCAGCGCGTCGCGCACTACGCCGTCCAGCCAGGAGCGCATGGTGGCAAGCTCAGCCTCGCTGAGCACGCTGTCGCGCATCGCGCGCATGGGAGCGGCCATGGCGGCCACGGGCAGCATGAGGCACAGAAGCAAGCAGAGCAGTTTTTTCATTGGGATCTCTCCTTTTTTAATTAGTAGATTCGTGATTGATCGCGTCGCCCTGGTGCAGGAACCGCGCAATGCTCAGCGCGGCAGTGTTGCCCTGCCCCACGGCGCGGGCGGCCTGATAGGGCGCGCCGGTGATATCCCCCGCGGCGAAAACGCCGGGAATATTGGTTTGCATGTCCGCGTCCACGCGGACGGCGCCGTCCGCGGTTTCCAGCGCGGGCAGCAGGGTAGTCAGCGCCACGGCGGGGCGCAGGATGAACACGCAGTCGTAGGCCGTATCGGAATCGGCGGTGGACAGAATCACCCGCTCCCCCTCGGCGCGCAGCGCACGGGGCGGCCGGGTCAGCACATCCACCTGGCAGATTCCCTGCAGGAAGCGCACATCCTCGTCAAAGCCCGCGCCCAGCACCACGGCCGCCACCGGGCGATCACGATAGAGCATGCCGTCGCAGGTGGCGCAGTAGCTCACGCCGCGCCCCACCAGCGCTTCCTCTCCGGGGATCAGGTTGACCCGCGCTACGCCCGAGGCCAGCAGCACCGCGTCGCAGGCGATCATATCCTCGCCCGCCAGCACGGTAAAGCCGCGCCGGGTGCGCTGGATATAGCGCGCAACGCCGGGCCGCAGCGCCGCGCCCATCTCTTCCGCCTGGCGGCGGAAGGCGGAAAGCATCTCCCCGCCGCGCATTTGCGCAAGGCCGGGATAATTATCCACCCGCTTTGCGCGGCCCAGCGCGCCCTCGCCGCTGTAGAGGATGGTCACGTCTTCGCCGCGCAGTCGCAGCGTCATAGCCGCCGAACAGCCCGCCGGGCCGCCGCCGATAATGAGCACATGCTTCGCCATGGCTTCCCTCCTTTACGGAATACGCATACTTGTTACGAAAATATTATACCACATTTTACGAAATTGCAACATATTCTTTTTGTAAATCCTTTGCGTTTCTTGAAAACATTGCGCAGCTTTGCTATAATGATGAAGCATTTTTTACAAAGAAGGTGTTCCCATGCCGGATTTTGAGCCCTTTGAGCGGGTGCTGCTGACCATCGAGTACGACGGCTCGGCCTTTTACGGCTGGCAGCGGCAGGCCAGGCTGCGCTCGGTTCAGGAGGAATTGGAGCGCGCGCTCGCCCGCGCCACGGGGCGCGAAACCACCGTATGGGGGGCCAGCCGCACGGACGCGGGCGTGAACGCCACCGGCCAGCGCGCGCATTTTCACAATTACAGCACCATCCCGGCGGAAAAGTTTCCCTTTGTGCTCAACACCATGCTGCCGCCCGATGTGCGCGTAACCGCCGCGCGCGTGGTGCCCGAATGGCTGCACGCGCGGTTTTCCTGCCGGGGCAAGATCTACACCTATCGCATTCACAACGCGCGGCACGCCAGCGCCATCCGCCGCAACTGGACCACGCACATCCCCGTGCCGATGGACGAGGGCAAGATGCAGGCCGCAGCGCTGCGGCTGCTGGGCACGCACGATTTCGGAGCCTTTCAAGCCTCGGGCGGCACGGCCAAATCCACCGTCCGCACGCTGTATGATATCAGCGTCACCCGCGAGGGCGACGATATAACCATCGTGGTGGCAGGCAGCGCCTTCCTATATAATATGGTGCGCATCCTGGCCGGCACGCTGGTAGCCATCGGCCAGGACAGGCTCAGCCCCGACGCGCTGGACGAGGCCCTTGCCACGCAGAACCGTCTGCTGTTGGGCGTGACCGCCCCCGCCAGCGGGCTGGAGCTGACGCGCATTTTCTATGATCTGGATGGCGAGCGCCCCGAAAAATGGAGCGTGAACGACAAATACATCGGTGATTTTCCGGTGGATGAATCAGCCGGTGGATAAATCAGCAAAGCAAAAAAGCGCCGCCCGGGCATCCGACGGGCGGCGCTTGCCTGATATGGCAGCCGTTAGAGGGGGTTTTCCTCGCGGATCATCATCTGATACAGCCGGTGCGCAATTGCGTCCAGCTCAGCGGTATCCTGCTCCTTCCAATCGCGCAGCAGGAACATCACCCCGCCGCAGTGATAGCGCAGCAGCAGCTCGGCCTCGCGGGCGCTGACGCGCGCATACAGCCCGCGGCTGGCCGCCACGTGGGATAAAAAGTCCATCAGCAGCCCCTCCAGCTGGCGCTCCAGCTCCTCGCCGTAATTGCTCTGCATGCCCTTTTTCAGCATGGGGCGGGCGTTGACGGCGGCGGACAGCAGATAGCGCAGCGCCTCCTCGCCGTTTTTCTGCGCCTGACACTGGGCGATCACGCGGTCAAAGTTGCGCCGCAGCGACCAGGCCATCAGATCGGGGATATCCTCAAAATGATAATAAAAGGTCTGGCGGGTGATGTGGCATTCCTCCACAATATCCTTCACCGTCAGCTTTCGCACTTTTTTATCAAACAGCAGCGTTTTCGCCGCGTTGGCAATGGTCTCGCGCATATCCTCGGCCATGTCCGCACCGCCCTTTCCAAAGGGTAATGATGGCAAAAAACGCCATACCTTATTAAATTTCGATGGGGCGGGAGAAAAATCCTGCTTTTTCTCCAATGTCACAAAATACCGCTTTTCTGCCGTTTTTTTGCCGTTTACATGTCACAAATTGCGCATTTTCATGTCACAATGCGATGGGAATTTTACCTTTTTCAGCATTATACTGATAGTGTTACAGACGGATACGCCCCTCTGCGCGCCTTCCGTCACGGTTTCGTTTCATCTTAAAATGCGAAAGGAGTCTCTATCACATGAAAAAACTGCTTGCCATGCTGCTTGTCCTGTCCCTGACGCTTGGTCTGGGTCTGGGCATCGTAAGCGCCTCCGCCGAGGATATTACCCTCAAATTCCTCATCAGCGCGGGCTTCTATGATCTGGAAAACGACCTGGGCTGGAAAGTTTGCCAGCGTGTATCCGGCTACAAGATCGACTACGAAGTCATCAACGGCACCGAGCAGCTGATGCTGATCATCACCTCGGGCCAGGAATATGACTACACCTACCTGAACAGCAAAAACTACAGCCTGATGATGAGCGAAGGCGCGCTGATGGACATCACCGACCTGCTCAACGAGTATGGTCAGGACATCCTGGCGGCCTTCCCCACCACCTGGCCTGCCGTCACCACCGACGGCCGCATCTACGCCATCCCCTCCCCCGCAGCGCAGCCCGACAGCCTGACCTATTCCATGATCGCCCGCAAGGACCTGCTGGATAAGATCGGCTACACCGAGTATCCCACCACGGTGGAAGGCTTTGTCAAGATGCTGGAAGACATCAAGGCGGCCTATCCCGACATGGTGCCCCTGACCGCCTCCCGCCTGGACGCCGGCGTGCTGTCCAACGTTGCCTCCGCCTTTAACGTGCAGGGCATGTATCAGCTGGTGGATGGCAAGGTGATCAACATTGTTGACAACCCCAACCTGAAGGCCTATGTGGAGGTCATCCGCGACCTGTACGCCCGCAAGCTGCTGGACGCCGAAATGCCCGCCATCACCACCAACGACATGCGCTCCAAGTGGGCTGCCAGCCAGGCTGTGATCTCCTATCAGAGCTGGAACGGCTGCGAAACCTGCATCGCCGCGCTGCGTCAGCTGAGCCCCGATATGGAATACGTGGTGCTGCCCCTGCTGCAGGATGAAGGCGGCAAGGTGCACGCGCAGGTGAAATACGGCGTGACCGCCTACGGCGCGATCCCCGTCACCAGCAAGCACGCCAAGGAAGCCATCCAGGCCATCAACAGCATGATCCAGATCGACAACTTCACCGAGATCGTTCTGGGCGAAAAGGACGTGCACTACACCGTCAACGAGGACGGCACCTTCTCCCCCATCCAGCCCGCCTTCAACAACGATAAGGTTGCCTCCAACGTGTTCGTATCCGGCTTCTACCGCGAGGTAGAATATCCCAAGATGTGGGAAGTGCGCCTGGCCAAGAACGCCGACCTGCAGAGCACCTTCTACGCCATGCGCGACAGCCTGCTGGATGGCGGCGAGCGCAGCCCCGTGGCCCTGGCCCCCGCTGTAACGGTGGTGGACAACAAGGCCGCCCTGGAAAACCGCATCACCGATACCCTGATCGCCGTGATCTGCGGCACCTCGGATATCTCTGAGCTGGACACCCTGCGCGAATACTGGCACAAGAACGGCGGCGAGGAAATCATCAAGTTCTACAACACCTGGTACGCCGAAAGCGTGGCCAAATAATCCTATCTTAAAATCATCCGGGCGGGGAGGAATCCTCCCCGCCCGGCCATTTATACCGGTTTTTTATTGAACGGAGGAAAGCAGCATGTCTACCGCTACCCGCCCTTCCCGCGCAAGCCGCACCTGGGCGCGCCGCACCTGGACCTATCTGTGCGGCCACTGGGAGCTTTATCTTTTTCTGCTGCCTGGGCTGGTGTTTGCGATGATGTTCAGGCTCCTGCCCATGAGCAAGATCGTCATCGCCTTCAAAAACTTTAAGCCCCTCAAGGGCATTGCAGCCAGCCCGTGGGTAGGATTTGCGCAGTTTGAGATGATGTTCGCCGATCCCGACGTGCTCAACGTCATCAAAAACACGCTGGAAATCAACCTGATGATCGTCATCTTCGTCGTGCCGCTGCCCATGCTGCTGGCGATCATGCTCAATGAGATCACCTTTATGCCGCTGAAGAAGGGCATTCAGACGCTGATTTACATTCCGCATTTCTTCACCTGGGTAGTAGTATACAGCGTGTTTTTCGTGCTGTTTGGCTCCACGGGCATGGTAAACACCGTGATTAAAATGCTGGGCGGCGAGGAAATTCTCTTCTTCATGAAGGGCGGCTGGTTCCGCTTTCTGCTGGTTATCTCCAACGCCTGGAAGGGCGCGGGCTGGGGCACCATCGTGTACCTGAGCGCCATCACGGCCATCGACGCGCAGATCTACGAGGCCGCCACCATCGATGGCGCCAGCAAGATGCAGCAGGCTTTTCGCATCACCATTCCCAGCCTTCTGCCCACGCTTGTGCTGATGCTGACGGTACGCCTGGGCAGCATCATGTCGGGCGGCTTTGACCAGGTGCTGGCCTTCTACAACCCCACGGTATATAAATCCGCCGACATCCTGGGCACATTCGTATACCGCCAGGGCATCGGCTCGGCCAATTTCAGCTACGCCTCGGCCGTGGGTCTGTTTGAATCGGTGGTCGGGTTGATCTTCGTATCCATGTCCAACGTAATCTCCAAGCGCCTCAGCGGGCGCACGGTGTGGTAAGGAGGGCGATGCAAAATGAAGCTTTCACGCGGCGAAAAGATCTATGTGGCCCTTCTGCATGTCATCATGATCCTGGCCGGGCTGATCTGCCTGCTGCCGGTGCTCAATGTGTTTGCGCGCTCGCTCAGCTCCGTGCCCGCGGTGGCGGGCGGCAAGGTATGGTTCTGGCCGGTGGAGTTCAATCCCGAGGGCTGGAAATACGTGCTGCAGCGCACCAGCTTCCTTAATTCCATGGGCAACTCGGTCATCATTACGCTGCTGGGCACGGTGCTGTCCGTGTTCGTCACCATTCTGACGGCCTACTCGCTGTCCCGCCCCTATCTCAAGGGCCGCAAGGTAGTCATCTATCTGTATGTGTTCATGATGATCTTCAACGCCGGCATCCTGCCCAACTACTTCCAGATCAAGGGCTACGGCCTGCTCAACACCCGCTGGGCGCTGATCCTGCCCATGGTCGTAAGCCCCTACAACACCTTCGTGCTCAAGAGCAACTTTGAAAGCGTGCCCGACAGCCTGGAGGAAGCCGCGCGCATTGACGGCGCGTCCTTTACGCGCATTCTTTCGTCGGTCATCATTCCGGTATCCAAGGCAGGCATCGCCACCATCGTCATCTTTACCGCCGTATCCTACTGGAACCGCTACTTTGACGCGCTGATGTACATCACCAAGCAGCGCCTCAAGCCCGCCGCCCTGCTGCTGTATGAGTTCATTAAGCTCTCCACCATGGAGGAAGGCATGGGCGAGCCCGAGCTGGCCGCGCTGGTATCCCCCGACATCAAAAACGCCAGCATCGTGGTGCTGACGGTCATCCCCATCCTGGCGATTTACCCCTTCATGCAGCGCTATTTTGTCAAGGGCGTAATGGTAGGCTCGGTAAAGGGCTAAGGCCTGGCAAGGAAAGTTCGTTAAAGCAATCCATCCAAATTTTCGCTCAAAAAGAAGGCTTTTATCGATGAACAAGCTGTTTTCCACCCCGCAAACGCTGTCCCATCCGCGCTATGTGAGCCATCGCGGCTTCCAGCCCATGGCGCCTGCCAACTCGCTGCCATCCTTTGAATACGCCGGCTATCTGCGCCAATGGGCCATTGAAACCGACGTGCACTTCACCCGCGACGGCGTGGCGGTATGCTGCCACAACGACACGGTGGACGCAACCTTTGACGGCACGGGTGCCATCCGCGAAATGGACTGGGCGGAGCTGAGCCGCCTGCGGATGAACCAGGGCAACCGGCTGGACTGCCTGCGCGATGAGCAGAAGCGCATGCCGCTGTTCAGCGAATACCTGTCCATCTGCCGCCATTACGGCAGCGTGCCCTTTATCGAATTGAAAACCGGCGATGTGGAGCGCGTAATGGCGCTGGTGCGTCAGGCAGGCTTTGCAGATGATGAAATCGTCATCAGCGCCGTCAGCCTGGAGCGCATGCAGATTGCCCGCCGCGTATCCGAGGATGTGTTTATCCACCGCATCTTCGCCACGGAGGAGGAACTGCCCATCCTGGCGGAGCTGGGCAACGCGGGCCTGTCCTGGAATATCAAGGATGTGCGTGATTGCACGCCCGATAAAATCACCCGCCCCCACGAAATGGGCCTGAAGGTTTGCCTGCGCGCGGGCGACACGCTGGAAAACGTGCGCCGCATGCTGGAGCTGGGCTGCGACTATATCCCCAGCAATTGCATGCACGGCGTGCTGTAACAAGCAAAAAGAAAACCGGCATTTCCTTCCGCTTGCGAAGGGAATGCCGGTTTTTATTGTTCAGTTTTTAGCGGCGCCGTCCATCGTTCAGATACCGGCCAAACTCGGCCAGGTTTTCCAGCGTCAGGCCGCAGCCGGTGGCCACGCATTCCTGCGGGTTGTCCGCCACGCGGCAATCCACCTTCAGCGCGGTGGAAATGGCGTCCGCCAATCCCGACAGCCGCGCGCCGCCGCCCGAAAGAACGATGCCGTTGTCAAACACATCGGCCGCCAACTCGGCAGGCGTGTGCTCCAGTACGGCGTGGATGGCCTCGATCAGCGCCGTCAGCGGATCGTCGATGGCCTCGTAAATTTCATCGGAGGTAATGCGCATCAGCTTGGGCAGGCCGCTGATCAGGTTGCGCCCCGTCACATCCAGATACATCTGCTCCGCGCGCGGCATGGCCGAGCCGATGTTGATTTTCAGCTCCTCCGCCGTGCGCTCGCCAATGAGCAGGTTATGCTTGCGGCGCAGATAGCGGATGATCGCATCGTCAAAGTGATCGCCGCCCAGCTTGGCCGCGTCGGATACGATCACGCGCCCCAGGGACAGCACGGCGATATCCGTCATGCCCGCGCCGATATCCACAATCATGGAGCCATAAGCGTCGGTGATGTTGATGCCCGCGCCGATGGCCGCGGCCACGGGACGGTCCAGCAGCTGGGTGCGGCGCGCGCCGGCCTCAAACATGATGGCCGAGATGCTGCGCTTCTCCATTTCGTTTACGCCCGAGGGCAGGGAGAGCACGGCGCGCGGGCGCGCGAACATGCGCTTGCCGATCACCTGGGTGACAAAATAGTGCAGCATGCTGCTGGTCAGCTCAAAGTCGGACACCATGCCCTCGCGCAGCGGACGCAGGGCGGCAATGCTGCTGGGGGTGCGGCCGATCATGCGGTGCGCCTCCGTGCCGATGGCGCGGATCGAGCGCGTATCGCGTTCCAGCGCCACAACGGCCGGCTCATTGAGCACAATGCCCTTGCCGCGCGCATAGATCAGCACGTTGGACGTGCCCAGATCAATCCCAATATCAGCCGCAGATGCCATGGTAAAAGTTCTCCTTCGTTTCTTGTCTTACGCGGTATGTATTCTACGCAGTATGCCGTTTTCCCTTTTTTTCTCAGAAAAAATGGGAACTGTTCGCCACTTTTTCGAGAAAAAAATGACAATATTATCCATTATTCTCCACAGAAACGGCTTTTTCATGCAGAAACCGCCGGCGGGTCGCCTCCCCGCCGCGCAAATGCCTGACAGCCTTGTGGTATAGCAGCAACGCCCGTATCTGCCTGTGCAGCCCAGGATTTAGCCCCCGCAGACGCACCGTCAATTCCCGGTGCGCCAGGCTTTTGCTCACTTGAAAGGCCCTGGCCGTCTCGCGCACCGTATCGCCGGTGCGCACCATATGCTCCGCCATGGCCAGGCAGCGTTCCTCCACATCCTGCCGCATTTGCCCGCCCCCTTTTGCCGTCTGTATTGCAGACTATGCAAGGGGGACGCGCGTTATGTCAGGGCAGGTCGGCCGCCCACAGCGTGCGGTTGCCCAGCACATCCACCACGCTGACGGCCACCGTGCCGCGCAGCAGGGGCAGCTCCAGCGTTTCTGGCAGGGCCGGGGTTTGCTTGCGGCGCGCGGCGGATGCATAGGCATGGAAAATGCCGTCGCGCAGGAAACCCACCGACCACTGATCCACCGTATCCAGGCCCGTAATTTGCAGCCCGGCCGGCTGGCGCAGCGCATCCTGAGGGATTTCCTCCGGCAGGGTATAATCCAGCAGCCGCACCGCGTAATAGCCAAGACCCGTCATGATCTCGGCCTTGAACCCGGCGGGACACTGATCAAAGGGCAGGCGGATATCCAGCGCGCTGTCCATCAGCCGCTTCCGGCTGACAGAGATGGCGTGGCGGGACAGATCCAGCCCCAGATACCGGCAGCCGTTCTCGCTGGCGGATACCAGCGCGGTGCCCGAGCCGCAGCACAGATCGGCCACCAGATCGCCCGGCCGCGTGCAGCAGCGGATGATGCGATCCAGCAGCGCGCGGGGCTTCTGGGTATCGTAGCCCGTGCGCTGGGGATCCTTCTGCTGCAGGTGGCTCACATCCGTCCACACATCGTCTGGGAAAACCGGCTCGTCGTCATAATAGGTATACACCTTGCCGCCCGCGCGAATGGTGCGGCAGGGACGGCCATGCTCGTCCACCGTGCGGCGCATGTGATTGGAGCGGTTATCCTTGCGCGGCACGCCCACGCGCGTGATGTCAAAATACAACGCGCGTGATTTGGCATAGAACAGAATCACATCGTGCTTGCGGCTGAAATGCCGCTTGGCGCGCCCGCCGGACTGATAAGCCCAGATGATCTCATTGACAAAGTTGTTTTCGCCAAACACCTGGTCGCACTCCAGCCGGGCATAGGCGTTCATGCGGCTGTCCAGATGCAGAAACAGCGCGCCCGTATCGCTGAGCAGATCATAGGCCACCCGCAGCGCCTCGCGCAGCAGCAGCAAATACTGCGCGCGCCCGCCCGTGCGGCTATCGGAATAAGCCTTCAGCGTCAGCGTCTGGCTGCCGTCCGTCCAGCCCTTTTCGCCAATGCGCATGCGGAAGGCAAACTCATCCCCCGTAAAAAACGGCGGATCGAGGTACACGCACTGCACCTTGCCCGCAAACCCCGTCAGATCGGCCGTGCGCAGGTCACCCTGCATCAACACGCCGCCCGCACGCTCGCCGCAAAGAATCTCTCTGCCGCATTCAGCTTGCCGCCACTCCACGGTAAAACCCCTCTCTATCAGTTCCAGCTGCGCAACCGCTCAAAATACCGGCCCAGGGCACGGAAATACGCCTGGTGCTCGGGACACTCGTTCAAAATGCGCGCGCTTTGCAGCACCGCCTGGGCAAAGGTCGCATCCATGCCGCGCACGCCGCCCTCGCACAGCGGACACACGGCAAACGCGCGAGGATCCATGCGCACGCTCAGCCGCTCGCGCCCGTCGCGCACGCTCAGCACGGGCGTTAGCGGAAACATCCGGCAGGCCAGCGGCCGCAGCGCGCGGTCGCACACGCCGCCGCAGGTAAGCAGCAGCATACCGGGCAGCACGCCGTCATCCTGCCGCAGGGAAAAGCCCGCAGGCAGCGGCTGATACAGCGCTTCCTCGCCCGGAAACAGCAGCATGCCGCCCTGGCCGTCCTCATCAGGCGCGCAGCAGGCCGCGCCGCACACACCGCCGCAATCGCGGCGCAGGGGCGTAAGCGTTTGCAGCAGCTCCCGCGCGCGCATCACCGCCTCCAATGCCTGCATGCGCACACCTTCCCATCATGATGATACTGGCAGTATACCATAAACCGGCGAATATTGCAATGAAAGGGAAGAAAGCAGCGCGTTTCACCGCCGCAAAGCCCCAAAAAGCAGCCCGGCCGGCGTTTTCATCCGGCCAGGCAAATGGATTAAAAGGATATTATGGGTTATTCAACCTCCGGCGCATGGAAACATGCATCGGGCGGCGCGGTAAAGCGCATCCGCTCACCCGTAGCGGGGTGCGTAAAGGACAGCGAATAGGCGTGCAGCATCAGCCGCGGGGCCTTTGGCAGACCCTTGGTGCCGTAGATGGGATCGCCCAGCACCGGATGATGTATGGAGGCCATATGCACGCGAATCTGATGCGTGCGGCCCGTAATCAAATGCACATCCAGCAGCGCACGGTCGGCGTCCTGCCGCACCACCTGCCATTCCGTGCGCGAGGGCCGGCCGTTCGGGTCGATGGCCATCTTTTTGCGGTCGGCATGGCTGCGGCCAATCGGCGCGTCGATCACCCCCGCGCGCTCCTTCATCACCCCGGCTACCACGGCGAAATAATGCTTTTCCATCTGCCGCGCGCTCAATTGCGCCGACAGCGCCTGATGCGTCTCATCATCCTTGGCCACCAGCAAAAGTCCGCTGGTGTCCTTATCCAGCCGGTGCACGATGCCCGGCCGCAATTCGCCCCCGATGCCGCTGAGCTGATCCAGATGGTACAGCAGGGCGTTGACCAGCGTGCCATCCGGGTTGCCCGCCGCCGGATGTACCACCATGCCGCAGGGCTTGACCACCACGGCCAGGTGCGCATCCTGATAAAGGATTTTCAGCGGGATATCCTGCGCCTCGGCCTGGGCGGGGCGCGGCTCAGGCACCTCCACGCGCACCAGCGCGCCGGGCGCGGGCTTGGCGGAAGGCTTGCCCTCCGCGCGGCCGTCCACCGTTACCGCGCCGCCCTTAATCAGCTCCGCCGCACGGGAGCGCGACAGCACCCCATCCTGGCTCAGCAGCACATCCAGACGCGAGCCGTCCGCCGTATATTCAAGCACGCGCATCGGGGGTATCTTCCTTTCCAAACAGCAAATAAACGCCCAGCAGCACCGCGCCGCACACCACCGCCGCGTCGGCGGGGTTAAACACAAACAGGCGCGCGAACAGCGGCTCCAGCATATCGATCACATACCCGTAGGCCAGGCGGTCAAACAGGTTGCCCGCCGCGCCGCCCAATATCAAGCCAAAGCCCGCCCAGGCATAGCCGGGCAGGCGCTTTTTGCGCAGATATACAAACAGCGCGATCATCACGCCCGCCGTCAGCGCGGCCAGCAGATAGGGCCGCCCGCCCAGCATGCCAAAGGCCATGCCCGTGTTGCGCGTGCCGCGCACGCCCAATACGCCGGGAATCAGCACAAAATCCGCAGCCGCCCAGGCAAGCTTGGCCGCGCGGTCGATCAGCGCCGCCAGCGCGGCGATCCATAAGCTTTTTTTCATTGCAGCCTCATTTGCACCATTGTAACCACCCTGGCCAGGAAATCGCTGATCACGGGCAGATTGCGCTCGGCAAGATATTGCAGGATATACACCAGCGCCGTGCCCGCCACGGCAAAGCCCAGCAGGCTGCCCACACCGCGCAGCACGCCCAGCCAAAAGGCGTCGCGCAGGCGGCCCCGGCGGTCGCGCTGATTTTCCTCCACCCGGCCCAGCAGGGTCAGTATCGCTTGCAGCAGCATTTCCATATCATTCCGGCCCCTTATTACAGGATGCCCGCAAGCGCCGCTTTTATTATATGGAAAAACGGGAAAAATGTAAAGGCGAAGCCGCCGCCCATCGTTGACAGTGCGGGATAACTTCGCTACAATATCATGATGGGAGGATAGACGGCGTGCTGACATGCAAATTTGGCGGCTCCTCGCTGTCCTGCTCCGCAAATTTTCAAAGGGCGGCGGCCATCTTAGCCGCCGATTCCCATCGCCGCTGCGTCGTGGTATCCGCCCCCGGCCGGCGCAATCCGCAGGATGAAAAGCTGACCGATCTGCTCTATGCCTGCCAAAGCGCCGCCGCGCAGGGGCGCGGGTTTTCCGCACTGTTTGACCGTGTGGCCGGACGCTATCTGGAAATTGCCCAGGGGCTGGGGCTGCGCGATATCGGCCCGCTGCTGGACGAAGCGCGCGCCGCCCTGCGCCATGCCTCGCCCGCCCGCGCGGCCAGCCTGGGCGAGCGCCTGTGCGCGCAGCTAATGGCCCGATATCTGAATTGGCCCTTTGTGGACGCGGCGGAGGTGGTTCGCTTTGGCCCCGGCGGCGCGCTGGATGCGTCCGCCACGCAGGCGCTGCTGGCCGGCCGTCTGCGCAGCCTGCCCTGCGCCGTGCTGCCCGGCTTTTACGGGGCCGCGGCCAATGGCGAAATCTTCACCTTTTCCCGCGGCGGCGGGGATATCACCGGCGCGCTGGCCGCACAGGCCGTCAACGCCGAGGTCTACGAAAACTGGACTGACGTGCCCGGCGTGCTGCGCGCCGATCCCAGGATCATTCCCGAGGCCGCGCCTGTGCCCTTTCTAACCTATCGGGAGCTCAAGCTCCTCTCGCGCCTGGGCGCAGGGGTGGTGCACGCGCAGGCCATCGCGCCCGCGCACCGGGCGGGCATTCCCACTCACGTGCGCAGCACCTTTGCCCCGGACGCGCCGGGCACGGTGATTGCCGATACCCTGCCTGCGGGGCAGGCGCGCGGCTATCTGATCGCCGGGCGCGGCGACCTGCGGCTGATTACCTGCCGCCTGCCGCTGGAGGCAGACGCGCCCCGTCACGTGCCCGATCTCCTGCCTGCGCCGCTGGCAGCCATCCTATCGCCCGGCGAAATCCGCATGGCCGTGCCTGCCGACGCCTTTCTGCCCACCCTGTCGCACGCAGCCAGCACGGCTCCCTGCGCTGCGCTGGGGGTGATCGGCCCGGACAGCCCAGGGCTGGCCGCGCGGGTATTGGATATCCTGTTCAGCCTGGGCGCGCAGCCCGCCATGCTTTGCCGGGAGGAAAGCGCGCTTTTATTGATTTTGCCGCCCGACAGCTGGCAAAGGGCAGCCCGCGCGCTGTACGACGCGCTGATTCGCAGCTAAGCTGTCCATGAAAGGATTTGTACATGAGAACGCTGACCATCCGCACCCAACGTCCCTATAATGCGCTGATCGCGCCGGGGCTGCTTGACCGCGCCGGGCAGGAGATTGCCCGCGTGCTGTCCCCCTGCCGCGCCGTGCTGGTAACGGATGATACGGTGGACGCGCTTTACGGCGATAAGGTGCTGGAAAGCCTGCATCGCGCGGGCTTTGACGCGGCCAAATTCACCTTCCCCCATGGCGAGGAAAGCAAAAACATGCAAACCTACCAGCAGCTGCTGGATTTTCTGTGCGCGTGCGATTTGACGCGCAAGGACATCCTGATCGCCCTGGGCGGGGGCGTGACGGGCGACCTATGCGGCTTTGCCGCCGCCACCTATCTGCGCGGCGTGCGCTATGCGCAGCTTCCCACCACCCTGCTTGCCATGGTGGACAGCAGCGTGGGCGGCAAGACGGCCGTCGATCTGCCCGGCCGCAAAAACGCCTGCGGCGCCTTCTGGCAGCCGTCGCTGGTGCTGTGCGATACAGCGGCGCTGGATACCCTGCCCGAGCGGGAAATCTCCAACGGCCTGGCCGAGTGCATCAAGCACGCGGTGATCGCCGATGCGGAAATGCTGCCCCTGACCCGTCTGCCTGTGGCGGATTATGTCGAGCTGGCAGCGCGCAACATCGCCGTCAAGGAGCGCTTTGTATCCCAGGATGAACGCGATACGACCCAGCGGCAGTTTTTGAATTTCGGCCATACGGCGGGGCACGCCATCGAGGCGCTGAGCGGCTACCAGCTTCGCCACGGCGAGTGCGTGGCCATCGGCATGGTGCTGGCGGCGCGCATCGCGCAGGGGCTGGGCGTCTGCGCGCGCGATGTGCCCGCGGCCATCATTCAGTCACTGAACGCCGCCAGACTGCCCATCCATTGCCCTTACGGGCCGGATGCGCTGTGCGATTTTGTAATGCACGATAAAAAGCGGCGCGGGGATGAAATCACCTGGGTGCTGCCCGAAAGGCTGGGGCAGTGCCGGCTTGTACCGCTGCCGGTTGACCGCCTGCCCGCGCTGCTGCGCATGGGGCTGACAGCATGATCGCGCGGCTTTTTCCCGCCGCGCTGCGGGGCGAGGTGACAACGCCACCCTCCAAGAGCGACGCGCAGCGGCTGCTGATTGCCGCCTGGCTGGCCGGGGATATCGACCGCGTGCAGCTAAACGGCGCTCAAAGCGCCGATATCGCCGCCTGCGTGCGCTGCCTGCATGCACTCAGCAATCCTGAGCCCTGCCTGGACTGCGGGGATTCGGGCGCGGTGCTGCGCTTTTTAACGCCCGTGGCCGCCGCGCTGGGCGGGGCGCGCATGACGGGCAGCCATCAGCTGGCCGCCCGCCCCATGGGCGCACTGCTGCATGCCCTGGCGGAAAACGGCTGCCGGGTATCGGGCGGCAGCCTGCCCTTTGCCGTATCCGGCGGGCTGCGCGGCGGCGTATACGCGCTGCCGGGCGACGTCTCCTCGCAGTTCATCAGCGGCCTGCTCTTTGCCCTGCCGCTGCTTGGGCAGGATAGCCAGATCCGCCTCACCTCCCCCCTGCGCAGCGCGGGCTATGTGGATATGACGCGCGATGTGCTGCGGCGCTTTGGTGTGCGCAGTATGCGGACGGAGGACGGCTTTTCCGTGCCCGGCGGGCAGACGTACCGCCTGCCTGCGCACGAGCTTGCGCCCGAGGGCGATTGGAGCGGCGCGGCCGTATGGCTGGCCGTCAACGCTCTGGGCGGGCGCATCGCCCTGCGCGGATTGAAGGACGACAGCCTGCAATCTGACCGCCGCATGGCGCAGCTTGCCTGCACGCTGCCCGGCACGGTGGATATCGCCGATATCCCTGACCTGCTGCCGCTGCTGTGCGTGCTGGCGGCATTCAAGCCTGCCGGCACGCGCTTTACGCACGCCGGGCGGCTGCGCTACAAGGAAAGCGACCGGCTGAACGGCTGCGCGCGGCTGATCTGCGATCTGGGCGGCCTGGCTCAGGCTGAGGAGGATGCGCTGCTGGTGCAGCCCCGGCCGTTAACGGGCGGCGAAACTGACGCGCACGGCGATCATCGCATGGCCATGGCGGCGGCGGCCGCTGCCTGCGTCTGTCCGCAGGGCGTATTGCTGCGCGGAGCCGAATGCGTGGATAAATCCTATCCCGCCTTCTGGGCGGATTACAAACGATTGGGAGGGCAAATGCATGTCCTGTGAATTTGGAAGCCGCGTGCGGGTAACGCTGTTTGGCCAGTCGCACGGCGAGGCCGTGGGCGCGGTGCTCGACGGGCTGCCCGCAGGCGAAGCGATTGACTTAGACCAGGCGCAGGCCTTTCTGCGCCGCCGCGCTCCCGGCCAGGCGCACGCCACCGCGCGGGTGGAAAGCGATATCCCGCATGTGCTCAGCGGCCTGACGGACGGCCATACCTGCGGCGCGCCGCTGTGCGCGGTGATAGAGAACCATGGCGCAAACAGCCGCGATTACGACGCGCTGCGCGATATCCCCCGCCCCATGCATGCCGATTACCCCGCCCGCGTTAAGTTCCACGGGCAGGCTGATCTGCGCGGCGGCGGCGTATATTCCGCCCGGCTGACGGCGGCGCTGTGCTTTGCCGGGGCCGTGTGCCTGCAAATTCTTGCCCGGCGCGGCGTTCGCCTGGGCGCGCATCTATTGCGCGTGGGAGAGGAAGAGGACGCGTCCTTCGACCCACTGATGACCGACCCCGCCGTCTTTAACCTGCTGGCTGCGCGCAGCCCGGCGGTGCTGGATGAACAGGCTGGGGCGCGCATGCTGTCCGCCATCGACGCGGCGCGCGATGCGGGCGACAGCCTGGGAGGCGCGGTGGAGCTATGCGCGCTGGGGCTGCCTGCCGGGCTGGGCGAGCCGCCCTTCGACGGGGTGGAAAACCGCCTGTCGCAGGCGTTGTACGCCATCCCCGCCGTCAAATGCGTGGAGTTCGGCGCGGGCGCGGCGGTATCGCGCCTGCGCGGCAGCGCGCATAACGACGCCTTTTATTATGACGAAGCGGGCCGCGTACGCACCCGCACCAACCGCCACGGCGGCGTGCTGGGCGGGATGACCACGGGCATGCCGCTGCTGCTGACCTGCCACATCAAGCCCACGCCCTCCATCGCCCTGCCGCAGGAGAGCGTCAACCTGCAAACGCACGAGAGCGCGCGGCTGTGCGTGCCTGGGCGGCACGATCCCTGCGCCGCGCTGCGCGCCGTGCCCTGCGTGGAAGCCGCCGCAGCCATCGCGCTGCTGGATCTGTATCAGGAGGGCTTGATCGATGGCATTGGATGAGCTGCGCGCGGGGATTGACCGCGCGGATCAGGAATTGAGCGCCGCCTTTGTCCGGCGCATGGAGATTGCGGCGCGGATTGCCGCCTATAAGCGCGAAAACGGCCTGCCTGTGCTGGATCAGCGCCGTGAGGATGCGGTGGCCGCGCGCATGGCGGCAGGGTGCGACGCGCGCCTGGCCCCCTACATGGAGCGGCTGTACCGCACGCTGTTTGCCCTGAGCCGGGAGTATCAGCAATCCCTGCTTGCCAGGACGGGGCTGATCGGCCACCCACTGGGGCATAGCTGCTCGCCGCAGCTGCACAGCCTGTACGGCGATACGGGCTACCAGCTATGGGATATCACGCCCGATGAATTGCCATATTTTATGCAAAAGCGGGATTTCGCCCTGGCCAATGTGACCATTCCCTACAAGCAGGCCGTGCTGCCCGATTGCGATACGCTGTCGGATACCGCGCGGCGCATTGGCAGCGTGAACACGCTGATCTGCCGCGATGGCCGCGTGCATGGCGATAATACTGACGCCTATGGCTTTGCCGCCCTGGCACGGCGCACGGGCGTGGATTTTTCGCAGGGCAAAACGCTGATTCTGGGCAGCGGCGGCACATCGCGCACGGCGCGCTATGTGGTGGAAAGCGCGGGCGGCGAGGCGGTGATCGTCTCCCGCACGGGCGAAAACAACTATCAGAATTTAAGCAGGCACGCCGACGCGCGCTGGATCGTCAATGCCACGCCGGTCGGCATGTATCCAAATGTGGATGGATGTTTGCTCAATCTTTCGGATTTTCCCGCCCTGTCCGGCGTGCTGGATGTGGTGTACAATCCCCTGCGAACGCCGCTAATTCAGCAGGCGCAGGCATTAAAAATACCCGCCATGGGCGGGCTGTATATGCTCTGCGCGCAGGCTGCGCGAGCGCGCGAGCTGCTGACCGGCACGCTGCCCGATGCGGACGCAGCCTATCAGGCCCTGCTTCGGCAGCGGTTGGGCGTCGCGCTCATCGGCATGCCGGGGGCGGGCAAGAGCACGCTGGCGCGCAGGCTGGCGCAGCTTTTGCCGCTGGAACTGCACGATACGGACGATGAAATCGCCCAAAGCGCGGGGCAAACCATCCCAGATCTGTTTAAAGCTCAGGGTGAAGCCGCCTTCCGCGCGCTGGAATCGCAGGCTGTGGCGCAGGCAGGCAGCCAGGGCGGGCGCGTAATCGCCGCGGGTGGCGGAGCCGCGCTGCGGGAGGACAACCGCCGCCACCTCAGGCAGAACTGCCTGGTGGTGTGGGTGCAGCGCGATCTGCAGTCGCTGCCGTTGGCCGGGCGGCCCATCTCCCAAAGCTGCCCCAGCCTGCAGGCGCTATACGATCAGCGCGCGCATCTGTACGCCGCCTGCGCGGATATCACCATATCCAACAAAGGCAGCATTGAAGACTGTGCGCGCGAAATCGCCGCACGCTATCAGGCGGCCGTTACAGCCGCCCCGCCTGCCGCATCTGCGCCTTGACCTCCACCACAATGTCCGCCTCGCGGTAGCGGTCATGCCAGCCATAGGCGTTCCACTCATACAGGGTGGCAAAGCGCCGCGCGGCCACGCTGCCAAAGCCCAGCGCGTCGCAATCCACGCTTTGCAGCTTGTGCATCAGGCCGCTGATTTCGGCCTCTAAAAAGGCCGTCACGCCGGCTTCCGGCTCGCCGCTGAAAATGGAATACTCAATGATCACGGGCAGCTCCAGCGTCAATACGCTGCGGCTGTCCTTTTCTTCAATGCGCAGGCGATGCGGTTTTTTCCACTTGGCGCTGTAATAACGATCGCCAAAGGCAAAGAACAGCGATTGCGGTTCACCGATAATCAGGTGATACAGCTGCACCTCGTACCCCGTCAGGATGGTATAATCCCCGTTCGCGCCGATGGCCACGCCGCCCACATACTCCGCCGTGGACGCGCCCTGACGGGGCAGATCGCCGCCTTCCACATCCAGCGGCTGGCCGGGCTGCGGCGCGTCCAGGTTATCGTATACGTTCAACGACGCATAAGTAATCAGCGGCGCGCGCCACGAGCCGCTCAAATCGCGCAGCACGGCGGCCAGCGTGGTAGAGGGAATATATCCCTGCTGATCATAGTTTTCCAGCGTCGCATCCAGATATTTGCTCAGCCGCTTGCCGATTTGCGGCTGCTGCTGCTGCAAAAACGTGCGCGCGTCGTCCCGGCACAGCACCAGCACAGCCTGGGAGCGGATGTTTTGCAGCTGCCCAACCTGGGAGAGTATATCCTGCAGGCGGACGGTTTGCAGGGAATCCAGGCTGATCACCACCTCGCGCAGCTGGCTGAAGCGCAGCGCGCGCGGGGTGGAGCCGCTCAGCGCGGCCAGGGCGTGCGGCCAATCCACGCCGGCGGCGCTCAGCGTCAGGTATTCCTGCCCGCCGCCATCATCCTGCCCCGCAGCGGATTTGCCCGTGTAATCGGGCGCCTTGATGGTGGCAACCACGCCGTTCTCGGTCACATCCACGCCCATGGAGATGATCATCAGGCTTAAATCCAGCCCGTCCGAGCAGCCGCACAGCAGCGGCAGCAGCGCGCACAAAAGCGCGCAAAGCGCCCGTTTCACGCGGCTTTCCCCTCCTTTTTGCGTGCAAAAGCGTTAAAGATCAATATCATCCCCACCAGCAGCACGGCGATGGGATAGCGCAGCGGCAGGACGGCCATCAGCGCCTTCTCGGCGATGTCCGCGCCGATGAGCGCCAACGGCACGCACAAAAGCGCAAAGGGCAGCAGCGGCACGCGCAGCTTTGCCGCGCGCTTGACGCACGCGCACAGGAAGCTGCCCGAGCCCGCAAAGGCCACCAGGAACAGCAGCAGCTCGGTAATCAGCATCAGCGACCAGGCCAGGGTGCTGGGGCTGATGTTCATCAGCATTTGCAGCCGCAGGACAAAGCCCCAGCGCTCGCCCAGCGATGTGGCGGGCAGCACATAGGCGCAGCACAGCAGCAGCAGCGCGATCATGAATACCGCCACCAGCTGCGGCAGCCAGGTGCGCGCCTGGCGCGCCGCCTGACGCGGCTCGGCATGCGAAAGCAGCGGCAGCACCGCCGCCGTCCAGCAGCCCCCGCCGCCCAGCGCCGCGCAGCGCAGGGTGTGCCGCACGCCGTAGCCTGCCCAGGGAAACAGATACCCCGTCTCGCCCTGCGGCATCACTGTGGCGGCGCAGAACACAAACGACCCGATAAAGAACCACCGCAGGAACCGCGCCGTGCGCGAGGCCGCGTCGGGCGCTTTATAGGGCGTGCCGACGCCCACCGCGATGGCGGCGATCATGGCCAACCAGAAGCGCGGCGTGCCCGGCAGGATAAACGCGCAGGTCAGCTCAATCATCGCCAGCAGATCTACCGCCATATCGCTGAGAAACAGCACCGCCAGCACGCCCGCAATCACCCGGTAAGGCGCGCGCTCAAAGGCGTTTTGCGGCATGCCGCGCGCAGCCAGCATGCCAAAGCCCCACAGCAGCAGCGCGGGGACGATCAGCAGCAGCGCGCCCCACCAGGCGCTGGTGGCTGCGACGGGCAGCATATACAGCGCCGAAAAGGCCAATAGCTGCGAAAACACCGTCATGCCCAGCATGATGGCCCCTTCGCGCATATGGTCTGCGCGGCGGCTCAGGTCGGATTGCTTTTCATCGTGCACCGGCGTTGCAGTTTGAAACAGCTTATTCATCCTTTTTCTCCCAGGCGCGCATCCGCCCGCGGCTTCGCAGCATGGCGGCCGGATTGCTCAGATATCCCCGCAGCCGCTGCCGCCACACAGGCATGCGCAGCGCCAGATCAGGATTGCGCGCGCGGCGCGGGGCAAAGGGCGCACACAGGGGCGCGCCCAGGCTGGTTTGGGCAAAGATGTGCAGCATCAGGATCAGCAGGCACAGCACCAGGCCAAAGTACCCCGCCAGCCCCGCCGCCACCACCAGCGCCAATTGCGCAATGCGCAGGGCGATGGACGAGGTATAATCGGGCATCACAAAGCTGCCCAGGCCGCTGAGCGCCACCAGCACAATCAGCAGCGGGCTGACCAGATCGGCCTCCGCCGCAGCCTGCCCCAGGATCAGCGCGCTGACCACGCCCAGGCTGCCGCCCATCATGGAGGGTACGCGCGTGCAGGCCTCGTTGATCAGGCTGAAGATAATCAGCATGCCGATGGTGGCCGGGAACACGCCGATGGGCACCTGCGATTGCGCCTCCTGCACGCTGGTCAGCAGCGGCAGCGGCATGCCCTCGGTATGAAAGTTGGTCAGCGCCACAAACATGGGCGGCACCAGCAGCGCCAACAATAGGCCCAGCATGCGCAGCAGGCGCAAAAACGCCCCGTACTGCCAGCGCAGCGAGGAATCGTCCGGCGCGTGAAAGAGCTCGGCCATGTTCATGGGCATGGACAGCATCTGCGGGGCGTTTTCAAGCCCCAGCAGGATCTGCCCGCTCAGCAGAAAGCTGACCGCGCGGTCAGGGCGCTCGGTGGTGACAATCTGCGGCAGCAGCGAATAAGGGCTGTCCTCCAGCAGCTGCTCCAGCATGCCCAGGGAGGATACATAGTCCACATTGCAGCCGTCCAAGCGGCGCTTGATCTCATCGATATTCTCCTTGCGCGCCACGCCGTCCAGATACAGGATGCACACGCGTGCAGGCACGCGCGAACCAACGCTTGCCGCCTCGCTGACCAGCGCGGGCGTGCGCATCATGCGCCGCAGCAGCACCACGTTATCGCGCAGCGATTCCGAAAACGCCTCCTGCGGCCCTTGCACCACCAGCTCGCCTGTGGTGCGCTGCACGCCGCGCTTGGCAAAGCCCTTGGCGTCCAGCGCAATGGCTCCGTCAATCTCCTCGCACAGCAGCAGCGCGTCGCCGTTCATCAGGCTGCCAATGGCCGTGGGCAGGCGCGTGGTGGGCGTGGCGCTGGGAATGGATAGGATCTCGCCCAGCAGCGTATCCTGGCTCCATTCCATATCCCGCGCCTGCTGACAGGGCGCGATCACCCCGCGCAGCAGCTTGTTATCGTCCGCCATGCCGTCGATGTAAAACAGCGCCGCGCGCCGTCCCAGCACGCAGAAGCGGCGCAGCACCGCATCCTCGCACACCGGCCGGCGCAGCGTGTCGGATATCAGCTGTACCTTTTCATCAAAATCGCCCGTCAGCGCGGCGTTGCTTGCATATTCCAATGGCATGGCGCACCCTCCATATGATTGTGGCTATCCAAAGTATGGGCGTGCCGCGCCTTTACTATGCGCGGGAAACGTGCTATCATAAATCAAATGGAGGCTTTGCCGCTGATGCGGAGAAGGCGGCGAGGCGCAGGGAGAAGAATGAGGGGGATGCGTCGACTTACGTATGCTGGAAAATGTAGCCAACCAAAAGCCTTCTCCTTGAGGAGAAGGTGGGCGGCTTTAGCCGCTCGGATGAGGTGTAGCCGCCGCCGCGGCGTTATTTATATAGTTTTGATAACGGCCATTTCATGGCCTACACCTCATCAGTCAGCATTCGCTGACAGCTTCTCCTCAAGGAGAAGCCTCAGGCTGTCGAAAAACCTTTTTCGACAGCCTGCCGATGCAAGTCAGCTAAAGCAGACTTGCATCGGGAACGTCATTTTCTTGTGAGCCTGCGGCTC
>SFIM01000034.1 GCA_004556155.1 Clostridiales bacterium
CGCAGCTGGCAGATCGTACTTACGCGTTAACGCGTTCGCGCAGGACGGAGGGCTATGCCCGCATAGTGACAACCACCGGCTACGCCGGTGGTTGTGTTCATTTATTCTCAGTTGCTCAGTCAGTCTATTGAGTTGGAATAGGTATAATTCTTCCCATTCTCCTTGCACCAGCTTTCCGCCCAGGAACCGCGAACAACCGTAAAGTTAAGCGAAACTGAGCAGGATTCGAACGCCCAGTTTCCAATGGTTGTCAGGCTGTTCGGTAGGGTGATGTTCGTAAGGGATTCACAGCCAGCAAATGCCCCGTTTCCGATGGTTGTCGGGCTGCCCGGCTGCGTGATGCTCGCAAGGGATTCGCATCCAGAAAAAGCCCAGTTTCCAATGGTTGTCAGGCTGTCTGGCAGTGTGATGCTCGTAAGAGATTCGCATCCAGAAAATGCCCAACTTCCAATGCTTGTCAGGCTGTCTGGCAGTGTGATGCTCGTAAGAGATTCGCATCCAGAAAATGCCCAACTTCCAATGCTTGTCAGGCTGTTCGGCAGAATGATCCTCGTAAGGGATTTGCAGCCAGCAAATGCGAAGTTTCCGATGCTTGCCAGGCTGCTCGGCAGCGTGATGCTCGTAAGATATCTGCATTCATAAAACGCATTCTGTCCGATACGTGTGACACCACAGGGAACCGCATAGCTTTCCTGCATAAATGCACAAGGATAGCAAATCAGCTTTTTTCTGCTTTATCAAACAGTACGCCATTAGTTGTAAGAAGCATTGGATGATCGGGAGATACCTGAATTTGCGTTAGGTTATCA
The DNA here is from genome assembly GCA_004556155.1 of Clostridiales bacterium. Taxonomy (GTDB): domain Bacteria; phylum Bacillota; class Clostridia; order Christensenellales; family Aristaeellaceae; genus SFMI01. Next base: position 810 of record SFIM01000034.1, read on the forward strand.
CAGGAAGTAAACGGATTTCCTCCGATACTCAGCAAGCTATCCGGCAGTGTAATGCTCGTAAGAGATGTGCATAGATCGAACGCCCCGCCTCCGATGCTTGTCAGGCTGTTCGGCAGCGTGATGCTCGTATGGAAGCTGCACCCACAGAACGCATCGATCCCGATGGTTGTCAGACAGTCAGGAAGTATAATACTTGAAAGGAATTCGGAGTTGATGAACGCTTCGCTTCCTATGCTCGTCACGGCATGTCCATCTATTTGGGCAGGGACGGTCAAGAACTCTGCATAGGCGGTATAGTTTGTGAGCTCTGCCGTTCCATCAGTCAGCAGAATATACTGATAGTCCCCGCTCTTGATCATTTGCTCTTCCTCTTTTCGGTTCTGTTATTTTGCATTGCTGCACATACCGGATACTTCGATGCGCATCGTACTTTTCCTTCCAACGGATTCAAGTGTTTCCTTCTCAATTACAGAATAACAGAAGCAAAAAAGCACCCAAGCCAGAGCGCCAGGAATTTTATGGCGATTGATTGCCGCACGCAAAAAGAGGGAGCCTTGGCTTTCGCTCCCGCTTTTTTATAATAACCTTAGAACTCCACCGCGTAGTCGCTCCACTGGCCCACGGCGCCCTGGCCGCTCAGGTCGCAGGCAGCCTCGTAGTAGTCCGCCGTGACGGTTACGTCGCTGGTGCCCTCGCGCAGCACTTCGCCTTCGGGGGATACCACGCGCACCGCGTTGCCCTGCGCATCCACCAGATTGCCCGCGCAGTACAGCGCCGTCACCGTGCTGTCCGCCGTCACCGTCCAGGTGGAATTCTCGGATACATGCACCACGCAGTAGCCGTTGCCGCCCTCGCCCGCGCAGGACTCATCCTGCACCACCGCGCCGGTCAGCGTGCTCTGCGCCGTCAGGTACAGATCCAGGGTGGAAATGCTGTCCCAGATCACATTGCCCTGCATCTGCTGCGCGATGCCGGTGAACACACAATCCGCGCCGTTCGCACCGACAGTACCCCAGCCACGCTGGTTGCTGTTGCCCGTGCAGCGCAGGAAATACTCGCTGTCCGCCGCAGCCTGGATGGTCACGTTGCTGAGCACAAACTCGCTCTCCGTGTTGGTGGTATAAAAAATGCCGCCGTTGTTGGCAATCAGCGTGCCGCCGGTCATTTCAAAGCTGCCCTTGCCCACCTGGGAGTCGCCCGACATGCTCTGATACAGGATCACATTCCAGGTGTTGTCGTTCTGATCCAGATCGGCCATGTTGCCGCTGAGAGTACAATCGTATAGCCGCACAGCGTTCAGGCCCTCCAGGCACAGCGCTTCAGAGCCGTTGGCGGTCAGCTGCGCATTGTGGACGGTGATATCCGCCGTGACGTATACGGCAGGCGAACCTACGCCGTTGCTGGTGTAGCTGCCGCCGTCCGCCACCAGCAGTCCGCCGCCGCGATCGGAACGGATGGCCGCCGAGGATTCGCCCTGGGTGGTAACGGTCAGGTTGCTGGCGTACAGCGTGCCGCCGCCCGCCACATGGATGCCGCCCGAGGTATCCTGTACGGTCTCGATGGTACTGTCAGCCACATAGACAATGCCATCGCCATAGGCAAACACGCCCGCGCCGCCCTTCGCATCGGTAGAGATGGCGCTGTTGCGGACGGTCGCGCTGCCGCCGGTGGTCAGCACTGCCGCGCCCACGCCGTAAAAGCTGGCACTGTCGCCGCCTGTGCTGTCGTTGGATACGCGGCTAATCTGCGCGTCCTCAATCGTCGTTTCGCCCGCGGCCACATGCACGGCGTTTTCATCCGTGCCGGTGGATTCAATCGCGCCGGTCAGCGTCGCATCCTCAGTCAGGGTGTTCACCGCTGCATACTCGCTGGGCGCGCTGCTTTGACCGCCCGGCCCGCCCATGCCGTCGGGAGGGTTGCCCATGCCGTCAGGTGGCGTACCCATACCGTCCGGGGGATTGCCTGTCGGCATGTCAGGCGGATTGCTGCCCTGCCCGGCAGGCGGTGTGCCCTCGGGTTTGGCGGGCGGTTCAGCCAGCGCGCATACGCTGACAGTCAGCAAAGCCATGGCTATCAATAAAGCAAAAATTCGTTTCTTCATCGTTGCGTACCTCCTGTAATTGGGAAGTTCAGGTTTCTTCTGACGATCACAGGATACCGTCAATTTTTTACAGGCGTGTGAACAAACTTTGAATTTGGCGCTGCCGTCCTCAGACGTAATTGTTGATTCCATTTTTTCTCAAAGTACGCTATAATAAAGGAAAGCACACGCAAAGGAGAGCATCGCCATGCGCTTATCCACCTCTACCGCCATTTTACATCATCACTTTGATTATGCCCTGACGCTGACCGATATCCCGGCCGTTATCCGCACGGCGGGCTTTGACGCGCTGGATTGGAGCACCTGGCAGTTTTGCCTGCAAGGCGGCAAGGTGTTTGCCGGCCTGCTAAATGACGACGCCTGGGAAGCGCAGATAAACGCCCTGCGCGAGGCCGATGAGCGCGCAGGCATCGTCTGCCGCCAGACGCACTGCGTATCCACCAACTATGCGCGCTATCAAACGCTGGACGCGGAGCATCTGCGCCTGCTGGAGCAGCGCTGCATCCGCACGGCAGCCATCCTGGGCGCGGAATGGACGGTTATCCACCCCTTTGCGCCGGAGGACGCTGCCCGTGAGGAAAGCATCCGCTATTTCTGCGAGTATCTCAAGCCACTGGAAGAACTGGCTGGCAAGCTGGGCGTGGGCATTGCCATTGAAAACATGCCCGACATCACGCAAAAGCGCTTTTGCTGCAAGGCGGAGGAGCTGTGCGCGCTGGTGGACGCCTTCAACAACCCGCTGGTGGGCTGCTGCTGGGATACCGGCCACGGCATGATTTCGGGCGACGATCAATACGAAGCGCTCACCCTGCTGGGTCATCGCGTCAAGGCGCTGCACATTGACGATAACTACGGCACGGCCAGGGACGTGCATCTGCTGCCCTACGAAGGCTTGATCGATTGGAGCAAGGTGATGCGCGCGCTGCGTGAAATTGGCTATGACCATGATTTCGCGTTTGAGCACGCGCTCAATCCCACCCCGCACGCCGTGATGCCCGCTCAGCTGCGCTACATGTGCGCGCTGGGCAGAGAAATGCTGTCGAATATGTGATCCGCATTTTCCCATCAAAGAACCGCGCCGGAGGACATGATCCCCCGGCGCGGTTCTTTTGGCATAGGCTTAATACTCGTAATAATTCAATCTGGTTACGCCCTCATTTCTGTCATAGCGGATAACCATCTGTGTGCCCGGATAATGCCCGTCAATCACCTGATCGCCCTTTAGCTGGGTTGTGAAGATATAGCCGTTGTCGTACAGCTTCGCCTCAAAATCGGCGGCCTTTATGCCGGATTCTGGGAAAGCGCTTTCCAGCCAAACGCCCAAGCCGTCCTGCGCTTCCTCCAGCGTAACCATCGGCCGGAGCAGATTGCAGTCTGCCTGATACAGCGTGCCGTCCTCCTGCCAGGTAAGCGCCCAGCGGCGAAAGCCGTACAGCTCGTCGCTCGAGTAAAAATACGCATAGGTGATGCCCGTTTCCAGCTGCACTTCATGCGCATCGTAAAAAGTCATGTTTTGAATACTTACATTGGAATAGCGCGGGGCGACCTGCGTGGACAGCTCGAAATCTGAGCGTCCTGCAAAGAGCCGCAATTCGCTGCCGGATACCTCCGGGGACGGCAGGTCTTCGTCGTAGCGAACGGTCCAGAGATGTACGCTTCCATCCTCCGCAACGCCGATCAGGCTTTTAACGTTTGCTTTTTCCAGCATTCCGTACAGCCGATAGCCGTCGAATGCGCTTTTCCCACATTCATTTTGGATGGCCGTCACCGCGTCGATGCGCGGCGAAACGGTTTTCCTTGTCGTTTCGGCTGTCGTATCAGCCATTGCCGTCGCTAAGCCGCACAGCAGCAAAGCAGCCAGCAGGAATACAAGCATTCTCTTCATCATCGCTTACTCCCCTTTCTTGGTTGTCGGTCATTCATGCAATTGTTTTCAGCCATTTCAGGATATTCCATGGATTTAATTTCACATTATCATACCGGACAAGGTTTGTCAACGGCTTTTCCGTGCTTTGTTACATTTGCCCGGCACGCTTTCCCTTGCCCTGCGCGATGGAAGCGTGTATAATAAAAAATGGGAAAATTTCGTTCCCGCTTCTGAATCCATTATCAAAGGAAGTCCATCATGACTGAACGACATAAGAAGGCGCTTTATGCCGCCGCTATTGCTATTTTTATCCTTTTTACGCTGGCTGTATCCTGGTTTGTGGGGCGGCCGCTGATTCGCTTTGTGCGCCAGCCGGAGCAGTTCCGCGCCTGGGTGCAGGGGCACGGGCTGCTGGGGCAGCTGGCCTTTTTAGGCATGACGGTGCTGCAAATCGTGATTGCCATCATTCCCGGCGAACCGCTGGAGCTGGGAGCGGGCTATGCCTTTGGCTTCTGGCGCGGCACGCTGCTGTGCGAAATCGGCATCCTGCTGGGCGGGCTGCTGGTGTTCCTGTTTGTCAGGCGCTTTGGCGTAAAGGCCGTGGAGGTGTTTTTCCCGCGCGAGAAAATCGAATCGCTGCGCTTTCTCCACAATGAAAAAAGGCTGGCGCTGTGGGTGTTCATCCTGTTTTTCATTCCCGGCACGCCCAAGGATATCATGACCTATATCGTGCCGCTGACCCCCATGAAGCTGAGCACCTTCCTTTTGCTGTCCACCGTGGCGCGCCTGCCCTCGGTGGTCACCTCCACCATCGGCGGCAATGCGCTGGGCACGGGCAAGCTGACCTTCGCGCTGATCGTCTTTGGCGCAACGGCGCTCATCAGCGCGCTGGGCATTTTGATTTATCGCCGTATCTGCAAGCGCAGCGAAGCCCGGCAGAAAGAGGAGCAGGCATGAGCGGCAGCTTGACCGTGGGTCTGCTGGCGCATGTAGACGCGGGCAAGACCACCCTGTCCGAGGCCATGCTGTATCAAAGCGGCACGCTGCGCAGGCTGGGGCGCGTGGATCATCGCGACGCCTTTCTGGATACCGACGTTCAGGAGCGTGAGCGCGGCATCACCATTTTTTTCAAGCAGGCGGAGCTTTCCTGGCAAGGACGCGCCATCACCCTGGTGGATACCCCCGGCCACGTGGATTTTTCGGGCGAAACCGAGCGCGCCCTGCGCGTGCTGGATTGCGCGGTACTGGTTATCAGCGCCGCTGACGGCGTGCAGGGACACACCGCCACGCTGTGGCGCCTGCTGCAAAGCTACCATGTGCCCACGTTTCTGTTCATCAACAAGATGGATCAGCCCGGCGCGAACCGCCGCACGCTGATGGAAGAATTGAAAAATCGCCTGTCCGACGGCTGCGTGGACATGCTCTCGCCCGACCGGATGGAGCAAATTGCCACCTGCAGTGAGGAAGCGCTGGCGCACTACCTGCAAGATGAGGTCGTGCCCGACACGCTGATTGCCCAGCTGACTGCCCAGCGGCTGCTGTTTCCCTGCTTTTTCGGCTCCGCGCTGCGCCTGGATGGCATAGACGCGCTGCTCAACGCCCTGTGCTCCCTGCTGCCTGCTCCACAATGGCCGCAGGATTTTTCCGCGCGAATCTACAAGATCAGCCGCGATCCCCAGGGCGCGCGGCTAACCTGGCTGAAGATCACAGGCGGCAGCCTGCGGGTGCGCGCGCTGCTGTCCGGCCTGTCCCCCGATGCGTCCGGCGGCGCGTGGGAGGAAAAGATCAGCCAGCTCCGCATCTATTCGGGCGCAAAGTTCCGCACCGTGGAGCAAGCCGAGGCCGGGATGCTGTGCGCCGTAACGGGGCTCAATTACACCCGCGCCGGGGACGGCCTGGGCGGGGAGCAATCGGGCGGCGCGCCGCTGCTGACCCCGGTGTTTACCTATCGCGTGCTGCTGCCCGCAGGCGTTGATCCCCACCGCGCGCTGGATATCCTGCGTCAGTTAGAGGAGGAAGACCCGCAGCTGCACGTTTTGTGGAACGAGGGTCTGCGTGAAATCCACGTGCAGCTGATGGGCGAGGTACAATTGGAAATCCTCAGCCGCGTGCTGCGCGACCGCTTCGGCCTGGCCGCCAGCTTTGGCGAGGGCGGCATTCTTTACCGCGAGACCATCGCCGCGCCCATCCGCGGCGCGGGACATTATGAACCGCTGCGCCACTATGCCGAGGTACATTTGCTGTTGGAGCCCGGCGAGCGCGGCAGCGGCCTGCACTTTGCCGCCGACTGCCCCGACGAGGTGCTGGAGCGCGGCTATCAGCGGCTGATCCTGACCCACCTGATGGAAAAACGCCATCCTGGCGTGCTGACCGGCGCGCCGATCACCGATATGAAGATCACCCTGGTGGCTGGGCGCGCACACCCCAAGCACACCGAGGGCGGCGATTTTCGCCAGGCCACCTACCGCGCCGTGCGGCAGGGGCTGATGAGCGCGCAAAGCGTGCTGCTGGAGCCCTGGTACGATCTGCGCCTGGAGCTGCCGCAGGATTGCGTGGGCCGCGCGATGAACGATATTCAGCAGATGGGCGGCAGCTTCACCCCGCCCGAAACGCTGAGCGACTGCGTGCTGCTGCTGGGCAGCGCGCCCGTTGCGGCGGCGCGCCACTATGCGCGCGAGGTAACGGCCTACACCCGCGGGCGCGGGCGGCTTACCTGCACGCTGCGCGGCTATGCGCCCTGCCGCGATCAGGAAGCGGTGGTGGCCGCAAGCGGCTACGATCCTGAGCGCGATCTGGGCAACCCAGCCGATTCCATCTTCTGCGCCCACGGCGCGGGCTTTACTGTCAAATGGAACGAAGTCAATCGCTATATGCACCTGCACCCCGAGCAGGCGGATCGGGCTGACGCGGCGCAGGATGCGCCCAGCGCGTCCAGCCGCAGCGGTTATCGCGGCACGGCAGCCGAGGATGAGGAATTGCAGGCCATTTTTGAGCGCACTTACGGCCCGGCCAAGCCCCACGCCATGCGCCAGCCGCCGCGAACCAGCCAGCCTACGGTCAATAATCGCCCCATCCCCATGCAGCAGGACGGGCCAGAATACCTGTTAGTGGACGGCTATAACATCATCTTTGCCTGGGAGGAGCTCAAGGCCGTCTCGCGTGAAAGCCTGGAGCATGCCCGTCAGTGCCTGATGGATATCCTGGCCAACTATCACGGCTTCCACCCGTGCGAGCTGATCTTGGTGTTCGACGCCTACAAGATGGCGGGCAATGTGGGCGCGACCGAGGAATACCATGGCATCCATATCGTATACACCCGCGAGGCCGAAACGGCGGACAACTATATCGAAAAGACCATCTACAAAATCGCCAAGGATCACCGCGTGCGTGTGGCCACATCGGACGCGTTGGAGCAGATGATCATCCTGGGCAGCGGCGCGCTGCGCGTATCCGCCGCCGAGCTGCACACCCAGGTGCAGGCAGCCAAGGTGGAAATTGACGCCATACTGCGCCGCAACAACGCCCGTCCGGACGGCGCGTCCTCCGTGGGCGCAGCCATGCGCCGCGCGATGGAAAAGGACGATCAAGCGTAAAAGGAATAGCAATCCATCCATCAAGGGCCGCTCCAATCATCGGAGCGGCCCTTGACACTCATGCTGTCTGATGGGATATCGATTTTGCTTACAGCGAGCCATTCAGGATGGCATCCACCACAACGCGGCCAACCTTAAAGTTGTTTTCCATCGCGGTGGCAAAGATATCGGCGGCTTCCACGCTCGACTCGGAGGCCAGGGATTGCTTGAAATCCGGATCCCACAGGCTGGCGGGGGACGCGCCGTTCATGAACACGTCCATGTTGACGGAATCGCGGATGATGATATAGCGATCCAGCATGCCCAGGCGTTCGGCCGCCACAGCCAGCGCCACGTCCTCCATCTCGGTCAGGGCGAAGGGATCGGGGCACTGGTAGGTTTCGGTCATCAGCACGGCGTTGGCATGGTCATAGGCGCCCTTCCAGTAGTTATCGCCACTGACGGTGGTGCCGCGCAGCACCATGGGATCGCGGGTGGCCCACTCGGCATTGTCAAAAGCGGCCGCCATGAAGGCGCGGGTGCGGTCGGTGGTTTCCACCTTCACGTCCTTGACCAGGCTGTACACCCTGTCCATCAGATCCTGATTGAGGATCTTGCAGGAGGAGCTGTCATAGCCCTTGTCATGGAACCAGGTGGTCACGCTGCCCTCGGGCAGCTCGCGCACATCGGCATGATGGCCCAGATCGTAGTCGATGGCGGCGGTGATGACGAACACATCGCCCATCACGCCATATTCATAGGCGGAGCCGGCGCAGCCGGTGCTAAGGATATAAGCGTCAGAAAAATCAAAGCGCTCGTCCATCAGCACGGCGGTCAGGCTCAGGGCCGTGTTGACCTTGCCCATGCCGGTCACATACAGCGCCACGCCGTCCTTGACGTACAGCTTGTTATCGGCAAAACCGCCCTTGATTTCATATTCATCGCCGCCCTGGCAGTAGCCTTCATAATAATACTGCGCCTCGCCGGGGAAGTCGCCGGCCATTTCGCCCGATTCAAACTTGGGCAGGATCAGCACCTTGATCTTAACCGGCTCAGCGGACTGGGCAAAGGCGGGAAGCACGGAGCACATCAGCAGAAGAACCATCAGGAGCAGCGCAAACGTCTTTTTCATAAAAATCTCCTCTCGTCGTCTGTAGCATGAAGTAATCCGGAAAAAGCAGAAGAGGCGGCTGGCCACTCCGTCTCAACGCAGCTATTATAAATCCGAACATTATAAATGTCAATACCAAAAATATTCGGATTATTGCCCGAATTATATTTTGATACATTTGGTATATAATACGGTATTTTGTCCCATGCGCAAAAAAAGGCCGCCCGATGGGCGGCCTGACCGCAGCCTGCTCAGCCTGCCGGATAGCAGCCCGCCAGCACGGTTTTGAGCGTGCTCAGCGCGCCTGCATCCACAGCGCCTGCGGAGGGGCTATAGATTTCAAACGTGACGACGCAGCCATTGATCACCGTGGCGGCCAGATAACTGCCGCCCGTGCTTACGCCGGACAGCGAAAACAGCGCATAACCCTGACCATTGATCGTGCAGGTACCCTGGCTGGACGCACCATAGCGCGCATAGTAGCCGGCCAGGTACAGCGACAGCGCGGAGGTATCGCCATTGCTCATGGACTGGGTGGACTCATTTACAAACATGCCGCAATCGATGGTATAGTCGCTATCGTACAGCATAAAGAACCAAACCTGATTGCTGCGGTTTCCGCCCAGATAGCTATCCTGATCCATGCGGAAACGCCCGCTGTCATAGCTGAAGGTAAACAGCGTGCTGCCGCCGTAGCTGCCCGTATAGGCCTGCGCCAGCGCAGGCAGGCACAGAAGAAGAATCAGCAAAACTGCAAGGCGCTTTTTCATACCCGGCATCCTTCCATGTTATCGTTCATATTAGTTTAGCATTTGCCCGCCGCAAAGGCAACGACGTTTTGATGAAGCTTTCATTACAAAAAGCAAAACAGCCCCGTTTTTCCCTGTTTTCCGTTATTTGGGCCGGTTGTGCGCGCAATTTCAGGCAAAAATAGCACTGCGTGCGCGTGCAGCGCGCATGCGATCAAGGGAGGGATACGCCGTGCGCCGCGAGCTGAAAAAGATGGAAAAACGCATGGATCGGGAGGATGAACGGGATCTGAAGCAATTGGAGGGCCGCCCCAAGCGCCACATCCTGCGCAATGTGCTGCTGATCGCCCTGGGGACAATCGCCGCTGCGCTGGTCGCCGGGTATTTTCTGTTTGACGTGCCCTCCTGGCAGCGGCTGGATATCCAGAAGATCACCGCCGTGCAGCAGACCGGCGCGATATACGATCGAAACGGCGAACTGATCAGCGCCCTCAAGGGCAGCGAGGATCGCACGCTCATCGCCCTGTCCAGCCTGCCCGATCATGTGAAAAACGCCTTTATCGCTGCCGAGGATCTGCGGTTTTATCGCCATCCGGGCTTCGACGTGGTGCGCATTTTCGGCGCAGTCATGGCCAATCTGCGCTCGCGCGGCTTCAGCGAGGGCGCCAGCACCATCACGCAGCAGCTGGTCAAGCTGTCGCATCTATCCTCCGAAAAAACCATCGCCCGCAAGTTGGAGGAAATCTACCTGGCGCTGCAATTGGAGGCCCTGTACAGCAAAGACGAAATTTTGCAGATGTACCTGAATTACGTTTACTTCGGCCGCGGCGCGTATGGCGTGGAGGCCGCCGCACAGGCGTATTTTAATTGCAGCGCGGCCGAGCTGACAGCGGCGCAGGCAGCCACACTGGCGGCCATTATTAAAGCGCCGTCCGCCTATTCGCCCCAGCAGAACCCTGAAAGCAACGCCAAGCGCCGCAATTATATTCTGGCCACCATGCGGGATAATAACCTGCTTTCCCAGGAGGAATATGCCCTGGCTGCGGCAGAGGCAATTGCCGTCATCCCGCAAAAGACCGCCGAAACCCGCTACGGCTGGTATATGGACGCAGTGCTGGACGAAGCCGGCAGCGTACTGGGCGTATCGGGCGACGCGCTGCTGGGCAGCGGCTACCGCATCTACACCATGCTGGATCAGGAGTATCAGCAGATTGCCGACGCGCAGTACGCCGCGGGCAAGTCCTTTCCGGACGCGGCCTCGGATGGTGAAAAACCGCAGAGCGCCATGGCCTGCATCGATAACGAAAGCGGCGCGGTGCTGTGCATTGTGGGCGGGCGCGAATACACCGTGCAGCGCGGGCTAAACCGCGCCACACAATTACAGCGCCAGCCAGGCTCGGCCATCAAGCCTCTGGCCGTGTATGCCCCCGCCATCGAAAGCTACGGCTGCACCACGGCCACGGTGCTGAACGACAACCCCACCACCTTTGCCGGTAACTACACCCCGCGCAACAGCGGCAACAACTATCACGGCTTCGTCACCGTGCGCCAGGCGCTTAAATGGAGCATGAACGTGGCCTGCGTGTCGCTGCTGGATCGCATTGGCGTGGCGGCGGGCCGCGATTATCTGCATAAGGTGGGCATTCCGCTATCCGATGCGGACTGGGGCCTGTCCTTAGCGCTGGGCTCGATGACCTACGGCGTATCCCCCGTGCAGTTAGCGGCCGCCTACGCGGCCTTCGGCAACGGCGGCACCTACTATGAGCCGTTCTTCATCCGCCGAGTGGAGGACGCGCAGGGCAATGTGATCTACGCCCACACGGCTGAGGGCCGCCGCGTGGTCAGCCGCGAAACGGCGTACCTGATGAACAGCCTGCTGCAATCCGTCACCGCCGAGGGCACGGGCGCCAAGCTGTCCGCTGCGGGCACTCCGGTGGCGGGCAAGACGGGCACAGTCAACATGAAGGGCGGCGGCAACCGCGATATCTGGATGGCGGCCTATAACGCGCAGATCTCCACCGCGTTCTGGATCGGCTTTGACAATCCGGACAGCAGGCACAGGCTGGCTTCGTGGGTATCGGGCGGCGACCACACGGCGGCGCTGGCCACGGCGTTTTTCAAATCCGCCTATGCGGGCAAAAAGAAGCCCGCCTTCGACACCCCGCCCAACATCGTGTGGCAGACGGTGGATCGCGCCAGCGTGGAATGGCTGGGCGAAGCCATGCTGGCCACCCAGACCACGCCCAAGAGCTATCGCTATTCCGAGGTGTTTGCCTCCAGCAACAAGCTGGTCAAGCAATCCACCGCCTGGAAAGCGCCAGCCAGCCCCAGCGCCTTCTACATCACCCACAACGACAAGGGCAATCCCGTGCTGTGCATCACCCCGTCCGAAAGCGCCCTGATGCGCGTGCAGCGCGACTGCGACGGCGAAAGCCTGATCATCACCGAGCTGAGCGGCACGGCGGGAAAAACGCTGTACTATGCCGATTCCACCGCCAAGCTGGGCGTGGTGTATACCTACCGCGTGATCCCGGTCAATTACGAGCTATTGCAAAACGGCGTGCTGCTGGAAGGCACGCAGTCCGTGCAGATTGCCCAGGCCCGCGCCCCTTCCAGGGGCGGCGCGCTGTGGGATCGCCTGCTCGGCTGGCTGGGCGGCGACGGCAGCGAAGAAGCGTCTATCTTTGAAAATCCGGAATAAAACAAGCTATGAAGCCGAAAAAGCTGGGCAAACAAGCCCAGCTTTTTTCATTATTATCGTCTCTAATTAGGCTTTATTCTTTTGTATCAATTCTTCCACAATTGCCACGCTTGCTGTTGACCCGATGCGCGATACCCCAAGCTCAATCATCCGCAATGCGGTTTCCAAATCGCGTATTCCGCCAGCAGCCTTGATCTTGACAGAATCGCCTACCGTTTTTCGCATAAGTTCAACATCTTCAAACGTTGCGCCGCCAGTTCCAAATCCGGTCGACGTCTTGATAAAATCCGGCTGTACTTCACGAGCGATCTGGCAAAGCGCAATTTTTTCTTCCCGTGTTAAATAGCAGTTTTCAAATATCACCTTTGACAAGACATGATGCTCGCGGCAGGTCTCAACAATTGCAGTCATTTCTTTCTGCACATAATTATAATTCTTTTCCTTTAGTTCGGTTAGATTGACCACATAGTCAATTTCATCCGCGCCGTTCTGAATGGCGTCCAGCGTCTCCGCCTGCTTAACGGCAATCGTATTCTGTCCCAAAGGGAAGCCGACCGCAGCGCCAACATGAACCGGAGAGTCTTTTAGCAGCTCGCAGCAAAGACGCACAGGCGCGGGATTAATCGCTACCATAGCGAAACCATAGCGGCGCGCTTCATTGCACAGTTTCTCAAAATCCGCATAAACAGCATACGCGCGTAACTGCGTATGATCAAAGTAAGAAGCAAGCCTTTTAGCCGTAATCATAAGATACCTCCCTTATTCAGCGCTTTCTCGAAACAAAGCCAGCCCGTCCGATACTTTACCCAATGATTCGTATGCCTGTTCAAACAGCGGGCACAGCTTTCGATATACTGCATTCGCCTGCCTATCCGGATTGAAAATCCGTGTCTCCATCCGCGCAACAAACGCCTCGCGGAAACTTCTATAGAGCCCGATGCCAACACCCGCGCAAATAGCCGCTCCCATGCTGGTTGCCTCAATAGAATGAACAGCCGTCTCTACAGGCATTCCCCAAATATCAGCCAAAATCTGCGGCCAAACGTCTCCTTGCGCACCGCCGCCAATCAATGCCAACCTGTTGATAGGAACCTGTGTTTTCAGCGCTTGCAGAATCACATAAAGATTCATCCCAACGCCTTCCATCACCGCGCGGGCCATTTCTGCCTTTCCTGTAGTAACAGATAAACCCAGGAATGCGCCTCGTACTTTAGAATCCCATCGTGGCGACCGCTCGCCCAACAAATATGGCAAATAGAGAAGTCCACCGGCGCCAGCCGGCGTATGTTTCACCCTTTCATTCAGAATATCATAAACGTTTTTTTCATTTTCCTGCGCCTGTTGCTTTTCCGCATCGCAAAGCGTATTGCAAAACCAGCGATAGGAATAGCCCGCTGCCTGCATTGTTCCACAAGGCGTATACAGGCAAGGGTCTAAATGAACCCAATTGAACGTCCGCTTTTTCGGATCAAACACCGGCTCGCGTGACGCTGCCGATATCCACGAGGACGATCCCAGCACGCAATAGGCATGCTTATCCTGTACAACCCCTGCGCCTACGCAAGCGCAGCTGCCATCTCCGCCGCCAATAACAACCGGTGTTCCCTCCAGCAAACCGGTTTCCAGGGCGGCTCGTTGCGTAATTGTGCCGGCAATATCCGTAGACGGATGTAATTCTGGCAAAATCGATGCTGGAATTTCCCAGGCGTTTAGCAATTCCTGCGACCAACGTTTTTCTCGGATATCAAACAGATTCGTGCCTGAAGCATCGCTATAATCGGTTACAATCTGCCCAGTCATGCGATAGATAACATAATCCTTGGCCTGAAGCATATGGGCCGTTTTTTTGAATACTTCCGGTTCGTTTTCCCTGATCCACAGGAACTTCGCAGCGGCGTATGATGCGCTGACGCGATGTCCCGTAACGGCATATACTCGATCCATGGAAGTGCGTTCCAGCATCCAGTTCTCTTGCCGGGATGCACGGGTATCTGCCCATGTAATCATAGGCCGCAAAGGTATTCCCGCTTGATCTACCGGCAAGCATCCCATCATCTGCGCTGAAAAAGAGATCGCCATGACTTCCGCAGGCGCTATCCGAGCTGTTTCCAGAAGTTGCTTTGTGGATTTGCATACGGCCTTCCACCAATCCTTGGCGTCCTGTTCCACCCAGCCGTCATGGGGATACTGGGTAGAATATGTTTGCAGGCAGGAGGCAATCAGAATACCTGTTTCCGAATACAACACGGCTTTGTTACCGCTGGTTCCAAGATCATGCGCAAGTAGATAGGCCATAGCAAGCCCCCTTTACAGCGTCAGCGAAACCAGCGTCGCGGGCATTTCATGCTTTTTATTCACTTTTCCAGGGCCTGTAACCAGATCAAAGCACGAGGCAATCAGCTTTCCATCCCAAATAATAGGTTCGCCTGGCTGGTCAAGTCCGCCGTCCACGCCTGTGCAATCCGGGCTCTGCGCGATTCGCATTACATTGCCGTCCGGCGTTACCTTCACAATAGCATTTGCACAAAAATCGGCAATATATAAATTATTCTCATCATCAAAAATCATCCCGTCGGTGCTCTGCAGCTGTGCGGCATCTTGCGCGAACAACTCGTTTCTAATCAAAGCGCCATCCTCTCCAAGCACAAGACGGTGCACCGCGCCATCGCCGAAATTTCCAATATACAGATCGCCCTTTTGATCCAATGCAATTCCATCAACGCCATATTGGCATGCTGGATTTTGCGTAACAAAAGCGGCAAACAGATTTCTATCTTGCAGATTATTCTTTACATCCACATTCTCTTCATCCAGCGCAAAGCGATATACTCCACTTGTCAACTTGCCGTCCTCACGCTTAACCGGATGCATATAGCTTTGAGTAACATACATATAGTTACCCTTGATCCGAATGCCATTTGGATGTTCCATATTCTTGGCAACCACGACAGATCGGAGAATATTCCCCGCGTCATCTACCGTCACTTTTAGGATTCTTCCCTTGTACTGAAGCTCCGGCTTTCCGCTCCATCCCTGATTATCGCACAAATAAATATTCCATTCATCATCAAACGCAATTCCCATATTTCTGGCGATTCCCGTTTCAGGATGCACAGGAACCTCAAACCACTTTTTCACATTGCCTTGCTTGTCAATGCGTACCACCATGCCGGGATAGAAATCCTCGGCATAATTGGGGCAGGAAATCACAAGGTTGCCATCGCGATCGATCGCCATTCCATCCGGTGTACAAACGTAATTCGGCAATACGCAGAACAACTCACTCTGCAGCATTTCTATCCTCCTCAAAATTCAATCACAATCTTCTTAGTCGAAGGCAAATGTTGTTCTATCAACGTAAAAGCATCGGTAATGCGAGAAAACGGAATAACGTCTGATATAAAATCCATCGGGTTCAAAACTTTCATGTTAATCCACGCCATAATCTGAGCATGGGCTTGCGCTTCCTCCGCCTTGCTTGGCCACTGTATAAAATGCAAGCTCCAATTATAGGGCGCATTGCTCCAATCCAAATTTACAGATAGCTTGGGCGAAATGCCATATCCGCAGATCTTGCCATGGCTGCATATCATCTGCATTGCCTGGTTGAGCAAAGCGTTCACCCCCACCGCATCCACAACCGCATCTACACCATCCGGAAACAGCGTGCGAACCTCGTGAATAATATCGCACTTAGCAGAATTAAAGGCATAATCCGCGCCCATTTCGAGCGCTGTTTCAACCTTTTCATCCAGTATATCCGTAGTTATCACTGTTTTTATGCCAAGAAGCTTGAGAAAACGCGTAAAACACAAACCAACAGGCCCGGCACCCAGAACCACTATATTCTGATTAGGCTGAAATCCGAATCGCCGAATTGCGGAGAGAACTTCTCGAAATGTGACGATCATCGCTGCCTCTACAGGGTTCACCCGATCTTTCGGCCCCAGCACCGTTTGGGCAAGATAACCTTCGCTCCACTGCTTGGTTCCAGGCCCCATTCCGCAGCGAATATATGCTTCTGCATCGCCGACTAACGCATATTCGCTGTAAGCGCCCCATCCAGGCGTATATTCTCCGATTTTTCCCTCCAGAAATGGCAGCAGGACAAGATCGCCCCTGCGCAGGTTTTCAACTTTTTCTCCAATTTCCACCACTTCGCCAACGCCCTCATGCCCAAGAATGGCGGGATAAGTGTCGAAATTCTTGAAGGTATGGTGAATCAGCTTCATATCGGTGCCGCTGCATACGCCGCAGCTGCGCATCTTGACAAGGGCCTGGCAAGCGCCATAGCTTGGTATCGGAAGCTCTTGCAAAGACAGCAATCCCTGTGCGTCAACAGTTAATGCTTTCATGGCAAGTTCCTTTCTCCATCATTGCCTGTTTTTCATAGGCAGTTCGGTCATTCTCAGCTTTGCGCACCCATAGGGATAAAGTTCAATCTCCTCCGGCGGGGCAAGCGGCGTAAGCGATTGGGGCCATTTTGAGCATACAAGCTCGTAGCCATCCTCCAAGCCCCAATCAATCTTTTGCGCATTGACCCTTAAGGTCACAGGCGGATGCTCCGAAGAAAAGGGAATCGCATTGATATCATGTTCAACGCGTTCCAGCTTCGAAGCGCAGTACGCATAATTCCAGTCTGACTCCGGATAATACTCATAGTCGCAATAAGGGTATTTTCTTTCCACCTTGTTCTCCTCATATTCCCTCATTGCCTTTTTATATTTGATCGGAACCGCATAAACCAGGGATCCGCACCTCGCAGCAAATAAGCCGCCTGGCGTTTTATCAAAATGCGGTTCAACCTCAAATGTAAATTGCAGCGTTAAATGCGCATTGCCATCAATATGCTGAGAATAGATTTCCCCGGCATATAATTGCCCATTCATTCTGATGTTCTTTGCGAAGGATGGGATTCTAAACTGGAAGGTAAAGTCCTCCCGCGCATCAATCTCATATGTTACGCTATGTTTGAACGGGTAATCAGTAGAAACAGCGATATGGGCTTGTGCCGCATCGAGTTCGCACGGAACCGGCAGCACATTGATAATTGTATTATCCCGATGCATAAATGCGGACAATGCCAGTTTCGGCCATCCTTGTCCAAAGTTAGCAGTACAGCATCCATAATTGGGCTCTAATCCAAATACATTGGAGTCCCCTAAATTTGTGGTATAAATAGGCCTTCCCGGCAGCCGATAGCAAGCAATTTGATTGCTTAACTGATCGTACTGATGCGCCCACATATCGTCGCTCAATGTAGCAGGCAATCCGTTAAAAGCCAGCACTTCCAAGCGTTCCGCCCATTTGGCGTCGCCCGAATAAGCAAATAGCTGTTCATAGGCGTACATTTGCTCCACAACCGCACAAAGCTCCGTGCCATGAATGGGGCTGAGTCCCGCCAGGCACTCATCGCCGGTAAACATTTCCACGGCCGTGCCGTTATACCGGCGCAATGTTTCACGAAAGCGCTCCGCCATATCGGTATATTCTTCTTCTAACAAATCGCATGAAACAGCTTCGCTTTTCAGCATCATGGCGATGTTGACAATGTGCGTATCGTAAGTCCATTTATTCAAAGCATGTTTCCACAGCTCAGCAGCTTTTTCAAAGTCTGCGCCCTGTTCTTTCAGAATTTTTGTCAGATCGCAAAGCCACTTTTCATGGCATTTATTATATACCAGATTAATTGCAATGCAGCACTCAAACCAGCGATATTTGCCATAGGCAAACAAAGAGATTTCGCCGGACGACAGTAGCTCATAATAGTTTTTCAGTACGCGATACAGCGCGTTGTAGGCGCGTTCATCTCCTGTAGATTCATAATATACTGTCAGTACCTTTGAAATTAACTGCACCGCCCATGAATCATACGTTTTACGGTTTTCTCGGCTTACCGGGCAAATCCAGCCATCCTCTTCCTGGCTGTTCAAAATTGCATCCATATATTTTTGCGCCCGTTGGATCATATCCTCATCCTGAAGCAAATACGCTAAAGGAATGAAGCCGTCCAGCCAATATGGCACGCGTTCCCAGCCTTCGGCGTCGCCGCCAATCCACTGGCTTTCTCGAACGTCTCGCCACACCTTGTCCAAGTTTCCGTTTAATCCATCCGCCTGAATTTTCAGCTGCCGTTTCAGCCAGCCGCAAGGCTTTATCTCCCTGGCCGTATATTGTTGCAAGCGCATCAACCGCTCCTCCTTTTATCTTCCTTTTATCTTTCTCACATTTCCAGGAAACCGTTTGGATAAATATCCTCCGGCACATCGCCAAAGCATAGTGTATTCAGCTCAACGCTGCCTTTGTCTACGGATACTGTAATGCAGCTTTCTTTCGAGGGCTTCACAAAGCCGATCAAAGGTCTTGCCGCAGCATTGGCTTTTATTGAAACAGATGCGATTCTCATTTCATCCTGCTTGACCGTTACTTCAGCATCCGTCAATACCCGCATTTCCAGGTATAACGGACAAGGTTCCGCTACTTCCATAATCGTATACCTTGCCTGTTCTCCGGCATCCATTTTCAGCGTCATGGCATCCCAGACAGACTCATGCAAATCCATATATGCTTGCCGCTCCATGGTATAACCCGGTTTAAGCACAATCTGATGCCCCGAATGAACGCGAAATGCATATGGATTGCCGGGGTTCGGATGGCCGTTATCTTCAGAGGGTTTATAATCAAAAGCAAATCCAGGCACGCGTACCTTTGGGCGACGCAAGACTGCGTCAACCACAATCTGTCGCTTTACACAGTTTTTGAATAGCAGTCCTTCAACAAATGCGTTCAACAGTTCCTGCGCGCGTTGATAGGAAGGCCGCGGCCCGCCTCTGGTATAAGCAACGATCTCCCGCCAGCCGTCCGGAGCCAGGTTGGCACAGCAGCCAACCTGCCAGTTTGTACGTTTCCATGGCCAGAAGTTCACGCCAATTCCAAGCTGCAACGCCAGGGTATATAGAGACGTAAACATTTCCGGCCTTCCACGGCCCGTTTCACCCAGCCACAACGGTACGTTCAGCCGCTGTGACACCTCAATCCATTGCGCATAGGTTTCTTCGCAAGGCATCTGACCATATAAATGGAAGCTGACAACCATATTCGGATCAAAAACCTTATAGAAAACCCCAGGATCCGTGTCGCACCTCGTACCCTCTAAAATGAGAATATGCCGGTCATCCTCTTCCCGGATCACACGAATGCAATCTTCATAAAATGCAGCCAAGCGCGCCTGCCAGTGCGACATATTTGGCAATGCATGATCAATCGGTTCATTGAGCAAGTCATAACCGCCGACAATCCAGCGGTCACGATATCGCCGGGCAATTTCACGCCACAGCGCCAGGCATTTTTCATAACTATCCGCATCCATAAACAATCGCGGCTTATTGTCAATAGAATCGTCAATGTGCGCGCCCGTCTGTCCGCCGGGCGCCCCGTGCAGATCTAAAAAAACATACAGATGATACTTCTCGCACCAATCGATGCAGCGATCAATCAGTTGAAATCCTTCCTCAATAAAGGCAATACCCGGCTCGTCCTCCATTAACACGCGCCAATTAATCGGAATCCTCACAGAGTTGAAGCCGATATCCGCAATCGCTTCAACGTCCGCCTCCGTAATAAAATTATCTCTAAAACGCTTCCAAAAGCCTGTTGCATATGCACTCCCACACAAATCTCGAATCAGCGTTTCAAACCTTCTGGGTCGATCATATGGATTTCCTTCGCCAAACGCCCACATGTTGCCCTCGCAAAGCAGCCAGTTGCCAAACGCTACACCAAGCGGCAGGAATTCTTCGCCTTTGCTATTAACAATCCGGCGTTCCTCGGCCTTCAAGAATCCATTTACTCTGTTTCTTGAAATCTTTTCAATCATGTCCATATCCTTTCTTAATGCAGCGCGCTTGTTTTTTCAAACAATCGATGAATCGAGGGCGCGTACCCTCGCCTGTTCAAGAAAAGGCACGCGCCCCGATTATTCTACAAGCAATAACCGATTATACCAGGATTACCGATTGCCATAGGGAGAATAAGCGTCATAGTATTCCTGCCACTGCGCCACATATTCATTCACACCGAGATCGTCCATACGGCGCAGATATTCCTGCCAAGAGGCTTCCATAATCCCATTTACAACGCTGGTCGCGCAGAATTCATTGAAACAGCTAAGGATTTCGCTGCCAGTTTCCGCACGTTCTGCCTTTACATCAGGATCTTCAAAGACGTTGGGATAGTTGTCCTTGGGATCGGGGAAATACTTGGAAATCTCACGAATCTTGGCAATTTTATACCGGGCGGGATCACGAGACCAGTCACGAAGCGCGCAGTCTTCAACCGTCAGGTAGAACGGGCCATGATCGCAAAAGCCCGTCGTCCACTGACCGCCGGAAGGCGGCGTGTAGCCAATAGCAGCCTGTTCGTCAGCCGTCAACTGGTGCCAAAGGCCGGTTTCTTCATCAATGGCCCAATCCTTGCCTTCCTCGCCGCAATACCAGGTGAGCTTGTTTTCCAGGGAAGAATTAATGTACTCAATCAGACGCAGAGCAATGCCGGCCTTTGTGGTGGTCTTCGGCAGAAAGATGCCGCCGCGGCGCGTGCAGGGCTGATTAACACGGCCCGGCCAGATTACAGCGCCATCCGGAGAAGCAATGGGATCCATGAATTCGTATTCTTCCATCAGCGGATCGCCGCAAACAGAGTTCGGCCAGGCAGCGATGAACAAAGCCATCTGATCGCTGTATCCCTTGGAAATATACTGGTCAAAGGTCTGCGTGAAAGCATCCGAATCATAAAGCCCTTCAGCGTACAGCTGATGATAGAAGGTCAAGCAATCATAAAGCTTCTCATCCGTCCAGGGGGCAACGCATACGCCATCAATGATCGCGGGGCGAGTTTCGGCGGTGGGATCAATGCGAATGCCGAAGGTCGCGCACAGCTGAGAGAAATGACCCGCCCACATTTTCTGCGTGGTGGACAGCGGAATGACGTCAGGATGTTTTTCCTTAATGGTCTTCAGCGCAGTGTACAGCTCGTCCACATTCGTGGGAAGATAGCCAACCTCATCAAAGTACTTTCTATTATAGATGAACAAGCCGGGCGCGTCATTCTGCTCATTAGAGGCCAGACCGCTGGGAATTGAATACACATGACCATCATCATGCTTGAATTCAGCCAGCATTTCAGGCTCAGAAATGATCTTCCACATTTCAGGCGCATACCTGGCAAGCAACTCCTCCAGCGGAAGCAGCTGACTGCGGTAAGAAGTCACATAGTTATCTCCGCCATCGGTCAAGAACATGTCCGGAAGGTTACCGCCAGCAAACATCAGGGAAACCTTCATGGCAAAGTCAATCTGAGGAATTTCTTCCCATTCAATCAGTACATTCGTTTCTTGCGCAGCCTTCTGCACGGCATACTTCAGGTTGTTTTGGGTGCTGTCCATATCATGTTTGCAGAATACAATGCGAATTGTCTCTGGCGTATTGACAATAGGAAGCCCCGTCAGGTTGAGATTCCCTTCACTCTCTGCGGCCGCAAAGGACGATGCAAGCAGCATCACGATCAGCAGCATGGCAGCAAAAATTCTTCTAATTTTCACACAATCACTCCTTTTCTTATGTCCGATCCTTTTCAGCATTTCCATCCATTCACATAGCGGCGCCTTCCTCCTGTTCCCTGACGTATTGTCCAACCATTATCCTATGTCAGACTGTCTGTTTGCCTGTGAAGCATGGTAAATGCAAGAACAACAACGCAAACCTGCCGAACTTCCATCAGCCTTTCAGCGAGCCAATCATAACTCCCTGCACAAAGTATTTTTGAACAAACGGATAAGCGATCAAAAGTGGCAGTGAAGCAATTACAATAAACCCATATCGGATAATCTGTGACAGTTTGTGATACCGTTCAAGGGTTTCAGCATCCGCTGCCATGGCGCCTGTTGCACTGCCTGCCATGCTGGAAAATGTAAGCAGCAGTTCACGCAGATACAATTGGAGCGGGTACAGCTTTCGTTTATTCAAGTAAATCATGGCATTGGTAAATTCATTCCACTTTGCAATCAGAATGTACAATGTCACAACAGCAATAATCGGTTTAGCCAAGGGAAGCGCAATCTTAACAAAATACCGCAAATCACCGCAACCGTCGATCAACGATGCTTCTCGCAACTCTTCTGGCAGGGAGGATGCAAAAT
>SFIM01000011.1 GCA_004556155.1 Clostridiales bacterium
TGCCAACAACTCCACCAACGTGGACGCTGTGACCGGCGCGACCAAGACGAGCGAAGCCTTCATCGCCGCCGTCAACGACGCCCTGGCCAAGGCTGGCAAGTAATTTCATCAACCATCAGGCACAACAGCGCCCCGAATGGCTTCGGCCGTCCGGGGCGTTTTGGCATCTAAAAGGCTTGACCAGGAGCAACAACAGAAAATACGGATTTTTAACGATATCAGACTGCGCAGAAGGCAAATTCATAAGTAAATCCGCACATAAATACGAACGAAAATCTTTTCGATAAAGGTATTGTTTGTGTTTTGAAAACGTGCTATAATACCTTCTGCGCGAAAGCGCAATAACTGACAGGAGGCGTATTCCTATGCGCAAGTTTCTGTCTCTGCTCCTGGCGCTGGCTATGATCATCGCGTGCTGCTCCTTCGCCGCGGCTGAAGCCGCCGAAAAGGCCTATACCGAGCAGGATATCACCATCGATGCCGGCGGCCATCAGATCCCCGCGACCCTGACCCTGCCCGTGGGCGCCGAGGGCGAAAGGTTCCCCGCCGTCATCATGCTGCATGGCAACGGCTCCACCCGCCACGAGGCTGGCAATGCCTATGACTACGCCGCCCCCGAAATGGCCAAGGCTGGCATCGCCACCATCCGCTTTGATTACATCGGCAATGGCGACAGCACCAGCGACTACATCGACTTCACCTATGACAAGGGCGTCGAGGACGCGATGAAGTGCTATGAATACCTGGCCACGCTGGGCGTTATCGATATGGATCATGTGGGCATCATGGGCTGGAGCCAGGGCGGCCGCCTTGCGCTGCTGACCGCTGCCCGCAACGATGTGTTCACCACCGTGCTGACCTGGGCTGGCGCTTACGACCAGAAGGGCGGCGAGCAGAAGCAGTATGAAATCGCCAAGAAGGATGGCTACTACGAGGTAATCTACGATTGGCGCGCGCCGCTGAAGCAGTCTCCCGCCTACTATGAGTGCGCCATGGCCATCGACTATGCGGCTGAGGTTGCCAACATCAAGGCGCCCATCCTGGCCATCAACGGCAAGGAGGACACCACGGTGCTGCCCGAGACCGCGCAAAAGATTGTCGATGCTTCCACCAATCCGGATTCCAGGGTGCTGCTGCTGGACGGCGCGGATCATACCTTCTGCGTGTTCTCCGGCGACGATACCGTGCTCAAGACCATGGTGCAGGATACCATCGACTGGTTCAATAAGACCCTGTAAGCGATTGTACGAGGGCTGAAAAACCCCCTTTCAGAGCCGCCTGGCTCCGGAAGGGGGTTTTCATAAGCGCTTTTAGCGATGCAGCCCGCCTGGGCTCGTGCGGCGATTGCTATTGCTCCTCCTCGCAAATGACGGCGTTGGAGGTGCTTAGCACCGTCGCATCCACGGATAGCTGAGATACCTCGATTTGATCGCCCACATGGATGGAGGTCAGCAGCGTGGGCGTGGCCACCAGCGTTTCGCTGTCCACATAGGTGGTGGAAAGGGCATGGCCGTCGGCGTAAATCACGCTATAGCGCGTGAAGTTTTCCCCCTTGACCACCAGGCGCTTGCCGTCAAAGTTGGCACGCTCCACAGCAATATCCTTCACGCCCATGCGCATATTGACGCGTGGATAGGGCGCCTGCCCCTCGTAGAGCAGCTTGTCGCCGTAGAGCATATCATATTCCAGCACGGACAGGCCGGAGAGATAATCCGCCTCGCTGCGGCAGCGCTGATGATAGCTGGGCAGCACGCCGCCGCTGATGCCGTAGCGCTCCAGCGTGCAGGCGGTCAGCTGATAGGAATGCAGATCCTGATCGACCTTGGGCAGGCTGTCGTCGTTCGTCCAGATCACATATTCGGTGGCCAGCATGGTGCCTGCGCGCAGATCGTCCGCGTCAAAGGCCAGGGCAGGCAGATGATCGCCGTAGATCACCAGCACCACAGGCTCGGGATACTCGCGCAGCGCGTCCAGCAGCTCGCCCAGAAATTCATCGGTTTCGTGCAGCTGATTGATGTAGTATTCAAACTCGTTTTTCAGGCTTGGGTTATCCTCCAGCCCCGTGCTGGTGATCGGGTAGGGCGTTTGCGGCGGATTGCTGCTGTACTTGCCGTGCCCTTGCACCGAAACGGCAAATACCAGATCGCGCTCCTCTCCGCTGCGCAGCGCGTCCAGAATGCAGCCCGTCAGCACCTTGTCGCGGCACCAGCCCAGGCTGTTGGTGGTGTAGTTGGTCATGTATTCCAAGCTGGTAAAGGTATCAAAGCCCAGCATGGCGTACACCTGATTGCGCTCATAGAAGGTGGCGATATGGTTGTGGATGGCGTGGGCGGTATAGCCCATATTGCGCAGATCGTAGGCAATCGTTTCGCAGGTTTCGGATTTCAGGATGGTGCTGTATGGATACTCGCCCGTGCCGAAATCGCCCAGGTTCATGCCCGTGATCACTTCAAATTCCACATTGGCCGTGCCGCCGCCAATCATGGGCACATGCAGAAGGCCGGTGGAGCATTCTTCCTTCAGGCGGGTAAAGACGGGCACGGGGTTTTCCGAGCAGGTGACGCTGGTGATGTTGGCGGGATCCAGAAAGGACTCCAGCTGCAAAAATACGAAGTTGGGCAGCTTCTCTGTGGCGGCGGCGGGCTGTGCATCTCCGCCCACATCGGCCAGGATGCCGTCGATCACGTTTTCATCGTAGGTTTCGGGTCGGCGGATGCCACGATCCACTACGCTGCGGCAAAAGCTGTAGGCAAAGCCCGAGCGGTTGTAGCCCGCCACGGGATCGGTATAATCACGGTTGTTCAGGGCGTAGATGGGCGTGATCACCGCCGTCAGGCCGCACAGCGCGGCCAGCAGCAGCAGCGCCGGTCGGCGGGCAGGCTGCACCCTGGGCGTGCGGCGGAACAGAAGCACCATGCCCGTAATCAGCGCGGCCACGGCGAGGACGATCAGCGCAATCTGCCACCAGGTGACATAGGACTGCGTGATGGAGAAATTGCTTACGAAGATGACGAAATCATAGAAGTTCAGCGGGGTAATGCGCACCAGGCGGATGCAGCAATCCACAATGGACAACACCACCCAAATCGCGCTGATCAGGGTATAGGCGAACCTGCGCCGCTTTACCAGCAGAGCCAGCGACAGCGTGCAGGCAATCAGCAGCGTGTTGTACAAAAAGGCCAGCGGACGCGTAAAAACATAGCCTGCGGCGGCGATGGGATTGTGGCGGCAAATGGCCTCGGTAACAAAGCTGAGAATCAGCGCCAGCAGCAGACACCGCAGCGCATCCCGCACGTCGGCGCGCGTCAGAAATGCGCGGGCACGCTCGCCGGGGCGCTTGGATTGAGGCTGAAGCATGGGGAAACCTCCGGATAATAAATCAATTCTTAGGCAGCATCAGGCGATAGGCCGATGGCATGTTTTCAAACACCACCGTCCGGCCTGCGTCCGCGCGTTCGCCATCCAGCGACCAGGGCATATCCTCGGGCATGTGGAACACCGCGCGGGATACGCTTTGGCACACAATCAGGGGATGATCATACTTGCCCCGTGCCAGGCACAAAAGTAGGGATACGGCTTGATAGATATGCTTGGGTTCGCGTACTAGCAGCAGCTCGTGCCGGCCGTCGTGCAAGGCGCTTTCATCCACGGGCAGGCGCAGCGCGCCGCCCAGCGAGCGGGTGTTACACACCGCGCCAAAGAGAAAGCTGCCGGTGATGGAGGTGTCGTCGCCTTCGATCTGCACCGGATAGGGGCGGATGCGGTTCAGCTCCCGCGCGCCGGTGAGAATATAGGCAAAATGCCCCAGGCGGTTTTTCATCTTGCGACCGGTGATGTAGCTGGTGCGCGAAAACGCACCGAAGCACGCCACATACGAAAACACCTGGCCGTTGAAGCGGCCCGCGTCGATGGGCTGCGCACGGCCCGTCAGGCCGCACTGCGCCGCGTCCATTGCATTGCGGGGCAGACCCGCCGACAGCGCCAGATCGTTGGTGCTGCCCATGGGCACATAGCACAGCGGCGGCGGCGCGGATAGCTGCGTCAGCCCGCCCAGCGTTTCGGACAGCGTGCCGTCCCCGCCGATGCACAAAAGCATGTCGGCCTGCGCGCCCTCTTGCAGGGCAAAGCGCGCCGCATCGCCCGCGCCCTGCGTGTTGCGGATATCGCAATCCCAGCCTGCCTGTGTATAAAGCGCGGAAACGCGCTGCTCATACACGCGACCTTTGCCTTTTCCAGCGGCTGGATTGACAATCATCAGCAGCTTTTTGCTCATGGTACTCCTCCGTAAGTGAAAAGTAGCATGTAATTATAACACTTTGTATTTAAATTGTCTATCCTGCGATTAAATTGTCTATCCTGCGAGTGCAAACCATGCTTGACAGACGCGAGGCCAGGTGCTATACTGCCTATCGACAAGTGAACACAAAGGCGATGACGAAGACGGATTTGACAGCTTTGTCCTACAGAGAGCCGGGGAGGGTGGAAGCCCGGCGGGCAGCGTCAGGGAATCCTATCACTTCCGAGCTGAAATCCCCAAAGCGGCGCGAGTAGGGATTTCCGTGAAGGCTACGTTAGTGCATAGGGCTTGTTGGAGCCTGAAAGCGGCAGAATTTATTTTCTGCAATTTGAGTGGTACCGCGGGAATTGCGTTTGCAAGGCTCGTCTCAAAGCAATTTGAGACGGGTCTTTTATTATTGCAAAAACAAAGGAGAAGAAACAAGATGAAACTGGGCAAGAGAAACAAGGTGCTGGTAAGCTTTATGCTGTTCTCCCTGTTCTTTGGGGCGGGAAATCTGATCTTTCCGCCCTTCCTGGGGCAAAATGCGGGCAGCGCGACGCTGCCGGCCATGCTGGGGTTTTTGCTCACAGCCGTGGTGCTGCCGGTGCTGGGGGTGATTGTGGTGGCGCGCTTTGACGGGCTGGATCGCCTGGCTCAGCAGGTAGGGCCGCGCTTTGCGCTGGTATTTACGCTGCTGATTTACCTGTCCATCGGGCCGGGACTGGGCATTCCGCGCGCGGCCTCCGTGCCCTTTGAGATGGCCGTGGCTCCCTACCTTCCCGAGGATGCAAACGCCACGCTGTGGATGGTGGTGTATTCGCTGCTGTTCTTCCTGGTGGCGCTGTGGCTATGCCTGACGCCGGGCAAGCTGGTTAGCCGCATCGGCCATGTGCTGACGCCAAGCCTGCTGGCGTTGCTGGTGTTCCTGTTTATCAGCTTTCTGGCGCGTGGGCAGGTGGAGGTTGCCGCTCCGCAATCGGCCTATCAGACTGCACCCTTCCTGAAGGGTTTTGCCGAGGGCTATCAGACCATGGATACCATCGCAGCGCTGAACTTCGGCCTGGTCATTTCTACCACGCTGGGCGGCTTCGGGCTGCGTGAAAAGCGCGATCGCCTGCGCTATACCCGCCTGGCTGGGCTGCTGGCAGGCGCGATCCTGGCGCTGGTGTATATGATGCTGACCTATATGGGTATGTGCAGCAGCGGCGTTTATCCCATCCAGGAGAACGGCGCATGGACGCTGCGGTGCATCGTGCATCAGCTGTTTGGCGAGCCGGGCGAGGTACTGCTGGCCGTCATCTTTACCCTGGCCTGCCTGACCACGTGCGTGGGGCTCATCAATTCCATCTCGCAGTTTTTCTCCACTCTGTTCAAAAAGGTTTCCTATCGTGTCTGGGTGTTTGCAATTACGGGCGTATCCTTCCTGACCTGCAACCTGGGGCTCAATGCCATCCTGAGCATCTCCGTGCCCATCCTCAACGCCATCTATCCTGTTGCCATCGTGCTGATTCTGATGGGTCTGAGCCATGGGTTTTGGCAGCGCAATGCCTATGCGTATCCGCTGACCGCCGCCTGCACGGCCTGCGTCAGCGTACTTTACGCTCTGGACGCCGCCGGGCTTTCGCTCAGCTTTGTCAGTGCGGCGCTCAAACGGCTGCCGTTGTACGAGCTGGGCTTTGGCTGGGTCAGCGTAGCGGCGCTGGCGCTGGCGGTCAGCTTTGCACTTTGTGCGCTCAAGCGCGACAAAAAGACGGCCTGACCGCCTGTACTTGCCCTGTATACGGCAGCACATTGCTTGTTTTTCGCTGCGCCGCATGGTATAATATGTATGGATCCTGATAAAAATTAGGAGGCAAAAGCTTATGGAACGTCCCAATGCCTGGAAGAATTATGACGATGAAGCGCTGGCTATGCTGGAAGCTGTCAGCGTTCGTTACCGCGATTTTCTGGATCACGGCAAAACCGAGCGCGAATGCGTGACCGAAACGGTCGCCGCCGCGCAGAAGGCTGGCTATGTTGATCTGGAGCAGGCCATCGCGCAGCAGCGCGCCCTTAAACCCGGCGACAAGGTATATGTCAATTGCATGGGCAAGGCCGTGATGCTGTTCCACCTGGGCGAGGAGCCGCTGGAAAAGGGCGTCAATATCGTGGGCGCGCACATCGATTCTCCGCGCATCGATATCAAGCAGAACCCCTTCTACGAGGCTGACGATATCGCCTATGCCGATACGCACTATTACGGCGGCATCAAAAAGTATCAGTGGGTCGCCCGCGCCATGGCGCTGCACGGCGTGGTGGCCAAGAAGGACGGCACGCTGGTCAATATCGTGGTGGGCGAGGATGAAAACGACCCGGTTGTGGGCATCTCGGATCTGCTGATCCACCTGTCTGCCGACCAGATGAGCAAGAAGGCCTCCGAGGTGGTCGGCGGCGAGGACCTGGATATCATCCTGTGCGGCCGTCCGCTGCAGGGCGAAGAGAAAGAGCCGGTCAAGGCGCTGCTGCTCAAACTCCTCAAGGAGCGCTATGACATCGAAGAAAACGACATGCTCTCCGCCGAGATTGAGGCTGTGCCTGCGGGCAAAACGCGCGATTTCGGCCTGGATCGCAGCATGCTGCTGGGCTATGGCCATGACGACCGCGTGTGCGCCTATGCCTCGCTGGAAGCCATCCTGACCCTGCCCGCAGTGCCCAGGTATACCTGCTGCTGCCTGCTGGCCGATAAGGAGGAAATTGGCAGCGTGGGCGCCACCGGCATGCGTGCGCACTACTTTGAAAACGCCATGGCCGAGCTGATCGCCCTGACCACGCCCGCATACAGCGAGCTGACGCTGCGCCGCGCCCTGCGCGCCTGCCGCATGCTCAGCTGCGATGTGAGCGCGGGCTTCGATCCGCTGTACGCCTCCGCCTTTGAAAAGAAAAACGCCGCCCTGATGGGTCATGGCGTGTGCTACAATAAGTTCACCGGCTCGCGCGGCAAGTCCGGATCCAACGACGCCAACGCCGAGTTCATCGGCCGCCTGCGCAAGATCATGGACGATAACAACGTCACCTGGCAGACGGCGGAGCTGGGCCGTGTGGACGTGGGCGGTGGCGGCACCATCGCCTATATCTGCGCGCTGTACGGCATGGAAGTGATCGACAGTGGCGTGCCGGTGCTGTCCATGCATGCCCCGCAGGAGATCATCAACAAGGCCGATCTGTTCGAGGCTGTCAAGGCCTATCGCGCCTTCATGATCGAGGGATAAAGCCTACATATTAAATTAAAGCCGATGAAAGTCAGCTAAAGCAGTCTTTCATCGGAAGCGTCATTTTCTTGTGAGCCAAGGGCTCACGGCCAGAAAATGACATAGGAAGCAGCCTGACGGCTGCTCCTCGCGCCGTACATGCCGCCGCTGCGGATTACCAAAGAAGGAGCTGCGCCCCTTCTTTACTTCTCGGCTAAGTTAGCCTTGCTTTTTGACAAGCAACAGCCTCCCCGCCTACTTGGATAAGCAGACGGGGAGGTTTATTGTTGTGCCTTATTCTGCTTGCGTCCATTGGGCAAGCTCCGTGTCCGTGGCCAGCACGGTGTGCGTGCCGCCCACCAGATGCTGCATGCCCTTGGCGTAATCAATACCGCTGGATGCGTAATCATAGGTGATGGACTTGCGGCGCTTTTCCACCTCGGGGTTGGGGTGCGGAATGGCCGACAGCAGGCTCTTGGTGTAGGGGTGCACGGGATGGGAGAAGATTTCCTCCTTGGTGCCGGCCTCCACCATGTAGCCCAGGTGCAGCACGCCGATGCGGTCGGAAATATACTTGACCATGCTCAAATCGTGCGCAATAAACAGGTACGCGCAGCCCGTTTCCTGCTGGATGTCCTTCATCAGGTTGACCACCTGTGCTTGGATGGATACGTCCAGGGCGGAGATGCACTCGTCGGCGATGATGAGCTTGGGCTGCATGATCAGCGCTCGAGCGATGCCCACGCGCTGGCGTTGGCCGCCCGAAAACTGATGCGGATAGCGGGAGGCATGCTCGGGGGATAGGCCGACCTTTTTGAGCATCTCGGCAATCAGCGCGCTGCGCTCGGCCTTGCTATGACAGGCATGGTGGATATCCAGCCCCTCGCCAATGATATCCTCCACCTTCTTGCGGGGGTTCAGGCTGGCCATGGGGTCCTGGAAGATCATCTGCATTTCGGCGCGCAGCATTTTACGGGTATCGGCGCTGAGCTTGCCGCTGATCTCGCGGCCGTTAAAGGTGATTTTGCCGTCCGTAGGATCATACAGGCGGATGATGCTGCGGCCGATGGTGGTTTTGCCCGAGCCGGACTCGCCCACCAGGCCGTAGGTTTCGCCGGGATACACCTCGAAGGATACGCCGTTGACGGCCTTGACGGTAAACTGCCTGGAAACGGGAAAATGCTGTTTGAGGTTTTCCACCTTCAGCAAAGGTTCGCTCATAGGTACTTTTCCGCCTCCTTCCGGGCGCGCGCCAGGCGCGCTTGCAGTTCCTTGGGCATTTCCACCTTAGGCGCATCGGGATGCAGCAGCCAGGTGGCGGCATAGTGGGTATCGGTCACGCGGAACAGCGGCGGCTCCAGCTTTTCATCAATCTTGAGGGCAAAGCGGTTGCGCGGGGCAAAAGCGTCGCCCACCGGCTCGTGCAAAAGGTTGGGCGGGCTGCCGGGGATGGAATACAGCCGGTCGTCGTCGGTATCCAGATCGGGCATGGCGGACAGCAGGCCCCAGGTGTAGGGGTGCTTGGGATCGTAGAAGATTTCATCGATCAGGCCGGTTTCCACAATCTTGCCTGCGTACATGACGTTGACGTAATCGGCCACCTTGGCTACCACGCCCAGATCATGGGTGATGTAGATGACCGACAGCTGCATCTTTTTCTGGATGTCCTGAATCAATTCCAGGATCTTGGCTTGAATGGTCACGTCCAGCGCCGTGGTCGGCTCGTCGCAGATCAGCACGTCTGGATTGGCCGACAGGGCGATGGCGATGACCACGCGCTGCCGCATGCCGCCGGACAGCTGATGCGGATAGTTCTTCATGCGCTTTTCAGCGTCGGTAATGCCCACCAGTTGCAGCAGCTCCAGCGCCCGGTCATGCGCCTGCTGTTTGCTCATGCCGCAGTGCAGGATCATGCCCTCCATCACCTGTTTGCCGATCTGCATGGTCGGGTCCAGGCTGGTCATGGGGTCCTGAAACACCATGGCGATGTGCTGGCCGTTGATGGTCTGGCGCAGCTGTTTGCGGGTCAGTTTCAGCAGATCAACGGGATGCGTTCCGCCGTGCCCGTCGGGATAGGCATAGATGATTTCGCCGTGATTGACCGTGGCGTTGCTGTCCAGCAGGCCCATTGCGGCCTTCATGGTGACGGATTTGCCCGAGCCGGATTCGCCCACGATGGCCACCGTTTCGCCGCGGCGCAGTTCAAAATTGACCCCGCGGATGGCGTGCACGCAGCCGGCGTTGGTGCGGAAGGAGATATCCAGATCGCGGATTTGAAGAATGGTTTCGCTCATGCCGCGCCTCCTTACATATCCTCAAGCTTGGGCGCAAGCGCCTCGCGCAGCCCATCGCCGATAAAGTTAAAGCCCAGCATCAGCAGCGCCAGCACCAGGATGGGCGGCAGAATCTGATACGGCAGGGTGGTGATGTTGTTGAAGCCGTCCTCAATCAGCGTGCCCACGGAGCACTGTGGCAGCACGATGCCTACGCCCACAAAGCTGAGGAAGGCCTCGGTGAAGATGGCCGTGGGGATGGAGAACATGACCTGGGTGATGATGGGGCCGATGGTGTTGGGCAGGATTTCCTTAAAGATGATGTGGCTGCTGCGCGCACCCAGGGTGCGGCTGGCCAGCACATATTCCTGCTCCTTAATTTTAAGCATTTCAGCGCGGGCGATCTTGCTCATGCCGATCCACTCGGTCAGCAGCAGCGCCACGATAACCAGCCCCATGCCCTTTTTCATAAAGATGGCCAGCACCGATACGATGACCAGCCGCGGCACGCTGTTGGCTACCTCTACAAAGCGCTGCATGATGTTATCCGTCACGCCGCCGAAATAGCCCGATACCAGGCCGTAGCTCATGCCCACGATCATGTCGATCAGGATGGTAATGAAGGCGATCAGCAGCGATACGCGCGCGCCGTGCCAGGTGCGCGTCCACAGGTCGCGGCCCATATCGTCGGTGCCGAATATAAAGGTCCGGTCTGCAAACTGATCCTCATAGGCTTCGCCGCCCAGCAGCTTATGCAGCCAGGGGATGCGCGGGGCCAGGCCGCCGGCGGTGATCTGCCGGTTGCGGCCGTTTACCTTGGTGGTAATGGATACGATATCCTTGTACCCGTAACGGCTCATCATGGGGCCGAAAACGGCGAAAAATACAATCAGAAGCACAATCACAAGCCCTGTGACCGCGCGTTTATTGCGGAAAAAATGAATTGCCACGCCCTTCCAGTAGCCCTGGGAGGCGAAGTTCTTATCGGTGGCAATGTCGTGCTGCTCCAGCAGCGCAAAGTCCTCCTTGCGGGGAGTGTAATCCGCCGGGGTCTGCATGGATGCGGCTGCTTTATTGATGGTGCTCATTTACGCTTCCCCCTTTGCGGATACGCGGATGCGCGGATCCAGAATGCCATAGAGAATATCCACCGCCAGCATCATGCCGATGTACAGCGAGGAATACAGAATGCCCAGCGCCAGCACATAGTTATAGTCCACACCCTCGCCGGCGATGGCGTCTACCATGAGCTTGCCGATGCCATTGATGCCGTAGATCTTTTCCACCACCAGCGCGCCCGTCAGCAGATCCACAATCAGGGGAGCCAGCACGGTCACAATGGGCACCAGCGCGTTGCGCAGCACATGGCGGCGGATCAGCAGCCCGCCTTCCATGCCCTTGGATTCGGCCAGACGCACATAGTCGCTGTCGATCACCTCCACCATTTCGTTGCGGGTAAAGCGCGCAATGGTGGACATGGTGAACAGGCTCAGCGACAGCGCGGGCAGAATGGCCGAGAACAGAAACCGCGAGGAATCAAAGAAGTAAGGGAAAAATGATACCTTGTAGGAAAAGTTGTATTGCAGGAAGATCAGAAATACATACGAGGGCACGCACACGCCCACAATGGAAAACACGGTGCAGAAGCCATCCAGAAACTTGCCCCGGTGCAGCGCCGCGCAGACACCCAGCAGGAGCCCTAAGACCGTGCCGATCAGGATTGCCAGCCCGCCGATGCGAAAGGAATTGGACACGCAACTGGAAAGCACCGTTTTGATCGGCGCGCCGTTATAGAGCGAGGAGCCCTTGCCGAAATCGCCCCGCAGCACGTTTTTCATATACCGCACAAACTGAAGCAGAATGGGATCGTCCAGCCCCATTTCCGCGCGTTTGTTGGCAATCTGCGTGGCGGACATTCTTTCCGAAGGGAAGGGATTGCCCGGCATAATGCGCACCAGCACAAACAGCACAAAGATGATCACCAGCAATGTCGCCAGCGCCATGCCAATTCGTTTTACAATGTATTTGAGCATATCAGCAGCAGATCCTTTTCAAGCGTTTGAGGATGACAAAGGCCTCAGAGCGGCCGGACGGGACAGACCGCTCTGAGGGTTGAATGTGCTTGCGTGAGAAAATTATTCAATCACAGCGGATTTGTACACGCGGTTGAGGGCCACGGGGTGGAAATCGATGCCCGTAACGCCGGAGGAGATCAGGTTGGCGTTGGCCTGGGTGTACAGAGGCGCGATGACGGCTTCCTGCATTACCAGCGTTTCAGCCTTGTACATGGCGTCCCAGCGGGCGTCATAATCGGCCACATACGCGCCGGTGGTGCAGTCCTTGATCAGCTGGTCATATTCCGCGTTGCTCCAGAAACCATAGTTGTTGGAGGCGTTGGTGATCCACATGCCCAGGTAGGTCATCGGGTCGGCGTAGTCCGGGCCCCAGCGGGTGAGGGCTACATCGTAGTTGTCGTTCTGCATCTTGTCCAGGCGCTCAGCCTTGGTCATGGGCTGCAGGTTCAGCGTTACGCCGGGCAGGTTGGCTTCCACCTGGCTCTTGATGGCCTGCGCCACCTTGGCGATGACGTCGCCCTCGTTGTTGCCGTAGATCAGGGTGAAGGTGAAGCTATCCTTGCCCAGCTCTTCCTTGGCCTTGGCCAGGTATTCAAGCGCCTTTTCCACGTTGAAGTCGCAGTAATCGACGAACTTCATCTGATCTTCGGAGAAGTCGGCACCCGTGGTGCTGCTGGCGGCGAACTGCGGGGGAACCGCGGTGTAGGTAGCCAGAGAGCCGTCCATGACGTTGTTTTCCACGATGGATTCGCGGTCGATAGCGTTGGAGATGGCCAGGCGCAGGTTGGCGTTGGCCAGCATGCCGCCGTCGGCGTTCTTTTCAGTCTGGCTGAAGGTGAGGTACCACATGTAGCCCGCGCCGGTTACAGCCAGCTTGCTGGCCAGCTCAGCGTCCTTCTTGGCGCTGGCAACCTGGTTGCCGCTGATCGTAACCACATCCAGCGCGCCAGTCTTGAAGGCGACCAGGGCGTTATCGGAGGAGCCGACCACCTGATACTTGATGCCAGCCAGCTTTACGCGGTCGGCATCCCAGTAATCGGGGTTCTTCTTCACCGTTAGGCTGGCGGTGCCGGGGGTGTAGGATTCCAGCACGAACGCGCCGTTGGACAGGAAGGTCTCGGGGCTGGTGCCGTAGGTGCCCTCCTCCAGGCTGGAGTAGAAGGCCTCGTTGATGGGATAGAAGGTGGGGAAGTACATCAGCGACGCGAAGAAGGAAACAGGGGATTCCAGATCCACAACCAGCGTCTTATCATCGGGGGCGGATACGGCCAGGGTGTCAGGCTCGGCCTTGCCGTCGATGATATCCTGCGCGCCCTTCACGCAGCCAACGCTGCTGCCAAACATATAGGCATACTCGCCGGCTTCCTTGCAGATACGGCGCCAGGCGAAAACAAAGTCGCTGGCGGTGACAGGGGTGCCGTTAGACCACTTGGCATCGCGCAGGTGGAAGGTATAGGTCAGGCCATCCTCGGACATATCATAGGATTCAGCCAGCGCGGGGATGGAAGCGCCGGCAGCGTCCATCTGCATCAGACCGTCGATGCAGTCGGCGATTACCTCAAAGGACTCGCCGTCCGTGGCCAGATTGGTATCCAGCGACATCACGTTGGTGCTGAGCATAACGCCCAGATACTTGTCGCTGTCGGCCATGGCAGCGCCGGACAGGCACGCAAGCGTCATGACCATTACAAGCAGCATCGAAAGGGCTTTCTTCATGGGTTTCATCCTTTCATGGTTTGATCCTTCAGCGCGGCTTTTTGACGCCGTCCTGAATTGTGCATAATTATATTCGAAATTTTGTAAATTGCAAGATCAGTACATCAAAAATACATTTTTAACAATAAAAAATATCATGATCACTGCAAAATGCAGGTTCTTTATTTTACTATTGCAGATATATCATAATTATGCTTTTTAAACCAAATTCCGCATCGGGATGGATAAATCCGTAAAAAAGCGGCAAAAAAAGCAGGGAAACGATGGCTCGTCCCCTGCTGGTTGCATGCGATATATGCAATTATAATTGGAAATGTTTTATTTCTGCACCGGCGGGATCATGCTCAGCGCGATGCGCTTTTTCTTTTCATCTACCTCAACCACCCACACCTTCACCCGATCGCCTACCTTGGCGGCCTCCGAGGGATGCTTGATAAAGCGGTTGGCCATGCGGGAGATGTGCACCAGGCCGTCCTGATGCACGCCGATATCCACGAACGCGCCGAAATCGATCACGTTGCGCACCGTGCCCATCAGCTCCATGCCAGGCTTCAGATCCTTGATATCCAGCACGTCCGTGCGCAAAATGGGCTGCGGCAGATCCTCGCGCGGATCGCGGCCGGGCTTTTGCAGCTCAGCCAGGATATCCTGCAGGGTAGGCAGACCCAGCCCTGTTTCCCCCGCCAGCTTTTCCAGCCCGTAGGCGCGGGCCTTCTCCAGAATGCCGGGGATTCCGCCCTTTTTCAATTCATCCGCTGTGATATCCAGTGCGCGCAGCAGCGCCTTGGCTGCATCATAGCTTTCAGGATGTACTGCGGTCGCGTCCAGCGGATTCTTGCTGCCCTGCACGCGCAGGAAGCCCGCGCACTGCTCATAGGCGCGGGGGCCAAGCTTGGGTACCTTTTTGAGCGCCGCGCGGCTGGGCAGGCCGTTTTCATCGCGGTAAGCCACGATGTTCTTGGCCAGCGCCGGGCCGATGCCTGCCACATGGGAGAGCAGCTCGGCCGAGGCGGTGGACAGCTCCACGCCCACAGAGTTGACGCAGTGCTCCACCACGCCGTCCAGTGCGGCGGTCAGCTCGTTTTGCTTGAGATCATGCTGATACTGCCCCACGCCGATGGAGCGCGGATCAATCTTGACCAGCTCGGCCAGGGGATCCTGCATGCGGCGGGCAATGGATACCGCGCTGCGCAGGGATACGTCGAAATCGGGAAACTCCTGCGCGGCCAGCTTGCTGGCGGAGTACACCGACGCGCCCGCCTCGCTGACGATGGTATAGGCGACGCCCTGCGGCAGGCTGGGCAAAAGCGAGGCGATAAACTGCTCGCTCTCGCGCGAGGCCGTGCCGTTGCCGATGGCGATGGCCGTCACATGATGCCGCGCCACCATGCCGCAGATCAGCTGGCGCGCCTGCTCCTGCTGGCGGGTCTGGCCAGGCAGGGTAAAGTGTCCCACGCCCGTTTCCAGAACCTTGCCGTTTTCATCCACCACGGCCAGCTTGCAGCCCGTGCGGAAGCCCGGGTCCACGCCCAGGGTCACGCGCCCCTTGATGGGCGGCTGCATCAGAAGCTGCTGCAGGTTTTGCGAGAACACGCGGATCGCGCCCACGTTGGCGCGGTCGGTCAGCTCGCTGCGCACCTCGCGCTCAAGAGAAGGAAAAATCAGACGATCCCACGCATCCTGCGCCGCCATGGATACCTGCGGGGCGGTCAGCGCACCGGGGCGCACATAGCGCTGGGCGATCACGCGGTTGGCCGTTTCATCGGGCGCGGTGAGGGATACCTTCAAAAAGCCTTCTTTTTCGCCGCGATTGATGGCCAACACGCGGTGATCCGCCACGCGCGGCACGCGCTCGGAGTAGGCGTAATACATGCTGTATACGCTGTCCTCCTCCTTGGCGGCGCAGGCGGTCAGCACGCCGTCGCGCATCAGCAGCCCGCGCAGCACCTTGCGCAGCGCCGCGTCATCGCTGATGGCTTCGGCGATGATATCCCGCGCGCCGGCCAGGGCGCTTTCCGCATCGGGCACATCCTTTTCATTATTTATATAGGGCGCGGCCAGCGTTTCCAGCGTGCCCTTGAAGGGCTGCTGCAGAAGCAGTGCCTGCGCAAGGCCGTCCAGACCGCGCTCACGGGCGATGGTCGCGCGCGTGCGGCGCTTGGGACGGAAGGGGCGGTAGATATCCTCCAATTCGGCCAGCGTGGCCGCGGCGGCCAATGCTGCGCGCAGCTCGTCCGTCAGCACCTGCTGCTCGGCAAGCGACTTTTCTATTTCCATCCTGCGCTTATCCAGACTGCGCAGGTATTCCAACCGCTCGGTCAGCTCGCGCAGCAGCTGATCATCCAGCGAGCCTGTGGCCTCCTTGCGGTAACGGGCGATAAAGGGCACGGTGTTGCCTGCGTCCAGCAGCTCGATCACCGCGCGAACCTGCTCAGGGCGCAGCGAAAACTCACGGGCTAAAACGGCGACAAAATCCATCGGCAGGGATCCTCCGGTACTGTTTTTTCTTTGTATATTATACGTGAAAAAGCGAAAATTGGCAAGCGTCTTGACAGATGGATACAAAGCTGTTATGATGGCGATGAAACGTTTCAACCATTGAACGGAGGAGCTTTCCCATGAGCCTGCACAAGCTGAACGCGGAGTTTGCGCCTGCCCCTGTGCGCGCGCTGCTGGTGGATATGGACGGCGTGCTCTTTGATACCGAGCGCCGCAGCCTGCTTTCTATTATTGATATTATTGGCCGCCAGGGCTTGACCATTACCTATGATCAGCTGGTGGAGCGCATGGGCTTTGGGCCCAAGGATCTGCGCCGCAGCTATGAGACCCTGCTGGGCCCGGCCTTTCAGTGGCAGCTGTTCTGGGATACCTATTGGGCCGAGCGCCGCGCCTTCTATGATGAACACGGCATGCCCGTGATGCCCGGCGTGGTGGAAACGCTGACCGCCGCGCGAAAAAAAGGGCTGGCGTGCATTTTGGCATCGTCCAGCCCGCGGGATCAGGTGATCGCTCATCTTAAGCACGCCCATGTGTATGATTATTTTACCGATGTGGTGGGCGGCGATATGTTCGAGCACAGCAAACCGCAGCCCGATATCTATCTGACCGCCGCACGCCTGGCCAAGCAGCCCACGGCCCATTGCCTGGTGCTGGAGGATGCGGTGAACGGCGTAAAATCCGGCCGCGCCGCCGGGGCTCAGGTGGCCATGATTCCCGATATTATTCCCTATTCCGAGGCGCTTTTGCCATATTGCGATTATGTGGCGGATACCATGACGGATATCCTGCCGTTGCTTGGATAAATTACTCGTCCGGTCCGTTTAGCCCGCCGCGCGGCAGGAAAGCGGCAGGCGATACACCAAACTGCTCCTTGAATGCATGGCAAAAGGCGGAGTAATCGCCGTAGCCGCATTTGCGGCTGGCGTTGGTGGCGCTTTCGCCGCCTGCCAACAGCTCGCTGGCGTACAGCAGGCGTTTGAGGCGGATATAGGCATGCGGGGTATAGCCGGTTGCCTCGCGGAAGCGATGCTGAAAGGAAGACCGGCTCATATACAGCCGCTCGGCCAGGATGGAACAGGATAGATTCTCGCCCAGGTTTGCCTGAATATAGGTAAGCGCCTGGGCGATTTTATCATCGCCCTGTGCGGGCACGGCGACGGAATTGGCCGCGATATCGGTGGAGCACAGCTGCACCATCAGCTCGATCAGGATAGCCTGAGACAGTACATCAGCGTAAGCTGAGGGCGCAGTCAGCGCCTTTTCCAGCCGGGAAAACAGCTGGTACAGGCTGGCGCGTTCGCTGTCACCCAAGCGCAGCAGGCTGTGGCCACTCTGCCGAGCCTGACGGAAACAGGCGTTCAGTCCGCCTACCTGCGGAGCCAGATTGTGCAGGTACGCGCCGTCCAGATATAAGATGAAGCGCTCATAGGCAGCGCCGCCCTTGGAGCGCATGCGGTGCAGCTGCCCATGGGAAATCAGCAGCAGATCGCCGGGGCGCAGGGCATAGGTTTCACTTTCAACGGAGTATTCTACCTGACCGCTGCGGAAAAACACCAGCTTGTCAAAGGTGTGAAAGTGCCAGTCTACCTGGAGCGGCTGTAGATCGGTGGTATGGAACAGGCGAAAATGCTCGTTCAGATAGCCG
Source organism: Clostridiales bacterium (assembly GCA_004556155.1). GTDB lineage: Bacteria > Bacillota > Clostridia > Christensenellales > Aristaeellaceae > SFMI01. The sequence goes on from SFIM01000011.1 coordinate 17,715, forward strand.
CGCTCGTTGGCTTCGGATTGCATTCGCGCGCCTCCTTTCGTCAGCGTTTCATCAGGCGATGCATGATGCGGGAATAAAGCTTGGGGCGTTTAAAGCGCCCGGACTGGTAGCCTAAAATATAATCGATGGTATGAAGTGGTTCCAGGCGCACAGCCTCGCGCTTTTCATCGGCAGGGATGCGCGCAGCGCAGCCGGCACAGCGCATATGGCTGGAAAAGCGGCAGATCAGCTTGGAACGCAGCATGTGATAATCGCTTGTGACGATCAGCACGCGTGGGCGGCGGATATCGCCCAGCATGCGGCGTGCGTTGCAAAAGTTTTCTACCGTGATGCGCGACTGCGCTTCACAGCGGATGGCCGTATCCGGCACGCCCAGCGCCAGCAAGGCATCGCGCATGACGGCGGCCTCGGATACCGGCGTGCTCGGCGTTTGCCCACCGCAGGGGATGATGACTGGCGATAGCCCCTGATGATAGCACTGCGCGGCGCGTTCAATGCGCAGCGTCAGCTCATGCCGGGAGGATCCATCCTCGTTGAGCTTAAGCCCTAAAAGCAGGATAGCGTCATAACGGCGGTGCATGCGCAAGCGTCCTTTCGTTTGTCAATCGGGCGCTAAAAAGGCGGCCCGAAAAATTATAGCATATTTTTTGCGCGGCAGGCAATCAGGACTTTCTTTTTTGCAGGGTGCATGCTATAATGAAACGTGTAAACTCTGCGTTTGGGAGGCTGAACAGTCTTATGAACAAGCAAATGCGGCAATATGATGTATGTGTTATTGGCGGTGGCCCGGGCGGTATCGCGGCGGCGCTGTCTGCGGCGCGCGGCGGTGCGAAGGTGCTGCTGGTGGAAAAGAACGGCTGCATGGGCGGCAATCTGGTGATCGGCCTGCCCCTGCTGGGGTATTTGGATAAGGACGGCCGCCAGGTGACGGCTGGCATCGCCCAGGAGCTGGTGGATGCGCTGACTGCGCGCAATGCGACCTACGGCCATCGCTGGTGCCCGCTGCACAATTCCGTTACTCTGTATGATCACGAGCAGCTCAAGATTATCTTGTTTGAAAAGCTGTTGGAAGCCAAGGTGGATATGCTGCTGCACACCGAGCTGACCCGCGTGAATGTGGATGACGGCCATATCGATTCTGTCACGGTGTTCGGCAAGGGTTGGGAGATTGAGGTAAGCGCCAAGATCTTTATCGATGGCACGGGCGACGGCGACCTGGCCTACATGGCGGGCGCGCGCTACGAAAAGGGACAGGATAACTGCGGCAAGATGCAGCCGCCCACGCTGATGTGCACGGTGCGCGGCGTGGAACTGGAAAAGCTGTGGAAATTCGTAGAGGACGATCCCGAGCAGATGGTGTGGGGGTCTACCGTGGAAATGAAGGAAGGCTACAATGCCGATTTCTTCCGCGCTTCGCCCAACCATGTGTTCGTCGGCCTGCGCAAGCTGTTTGGCCAGCTGCGTGAGCAGGGCGAGCTGCCGGTGGATCGCGATACGCTGATCTATATCAACTCCCTTGTGCCCGGCGAAGTGCATTTGAACTGCACGCGCCATCTGGGCGTGGACGGCAGCGACATCATCGATCTGACCCGTGCGGAAATCGAAGGTCATTTGCAGCTGCCCAAGCTTGTGGAGTGTCTGCGCAAGCATGTGCCCGGTTTTGAAAACGCCTATCTGACCCAGATTTATCCATTCATCGGCATCCGCGAATCCCGTCGCTTCAACGGCATCAGCACCCTCAAGGCGGATTCCATCATTGCCGGCGAAATTCCCGAGGATTCCATCGGCCTTGGCTCCTACATCATCGATATTCATGATGGCGGCGGCGCGGGCACGATCGTTAAGAAGGTGCCGCCCTACGGCCTGCCCTATGGCGTAACCGTCAGCGCCGATATCGACAACCTGATGCTGACCGGCCGCTGCGTATCGGTGGACTCGGTGGTGATGAGCTCGCTGCGCGTGATGCCCACCTGCATGGTGCTGGGCGAGGGCGCGGGCACCGCTGCCGCCATGGCGGTGAAGAAGAAGATTCTCCCGGCCGATGTAAACGTAAAACAGCTGCGCAAAAAGCTGGTGGAAAACGGCGTGCTGATGGCGCCGGTGGAAAAGAAGGACTAAGTGGCCTACACCTCGTCCCCACATAGCCAACGGCGGAAAACGATGAAAAAACAATTTTCCCCGTTGACAAATGCACGAAGGCGCGGTATCATACGTCCATACCAAACCTGCGAGAAAGAGAAGTAAGCAGGAGGCGCTTGGCAAAGAGAACCGCGGATGGTGGGATCGCGGTGCAAGAGCATCTGCCCAATGGACTTTCGAGGGCGTTCCTGAACTGACAGTAGGGAACGACGGGATCCGTACCCGTTATCATGGCGGCATGTGTGATGGCACATGGAGAAGGAGGGTCTTTCCTTAAAGGAAGACCGAAATTGAGTGGCACCGCGGTATTACCGCCTCAAGCTGATTGGCTTGAGGCGTTTTTTGTTTCCATCGCGCGCGCCGACCATCGTACTGCATCGACTTTGAATCATGAGGAGGAAAAGATCATGATGAAGAAACTGCTTGCGATCGTACTGTCCCTGGTAATGCTCACTGCGGCCTCCGCTGCGCTGGCCGAAAACAAAACTGTCGGTATCCTTCAGTCTGCCGAGCATGGCTCGCTGGATAACTGCCGCGAGGGCTTCCTGCAGGGCCTGGCTGAGGCCGGCTATGTGGAGGGTGAGAATTTGACGATTAAGTACTACAACGCTCAGGCGGACGGCGGCACCGACGCGCAGATTGCGCAGTCTCTTGTGGCATATCCTGTCGATCTGATCTGCGCTATTGCTACCCCCAGCGCGCAGGCGGCCTTCAATGCTGTGCTGTCGGCCAAGGCGGATATCCCTGTGATCTACACTGCCGTGTCCGCGCCCATCGAGGCGGGCCTTGCCAATGACGACGGCACGCCGGTGGGTCTGGTAACGGGTACCAGCGATCTGCTGCCCATCCGTAATCAGCTGGCCATGATCCGCGAGTTGATGCCTGACGCCAAGACCGTGGGCCTTTTGTACACCAGCTCCGAAACCAATAGCGAGGTGCAGGCTGCCCTGTATGAAGAAATGGCAGGCGAGTTTGGCTTTGAAATCGTATCTGCCACTGTGACCGCGGGCGCGGAGGTATCCCAGGCTGTGCAGGCGCTGCTGCCTCAGGTGGATTGCCTGTCCATGCTGACGGATAACACGGTGGTCAGCTATCTGGCTGTGGTACTTAACGCGGCCGAGCAGGCGGGCAAGCCGGTATTTGGCAGCGAGGTAGAGCAGGTGGCGCTGGGCTGCGCGGGCGCTGATGGTCTAGATTATGTGGCGCTGGGCAGGCAGACGGGCGAAATGGCCGCGCGCGTGCTCAACGGTGAAAGCGCTGAGAGCATCTCCTTTGAAACCATCCGCGACAGCGCCCTGTATCTCAATACCGACGTGCTGTCCAGTCTGGGGCTGGAAATTCCCGCCGCGATGGCAGAGCGCGGTTACACCGACATGGCTGAGTAATTTTAAAGGACGGCAACACGCATGGGCATCATTCAAAACACGTTGGAGCAGGGACTGATCTACGCCATCATGGCGCTGGGCGTGCTGATTACATACAGCATTCTGGATTTTCCCGATCTGTCGGTGGACGGCACCTTTCCGCTGGGCGCGGCGGTGTCGGCGCTGATGATTACGCGCGGGCAAAGCCCTGCGCTTGCGCTGCTGTGCGCCATGGCTGCGGGTGCACTGGCTGGCGGGCTGACGGGTCTGATCCATGTAAAGCTCAAGGTACGCGATCTGTTTTCAGGCATCATCATGATGACCGCGCTGTACGCCGTCAATATGCATGTGGCTGCTGGGTCGCTCAGGATGGGCAAGGCCAACGTGCCCTTCTTCAGCACCAAAAAAGTGCAGTATGCTACGATTTTTGAAAACAATGCGCTGACTGATCTCTTCCCGGCGTGGCTGGAGCCCTACAGCGTGCTGCTGATTTCCCTGCTGCTGGTGATCCTGGTAAAGGTGCTGCTGGATCTGTTCCTCAAAACCCGTGCGGGTTATCTGCTGCGCGCAGTGGGGGATAACGAGACGGTTGTTACCTCCCTGGCTCGCGATAAAGGCAGTGTCAAGATCATGGGTCTGATGATTTCGGGCGCGCTGGTGGCGCTGTCCGGCGCAGTGCTGTGCCAGCAGCAGCATACCTTCGAGGTATCCATGGGCACGGGCGCAATCGCCATGGCGCTGGCCTCGGTGATCATCGGTACCAATCTCTTCCGCCGCGTGCCCTTTGTCAAATCCACCACTGCGGTGATTATCGGCGCGATTGTGTACAAGGCCTGCGTGGCTGTTGCCATTCGCGCGGGCGTGCCGGCCAGCGATATGAAGCTGATTACGGCGCTGCTGTTCCTGATCATTCTGACGCTGGGCGGCATGGAGAAAAGGCGGGTGAAAAAGCATGCTTGAGGTAAAAAACATCCGTAAAATCTACAATCCCGGCACCGTGCAGGAAAAATGCCTGTTTGACGATTTTTCCCTTTCCATTCCGGACGGGCAGTTTGTATCCGTGGTTGGCAGCAACGGCTCAGGCAAAACGAGCCTGCTCAACCTGATCTGCGGCAGCATCCAGCCGGACGGCGGGCAAATCCTCATGCAGGGGCGCGATATCCGCAAGGACAGTGAGCATGTGCGCGCGCGCAAGATCGGCCGCGTGTATCAGAACCCTGCCATGGGCACCTGCGCGCAGATGACGATACTGGAAAACCTCTCCCTGGCCGATTTCAAGGGCAAGCCTGCCGGGCTGCATCGCGGCACGGACAGACGGCGCATTGACGCTTATCGTGAAATGCTGCGTCCGCTGGGGCTGGGGCTGGAGGATATGCTGTCCAGCAAGGTGGGCACGCTGTCAGGCGGTCAGCGTCAGGCGCTGGCGCTGCTGATGTCCACCATGACGCCCATTTCCTTTTTGATTCTGGATGAGCACACCGCCGCGCTGGATCCAAAAACGGCTGATATCATTATGGAGCTGACCGGCCGCGTGGTGCGTCAAAAGCAGCTGACAGCCATCATGGTAACGCACAATCTGCGCTACGCGGTGGAGTATGGTGATCGCATTCTGATGATGCACCAGGGCCATGCCGTGCTGGATAAGGCGGGCGAGGAAAAGCAGGCTGTGCGGATTGAGGATTTGCTGACGATCTTCAATGAAATCAGCATCGAGTGCGGCAACTGAATACGACTTTCTCTTAGGCAGGCTGCCGTCGCGTGAGATATCGCGGCGGCAGCGTTTTTTTGCGTGCGGCAAAAATGCGGAAAATAATGCTTGACAAACCAAATTTGCCATGCTATCATAAGATCAACAAGTTTAGGAAACATGTTTTCTAAAGAAACGAGGCTTAGCGTGAACATCCGCGATCTGGCCAAGGAGGCAAACGTATCTCCGGCGACGGTGTCCAAGGTGCTCAACCGCCGCGATGTTTCGGTATCCGCCGAAACGCGCGAGCGTATCCTGCGCCTGGCCAAGGAGCATAACTATGTGCCCACCTCGCCGCGCAGCGCCCGCCAGCCCACCCGGCTGCTGGGCGTGCTGTTGTGCTCGGGATTGTCCTCCGGGCTGCTTTTGCAGGGTGTGATCGACGCGGCGCGCGAGGAGGGCTACAGCCCGCTGGTGTGTACTTACGGCGATGCGCAGGAGGAGCAAAAAATGCTGCGCATGCTGGAATCCCACCATGTGGACGGCGTGGTGTGGGAGCATGGCGCGCAGGGGGATACGGCCTGGCGTCAGTATCGTGGGGCTACGCCGGTTGCCCATCTGGCTGCGGAGCCGGTGAACGTTAAGCATACGCTGTATTTTGACTGGACGGATTGCGGCTTCAATGCTGCGCAGCAGATGATCAGCCGCAATCATACGCATATTCTCTGTGCGCTGGACGCCGATTCGCTGCAGGGTGATTGCTTTTACACGGGCTATCAGCGCGCGATGCAGCAGGCGGGTCTGCATGTGGAGGAGGCGCTGCGGGTAACGCGCGTGGGCGAAATCAGCACGGCGCAGCTGTTTGAATGCACGGCTGCGGTGTGCCAGAATCGCCGCACGGCACGCCGGGTGTACGATCAGCTGCAAAGCATGAATCTGCATGTGCCGCAGGACGTTTCCATTCTGTGCCTGCAAGCCGACGGCGTACAGCCTATGGAACCGCCTATTTCGGCCTTACCCTTGCAATATCGCAGCCTGGGCGCGAACGCCGCGCATCGCCTGATTGCGCGTATCGAGGAGCATTCTGCTCCTGCGCAACTGCCGCTGCTGGGTGAGCTGACGGATACGGCTACGCTGAGCGAGCCAGCCTCCGAACGCAGCTTGCGCGTGGTGGTGGTGGGGGAGCTGAACATCGATATGCTTATCAACCTGCCGCAGCTTCCCAATGCCGGCGAAACGCGCGCTATCATCAGCCGCACGCGCATGCCGGGCGGCAAGGGGCTGAACCAGGCGGTGGGCTGCCATCGACTGGGCGCGGATGTGACGCTGATCGGCACTGTGGGCCGCGATTACGAAGGCTCGTTGATCTATAACTTTTTGCAGAATAACGGCATTTCGACCGCGCATGTGACCACGGACGCCAGCCGCGAAACGGGCTTTGCCTATATCGCTGTGCAGGGCGATGGCGAAAGCAGCGTGATTATCGACCGCGGTGCGAATGCCTGCCTGACCGCCGAGCTGTTGGAAAAGCAGGAAGCGCTGTTTGCAGGCGCGGGCTTTTGCCTGCTTCAAACTGAGCTTTCGCCGGAGCTGGCGCTGTGCGCGGCGCGTATGGCGCGCCGGCATGGGGTGAAGGTGATCCTCAAGCCCTGCAACCAGCCCAGGCTTAGTGATGAGCTGTTGCAATGCGTGGATTACCTGATTCCCAATAAGCTGGAATTGCAGGAGATCTGCCCTGATGGCGATACCCTGGAGGATAAGGTGCGCATCCTGCAAAGTCGCGGCGCGGATACGGTGATTGTTACCCTGAGCGCCGAGGGCTGCATGCTGGCTCAGCGCGAGCAGGCGCCTGTTTACTTCCCGGCGGCCGCCGTGCGCACGGTGGATACCACCGGCGCGTGCGACGCATTCGCCGCCGCCCTGGCTGTGTACTGCATGCGCGGCGAATCGCTGCATACCGCGCTGGAGCTGGCCAATTGCGCGGCAGGTCTGTCCACCGAGCGGCAGGGCGTGCCGCCCGCGCTGCCTGACGATCTGACTGTGCGCCAGTTTTATCAAACTCATCCCTTTGCGGCCAAATAAGCCGCGCAAAAACGAAAGGAGATTTTCCTATGCCTTGGCCGACGACCTATCCGTTTTTTCATGTGGATCAGCCCGAGCAGGTGGATAACGCCGCGCTGCTGCGCCGTCTGCAGCGCCCGGAGGGCCCGGTGGATGTGGTGCTGGATACCGACACCTATAACGAAATCGACGATCAGTACGCCCTGGCCTATCTGATTAAGAATGATGAAAAGCTGAAGCTGAAGGCCATTTACGCCGCGCCCTTCTGCAACAACAAGGCCGCGACGCCCGCCATTGGCATGCAGAAAAGCTATGACGAGATCAAGAATATTCTCTCCCTGATGGGCCGCGCGGATCTGCTGGATTGCACCTATCGCGGCTCGGAAAGCTATCTGCCCGATGAAAAAACGCCCGTGGAATCGGACGCGGCGCGGCATCTGGCTCAGCTTGCCATGCAGTATACGCCCGGAAAGCCGCTGTATGTCATCGCTATCGCGGCCATCACCAACGTGGCCTCCGCGCTGCTGATGAAGCCCGAAATCCGCGACCGCATTGTGCTGGTGTGGCTGGGCGGCAACGCGCTGCATTGGCATGATAATCATGAGTTCAACCTGTTCCAGGATATTGCGGGCGCGCGTGTGGCGCTGGGCTGCGGCGCGGCGGTGGTGCTGGTGCCCTGCATGGGCGTGGTGGACGCCTTTGCGACCACCGCTCCCGAGCTGCGCGAGAACCTGCTGGGCAAGAACGCCCTGTGCGATTACTTGTGCAATTACACCATCAGCGAGTGCAGCGGGCACAAAAAGATCGCCTGCTGGTCCAAGCCCATCTGGGATGTTACCGCCATCGGCTGGCTGCTGGACGGCCGCTTCATGCAGGATGAAATCATCCAAAGCCCCATCCCGGAGTACGACCATCGCTGGGGTCAGGATAAGCGCCGCCACGTGATCCGCTATGTCTATCACATCAACCGCGACGCGCTGTTTGCCGATCTGTTTGCAAAGCTGACTGCGGACTAAAGATGTCTTTGCTGCTGCTTTCCATGTAAAGGAGCGTAATTACAATGAAAAAACGTTGCGTTGCGTTCACGATCCTGCTTTGCTGCTTTTTAGCGATGACGCTGTGCGCCCATGCGGATGCGCCCGTCAATCTGAGCGATATAAGCGCCGGGGCTTCCTATTACTTCAAGAATACCACCAAGCTGCGTGCAGAGGTGAAAAACAGTTACTTTATCCAGCAGGGCAGCGCCACGGATGGAGAGTATGGGTATTTCCTTGTGCTGAGCAACACGAAGGGTGACTGCACGATTCTGAAGGTTGATCTAAGCGATTATACAATCGTCAGCGAAACGCCTGGCGTGGAGGTGGATCATGGCAACGGCATGGCCTATAACCCCAAAACCAAGCAGCTGATTGTTTCCCACTGTACCGATCATCCGAACCGCCTCAGCTTTATCGACAAGGATACGCTTGCGATTACCGGCTCGGTTGAAATGCCCATGCGCGTGATCTCTGTCGCCTATAACGAAAGCCGCGATCAGTACGTTGTGGTGCACAATCACGACAGGCAGTTTTCCATCCTGGACAGCCAGTTCAATATCCTGAGCACCTACGATATGGTGGAGGACATGTTCAGCAATCAGGATATCGACTGCGACGATCAGTACATTTATCTGCTTCAGTGGCAAAGCAACAATGGCTCGAATGTCAATTACATCGGCGTGTACGACTGGGACGGCAACTATGTGAACCGCATCAAGGTGCGGTCCCTGAGCGAAATTGAGAGTATGTTCCATATCGGCGACCGCGTGATTCTCGCGTTCTATGCCGGTCAGGTGATCGTCGGCGAAGCGCAGCTGTACCAGGCTGAATAATAACGCCAATTCCAATGAATTTAACGCGGCAGCGTTAAAAATAAGAAAGGTAGGTACTTACCCCATGAAGAAACTGATTTCCCTTCTGCTGGCCGTGATGATGCTTGCGTCCATGGCCTCCTTCGCCGCGGCGGAGGAAGAAAAGACTCTGGTGTTTATCAACCAGGCAGCGTGGAATCAAACTATGACGGTGATGGTCGATCGTTACTATGAGCTGACCGGTGTAAAGGTCATCCTGGAAAACTATTCCTTCAATGACATGATCAATACCATCGAGGTCAAAATCGGTACCGGCTCCAAGGATTACGATGTGATTTCTGTGGACGTGCCCCTGGTTGCCTCCTATGCTCGCCGTGGCATGCTGGCTGACCTGTCTCCCTACTTCACCGAGGAGGACACTGCCAAGCTGGTGCCCGCCGCTGTGGAAGCCAGCACCTATGAAGGCAAGCTGTATGCCTCTCCGCTGTGCAACTCCACGCAGGAGCTGTTCTACAATGAAAAGCTGCTTGCGGAAGCTGGCGTGGATATGGACGAACTGAAATCCTACACCACTGACAACCGCATCACCTATGAACGCCTGGTTGAGATCGCTGAGCAGGCGCTCAAGGTTCTGGATCCCGATGGCTCCAAGGGCTTGATCGGCTTTGACTTCCAGCAGGTTGACCGCGTATATCAGATGAACCAGCTTCCCAACTCCATGGGTGGCGCGCAGGTTTCTGCTGATGGTTTCTCTCTGGACGGCGTGCTGAACACTGATGCGTGGAAGAATGCCCTGACTTGGTATCAGGAGCAGGTGAAGAAGGGCATTTGCAGCCGCGGCATTACCGCTTCTGAAATTCCCAACTACTTCTATTCCGATAAGTGCCTGTTCATGCTGTGCGTAACCAACATGGTCGCCAACTGCAAGCGCAACAACATGGAATGGTTCGGCATTATGCCCTCTCCTGCCTTCAAGGGTTATGAGGACAAGGTTGCTACCCCCACCGGTTCCTGGCACTATGGCGTAAATGCGAATTCCGAAAAGATCGAAGAAGCTGCCAAGTTTGTAAAATGGCTGACCTGCTCCGACGAAGGCCCCACGCTGTTCTATGAAACGGACGGCATGATCCCCACCTATCTGCCGCTGCTGGATAAGCTGTCTGCGGATGAATCCACTGTGGATTGGATGAAGCTGGCTATCACCGAATCCAAGACCACTGCGTATCCCCGCGCGCTGACCCCTGCTTTCAATGAATACTCCGCAGTTCTCAACGCCGTTTGGTCTGATACCCGCAACGGTGAGGATGTGGACGAGACCATTGAATGGGCAATTGAGGAATACGCTGCCCAGACTCAGAAGTATAAGCAGTAAGTATGTTGCGTGGTCGGGACGGCGGCGGATCGCTGCCGTCCCGCGCCCTTCCCTCCGGCGTAGCTACTGCTGCGGCGCCATGGTGCGATTGAAAGAAAAGAGGAGAAACTCGGATGAATTTTAAGGGCAAACTGGCGCCATATCTGCTGTTGCTGCCAGCTTTTGTGCTGATTTGCTGGTTTAAGCTGTATCCAATCCTGTCCACGCTCAAGCAGGCTTTTGTGGTTAACGGCGCGTTGTCGTTGGCTAATTATCAGCGCGTGTTCGCGGAGAAGACCTTCTGGAATTGCCTGAATGTGACGCTGAAATTTAACGTTGTAACCATTCCGTTGCAAATTATCATCTCATTCCTGATGGCGCTGCTGGTATCCTCCAAGGTACGGGGTACCGGCGTGTTCCGCACGATCTTCTACATTCCTTTTGCTGTATCCATCACGGTGTGCGTGATGGTGTGGAACCTGATGTTTCAGTTCAACGGTGGCGTAGTCAACAGCTTCCTTTCGCTGTTTGGCGTTCCGCCGCAGGGCTTTTTCAATGATAGAAAACAGGCGCTTTGGTGCATTGTGGTGCTGGCCAGCTGGAAAGGCTGCGGTTACTGGATGATGTTCCTGATGGCTGGTATTAAGAATATTGACAGCTCGGTGTATGAGGCCGCGCGCATCGATGGCGCGCGTTACCCGCGTATTGTATGGAGCATTATGCTGCCGCTGATGCGCCGTACCATCCTGTTTGTGTGTGTGGCCAATACTTCCTCCAATATGCTGCTGTTTGCGCCAATGCAGTTGGTTACGGAGGGCGGCCCGCGCAACTCTACCAACGTTTTGATGTATGAGGCCTATCGTTCGGCTTTCCGTTACGCCGATATGCCGCGCTGCGCGGTGATCGTATCGGTTCTGCTGGTGATTATTCTGGCGATTGCATTGGTGCAGTTTTTTGCCCTGGGTGATCGTGATACCAAGAGAGGGGTGGCTCGCGTATGACGACCATGCGAAACGCGCAGATGAATCGCAAGCTGCATGCCCGCGCAAAGGCGCGCCGTGCGATGAACCATGGCCTGATCTATCTGGCGCTGATCTTTGTGGCTGCGCTGACGCTGTTTCCGCTGCTGTGGGCATTCTTTGCTTCCATGCGCTCGGACGTGGAGCTGTATCAGTATGCGTTGCCTTTTAGCTGGCATACGATTTTCCCCGTAGAATATACCTTTGATGCGTATCGGGTCGTGTTGACCGAGCTGGGCTTCCCCAAGGCGATGCTCAACACGCTGCTGATTATTGCCATTCAAATTCCCACAGGCTGCCTGGTCAATTCTATCGCGGGATTCTCTTTTGCCACATTTCGTTTTAAGGGACAAAAACTGCTGTTCGGCTTCTTCCTGGTATCGTTTATGATCCCATTTGAGGCCATTACCATGCCGCTCTACCAGATGGTAAACAACCTGGGCTGGGTGGATACGCGCTGGGCGCTGATTGTTCCTGGTATTGCCAGCGGCATGCAGCTGTTCTTGTTCAGACAGTTCTTTGCTGATATTCCCGCAGCCGTCTTGGAATCCGCCCGTGTGGACGGAGCCAACTGGCCGCAGATTTTCTTCTATATCATGGTGCCTATGTGCGTGCCTATCTTTATCACGGCGGGCCTGATGATCTTTATGAGTGAGTGGAATAGCTACATGTGGCCGCTGCTGGTGGCGCGCAGCGTAAAAATCCGTACTGTGCAGATCATGATGGCTACTGTTAAAATGGAGCACATCACCCTCTGGAGCTGCATGTACGCAGGCGCGGTGCTGTCTATCCTGATTCCCGTTGCGTTGTTCCTGCCTTTGCAAAAGTATTTTGTGGAGGGCATCACCGCCGGCGCGGTCAAGGGCTGAGCGGCAATGCATTTTCCAGCGTTTGTCAATTACAAAAGATTATGGTATACTGATTTTCGTATTCATTTTTCCTGAAAGAGGCCGGCATGAAGCTACTGAATTTTGGCTCGCTAAATATTGACTACGTATACGATATGCCGCATTTTGTGCAGGGCGGCGAAACGGCCACGGCCACGGCGCGGCATGTATATGCCGGGGGCAAGGGGTTGAACCAGTCTATCGCTGCCGCCCGCGCAGGCGCGCAGGTGCTGCACGCGGGGGCGATTGGCCCGGACGGGGCCTTCCTGACGCGGCTTTTGCAGGATGCCGGCGCGGATACTTCGGCGCTGCTGCAGGTGCAGGAGGCCTCCGGGCATGCGATGATCCAGGTAACGCCCGAGGGGCAAAACGCTATCATCGTGTACGGCGGCGCAAACCATTGCCTGACGGAAGCCTATGTGCAGTCCGTGCTGCGGCAGGCGGAGCCGGGCGATCTGGTGCTGCTGCAGAATGAAACCAGCCAGACAGCGCAGATCATCGCCCAGGCGGCCGACCTTGGCCTGCGGGTGGTGTTTAATCCCTCGCCCTTTCCGGCGCATCCGGAGCAGCTGCCGCTGGAGCGGGTGGATACCTTCATTCTCAATGAAATTGAGGGCGCGCTGCTGGCTGGAATGCCAGAAGAGCAGGATGGCGACGTGATCTTTGACGCGCTGCGCAGCCGGTATCCGCACGCACAGATCATCCTGACGCTGGGCAGCCGGGGCGTAACGGCCTGGCTGGGCGGCCAGCGCTATGATCAGCCCTGCTTTACCGTGCGCGCGGTGGATACCACGGGCGCGGGGGATACCTTCTGCGGCTACTATCTGGCGGGCTGCTGCCAGGGGCAGGCGCCTGCACAGTGCCTGCGCGCCGCCTCCGCCGCTGCGGCCATCGCCATCACCCGTCCCGGCGCCGCTCCGGCTATTCCTGCGCGGGACGAAGTGGAAAGCCTGCTGAAATAACGACATCACAAAAAACCGTCTCCATCCGATTGGGTGGAGACGGTTTGCTGTGTACAGAGATCAGAGCTCCGGGGCAGGCGTGGAGGTAGCATAGGGCTGCAGCGTGGGAGAGAAAGAAATGGATTGCTGCGCCGAATCGTCTTCGGTCTGCGTATAAAGCGTGGGGGTCCAGATGACCGTCATGGTTTCCGTTTCAATCCAATCATTGCCTTTCTCATCTGAGCAATTAGTAGGCGTGCCATACGTAATGGTAAAGGCCAGGGTGTATTTGTTGGCAGGGCGGATGCCGTAAGGGATGTCGCTGTGGGTGGTGGCGTCGGTGGAGAAGGTATAAACCATGCGGGGCGGTTCATATTCGTTATCCTGGGATAGCAGGATGCGCTCGCACGGGGCGCGATAGACGTCCGACCACCAGGGCTCGCCATCTTCAGTGGTGCTGATTTTCCAATCGATGCCCCAGCAGGCTGCTTCCATGCTAAGTTGGTTGTGATTATATGTCTTCGCAGCATCATAAGCGTCAACGAAGGTTGGGTCGTAGATGTATTCCTCGTAATGTCCATCCGTATCGAAATAAAGCCGGTTACGCGGAATGGTGATTTCAAACGAACCCTGGATAACGCCATCGTTATAGAAGGCGTTGAGCAGCTCGATGTGCAGCCCGTTTTCCTCCAGAATGCTGTCGTCCGTTGCAATCAGCACATTGGCAGGTACGGGCTGCGGGGAAGGCTGGGTGGGAATGGTGGAAGTGTAGAGCGCGTTCTCGGTTGCGGACGGCGTGATTTCATTCTGGGGCGTGGACGACGTGTCCTCACCGCTGTCTACAGGCTGAAATTGCGTGATGGGCGTGGGGACAACGGTTGGGTTGATGACCTCGTTGGCAGCGAAGGCAACGGCGGTCAGCACCAGCACGGTGACGACAGCCATTACGGCGGTGCGCAGGGTAAACTTTTTCATAGGCTCCTCCTTCGTCTGGTGCAGCGCCTGCTGCACGCTGCGCGAAAAGCCATCCGGCACCGGCCCATAGGCGGCGCGGAAATCGATATCCTGCAGCTGCTTCATAGCCCTTGCACCTCCTTAAAGTAATCGTCGCGGCGCATCTGCTCGCGGCCGCGCGCCAGCCGCGATTTGATTGTGCCCTGGGGAAGCCGCAGAATCTGCGCGACCTCCCGCACATCATAGCCCTCCACATAGTAGAGCACCATGGTCATGCGCAGCTTTTCCGGCAGACGCACGAAGAAACGGTACAGATCGGGGTCTCCCGTTTCCGGCGCGGGCATATCCGGCAGCGTATCGGTGGGGATTTCGCGCTTTCGCCGCCTGAGCAGCGCATAACACTCATTGAGCATGATGCGGATCAGCCAGGGCTGAAAGCGCTCATCCTCCCGAAGGGTGGGCAAGCGCCGCCATGCGTTCAGGATGGCCGACTGCACGGCGTCCTCCCGATCGCATAGCTGGGGCAGCACGGTGGCCGCAATGCGGTACAGCGTGCCCTGCAATTGTTCCACCTGCCGGGCAAACTCTGCTTGTGTCATGGTTCCTCCCTGTGGAGCATGTAAATCGATCTACACCTGTATGATGATTGCGAGGTGTGCGAGGTTCCATAGAATTGAAAAAAGTAAATAAATTTAAGAGGGTGGAGGGAGCGAGAGCATGGTGCGGAAATGTACACAATGTCTTATGCTGCGTTCCCCCTCATCCGTCTCGCTGTACGCTCGACACCTTCTCCCGCTTGGGAGAAGGCTTTTATAGTCGTGCTTTTTTTAGCTGCAAAAATACACTGCTGCATTGACGAAGTCTACGAAAGGCCTTCTCCTTGAGGAGAAGGTGGGCGGCCTTAGCCGCTCGGATGAGGCGCGTAATCCGCCTCTGTGGCAGATCAAGGCGGATGCAGCGCCAATGAGGCAACGAGTTTTGCTAGCGTTAGCGTCGCAAAACGACTATGCCGAATTGTGAGGGCCGTAGCCGCCGCAGCGGCGTTATCTTATATAGCGATGATAACGACCACTTTGTGGTCTACACCTCACCACCGCCTGCGGCGGAGCTTCTCCTCAAGGAGAAGCCTTTTGGTGAGTGCACTCTCCAACTGTTGCCAAGCATTGCGCTTGATTTTCGCACCCAATCACGCCCCCGTGGCACGCCGATGAAATCGGCGCAGGACGTGCGGAGCACGGCCGAAGGGGAAATATTCAAGTGAACGGATGGCGCTTGCGCTGATCCGGACATGTGAATTTTCCCTGCCACGGGGGGCGGGGCAGGTGGCCAGGGCCACTTCCAGTTTAATGCAAGTAGCTTTTACGCCACACGCAGGCTCTTTGTTTCTTTCTTGATTCAAGAAAGAAACGTAACCCCTTCGTTTCTCTTTCGTCCCCATCTCCCGCTCCCTGCAAAAAAGCCGCCAGGCAAATGCTTGGCGGCTTGACAATGCGGAAGAATTATTCTTCTTCGTCCTCGTCCTTCTTGGCGCTTTCGATGATCTTCTTGGCCACGTCGGCGGGAACTTCCTCGTAACGCTCAAACTTCATGGTGAAGCTGCCGCGCGCCTGGGTCATGGAGCGCAGGTCGGTGGCGTACTTGAACATTTCGGCCAGGGGTACCTCGGCCTCTACCTGCTGCAGACCATCCACGGGGTTCATGCCCATGATGCGGCCGCGGCGCTTGTTCATATCGCCCATGATGTCGCCCATGTACTCATCGGGAACCAGCACTTCAACGTGCATGATGGGCTCCAGCAGCACGGGGGAAGCATCCATGCAGCCCTTCTTGTAGGCAATGCGGGCAGCGGTCTTGAAAGCCATTTCGGAGGAGTCTACCGGGTGGTAGGAGCCATCGTACAGCTTGGCATGCAGGCCGACCATGGGATAGCCCGCCAGAACGCCCTTCTTGATGTTTTCGCGCAGACCCTTTTCAACAGAGGGGATGAAGTTGCGGGGCACCACGCCGCCGACAACCGCATCTTCAAACTCGAAATCGATGTTGGTATCGCCGATGGGGCGGAACTCGATCCACACATCGCCGAACTGGCCGTGACCGCCGGACTGCTTCTTGTGGCGGCCCTGGCAGGATACGGTCTTGCGGATGGTTTCACGGTAGGGGATGCGGGGATCCTGCAGCACGGCGTTGGCGCCGAACTTGGACTGCAGCTTGTTGCGGATCACGTCCAGATGCAGCTCGCCTTGGCCCCACAGGATGGTCTCGGTGGTTTCGGCGTTCTTTTCCAGGCGGATGGAAGGATCTTCTTCCTGCAGACGGGCCAGGCCGCTGAAAACCTTATCTTCTTCGCCCTGCTTGGCGGCGTAAACGGCCTTCTGCACGGAGGGCTCGGGGAAGCTGATTTTTTCGTAGCGGATGGGGTTGGCGGCGTCGCACAGGGTGTCGCCGGTGTTGGTGAACTGCAGCTTGCTCAGGGCGGCGATATCGCCAGCGCTTACCTGAGAAACGCTCAGCTGGTTCTTGCCGCGCAGCAGGAACAGGCCGCCGGCCTTTTCAGTCTTTTCGCAGCTGCTGTTATACAGCGCGGTGCCGCTGGTCAGGGTGCCGCTGCATACGCGCAGCATGCTCAGCTTGCCCACGAAGGGGTCGGCGATGGTCTTGAACACAAACGCGGAGAAGGGCTCGGAAGTCTTGCCCTCGCGGATGATTTCTTCGTCGTTCTTGGGGTTGACGCCGGCGAAGGAAGCTTCTTCGGGGGAATGCAGATAGGCGCTCATCACGTCCAGGAGCTTGGCAACGCCCACGCCGGTAACGGCGGATACGGGCACGGCGGGCACGATGGAGCCGCTCTTCATGCCGGCGCTGAAGCCCTGCAGAATTTCTTCGTGGCTCAGTTCGCCTTCTTCAAAGTATTTTTCCAGCAGCTCGTCTACGGCTTCCGCGGCGGCCTCAGTGATTTCGGCCAGCGCGTTTTCAATGGCGGGAGCCATATCGGCAGGCACGGGGATTTCCTTGAGATCCTTGCCCTTGCCGGAGTAAGCCTTGTTTTCCAGCACGTTTACAACGCCGGTGAACTTGGCGCCCTCGCCGATGGGCAGCATCAGCGGCACCACAGAGGAGCCGAACTTTTCACGCAGCTGCTCGATGGTCTTTTCATAGTTGGCGTTTTCCGCGTCCATACGGTTGACGATGAACATGCGGCATACGTTGTTCTTCTTGGCGTAAGCCCAGGCTTTTTCAGCGCCCACAGTCAGGCCGCTGACGGCGCCTACCACGATCGCGGCGGTTTCCACCACGCGCAGGGGACCCATCATTTCGCCGATAAAATCAAAATAGCCGGGAACGTCGATCAGGTTGATCTTGGTGCCCTTCCATTCCACGGGAGCGGTCGCGGCGCTGATAGAAATACCGCGTTTGTTTTCTTCGGCGTCAAAGTCGGTCACGGTGGTGCCGGCTTCAACCTTGCCCTGACGGTCGATCATGCCCGCGGCAAAAAGCATAGCCTCGGTGAGGGTGGTTTTGCCCTCGCTGCCGTGACCCAGCAGCGCGATGTTGCGGATGTCTTTGGTTTTGTAATCAGCCATTGTTGGTTCCCCCTATGATATAACATTGATTTCCATTGAGAAGTGATGCGTGCAGCATAAAGAAAAAACGCATTACACACTTGAATATTCTAACAGATAAAAAGCAGAATAGCAAGAGATTTTGACTGAAAAATTACCGATTTGTACAACTTGGTAGGACTTCATACAAATTCTATTCGGGAATGTGCAGCAATCGCTCGCTTTGCAGCCTGGCAAGGTCGATATCGGGGACGTTCAGCCAAAGATGATAACGGCTTGAGGCGTCATCAGGCGTCAGGGAAGCGTCGCAAAGCAGGCTTTCTTCAGCCAGGCGGCGCGTCAATTGCCGCACCGCGCCCTCGTTTCCATCCAGCACTAGCGTAGCCGCAGGCAGCAGGGAGCGGATAGCTTGCTTCAAAAATACATAATGCGTGCAGCCAAGCACCACGGCGGTGGGCGCGCGGCCATCGGCCAGATAGGGCGCGAATTTTTCCGTCAGGTAGGCGCGCACGGCAGGGGTGTCGATTTCGCCGCGCTCAACAAAATCCATCAGCCCTGGGCAAGGCAGCGATACGGCGCGCTCACCATAGCTATTATACAGGCGATGGTATTTTTCACTGGCCAGCGATACGGGCGTAGCCAGCACCAGAATCTGTCCCTCGGGGCATTGATCGTGCGCCAGCTTCAGCGCCGGCTCCATGCCGATGATAATCAGCTGTGGGTATTTTTCACGCAGCTGGGCGGCGGCGGCGCAGGTGGCGGTATTGCAGGCGATGACCAGCGCCTTCACACCTTGATCGAGCAATTGCTTGGCGACGCGATCCGCGCAGGCGCGCACCTCCTCCTCGCTTTTGGTGCCGTAGGGGGCGTTGGCGATATCGCCATAATATATGAAGCGCTCGCCAGGAAGCAGGCGCAGCGCTGTGCGCAATACGCTTAACCCGCCCACGCCGCTGTCAAATATGCCGATGGGCAGATTTTTCCGTTCGGTATCCATGCAAATAAACGCTCCTTTCCGTTTCTATTATAATGCCAAGCGCGTACGTATGCAAGAAAAACAAAAAGCCGCCCAACAGGCGGCGTGAGGAACCCTTTTATTCGATCTGCCCATCCGCCAGCGCGCAGATAGCGTTTGCCAGGTAGGGCATGGCGGCCAGGGCTTCTTCCAATGTGTTCTGGTTGTTGCCTACCTCGATCAGCACGCAGCAGGGCGCGACATGCTGATTATACCGCCCGCTTTTCAGGCTGACAGGGCGGCAGATGCCCTCGCATTGCAGGTTCAGCCGGTTGGTCAGCGTTTGAGCAATGGTACGGTTGCTTTCCCAGTCGGGCTTGATATCATAGCCCGCGCCAGTCTGCCCGGTGCCCTTGCCGATAAGCATCAGCAGCCGCGCCGACGCGCCGCTGGGCGTATCGACGGTGTTGGGGCCGTTGCCCTTGGAGTAAGCGTCGCGGTGCAGATCGATATACAGATCATAGCTTTCGCCATTCTGCTGGCGTTTTTGCAGCATTTCCAGCGAGCGCTGATAGGCGGTGGACAGCTTGGGCGGCTCATAGGGCGTGGTATCATGGGTGACGCTTACGCCCGCATCGGTAAGCAGCTTGGTCAGGTAGCTGCCCACGGCCACTACGTTGCGGTCGGGGCTGCTGGTGCGCCATTTCTCCTTGGAGGTATAGGGATAAGCTTCGGTGGCCGTATAGGCCTCGTAGGTGTGGGTATGATAGATCAGCACCCGAAACGCGCCGGGATGCGGCGTACTTTGCGCGCTGATAACCTCCAGACGAAAGCCAGATTGCGGCTCAGCCGTAGGGGAAGGCGCAAGCGATGGCTGCGAGGCGGAGGGCGCGGGAGATATCACGGGCGGAGCCGCAAGGGTTGGGGTCGCCGTAGGCGCGGGAGAGGGGGAGATCGTTACCTCTGAAAAGATAGAAAAAACGGCGCTTTCCCCTCGCGCGGCGGGCGAGATGGAAAGCGTCAGGATCAGCGCCGCCGCCAGTACGGCAGCGCGCAGAAACGCTTTTTTCACAATGCAGACTTCCTTTCCCATGCGGACGGCATGCACAGCTTATATGTATGCGCCGTCACAGGCCTTCATTCGTCAGCATCAGGATTTCCTCCCGGCTCAGCTGCGGCTGCAGGGCCAGATTCAGGCTCATGCCGATCACCTGCGAAAGCTCGGCTACCAGCTGATCGATTTCGCGCGGCGTAACCACCATTTCGCCCAGCGGCTGGCTGAGAATCCGCTGCGCCAGCGCGTACGCGGCGGCCTCGCGCTCGGAAGCGTCGGGATAATCGTCCAGAAGCTGCCGCAGCGCGTCGCGGATAATCACGCTGCCGTACACCACCGTCGGTACGCCCACGGCGATTACGGGTACGCCCATGGTCTCTCGTGTGATGCCTGCGCGGTGGTTGCCTACCCCGCTGCCCGGCTGGATGCCGGTATCCGTCACCTGAATGACCGCGCCGATGCGGCGGCATTCGCGGGCGGAAAGCGCGTCGATGGCGATGATTGCGCAGGGCTTGGCATGCTCAGCAGCGCCCTGAACAAGGTCGGCCGTTTCCATGCCTGTTACGCCCAGCACGCCGGGGGCCAGCGCGCATACGCCGCGCAGGCGGTCCAGCAGCGGCTGCGAAAGATGCCCGCGCAGGTGCCGCGTAACCAGCAGCGTTTCTACCACCTGGCTGCCTAATTTATCGGAGGTAATGCGCCGGTTGCCCAGGCCTACGATCAGCACATCGCCATCAGGCGGCAGCAGGCTTTGCAGCGTATCCGCAATGGCTTGCGCCAGCTCCGCGCGCGCGGGCTGCGCCATCTGATGCAGCGGCGGAATTTCAAAGGTGATGTAGCGCCCACAGGGCTTTTGCAGCTGCCGTGCGGCCTCTTCGCTTTCGATGCGAACTTCGCAGCGTGCGCAGTCGCCCGCTTGGGTATTGATCACCTGCACGCCGGGAATGTCGGGATGATCCGCCGCGCGCTCCATGGCCAAATCGGTTCGATACTGCATCCGCCTCGCCTCCACAGGCGCAGGATGCCCGGACTGTTTATGTTTTATGCTGTGGATCCTGTTATTGCCATCCGTCCCGCGCCGTGGTATAATGGCACGCATGAATGCAAAGGAGGCGTGCAAATGGCCATTGCGTATTTGAAATCGGGAAAGGAAGCCCGCGTGCTGCAGGGCAATCCCTGGGTGTTCCGCAGCGATATCGACCGGGTGTCGGGTGCATGGGAGCCGGGCGATGTGGTATCGGTCAAAAGTGCGCGCGGCCGCATGCTGGGCTGCGCCTTCTATAATCCGCAGTCGCAGATTTCGCTGCGCTTTGTGACCTTCCGGGATGAGCGCGTCAACGCTGATTTCATCCGCGCGCGCATTCATCGCGCTGTGGAATACAGGCGGCTGTTTGCCGATATGCGCTCCTGCCGGCTGGTATACGCCGAATCGGATGGTCTGCCCGCGCTGATAGTGGATAGCTTTGGCGGCGTGCTGAGCGTGCAGTGCCTGTGCCTGGGTATGGAAAAATACAAGCAGACCATCATCGACGCGCTGGTGGATGAGCTGCATCCGGACGGCATTTATGAGCGCGACGACGTGCCGGTGCGCGAGCTGGAGGGATTGCCCCAGCAGACGGGTCTGCTCTACGGCGATGTGCCCGATAAGGTGGAAATGCAGGAAAACGGCGTGCGCTTTCTGGTGGATGTGAAGAACGGCCAGAAAACGGGCTTTTTCCTGGATCAAAAGGAGAACCGCGCGGCCATTGCGCCCTTTGTGCGCGGGCAGCGCGTGCTGGATTGCTTTACGCATACGGGCAGCTTTGCCCTGCATGCCGGCCACTATGGCGCGATCGAGGTGACGGGCGTGGATATTTCGGATTACGCCTGCGAGTGCGCGCGCGAAAACGCCGCGCTCAACGGCCTAAATAACGTGCAGTTTGTCGCGGCCAACGTGTTTGATCTGCTCAAGGAAAAGACGGCGGAGGGCGACCGCTATGATGTGATTATCCTGGATCCGCCCGCCTTTACAAAAACGCGTTCGGCGGTGGATGCGGCGGTGCGCGGCTATAAGGAAATCAACCTGCGCGCTATGAAGCTGCTGCGCGATGGGGGATACCTGATCACCTGCTCCTGCTCGCAGCATATTCTGCCGCAGATGTTCCAGGGCATCGTGCAGTCCGCCGCGGCCGATACGCACACACATTTGCAGCAGGTGGAGTTCCGCACCCAGGGCCGCGACCATCCCATCCTGCCTGCCTTGCCTGAAACGCAATATTTGAAATGCGGCATCTACCGGGTGGAGCGCTAAGCTCCGCCCGGCCGCTGCAAAAAATACAGCGAAATTGGAAAAAAGTGATTGACGCGCAGCCGGTTTTGTGATATAGTAATTCTTGCTGATGCGATGTAAGGCTCGACCGCCCTGCATTGATAGGCAGCGGAGCAATCCGCCAATTGAAAATGGAGAAGTCGCCTAGTTTGGTCGAGGGCGCGCGACTGGAAATCGCGTAGGCGTCAAAAGCGTCTCGAGAGTTCGAATCTCTCCTTCTCCGCCATAGGGGCTATGCTGCCCCAACCTTTCTTTGATTCCCGGCTGTGTTGGTAGCGCAGCCGGGCTTTTTTTGTGCTATAATGAGAACAAATATTCGCATTTGCGGACGCTGGAGGACTGCCTGATGCATGATTACCCCAACCTGATGACAATAATGCGCATGCGCGGAAAGTCGCGCAAGGACTGCGCCAAGGCCATTGGCTGCAACCGAACGACGCTGTACAAGAAGCTGCGTGGCCAGGCAGACTGGCGGCTGCAGGAGTGCCTGCCTGCCGGGGAGCGGCACACCGAACCCCGCGCGGACGGCAGGCTGCATGCAGGCTGCCGGCCGTGCGGGGTGTACAGGGGGCGGCCCTGTGGCCGGGGGCTGTAAGCCCCCCGGGAACACCCCCGAGGGCGTTTCCAGCCGAGCCTGGCCAACGGCGCGCGGCTGCGCGGCGGGGCCGCGAAAAAGAGCGGGCGGGGGGCAGGGAACGGCCTGCCATGCGAGGGGCCCCGCCCGCTGCGGGCGAAGGCTGTGCCTGCAACGAACCCCGACGCGCAGCCGCCCAGAGCGAGCCCAGCGCGGCCGAAGCGCCCGCCCCCCGACGAAGCCCCCCCTGTATAAATAAATACCGCTTTGAACCATGTGCCGGAGGAAATGCTGGTAACGGAAGTTACCAGCGTTTCCCCGGCAATGTGGGAAGCTGCTCTGTGCGCCTGTGCGGCGCAGTACCCGCGCCAGGCGCAGCTGATGCATGCAGCGCTGCGGAAGTGCTGGAATGATGGCCAGCGCCTGGGGCTAATCCCGCTGGATTATACGCCCTATAGAAACGTCCTTGTACCGAAACACCGGCCACGCCCTATAAATTACCTCTTGCCCGAGGAATTGTCAAGCTATGCCGCCGCAGCGCAGGCTACCCCTGCTGCCCTGCCGCTGCTGCTGATGCTGCTTTGCGGCCTGCGCCGAGGGGAAGCAATGGGCTTGAAATGGTTACAAATTGACGAACGTGGCATGCTAATGCGCATAGATTCGCAGCTTGTGAACGGCCATGATGCGCCGCCCAAATCGCGCACTTCAGACCGATTAGTGCCAATTTGCGCTGAAATATTGACAATTATTAAGAAATTCGGTGACATTGATGAAAAATACTGCTATAATGGCGGTGTTGACCGGCTGTACGCCGCCCACAAGGCGGCTTTGGCTGCTGCTGGCATCAATGCCCACGTTACCCTGCACGGCCTGCGCCATAGCTGCGCAACCGCCGCACTGGCCAGCGGAGCGGATATAAAAACCGTTCAGCGGATCCTCGGCCATGCCACCTTTGCCATCACGGCGGATACCTATTGCCACGCGCTCCTGACCAGCGAGCGCCGCGCCATAGGGGCGCTTCTGACCTTTGCCAGCCATGCCGCTGCTACGCGACTGGAAATCGCGTAGGCGTCAAAAGCGTCTCGAGAGTTCGAATCTCTCCTTCTCCGCCATGAATACCGACATTAGTTGGTGCAAGCAAACTTATCCGAAAGGATAGGCTTGTTTGTTTTCATGCAAAAATGCGTATTCCATACCTCTTTTGCCCTTTAGATTTGCAGGAATACACGAGAAGGCTCACAAATAGATTTTTCCTTCGCACACATGATAGATACGCTATTGCAAGGAGGGTTGATTTCAGCTTTTTACGCTTAATTTCTGTGGAATGGTGCAACCCTCTGCCCCAGACATAAAAACCCCGCCGAAGCGGGGAAATTGCGCCTTATTCTGCAATGAACCCTTTTGCATTCAGTGCGGCCATGAGGGCTTCGTTCGCCGGGCCGGATACTGTACCGGTCTTGCTGACCGTGTAGTCGCCGATGATATAGGCGAAGCTGGGTGCGTTCTGGTATATAGCAGGCGCATCTATGAAGGCCTTGACGGCCTCTACCAGCGCTTTACGGCGCTCGCCGGTTACGTTGAAGGCCGCCTCCATATTCTCCGGCTCGTGGGCTGTGATGGTCGAATCCTGCGCGTTTAGCTCGGCAGAGATCTCTGTGCCCTGCGCAGCTGCTTCGGCAACTTCCGCCACGGGCTGGCCCTCGGCCTCTGCCTGCACCAATGCCGCCTGAAGCCCGGCTGTGATATGTTCTGGCACAAGCGCTTCCTCTGTCTTGGCTTTCCGAGTATTGCGCGTCCGTGCTTCCGGCCAGACTTTTGGCAGGATGCCTTCCTCAAACATGATCTTGAAAGTGATGGCTCCGGTAACCGGCACGCTGAATTCGAAGTCCTGATAAGGCAGTTTCTTAATTTCGTCGGGGATTTCGATGTTCTTGAAGCGCTTGACCTCCTTGCCGTTCTCGATGAAGCAAACCGGTACCGCATCCCGAAGTTTCGCTGTGAGCTTTCCGCATTCCATGATGAATACCTCCCGTATTGTTGTGTGCCTCGCGGCTGAGTCACAGCTTACACACGGATGGTCAAAAAGCAAGCTCTAAACGGGCTCTTTATAAAAGAAATTTGTGGCTACTACATGCGCGCTAACCGTACTCCCATATTCCCATGTGACAGACCTATTTGGAAAACAATTTATTTCCATAAAATTAACCATTCCAATAACATGGGAAATCAACGCCCCATGCTATTCAGCACTTCTTTTAGACATAGCTCTACATCGGTTGCTTGACGATATAGCGCCCATCATCGCATGATTTTGTCAGCATAGAATATATTGAATAATTTTATCTTCTCATCCTCAAGCTTTTGCATAGACTTTGACTGCTTGACATCACAAAGCGTTTGCACGATGGTCTGCTCGTCCTTAAGCGCGGGGGATGAGGTGAAGACGTTGACTGGTCTGCCCTCATGCAGTGCCTGTTGGGCGGCGAACAGGATGGGCTGATTTGCGCCGTACAGGGTGATTCCCTTGCGGGCATGCGTTACGGCTGCGCAAGCGCGCCGCGATAGAGAATCTGCGTGGAAAAATAGGTGGTTTCGTAGGGCGCCTGCGGGTAATCCGCGCGGTAGATCAGCTGCCGCGCCAGGCGCTTGCCAAGGGACGAGGTGTCCACATCCACGGTGGTAATCTGCTCGGCTACGTTTGCGTATTCCGCGTTGTTGTCAAAGCCCGTCAGAATGGGGCATTTGCCGGCGGGCACGCCGGTTTCGGACAGGTAGCGCTGGATATAGTGGGCGATAAAATCGCTGGGGCAGATAAACGCATCAGGCAGGGCGGGCAGGGAGGCGAGAAAGCGGCTGATTTCCTCATAATGGCTGCGCAGGCCGAGAGAGCCCGTCATGCTCAGTGCGGGATCGGGCGTAACGCCGTGCGCGGCGTGCGCATCCAGAAAGCCGCGGTAGCGGTCCATGTTGGTCTGGGCATAGTTGACGTCGCCCACAAAGCCCAGCCGGCGATAGCCGCGGTCCAGCAGGCGCGCGGTGATATCGCATACGCGGGTACGGCCCTCGATGATCAGCAGATCGCCGCCCAGTGCGCGCTCGGGCATGGCGGGAATGGTGTCCAGGAAAACCTTGGGCAGCGGGCTTTTGGACAGAAGCCTGAGCAGCTCCTGATCGTAAATGTTGAGCACGATAAAGCCACCGACCGCTCCGCCCTCCAGGGAGGCGGGCAGCTCGTAGCCGGGGCGGTACAGCGCGGGCATGTAGGTATACATCAGGTTGATGCCGTGCAGCGCCAGCTCCTTGGCGGCATAGTGGATGATCTGCATCCAGAACGCGGAGGATTCCGGCCGGGCGACGACCACCGAAAAGGTGCGCTGCGGCTGGGCGTGCGCCGTGCGCTCGGCGGCGTAATAGCCCAGCTCCTGCGCTTTATGCTGGATTTCGGCGCGCAGCGTATCGGATACGCCGGGCCGGTTGGTCAACGCCTTCCATACCGTAATGCGCGAGGTGCCAAGGGAATCGGCAAGCTCCTGCATGGTAATCCGAGCCACAGAAACACAACCTTTCATTGCAGTCAAACAGAGTAATTCAATGGAATAAATGAACATTATAAAGCATACTATGTTAACCGGAAAAAGTCAATAGTAAAATTAACAATGTTAACTTAAGAAAAACAAAATTTATTTCCGGGATGGATAAATATATATAAAAATTTCCCAGAGCTATTGACATGCGCTGAACAGTATGCTAACATATGAGCAAACAATGTTAATTCTGTTAATTGGAGGGAAGCCGATGAGCCTGAAGACAGGAGAACGCGCGGCGGAAATCAGAAAGCCTGTGCGCAAGAAAAAAAGATGGTCGCGCGAGGATACCGAGCTTGCGCTGCTGGGCTTTCCTACGTTTATCTGGTATATTCTGTTCTGCTACCTGCCGATGTTCGGCATCATCATTGCGTTCAAAAACTACAGAATCTTCCCGCGCAAGAGCTTCTTATATAATCTGCTGCACAGCGACTTTGTGGGGTTTAAGAACTTCAAGTTCTTCTTCAACAACAAGTCCTTCACCATGCTGCTGCGCAATACGCTGCTGTACAACATCGTCTTTATCATCCTGGGCATCGTCATTCCTGTGGCGCTGGCGCTGATGATCAACGAGCTGTACTCCAAGCGCAAGTCCAAGGTATACCAGACGATGATGTTCTTCCCCCACTTCCTGTCGTGGGTGGTGGTCAGCTATTTCGTCTTCGCCTTCCTGAATGTCAATTACGGCCTGCTCAACAAGCTGGTCATCGCCCTTGGCGGCACGCGGCACCAGTGGTACGCCGAGGCGCAGTACTGGCCGCTGTTCTTTGTCCTCCTCAAAATATGGAAGGGAACGGGCTACAGCATGGTGGTGTACCTGGCCAGCATCACAGGTATCGACGGCTCGCTCTACGAGGCCGCCATGCTGGACGGCGCCACCAAGTGGCAGCAGGCAAAGTTCATCACCCTGCCGATGCTGAAAACCGTCATCGTGATGATGTTCATCCTGTCCGTGGGCGGCATCTTCGCATCGGACTTTGGCCTGTTCTATCAGGTCACGCAGGGCGTGCCCAACTCCCTGTACAAGGTGGCCTCCACCTTCGATACCTACGTATACTCCGCCCTGCAAAGCAACGCCTCCATCGGCAAGACGGCGGCCGTATCCACCTTCCAGTCCGTCGCCTGCTGCATCACCATCCTGACTGCCAACTTCATCGTGTCCAAGATCGACTCGGACAGCGCTGTGTTCTAAGGAGGGAGAAGCCATGAAAAAGGAAGACAAAGCGTACTCCCTGCAGATCAACCGGGTGAAGCCCTGGACAAACGCGGCGTACAACCTGCTGTTTGCCATCCTGGCAGCCTGCGCCATCCTGCCGGTCATCTTCGTATTCATGATCTCCATTTCCTCGGAGGAATCCATCCGCCAGGTGGGCTATTCCTTCTTCCCGGTGCAGTTCTCCAACAAGGCATACGCCTTCCTGTGGAACGAGCGCAGCACGATCCTGGGCGCGCTGACGGTTTCCGTGGGCGTTACCTGCATCGGCACGCTGCTGGGCCTGACGCTGACCACGGCAATGGGCTACTCGCTGTCCCGGCCGGAGTTCAGACTGAAAAAGTTCTACACCTGGGTCATCTTCATCCCCATGCTCTTCAGCGGCGGCCTGGTGGCCTCCTATGTGGTAAACGCCAATATCCTCAAGCTGCGCAATACCATCTGGGTGCTGATCCTGCCGCTGGCGGTCAGCTCCTATAACATCGTCATCTGCAAAACCTTCTTCAGGAGCACCGTGCCCGAGGGCATTGTGGAATCGGCCATGATCGACGGCGCGTCGCAGCTGCGCATCTTCACCAGCATCGTCATTCCCATCTCCAAGCCGCTGCTGGCCACCATTTCGCTGTTCCTGTGCTTTGGATACTGGAACGACTGGTTCCTGTCCTCGCTGTACATCTCCAAAAAGAACCTGATTTCCCTGCAGGCGCTGCTGAACAATATCATGCGCTCGCTGGAATATATGACCAACAACCCCACCGCCGGCGTATCGCTGCAGCAGTACAGGGCGCAGATGCCCAGCGAATCGGTGCGCATGGCCATCGCTATCGTGATCGTAATCCCCATCGCGTGCGCGTATCCGTTCTTCCAGAAATACTTCATTTCCGGATTGACGATCGGCGCGGTGAAGGGTTAACGAAAATATATCAAAAGGAGAGAACCATATGAAGAAGTTCCTGTCCCTCATTCTGGCATTGTGCATGGTGCTGTGCATGACCGCCTTCGCGGCTGCCGAGGAAGTGCCGACCATCAAGATCATCACCCTGGGCAACGGCCAGCCCGAGAACTACGACGCCTGGATCGCCCACCTGAATCCCTACATCGAAGAGAAGATCGGCTGCAAGCTGGAGGTCGAGTGCATCGGCTGGGGCGATTGGGGCTCCCGCCGCAACGTCATCATCTCCTCCGGTGAAGCCTATGACGTCATCTTCGGCGACAGCGGCAACCTGCGCAAGGACGTTGAAATCGGCGCTTACCTGGACATCACCGATAAGCTGGCTGAATACGCCCCCGGCCTGGTGGAGCTGATCCCCGCCGGCTACTGGGACGCCTGCCGCGTGAACGGCCGCATCTACGGCGTGCCCACCTATAAGGATTCCTCCATCACCCAGTATTTCGTATGGGACGTGGAGGTGCTCAAGGAGCTGGGCCTGGAGGAGGCTGCCATGAACTGCCACACCATCCAGGAAGCGACCCCCCTCCTCCAGAAGATCAAGGAAGCCAAGGGCGAGCCCTCCTTCCCCGTGACCAAGGACGGCGTTTCCCAGATCCCCTTCATCTTTGACGGCTTCGGCGCTGGCGTGCGCGGCATCGGCGTGCGCTACAATGACAAGGAAGCCAAGGTTGTGAAGATCTTCGAGGAAGAAGACATCATGGCGCAGCTGAAGGAAGTGCGCGGCTGGTACGAGAGCGGCATCATCAACGCCGACGCTCCTCAGATGGCTGAAGGCCCCACCTACAAGGCCTGCTTCATCGCGCAGGGCTGGTCGCTGGCCGCCAAGACCGTTTGGGGCCCCAACATGGGCAAGGAGCTGGTTGCCTACACCTTCGGCCCCACCATCCTGTCCAACGACTCCGTGCTGGGCTCTGTCAACTTCGTGTCCGTGAACACTGAGCATCCCGATAAGGCGCTGGCCTATCTGAACCTCATCAACACCGATTCCAAGGTTCGAGATGCGTTCTACTATGGCCTGGAGGGCGACAACTTCACCTACACCGAGGATGGCCGCGTGAAGAAGAATCCCGACAGGAGCTGGGGTCTGGCTGGCTATACCCAGGGCACCTTCTTTAATGTATCCATGCTTGACACCGACACTGTGAACCAGTGGGATGAAGTGCACGAGCTCAACGACAAGGCGGAACCCTCCGTGCTGCTGGGCTTCGCGTTTGACGCCTCCGAGGTGTCCGACCAGATCAATAACTGCAGCGTTATCTGGGATCGTTATCATCCCGAGCTGCTGACCGGCTCTGTGGATCCTGAGACGGCCGTGAAGACCATGTACGAGGAAATGGAAGCCGAAGGCCTGAGCGAGATCATCGCCGAGGCGCAGCGGCAGATCGACGCCTTCCTGGGCAAGTAATCGCCCTGATCCCTCGCTAAACCACGCATCGCCCGCGTTACCGGGGCGGGCAGGCGGGAGAGCCATCTCCCGCCCGCCCCGCAGGGCGCGGGCGATTTTTTATGGCAGCGCGGGAGGGGATACCTTTCGCGGGCCGCAGCTTGATGCAGCATTTTCCATAATACTTATGCAGGAAAGCGAGTGTTGACGTATGGCACACATTCTTGGCAGCTCCCTGCCCAATATCCCCTGGGAGGACAGGCCGCAGGGCCTGCAAACGCCCGTATGGCGCTATTCCAGCAACCCTGTGATCGCGCGCAACGGCAATAAGCGCGCCAACAGCGTGTTTAACAGCGCCATCGTGCCCTATCAGGGCGGCTTTGCCGGCGTGTTCCGCTGCGACAGCCTGTCCATTAGCATGGATTTGTTTGCGGGCTTCAGCGCGGACGGCCTTCATTGGCAGATTAACGACGATCCCATCCGCATGGAGGGCGCGGATCCGGAAATCGCGGAAAACGAGTTCCGCTATGATGCGCGCATTACGCCCCTGGACGGCCGCTATTACGTGACCTGGTGCAACGGTTACCACGGCCCCACCATCGGCGCGGCCTGGACGGAGGATTTCAAGCGCTTTCATCAGCTTGAAAACGCATTTTTGCCCTTTAACCGCAACGGCGTGCTCTTCCCTGAAAAAATCAACGGCATGTATATGATGGCGAGCCGTCCCAGCGATAACGGGCATACGCCCTTCGGCGATATCTATATCAGCCAGTCGCCGGATATGGAGTTCTGGGGCAGGCACCGCTTTATGATGGGCACCATCAAGGGCAACGCCTCCGCCTGGCAGTCCACCAAGATCGGCGCGGGCCCCACGCCCATCAAGACCGACGAAGGCTGGCTGATGATCTATCACGGCGTGCTTACCTCCTGCAGCGGTTATGTGTACCGCACGGGCAGCGCGCTGCTGGATCTGGAAAAGCCCTGGAAGGTGCTCTACCGCACGAAGGATTATATCATGACGCCCGACGCGCCCTATGAGCGCATGGGCGATGTGCCCAACGTTGTATTCCCCTGCGCGGCGCTGACCGACGCGGATACCGGCCGCATCGCCATTTATTACGGCTGCGCGGATACCGTGACCGGCCTGGCCTTTACAACGGTGGAGGAACTGGTACAATATACAAAAACGCATTCCTGCTGAGCAAGGAGGAACACCGATGGTTTTTCTGGATAAGCGCGCGCAGGCCATCTGCGACGAACTGAAAAAACTCAGCGTGCGCCAGCGGCGCACCATCGACGCATGGTTTTATAAGAAGGGCAACTTCATCCGTCCCCATAACGCGGAGGCGGATGAAACGCCCTTTTTGCCTTTTGACAGCCGCATCATGCACTGGTACGGCCCCGATGCGCATTATTGGTTCAAGGCCGATATGACCGTTCCCGACAGCTTTGACGGCCGCCCGCTGTGGCTGTATGTGCGCACGCAGATTGACGAGTGGGACGACGGCAAGAACCCGCAGTTCCTGCTGTATGTGGATGGCGAGGTTGTGCAGGGCATCGATATGAACCACCGGGAGGTGCTGCTTACCCGCAGCGCCAGGGCCGGTCAGACCTACCGGCTGGATCTGCAGTCCTATACCGGCACGCTGCATACCGAGTTCAACCTGATTGTGGAAATGCAGGAGATCGACCCGGAAATCGCCGGCCTATACTGGGATGTGCAGGTGCCGCTGAGCGCCTTTTCCCGCCTGGAGGAGGACGGCGCCAGCCGCCGCGAGCTGACGCGCGCGCTCAACGGCGCGGTGAACCTGCTGGATCTGCGCACGCCCTATTCGGATGCGTTCTATGCTTCCGTCCGCGAGGCGCGCGAATACCTGAAGACAAATTTATACGAGGCCCTGGGCGGGCATGACGATGTGATTGCAACCTGCATCGGCCATACGCATATCGACGTGGCCTGGTGGTGGACGGTGGCGCAGACGCGCGAAAAGGTGTGCCGCAGCTTCGCTACGGTGCTCAAGCTCATGGATGAGTATCCCCACTATCGCTTTATGTCCAGCCAGCCGCAGCTGTACGCCTTTCTCAAGGAGCGCCACCCCGAGCTGTACGCGCGCATTAGGCAGCGCGTGGCGGAGGGACGCTGGGAGCCCGAGGGCGGCATGTGGGTGGAAGCGGACTGCAACCTGACCAGCGGCGAGTCGCTGGTGCGGCAGTTCATCCACGGCAAGCGCTTTTTCAAGGATGAATTCGGCGTGGACTGCCGCATCCTGTGGCTGCCGGACGTGTTTGGCTATTCCGGCGCGCTGCCGCAGATCATGAAGCAGTGCGGCATCCAGTATTTTATGACAACCAAGCTGGCCTGGAATCAGTTTAACAAAATGCCCTATGATACCTTCCGCTGGCGTGGCATCGACGGCACGGAGATCCTGACGCACCTGATCACCACCTTGGGCGTGGGGCAGCCGGTGAAAAACTTCTTTACCACCTATAACGGCATGCTGCACCCGGACGCGCTGATCGGCGGCTGGCAGCGCTATCAGCAAAAGGAAATCAACAATGACATTCTGGTTTCCTATGGCTATGGCGACGGCGGCGGCGGCCCCACCCGCGCGATGCTGGAAAATTCCGACCGCATGGAAAAGGGCGTCACGGGCTTGCCGCGCGTGCGCCAGGCCTTTGCGCGCACCTACTTTGACGAATTGAACGCGCGCGTGCAGGGCAGCAATCGCCTGCCTGTGTGGGAGGGCGAGCTGTACTTTGAGTATCATCGCGGCACCTACACCTCCATGGCGCGCAACAAGCGCTCCAACCGCAAGGCCGAGCTGCACATGATGGATCTGGAGCTGCTCAGCGTGCTGGCGCAGGATCGCCTGCCCTATCCTGCCCAGGAGATGGACGGGATGTGGAAAACCATTCTGCTCAATCAGTTCCACGATATTCTGCCAGGCTCCTCGATTCACGAGGTGTACGAGGTGACCAAGCGCGAATACGAAGCGCTGGAGCGGCAGATTTCCGCCCTGCTCGGCGAGCGCCTGGCCGCCCTGGCCGCCCCCTCGGACGCTGTGACCGTGTTCAACACCAAGGGCTTTGCTTCTGATGAGGCGGTATGCCTGGGCCAGCTGGACGCGGCGGCGCTGGTGGATGCGGACGGCGCGCGCTATCCTGTGCAGCAGACGGCGGAGGGCGCTGTGGCCTTCCTGCCCGCCCTGCCTGCCAAGGGCTGGCGCGCCTACAGCGTATCCAACCAGCCTGAGCCCTGCGCCGCGCCCTTTGCGCTTGCGGACGATCATCATCTGGAAACGCACTATTACACGGTGGAGCTGGATGAAAACGGCTTGCTTTCCCGCCTGTATGATAAGGAAAACCGCCGCGAGGTGCTGCGCCCCGGCCAGCGCGGCAACCTGATGCGCATGTACGAGGATAAGCCCATCTATTATGATAACTGGGACATTGATATCTACTATACAGAAAAATACTGGGATGTGACGGAGCTTACGTCCCTGCGCTGGACGGACGTGGGCGCGGTATCCGCCACCCTGGAGCTGGAGCGCTGCATCAGCAGCAGCCTGATCCGTCAGAAGATCCGCTTCTATGCCAACAGCCGCCGCATTGACTTTGAAACCTATGTGGACTGGCATGAGCATCAGCATCTGCTCAAGGTGCATTTCCCGGTGGATGTGCATACGGACGAGGCTACCTTTGAAATTCAGTTCGGCAACCTCAAGCGCAAGGTGCATACCAATACCAGCTGGGATGTTGCGCGCTTTGAAAGCTGCGGGCAGAAGTGGATGGATCTGAGCGAGGGGCATTACGGCGTAAGCCTGCTCAACGACTGCAAGTACGGGCACTCCGTCAAGGACGGCTGCATCGGCCTGACGCTGATCAAGAGCGGCATCGAGCCCAACCCGACCACCGACCAGGAGGAGCATTTCTTTACCTACGCCCTTTATCCGCACGCCGAGGGCTGGCAGCAGGCCGGCACGGTGCGCGAGGCATACCGGCTGAACCAGCCCGCGCTGAGCGTGCGCGGCGGCCAGGCGGGGACGGAGTATTCCCTGGCCAGCGTGCAGCCCGCCAATGTGATTCTGGAAACCGTCAAGCAGGCGGAGGATGGCAACGGGGTGATCGTGCGCCTGTACGAAACCGAAAACGCCCGCACGGAAGCCTGCCTTACCTGGAACCGTCCCATCGCCTCGGTGGAGGAGTGCAATTGCATCGAGGAAAAACAAGCGGACGCGGCCTTTGAGAGCGCGCGCATTCCCTTTGTCATCAAGCCCTACGAGATCAAAACCTTCCGCATTCGGGAAAAGGAGTGAGCAACATGGATTTTCTGCCCATGCCGCATCATGTGCGCAGGCTGGAGGGACGCTTCTGCATTCGTTATAACGGCTGCATCATGCTGCAGGATACGGAGCCGTCGGCGCTTTTGTATGCCCGGATGCTGCGCGATACCATCCGGGAAGAAACCGGGCTTGTCCTGAGCATCCGCCGCGGACAGGGCGAGGCGGGGGATATTGTGCTGCGCCCCGATCAGGCGCTTGCGGAAAGGGCCTATCGCGTCCATGTGCTGCCGGAGGGAGTCACTGTGTCCGGCGGCAGCGACGAGGCGCTGCTCAACGGCGTGATGACGCTGTGCCAGTGGGTGCAGCGTCACGGCGTGCAGCTGCCCGCGCTGGAAATTGAGGATGCGCCCGATCTGGCCGCCCGCGCCTATTATCTGGATTGCTCCCGCGGCCGCGTGCCTACGCTGGCCACGCTGAAGCGCTATGCCGATATCCTGTGCCGCTACAAGATCAACCAGTGGCAGCTGTATATCGAGCATACCTATCTGTTCCGCCATCTGAGCGAGGCCTGGCGCGACGATACGCCGCTTACGGCGGAGGAAATACTGGAGCTGGACGCATACTGCCGCGCGCGCCATATCGAGCTGGTGCCGTCGCTGTCAAGCTTCGGCCATATGTATAAGATTCTGAGCACCAGAACCTGCTGCGAGCTGTGCGAGCTGACGGATTCCGAAAAGAAAACCTTCAACTATACCTATTCCGGCGATCATCATACCCTGCGCTCGGACGATGCGCGCGCGCTGGCGTTTATCACCGGCCTGATCGATGAGTACGCGGCGCTGTTTACCTCCCGCAAGTTCAACATCTGCTGCGATGAAACCTTCGATCTGGGCAAGGGCCGCAGCGCTGCGCTGGTGCAGGAGGAGGGCGAGCACGAGGTGTATATCCGCCATGTGGCCGCGCTGTGCGGGCATCTGGTCAAGCGCGGGATCACCCCGATGTTCTGGGGCGATATCGTCTATCGCCATCCTGAAACCTATGCCCGCCTGCCCAAGGAGACCATCTGCCTGAACTGGGGATATCTGCCCAATCAGCGCGAGGATGAAATCCGCACGCTGGCCGAGATGGGCGCTACCCAGTATGCCTGCCCCGGCGTGTGCACATGGAACCGCTGGCTGCCGCTGATGGAGAATTCCTATAAGAATATCCGCGTGATGTGCCGCCACGGGCAAAAATACCATGCAATCGGCATGCTCAATACCGATTGGGGCGACTATGGGCATATCTGCCACCCGTGGCTGAGCGTGCCGGGCATCCTGTACGGCGCGGCCTTTTCGTGGAACGCACAGGAAATCCCCTTTGATGAAATCAACCGCGCGATTTCCTTCCTGGAGTATGGCGACCGCAGCGAGGCGTGGGTATCCGCCCTGGCGCAGCTGACCGATCACGAGGTGTGGGACTGGTTCCATGCCGTGCGCTGGATTGAAGAAGGCGACGCGGCTAAACAGGCGGAAATCCTGGCGGATGCGCACGTGGAGCGCGTTCCCACAGAAAACGCCGCCATCGCCGCCGCGCTGGAGCGGCTGGACGAGGCGGCGGCGCAGTTGCGGCCCGATCAGCGGCAACTGCTGCAGGCTGTGCATACGGCGGCCGACGGGGCGAACATATTGAATGAAATCGGCCTGTATCTGTCCCGGGAGCCTTCGCCCGAGCAGGGCGATGCGCTGGCCGTCCGGCTGGAAAACTGGCTCTATGCCTTCCTGCAGCTGTGGCGCGGCGTATCCAAGGAGACCACTGTGCGCCGCGTGCAGCGCGTAGTGACAGACTATGCAAACGTGCTGCGCGGCCGCGAGCTGCCCCGCAATCTGCATCCGTAATGCTGCTTATTCCAGATACTTCATTGCCTGATCGCACAGCGCCTGGCGCGCGCCGCTGTGAACCGCGTCGCCGTACAGGCGCTCCAGCTGATCGTGCCGCGCCTTGGCCTCCTGCAGGCTGTCGGCGGCCTGGCGCAGCAGCAGATCGTGCGCCGCACGGTTGAAATCCAGCGCGGAGCGGTGTGTTATCCTCGCAATGTTTTCCCTGAGATTCCTCCGTTCTCTGCATAAGCAGTCTATTTATAGACCATCTTAGCACATTCAAATCCAAAAGCCCATATATAGACCGCATATTGAAAGACAATTTGCTATGCTTAATAGGGCTATATATAGACAGGGAGCGATAAAATGGGCACAGTTGAATGCGTGGGAAATCGGATTCTGGAGCTATGCAGGAAAAAGAATCTGTCAATCAATGGGCTGGCCCGGAGCGCGGGCGTGCCGCCCACGACGGTGAAGAACATTTTGAATGGCGCGAGTCGAAATCCGGGTATTGTGACGATCAAGATGATTTGCGATGGATTCTGTATTTCGCTGGTGGAATTCTTTGATACGAAAGAATTTCGGGAATTGGAGCAGGAGCTGCAATAAATCTGTCGCTGGTGTAAATCTACATTATATATAATGAAGAAACACCCATTGCTTCCTTTGTTCGGAGGCAATGGGTGTTTGCTATTTCCATGTTGAAATTGTCATGCGGCAGGCAATACCGGTCGGATGATCTGAACGGTTACGCCGTTTGCTTTGGCGTAGCCTATGGTCATAGCTGTCACGCCCGGCTGGCCGTCATAGGCGGCAAGCAGCAGGTCGGCATTATTGACGAGATAACGGTTCCGAATGAACATGGCGCTTTTCGTATATATATGACTGGTCGCCGTAGTGATGTCGGCCAATTCAAAAAGCAGGTCGTGCCGCGCCCGGTATTCCTCCGGCCATTTACTGGCCTGATCGTCGAATGGGCTGACCATTTCCAGAATAACCTCCGGATGCTGCTTGCGCAATTCAACGACGGCCTCTGCTGCGAACATATCCATACCCAAAGCACCGCCAGAGATAAAATGACGATAGCCCATGTCATAGAGCGTTTGGATCGTAGACAGGCTTCTGCAAACAAGACAGGAGCAGCGGCTGCTCGACCGCAAACAGGCGCAACGTCGGTTACAAACGCTCCAAAGCCGGAAAGCCCAGCTTGACGAGCGACTGCAAGACCTCTATGAGCGGCTGGTGGAGGGCGGGATATCCCGCGAGAGCTTCGCGGCACAGAAGAAAGCTCTGACGGCGCAGGCAGAGGAAATCTCCCGCACGGTCTTGGAGCTGGAGCGCAAAATAAGCGGCAGCGACGACAATAGGAACGCCGTAATCGAGCATTTCAAGAGCTATGCCGGGATTACGGCGCTGACCAGGGAAATCTCAATCGAGCTGCTGCACTCCGTCACCATCTACCCGGACGGGCGCATGGACATCCGGCTGAATCTTGTCGATGAGATTGAAGCTCTGATGGAAGCCTTGCGCCGGGAATCCTGTACGGCGTGAATTTATTAGTCCTTTCTGTACAGCAGCCGACAAAGGTATCACCGGCACCAGCACGAAAAAGCGCGAGCAATTCAACGACATGGTGCAGGACGCGCTGGCCGGGAAGATTGACCTGATTATCACGAAATCGGTCAGCCGCTTCGCCCGCAATACGGTCGATACATTGACCACCATCCGCTTGCTCAAGGAGCACGGCGTGGAGGTATACTTCGAGGAACAGAATATCTACTCGCTGGATTCCAAGGGCGAGCTGCTGCTCACGATCATGTCCTCGCTGGCCCAGGAGGAAAGCCGAAACATTTCAGAAAACGTGACCTGGGGCATGAGAAAACGCTTTGCAGACGGCAAGGTGGCGCTGCCTTACAAACAGTTTCTCGGCTATAAAAAGGGCGCGGACGGTATTCCGGAAATCGTGCCCGAGGAAGCTGCTATCGTCAAGCTGATCTATCGCCTGTTCATGGAGGGAAAATCACCTGCGTACATCGCGCGATTTCTTTCCTCCTGCAATATTCCTTCGCCTGCCGAGAGGCCGCAATGGCGGCCCGAAACGGTGAAAAGCATTCTGTCCAACGAGAAATACAAGGGCGACGCCATCCTGCAAAAGACCTTCTGCACGGATTTCCTGACCAAGAAAATGAAGGTGAACGAGGGCGAGGTTCCTCAGTATTACGTTGAAAATAGTCATCCCGCTATCATTTCGCCGGAAATGTTCGAGGCCGTGCAGGCAGAGCTTGTCAAGCGTAAACGCTCCAATCATCGGAATTATACACCGCATTGCTTTTCCGGGCGCGTCTTTTGCGATGAATGCGGCGCGCTGTATGGCAGCAAGGTGTGGCATTCCAAGACCGTGTGGCAATGCAATGCCCGCCATAAAGGAAAAACCGCCTGTCAAACACCCGCCTTGCGCGACGAAACGCTGCAGGATGCATTCGTCATGGCGATTAACCGGACGCTGCACAAGAAGGACGAAATCATCCGGATTTGCGAGGCGACCATGGAAAAACGGTGCGATATTCAACCGCTCAAGGAAGAACAGAAAAAGCTCCAAGCCGAGCTGGAGGTCACTCGCGGCCTGATGGAACGCCTGATTACGCTCAATGCGACAACGGTAATGGATCAGGATGAGTACAACCGGCAGTTTGCGGAATACGAGGCCCGTTACAACGAAATTCGCCAGCGCATTGCCGATGTGGAATCCGAACAGAAGCAGCGCGTTGGAAAACGCGGCAAGCTGGCAGAGTATCTGGAGACGCTGAAAAATCAAGGGATCATTTCCAGCTTTAACGAAACGCTGTGGTATGGCACGGTGGAGCAGGTGCGCGTACTAAAGGACGGAAAACTGCGCTTCATTTTTAAAGATGGCTCAATGGTTGACTGCTAAAAATGGACATACCCGCAAGCCCATTTTCTGGGGCCTGCGGGCACTTTTTGTTTAAACTTTCCTGTGTAATGGTGCAACCCCGACATGGCGTACCTACTGTCGGATAGGACATAAGCCACCGAGATGCAATAATCCGGTGGTTTTTTGTATGCTTTCTTGTGCTGTTTGCCGCTTTATGCTAAAATGATGCCGAATAACTGGCATTTGGAGGAGAACAAATGGATGAGCAGGTAAGGAAGTATGTTGAGCAGTAGCCGAGTGCCATTGTGAATATGTATCATGCCCTCAGGACGCTGATTCTGGATAGCGCGCCCGCCGCGCCACAGGAAAAGCTGTGGGCGAAGCTGCCAAGCTATTATGTGGGGGAAGCCTTTGTCCGGCTGATTCCGTTTAAGGATCATATCAATATTGAGGCCAGCGCTGCGGCGGCGCACAGGCAGGAGCTGGCGGGCTACAAAATGACTCCCAAGGGCATGCTGCAAATCTTCCTGGGCCAGGGTATTCCCGGCGACGCGCTTAGGCGGATATTTGAGGAAACATTGCACTAAGGGAGAAAAAGAAAATGGAAGCCAAGTGGTTTAACGTATACGGATTGATTTTTGTGGCGGTGATCCTAATTCCTAATGTGATCTTTGCGATGAAGTGCAAGGATGGATTTGTCAACAAATGGAATAACAAGCTGGTGGAAACCGTGGAGCAGATCGGACGCTTTGCCTGCTTTATCCTGATGATTTTTCAAATCCCGGGCACATTCTTTGGCTGGTATTCGCAGCAAGCGTTTTATCTCTATCTGATTGCGGACACGCTGCTGGCGGCGGCTTATTGCCTGATCTGGCTGATTTGCTTTCACAAAAGCAGCATGTTCCGTGCGCTGGCGCTTTCCATTATCCCTTCGGTTTTGTTCCTGCTGAGCGGCATTCTCATTCGCTCAATTTCGCTGATCGCTGCGGCCGCGCTGTTTGCGCCCAGCCATATTCTGATTTCGTATAAGAACGTAAAGTAAAGTTGGGAGGAAAAAAGAATGGAACTGCAAAGCCTGCTGGACGCCTTTGTCGCTCAATCCAGGGCCATTCTGGGCGATTGCCTGACGGGCGTGTATCTGCACGGCTCGGCGGCCATGGGCTGCTTTCAGCCGCAAAAGAGCGATGTTGATCTGCTGATCGTGGTGGAAAACGCGCTGCCGGATGAACTGAAGCTGCAATACATGGCGATGGTGACAGCCATGAACGACTATGCCCCGCAAAAGGGCATTGAAATGAGCGTGCTCCGCCGAGATGTGTGCAAGCCGTTTGTCTATCCCACGCCGTATGAGCTGCATTTTTCCGTGATGCATCTGGAGCGATATCAGGAGAACCCGGCGGAGTATGTACGCGCCATGCACGGTGAGGATAAAGACCTCGCGGCGCATTGCATGATGCTGCGCCATCGCGGCGTAAGGCTTTACGGCCCCGAAATTGAGCAGGTTTTCGGGCCGGTAAGCGATGAAGTGTTTGAGAACAGCATCTATCAGGATATCCGTACCGCGCA
Source organism: Clostridiales bacterium (assembly GCA_004556155.1). Lineage (GTDB taxonomy): Bacteria > Bacillota > Clostridia > Christensenellales > Aristaeellaceae > SFMI01. Next base: position 58,152 of record SFIM01000011.1, read on the forward strand.
GGAGGATATCCTGAAAGCCCCGGTCTATGTCATCCTGAATCTTTGCCGCGCGGTGGCCTATATAGAGGAAGGGCTGCTCCTGTCCAAGCGCGAGGGCGTCGAGTGGGCGCTGAATGATTGGCAGCTTGCGCCTTATCAGGGCATGATCCGCGCCGCGCTGAAGGCGTATCAGGAGGGGGAGAGTATGCCGCTGGATCATGAGGCGGCGCAAAACTTTGCGAGAATCATGCTGAGCCGATTTACTACGCGCCCGTTCAGCCCGTTTGAAAAGCAGTGGATGGCGCTGTTTGCCGCCGATATTCCCAGGGAGGTCGTTCAGCGCTACGTCCACGATACGGGCAACTACATCTGGCATGTGTTTTCTTTTGAATTGAAGCCCCGCGACAGCTTCGCGGAGAAAGAGGAAGCAAAGCGCCTGTTTGACGCGCAGGATAAGCGCGGCGCCTCCTATTATGAGCCCTGGCCGAAAAACGGCGAGCATGAGCCGCAGTATGACTCGCCTTCCGCCGACGACCTGGAGGAGCTTACGGAATGCTATGTGATCGCAGTGGATAAAAGCTGGACCTATATTTTAACGCATGAGGATGGCATACTCGGCCCGTACTTTTACAGGCTGCCAAAGAAAGCGTAAACTGCACTATAAAAAAACACCCCGCAGCGGAGTTTTCCGCTTCGGGGTGCTTACGTTCAGGCTTATTCCTCTGCGCTCAGGTTTTCGGTGGCGAACAGGTTGATCGCGCCCAGAATTTCTTCCTCGGTATAGTTTTCGGCGATTGTGCCCACATTCCAGTAAGCGTAGTTGCCCTCGAACCAGCTCATCAGGTCGGCCAGATCTTCGGCATAGCGGAACTCCAGATGGAAGGTTTCAGCCATGGTGTCGCTGCCGAAAGCAAAATAGGTGAACTGACCGGCGTTTTCATCCTCGGTCTTATAGAAGATGAAGCCGTTCTCGTTGTTCTCTACCTCCACGGGCGCGTAGGTGTGGCGGAAGATCTCGTTGCCCTCGGCGTCCACGCCGGAGATTACGTTGCCTTCGATGGTCATCTTGGCCACGCCGCCGATGTAGTAGCAGTCAAAACGCATGCTTTCGGGATCGGCGCTGTACTTGGCAATGGCTTCCTCGCCGTACACATCGCCCGTGCACACATACAGCAGGTATTCGCGGTCAAAAGTACAGCTCGCGCAGTACATGCTCACAGCGTCCCGGCCTCGCCCAGCATGAACCAGCGGCTGCCCAGCAGATTGGCGCGCAGCGCGGATAAATCCACCGCCAGCGGGGCCACATGGCGCGGCATCCAGCGCGTGGCCGCGGCACAGTCGATCTGCAAACACAGCCCCTCATAATAGCCCAGGGGGAAAAGAGAGGTGGACTGCGCACCGTGCAGCCCGTCAAAGCAGCTGACAGACAGCCCGCCAGGCGTCAGCACAGCCTGTTCGCGCAGGGAAAAGACGCTTTCAAAGCGCCCCGATGTGCAGAAATTAATCTCCAGCTGATCGTGCTGATCACGCAGCTCCTCAAAGCCATGCGTTTACAGGCGTACCAGCAGCGCGTTCACGCCGTCAAACAGGGGATAACGCGCAATGCTGCCGCCGCCATCCAGACAGGGCAGGGTGGCAAAGGCTTCTCCGCGAAAACCGTCTAATAGCTGACTTTCATCCATGCGCGCTGCCCTCAAACGCCCGTTACGATGCGGGCAAAGAAGCCGTCGCTGGTAAAGATGGCGCTCAGTGCGCTTTGGCCCAGATAGCGGGTTAACAGATCCACCGGGATAATCGTGCGGATGACCGGTACCAGCAAAAACAGCACATATAACGTAATCACGCCGCGCAGCAGGCCGTACACGCCGCCCATCAGCCCGTCAAAGTGCTTGAGTACGGGGAAATAGAACACATGCCCAATCAGCCCTACCGCAGCGTGCAGCAAGATAAAGCTGATAAAATAACACACGACAAAGCTAAAGGACTGTAGCACCACGGCGACGATGGTGTAGGATACATAATCGTTCACCGTGGTCATGCCTGCGGAGGCAAAGGCTGCGCTGGACAGGTTGCTTTGCAGGATGGCGGCAATGCTGTCGGGCAGGGATACGCTTTTGAGCACCGTCTGAATGAGCGCCGCGCTCATGCCGCTTACCTGCGTGGTGGCCAGCGAATAGTCGCCCACCAGCGAGCCTGCGTCCGTATAGGTGGCCAGCATTTCGGTAACGCCGCGGTTGGCGCTAAGGAGCGAGGCCAGCTGTGGTCCGGCAAAAAAGGCGACCACCACCGAGATCAGGCAGGCGGCCAAGCCCAGAAGCGAAGATACAGAGCCCCGGTAAAAGCCGAAGGCGACGCTGATAAACAGCACGGCCAGGATGGCAAGATCCATGATATTCATAGCGTTTTAAGGCACGGACACGGCCCATACGCTGGTGCCGCATACCAGCAGCGCCACGCCGTTTGAGGTCATGCCCAGATAGTCGGTCACCGTGCCGTCCACCGGCAGGCGCAGGGCGGTAAAGCGCTGCGCGCTGATATCGGCGCGGTAAAGGCTGTTGCCGGAGAAGGCGTACAGGCGCTTGCCGTGAATGGCCGCGCCCACGCAGGAATCCGGCAGGGAGTAGCGGGTATCGGTTTTGCCGTGCAGCAGACGCAGCTCGCTGAAGCTGCCCGCCGTGTCCGTTTGCAAAACAGGCGCGAATAGCAGATACGGATCGCCGCTGGTGGGGGTGTTGCCTACCAGCTGCCAGCCGTATACCAGCACGGTGTTGTCAGTGTTTTGCGTGCCGCGATAATCATACAGGCGGAGCTGGCGCGTATTGATTACGTTCAGATAGCTGCCCGAATAGACGACGGCGTAGGTAATCGGCTCGCCTAAGGAGACGTCACCCGTGTTCATCTGACCCACGCGATAGGTATGCATGGTGGTTTCGGGCACCGCGCCGTATACGTCCAGCGCCGTCGTCCACAGGTATTCGCTGTCGCCAAAGAAGCCGCAGTCCAGCAGCATCAGGTCGGCGTAGTTGTTTACCTCTGTATCCACCAGGCCGCCGTCCATATCCTTGATGGTCAGCGTGGGGCTGACGCCGTCGCCCGTTACGATAGCTACATACTTATCGCACACGCGGGCGAACTGAATGGTCTCGCTCAGCCGGTCGTTATAGGTGGAGCGGCCGTTGCAATCCAGAATCTGCAATTGATTGGTGGTCCATACCACAACGTGGCGGCTGCCAGCGTGGAAGCGCGCGCCCGAGCCTACCTGCACGCTCCACAATTCGCTGCCTGCTGTAGACAGGCAAAACAGCGTGCTGTCGTCATAATACAGCACACGGTCGCCAAACACAGTGACATCCTGGCTGACCACGCAGCGCAGCTTTCTGCCCGATATTTTGCCGCCGCCCCCGCTGAGCAGCCCCAGCAGGTAGGCGATGAGCACCAGCAGCACGGCGATGGCCGCGATCAGCAGGTACGGGCTGATTTTTTTTCGTTTGGTTCCAAGGTCGTAATTGGGCATGGGTACCTCCTGCCGGCGGGTAGAAAGCCAGCATATACAAACCTATTATAATCGGATACGCGCCGCGCGTCAAATCCTTATCTTGCCACGGGCGGTTATTTGATTTCAAAGAGCTTGAGCAGATCCTCATCCGACAGCTTGGTGGGCATGCTTTCGCCGGGGGTAATCAGCAGATCAAACAGCTTGCGCTTGGCCTGGCTCATGCTGACCACCTGCTCCTCGATGGAATCGTGCACCAGCAGGCGCACGACCTCGACCTCCTTGGTCTGGCCGATGCGGTGCGCGCGGTCGACAGCCTGCTCCTCGGCGGCGGGATTCCACCAGGGATCATAGTGGATGACCATGTCCGCGCCTGTCAGATTCAGGCCCGTGCCGCCTGCCTTGAGCGAGAGCAGGAACACGCTGCCGTGGCCGGAATTGAAGGTATCGCACAGCTTCACGCGCTCGTCCGCCGGGGTATCGCCGTCCAGGTACAGGCTCTTTACGCCTTCCTGCGACAGGCGCGTCTCAATCAGCCGCAGCATGCGCGTAAACTGGCTGAACACCAGTGCGCGGCGGCCGTTTTGCAGGGCGGGCAGCAGCACGTCTACCAGCATTTCCAGCTTGCCCGAGGTGCCCGTATAATCGGGCAGGCACAAAACAGGATGGCAGCAGATCTGCCGCAGCTCCGTAATGGCGGACAGCACCTCGGCACGGCCCTTGGCCATGCCGCGGGTGTTGAGAATTTGCTTGACGTAATCGCGCCGGCGCAGCAGACCCGCCTGATAGACGCGGCGCTGCTCGGGCGACATTTCGGCCATCAGGGTTACTTCCAGCTTATCAGGCAGCTCGGTCAGCACGTCCTTCTTCAGGCGGCGCATCAGGAAGGGACGGATGCGGCGCATCAGCTCATCGCTGTTTTCGCCTTCGCCGTAACGGCGCATAAAGGCGCTGGCACGGGGCAGATAGCCGGGCAGGATGAAATCGAAAATGCTCCACAATTCGCCCGCGTGGTTTTCCATGGGCGTGCCGGTCAGGGCAATGCGCGTTTCGGCGGACAGCTGCTTGACGGCGTGCGCGCCCACGCTGGCGGAATTTTTAATCTGCTGTGCCTCGTCCAGGATGGCAAAGCGGAAGGATACGCCCGACAGCAGTGGCGCGTCGCGGCGAATCAGCGGATAGCTGGTCACCAGAACGTCGGGCGCATCGGGGGTGGAAAGGAGCTTGATCTGCTCCGCGCGGGAAGCCTGTGCGCCCGAAAGCAGCATCACTTCCAGCTCTGGGGCAAAACGGTTCAGCTCGCTCAGCCAGTTATAGGTAAGCGAGGTGGGGGCGATGATGACCGAAGGTTTGCGCTCCTTTTCGGTGCGGGCAAAGTAGAGCAGCGCCGCGATGGTCTGTACTGTTTTGCCAAGACCCATGTCGTCGGCCAGGATGCCGCCCATGTGCAGCGAACGCAGGGCGCACAGCCATTCAAAGCCGCGCTGCTGATAGGGGCGCAGGCAGTCAAGCGGCGGCTCGGGCTTGGGCACATCCAGGCTGGCCGCGCGCTGCGCTTCCTCATCCAGCGTAACAGGCAGGCCGCTGCTGCGAATCAGCGCTTCCAGATAGGCTGCGCGGTACATGCCCAGATCGCGGGTGTCGGCATAATCCACCACCTCGCACACGGCCTCGGCCAGGGGCTGCCAGTCGTCGGTATCCTCCAAGGAAATGAAGGAGCCATCCTTAAACCGGAAATAGCTGGCCCGGTCGCGCAGCGCGCGCATCAGGGGCAGCAGCTCTTCAATTTCCTCGCCGCCGTCGGTCATGCTCAGCTGCAGCTGGCCGCTGGCGCCACGCAGGAAGCCTGCCAGCTGCGCCCGGCGCGGGGTGAACTTGCGGAAATCCTTGCTGAAAAACACCTCGGCATGGCGCGTCAATTCGTTTACACCATTTGTGACAAAGTTATATACATCCTCCGCGCCCGACAGATACACGCGGCCCTTGGACACGCGGAAGCCCGCGCCAGCCAGAAGTTCGGTGATTTCCTGCTCGTGCTGGGCGTCGCGCAGCAGCAGGAGCGAGGCGTGCTCGTTGGGCGGCGCGAAGGGATCGATGATCTGCTCGCCGTACAGAAATTCGGTGCGGGCGGTTACATCCGTGCCGTCGCGATCCAGATAGACGCGCGCCTTGAAGGGTTCGCGCACCAGCTGGCGTTCCAGCTCGGGCGAAAAGCGCAGCTCACCTACGCGGCTGAGCCACAGCGTCAATTCGCTCATCACCTTCTGCGTTTGATCAGGATCAAACACAAACAGCGTGCGTCCGCCTGTGCGCTCGGCCGCGCAGATGCGCGCCACTGCCCGCTGCACGCGCGGCACGCTCTGCACCGCGCCATCAATAACCGCATAGGCGCAGTCCTCGGTCAGCGCGCGGAAATCGCCCTCAAACATGGCGAAAATGGCCAGGCGATGCTGCGGCGCGCCCGCCTTGGCGCGGTCGCTCAGGGTAAAGCTGAGCGGCAGGGCTTCCTCGCTGATGCCATCCTGTGCGATGGCGGTATCCTCGTATTGCAGGCGGAAGCGCATGCGGCGAAGAATCTCCCACACGCGCGCAGCGGTGGGCTGGGGCAGGGGCAGCAGACGCGCGTCCTGCACGCCGATTTCAACGCCCGCGCCCTTGAGGGTGGCGCAGTGCAGCTGCAGCAGGGAGATCAGCTCCCGCTCGGCCTCGCCAAAGCGCATCCAGGCGGGGAAAAAGGTAAAGCCCTTGCCGAAGGAGAGCGGTTCGCTGCTTTTGAGCGAAGCCAGAAACTCGGTAATGGAGCGGATGACGTATAGCCTGTCCTGGCCAATGCGCAGGCCAATGCGCATGTCCAGCCCGTTCATGCGGATTTCAGGCTCCAGCCGGGCCATCACGCACTCGGGCAGTGCGCCCTCCATCACTGAAAACAGCGTCGCGGCGCGGGCCTTGGCGCGCATCTCCTGCATGGCACGCAGTGCACCGGATTCGTTTGCGTCAATCAGGGCGGCCAGGGTATGGCGGCAAAAGGGGGATTTTTCGCAGGGGCACTCCATGCGCCCATTGGGATAAATCTTGATAAAACCGTGCGCCCCGGCCACCGAGTAGGTTAAAAAATCGGCGCTGCGCTGGTTTTCGCGCACTGCGCCGCGGCGGTATAGCGCACGCCCGGCGTCAAATTCCTCGTCGCCCATCCGTTCCTTGAGCTTATCCATGTTCATGCAGACAATATCCTCCAAAATCAATGCGCCCAGATTGCGGCGCATCTTATTAAAATACGCCGTGAAAAGCGTTTTTCCTGCCTGTGAAAAGATTGTTTTACATGAAAATGGCGGGTTCAATTGGTTGAATGGAATATTTTTTGCAGTAATTGGATGATAACCCTTGACGAATCGGCAAAATATCGGTAAAATAACAACATGCGATTGCCATATCGTATGCTATTTGGAGAGGAGTATACTTTTTCAATGGATTTTTCAGGTAAAATAGTTTTGTCCTTTATAGAAGAGGACAATGTTCAGCGCGCGTATTTTCGCATCCGCCCCCTGTTGACGGGCGAGGGCGCGCTGACCAAGCAGGATATCGACGCCCTGCCGGACGATGGTTACCTGCGCATCGTGCCGGACAAAAACGAGCAGCATACTTTTAAGGATCGCATGCGCAGCCTGGGTTATTTGTGCGTGCTGGATCTGAAAAACATTCCACCCGAAACGATTAAAATCCGCAATAATAAAAACTACGCCCCCGCCCGCGGCGAAAACAACCAGTTTATCGTTTATTCCGACGCGGTACAGGCTGTGCCGCCGCAATTGGTATATGAAGTGATTTCTGCTGAACAGGGGGATAAGGAGCGCATCGCCCAGTCCTCCACGGCACTGTGCTATCTGCGCAGCGGCGGCCGCATTTATGGCCCCGTCAGCCGCGCTACCGCCCTCGATCAGGAAGGCGCGTGCCAGCTTGCGCCCGACAGCGACGGCATTTACGCCGTCACCTTCCCTGATGGGACGGAGCGGCTGTATTACTGGCCGCACAGAGAAGAAAAGCCCGCGCAGCGCCCCAGCCTTTTGCAGGCTGAAAGCAGCGAGGAGATTACCCCGCCCGCGCAGGAAGCCAATCCTCGCCTGAATGGTATGCCGCTTTATCAGACCGTGGCGCGCCGTCCAAGCGCGCAGCAGCGCGCGCATAATCCGCTGATTGAAGCAGTGGATCAGCAAATGCGCGCTGGGCGCATTGAGGCTCCGGGCGCGGTGCTGTCCGCCGGGGTAGCCACCCATCAGGTGGAAAATCCCATGGAGGCTTTTAAGCGCTCACTCAGCGCTCTGTGGCCGCTGCCTGAGATGCAGCGTCAGGCTGTGGCGCATATGCTGAGCCTGACGGGCGTGCAGAATATCCTGAATCAGCAGCTGGCAGGCCGCGGCACGGACGCTGTTACCGCCGCCATGAACAGCCAGATTCAGGATCTGGAAGCCGAGCGTCTGGCGCTGATCATGCAGGTGGACGCGGCGAAAAAGAACTTCTCCGCCCTGCGCCGTGAGGCGATGGAGCAGGCTGGCCGCGAGGAAAACGAGGCCTTGCAGCGCGCGCGCCATGAAACCGAAAATGCGCGCGCCGACCTGGAGAAAATCAATGCTGAACGCGCTCGCCTGCTGGCTGAACGCGACGAGGCGATTGCCGATATTCAAAAGGCAGGCAAGCCCTGCCTGGCCGCCGAGATGGGCGGCTATGCAGATCTGAACACGCTGTGTGAGCGCGTGCAAAAGGCTATGGCTGCGCAGGGCTTTGCCTGTGCGCAGGACGACGCCGTGCACCTGCTGACCCTGCTGTGCCTGTGCGGCGGACAGCTGGCGCTGGAGGGCCCTGCCCCGGCTGACGCGTTGTCCCTGTGCCGTGCGCTGGCTGCTGCCGTGGGTGCGCCGTGCGCTTTTGAGGATCAAAATGGCACCAAGCGCGCGCTATCCGTACAGGCGGGCGGCGATACGATGATGTTTGCCATTTCTGCCGCGCCCGACGCGCAGGAGCAGCCTTATATTCGCTTGCTTACCACTGCATGCGGCGCGGGTTACGCTGCTTCTCCCTATCCAGTGGTGTATTTTAACGCTTCGGATAGCTGGAAGGTTGAAAAGCTGCCTGCCTTCCCGCCTGTGCGTGCGGAATCGCTGCGCGAAGCCGTGCTGCGCGATGCGGCCGAGCCGCCCAAAGCCGCGTTGAAGCTGATGGAGGATATGGATCGTCAGCTGGCACAAAGCGGCGCGCCCTTGCCGCAGGCTGTGCGCGGGCAGATCTACGCTTACCTGTCCGCCGCATCCGTGCATATGCAGGGCGGCGTGGCCAAGGCCATGGATTATGCCGCGTGCGCGTACATTCTGCCGCATATGCGGGCCAATCAGGTGCCTGCCGCGCAGATGAAGCCGCTGCTGACGGGCCTGCCGCAGGCTCAGGCGATGCTGGAGCGCTAAGAACAATGGAAAAACTGTATATTACCAGCCTGCAAAACCCGCTGGTGAAGGCTTGGCGCGCGCTCAAGGATGCCAAAGCCCGCGCGGAGCAGGGATTGTTTCTGGCCGAGGGCGATCATCTGACCGGCGAGGCCCTGACGGCTCACGCCGCCGCGGCGCTGCTGATTGCCGAGCAGGAGCAGGCGCGCTATCAGCGCCATCTGGACGCGGCTCAGGGGCAGAACCTGTCTGTTTATGTGTTGTCTGATCGCGCGATGGGGGCGGTATGCGATGCGAAAACCCCGCAGGGGGTGGCGACGTTGTGCCGCCTGCCGCAGCTGCATCAGCCGCTTCCGGCGGATAAGCTGAAAATCGCCGCGCTGGACGGCGTGCAGGATCCCGGCAATGTGGGTACCATGCTGCGCACGCTGGATGCGGCAGGCTTTGACGCGCTGCTGCTGGGCGCGGGCACGGCTGATCCTTTTTCTCCCAAGGCGCTGCGGGCCACCATGGGCGCGGTTTTCCGGGTACCGGTATACGCTTGTGATTTGCCGCGGCAGCTGGCCGCGCTGGCGCAAACGCATGATCTGTATGCCGGCGCGCTGGACGGCAAGCCCTTCTTTGAACGCGTTCGCACGCATCCCGGCGTGTGCGTGATCATCGGCAACGAGGGGGCGGGCATATCCGATGCGGTTTATGCCGTGCCCGGCATCCAGCGGGTCAAGCTGCCCATGGCGGGCGGCGCGGAATCGCTCAACGCCTCGGTGGCCGGGGCCATTATGGTATACGATATTGTACGCTTGGGTAAATAAACAACAAAGCGACGGAGTCGGCTGTGTGTCGATTCCGCCGCTTTGTTTATTTGGATAATTAACGGATTTTCACCTTGAACGTGACGCAACCATGATCTACAACGCCGCCGAATTCATTGTTGGCGAACAGGCGGGTTTCGAAGGGATAGCATAGGGTCAGATAGCCTTTGGCGTCCGTACAGCGCAGGATAGCGGCCTTGACCGGACCCGTTTCGTAGGCTGCGCGCTCGAATGTCAGGCCGATCAGCACGCTGTTGCCCTCCACTTTCATGGCGTCGCTGGCCCCCATCAGCACTTCGCCCTGCGGCGTGCCGATATGGACTTCCGTACCGTAATACACCAGCAGCTTTTTGTCTGGGTTGTCCATCACGTCCTCAGGCAGGCCGAAGCCCTTGTCTGTCCACAGCCAGTGCATATAGTGGTTGTCTTCCTCGTTGGCGTTGGGATCGTCGCTCAGCCCGCCGTCCACATCGAAATTGAATTCCGGGTGCATTTCGTAATCGGGGTTATCGCACACAGCCTGAATGGCGAAAAACGCCTGGTCGGCCAGCCAGGCCGCATCCTGTACGCGAACAGTTACGTTGTTTTTGGGCTGATCGTCGGTTTGCTCGATCTGCTTTTGCATCAAGGTTTTGATTCGCGCGTACAGATCCGGGTTAAACTCCTGAATGTAGAGCCAGCGGTTGTTCATCCACCAGTCCAGGCCATGCGCGGATACCATGGCAACGGCAGCGCCGCAAAACAGAACCAGCGCAGCGGCCAGGATCAGCGTGCGCGCGGTCAGCCTGCGCGGGGCGCGGCGGGTTTCAACACAGTGGTTCAGCGTGCTCTGCATACAGGCCAAAAAGCTGGCGGGGGTATCGCCAAGGGCGCGGTCGATATTGCTTTGATTCAGATTCATGCAAACATCTCCTCTCGTTCCAGAAGGGATTTCAGCTGCTGGCGCGCGCGGAACAGGCGGGTTTTTACCGTGCTTTCAGGCACGCGCAGGATGGATGCGATTTCCCTTACGCTGTAGCCGTCCCGATAGTGCAGCACGACGATGATGCGGTATTTTTCGTCCAGCGCGCGCAGCGATTCCCACAGCGCGGGATCGGCTCCCTGCGGCGCGGCTGCCTCGGGAAAATCCGCGGCGGGGGTTTCGCGCTTTTGACGGCGCAGCGTTTCCTTGCAGCTGTTGATCAATATGCGCGTAAGCCAGGTGCGGAAATACCGCTCCTCGCGCAGGGTGTTTCGCTTTTCCCAGGCGCGCAGCAGCGCGTTTTGCAGCGCGTCCTCGCAATCGGCCTCGCAGCGCAGATACGAGCGGGCAATGCAGTACATCGACCGCTCCATGGCCTGCGCGGAGGCGATAAAAAACTGTCTGTCCATTCAGCGGCTCCTTTCCATGCAAACCGGTTCGAACCAATTCGGCAATTAGATGCGCGGACAGGCAAGAAGGTTTCACATCAAATTATATATGCCATCTTTGTTTCGTCAACCTTGACAAACGCCACGCGGGATAGTAAGCTAAATTGGTATAAGATTTTGCCAATGAGAAAGGAACCGCCATGAGCAAATACGATATTCTGTTTTTCGATATCGACGGTACCCTGGTGCGAGACGATCATTTCACTTTGTCCCCGCGCACGCGCGATGCGCTGCTGGCCGCGCGGGAGGCGGGGGTTAAGCTGGCGGTGGCTTCGGGCCGCTGCCTGCATATTCTGCCGGAGGAAGTGATGGCGCTGGGCATGGATTACGCTGTTACCTCCAATGGCGCGGCGGTATATGATCTAAAGGCCGGCAAACAAATCTACTATAACGGCGTAAAGGCTGAAAAAGCCGCCATCGTGTGCCGTATTGTGCATCCTATCGACAGCTTTATCGAGTTCTTTGCTGGCGGTGGCATCCTGCTGGCCAAGGACGCTTACGCGCAGATTGAAACGCACAGCATGCCTGTGTGGCACAGGCATTACTTTGCCAAGGGCAATACCCCGGTGGTGGAGAGCATTGAGCAGTACATTGCCGATGGCGTGCCGGGGCTGGAAAAGATCAACCTGGTGCATTACGGCAAGGAAACCATCAATCTGATCTGGCAAAAGCTGAACGATGTTGGCGGCTTCAACCTGACCAGCTCCATTGGCCGCAGTCTGGAAGTGGTGGGCGACAACTGTACCAAGGGCGACGCCATTCGCTTCCTGTGCCAGCGCGAGGGCATTAAGCTGGCGCGCACAGCGGGCTTTGGCGATAGTAATAACGACGAAGATATGCTGCGCACGGTGGGGTGCGGCGTGGCCATGGGCAATGCCAAGGAGTGCGTAAAGCAGGTGTCCGACGCGATCACCGATACCAACGAAGAGGACGGCGTGGCGACCTTTATCGAAAAGCACGTATTGTAAGCAACGACTGGGGGAATAGCGATGCAGATTCCTTTTCTGGCGCAAGCGCTGACAGCGCAGTACGGCGAGGCGGTCGCCGCGCAGATTGAGCAGGGAATGGGCGAGCAGCGCATTACCACGCTGCGCGCCAATTTGCTGAAAACCACGCCAGAGGACGTGGCGAGCGTGCTTTCAGCGGCAGGTATTGCGTATACCCGCTGGGCGGCGGAGGACGCGGCCTTCCTGCTGGAGGGGGCGGATGAGCGCGCTGTGCAGGCATTGCCCCTGTATGAGCGCGGCGAAATCTATCTGCAAAGTCTATCCTCCATGCTGCCGCCGCTGGCGCTGGCCCCGCAGGAGGGCGCGGACATTCTGGATATGGCCGCGGCTCCCGGCGGGAAAACCGCGCAGATGGCCGCCATGACCGGCAATCGTGCGAATATCACAGCCTGCGAAATCAATCAGATCCGTGCGGAAAAGCTGAAATACAATCTGGAAAAGCAGGGCGCGACGCGCGTAAACATCATGGTGCGCGACGCGCGCAAGCTGGAGGATTTTTTTCGGTTTGATCAAATTCTGCTGGACGCGCCATGCAGTGGCAGCGGCACGATCCTGCTGGACGAGCCAGCCAGCTATCGCGCGTTTTCCGAAAAGCTGGTGCGCAATTCCGCCGTCACGCAGCTGGCACTGCTGAAGAAAGCGCTGACTATTCTGAAAAGGGGCGGCACGATGGTGTATTCTACCTGCTCCATCCTGAATACTGAAAATGAAAACGTTGTCCGCGCGGCGCTCAAGGGCGCGCACGCGCATGTGGAGCCGATTATCCTGCCCGGCATGGAGACGCTGCCGCTATTGCCCTGCGCGCTGGAGGGCGCGCTGTGCGTGCGGCCCACGGCGCAGTACGAGGGCTTCTTTGTGGCGCGCATCCGCAAGGACAGCTGAGCGACTCTACGGAGCGTTGATTGCGCGTCTGCTGCCTATCCGCTATAATGGGATGGAAAGGAGGCGCAAACAAACATGGATCAAATCAAAACAGGGGCGCTGATTCGTGCCCAGCGCCTGCGGCAGGGAATGACCCAGCTGCAACTGGCCGAGCAGATCGGCGTAAGCGATAAAACCGTTTCCAAGTGGGAGCGTGGCTGCGGCGCGCCGGATATTGAGCTGCTGCCCGCGCTCAGCACCGCCCTGGGAGTGGATACCACCGCGCTGCTCAGTGGCGCGCTTGCGGAAAACGATCGCAGCAACGGTAATCTGCGCAAAACGCGCTTTTTCGTTTGCCCGGCCTGCGGCAATCTGATCCTGGCCACAGACGAGGCAGATATCTGCTGCTGCGGACAGCGGCTGAAGCCTTTGAAGGCGCAAAAGCCGGATGCGGAGCATACGCTGACGATCGAAAAGAACGACGGCGAATGGTATATTACCGCCGCGCATCCCATGCAGCGTGAGCACGCGATTGCCTTTGTCGCCCTGCTCAACGGCGATACGTTGACGATCAAACGCTTGTATCCCGAGTGGAACCTGGAGGCGCGCCTGCCCTATCTGGCGCATGGCACGTTCCTGTGGTACTGCACGCGCGACGGGCTGTTCTATCAGCACATTTAAATCAAAACCACCGGCTAAGCCGGTGGTATGCACCATGCCTTCAAGGCAATGATACCTGCCGCGCCTAAAGGCGCATTGAACAGTCCAGCAACCGC
>SFIM01000035.1 GCA_004556155.1 Clostridiales bacterium
CTGCTCTCATTATAGCAAAGGAGGCGCTTCCTGTATCTTAAGCTTTTCCCTCTCACCAGCTCCGCTGGTGGTTTTCTTCTTCGCTGAAGCGACAAAAAGTCCTGGATTTTTAAAGAAAAATCCAGGGCTATCTTTTTAGCTTTTTACGGCTTGCAGCGCTTGCAAGGCGCGTATCCGCGCTGAATGATTTCCTCGCGCGTGCCTTCGTAAACCTGCCGGTTCTTTTCTTTCATTTGTTTCACGCTGCAGCAGGTGGGCGTGTGAAACTTTTTGGTGTTGCGGTTCAGCACATATTGCTGCGTTGCAGCGGGCGTTTGGGAGAGAGCTTTCCCATCGCAGCCGTAGCAGATTGCGTTTGCTTCGATCTTGTCCGTGCCGATGATATACAGCCCGGATTCCGTTTCCACGCGCAGCGGCGCATCGCGCGTCTCCGTGCCGATATCCAGCAGCGACGCCATGCGCTGGGCGGATTCAATGTGGGTAGGATGGTCGCACAGCACCAGCACGCGGTCAACGCCCGGCAGGCCGCTTGCCTCTGCCAGACGGCGAACGGCCGCCTCGCCGCCGCTGCCGATCAGCAGCGTTTGATCATCCTGACGCAGCAGCAGAAAGCTACCGTCCGCATCAGGGTATACCCGCGCCGTGTCGGCCAGCGCACAGGCAAACAGCAGCAGCAGCGCCGCAATCAGCGCGGCAAATCGTCTTGCGTGCTTCATAGGCTCAGCTCCTTTGCATGAACGTCCCGTTGGGCAATAGCTGCAATTCCAAATCACAGGGCAGGTGGCTGCTCAGGCACAGCCGCACGTTGGGACCGTCGCTTTCCTGATAGAATAGCGCAGCCTGCTCATGTGTTTTGTCGCCGCGCATCTTGCGCTCAATCAGGCGCTGGCGAAGCAGAATTTCGTCCGCCGTGATGAACACAGCATAGTCGCGCGGCAGATCGCGCCATATGGGCTGATCCAGCAGCAGATAATTGCCCTCGACCAGCACAATGGGCGCGGTCACGGGGATGGCCTCCTCCACCACATCGTGCAGCATGCGGTCGTAGGCAGGCCAGCGCAGATTGCCCGCGCGCAGAGCCAGCAGGGTATCTCGCAGGCGCTGCACGTCAAAGGTATCCGGCGCGCCCTTGACGCGGCGCATTTCAATCTCCTTGCCATTGCGCACAACGGTGTGGGAAAGAATGTAATCCTGATGATAGTGAAAGCCATCCATGCCCAGCGCCTGCACGGCAGGCATGCTGGGCAGCTGCGCAGCCAGGTGGGATAGAAAATCCACCAGCGTGCTTTTGCCCGTAGCGGGCGGCGCGGCGATGAAGGCGATGATGCGGCGCGCGCGGCTTTCATGCAGCTGCTGCAAACGGCGCAGCAGGGGAATGAAGATTTCTTCTACATTTTGATCGTCATAGTGCGCGGATACCGGGTATCCATTGATAACGGCATGATATTGCAAGTTGTTAGCCTCCGTGCGTGCGTATAACTCATTATAGCATGATTTGCGCGCAAAAGCAATGATTCTCGCATTTCGAGAGCCATTCCCGGTGCAATCGGTAGCTTTTTACCTCGCAGCATGGTAGAATAAGCCCGTACTTCAGCATAGGAGGAACGAAAAATGGAGCGTAAATCCATCGGCACGCTGATTGCCGCGCTGCGGCGCGCAAACGGCCTGACGCAAAAACAGCTGGCCGATCAGCTAGGGGTGTCCGATAAAGCGGTCAGCCGCTGGGAGCGGGATGAAAGCCTGCCTGATCTGACGCTGCTGCCGGTGATTGCCGATTTGTTTCATATTACAGTGGATGAGCTGCTGCGCGGGGAGCGCCGCGCGCAGGCGGACGGCGCAGCGGAGGCGCAGGCAAACGCCGATCACGAACGGCTGAAAAGGCAGACGCGCCGCGTGCTGAACGCTGCATTTGGCCGCGCGCATGGGCGCATGCTGATTGGGCTTGGCTGCGGCTTTGCGGGGCTGCTGACGGCGATGATCTGCAATTTCGCGGTGATGCGCGCGCTGCCTGGGCTGGCGGTAGGTTTGCTTTTGTGCCTGGCAGGCGCGGCGCTGCTGGGCGCGTTTGCCGCCGCCGCCCTGCGCGCGGATGCGGAGGAGGAATACGATGCGGGCGCGCTGCGCGAGTACCGCGTCCGCGTGATTGCCAGCGTCAAGCGCATCGGCATGGCGCTGCTGGCCATGATCGCGCTGATCCTGCCGCTGGCGGCATGCCTGCCGGGCATATCGGCAGGGTATGTGGACGTATGGGTGCAGCCGGAGGAATGGCTCAAGGGGGCGGCGCTTTTCGGGGCGCTGCTGGGCACGGCGGCATGCCTGGGGCTGTATCTGATCAATCGGCGGCTGTCGGCGAATGGGCTGTATCCTGTCGCGCGCAGGCATGCGCATGCCTGGGTTGCGGGTATACTGACGGCAGCCATGTGCCTGACGCTGCTGATAGATGCGGTGACGGTCAATAGCAGATGGATGGATAATCCCGACGCCTGGGCAAACTTTACGGATTTTGCAGCGTTTCAGCAGTGGTGCGAGGAGCAGGCTGCAAACGGAAAAAATGAGCAAAGCGATGAAAATGCCGGCGCGCAGATAGCGGCATACTACTATGATGAGAACGGAAATGAGGTGCCCATACAGGACGTTTTCCGGGCAACGGTATATGACCCGAAATCAGATTATAAGCGCGCGCTGGGCGAAATCAATACCGCGGGACTGTTAGGATGGACGGTATATTCTACGGGGGACACCGTTATTTTCCGCGGCAGCACGGAGGAGCTGCAGGCGCCCATCAGGGCGGCCTATCAGACCAAATTGCAGATCATCCGCCTGCTTTTGTGCCTGGAGCCGCTGCTGGCGCTGGCAGCCTGGATCCTGATCGCGGCAAATTATCCTTCTCATGCTCGCAATGGCAAAAAATAATCCAAAATAGGGCTTGCCGTATTCGCGCTTTTTCTTTATAATATATAAGGTTAACCAAGATTACGGAGTGCGGAGGAGAATTATGAGCAAGGTACATGTATTCGACCATCCCCTGATCCAGCACAAGCTGAGCATTATGCGCGATAAGAACACCGGCACCAAGGCGTTCCGTGAGCTGCTGGATGAAATCGCCATGCTGATGGTGTACGAGGTTGCCCGCGATCTGCCCACCGAACCGGTTGAAATTGAAACGCCCATTTGCAAAACGACTGTACAGATGCTCGCCGGCAAGCCCATCGGCATCATTCCCATCCTGCGCGCCGGCCTGGGCATGGTTGATGGCATTACCAACCTGATCCCCAACGCCAAGATTGGCCATATTGGCCTGTATCGTGATCCGCAGACCCTGGAGCCGGTGGAATACTACTGCAAGCTGCCTGCCGACGCCGAGCAGCGTGAGCTGTTTGTGGTGGATCCCATGCTGGCCACGGGCGGCAGCGCGTCCGCCGCGATTCGCTTCATCAAGCAGCGCGGCTGCCATAACATCCGCCTGGTTAACCTGATCGCCGCGCCCGAGGGCGTTGCGCGCATTCAGAAGGATCATCCTGACGTCAATATCTATGTGGCCGCGATGGATGAAAAGCTCAACGAGCATGGCTACATCGTTCCCGGTCTGGGCGATGCGGGCGACCGCCTGTTTGGCACCAAATAATCACCCCATGCGCTGGAACGAAAAAAGCGTTTGCAATCAAGCCGCGGTATATGGTTTTACCGCGGCTTATTGCTTTGCGCCCCTGCCGCAGGATGGCGCGCCGGAGGGTTGCCGCACGCTGATTCTGCTGGTGCGCGCCTATCGCCCTGGCGGCAGGCTGGTGGATCGTTTTTATCCGGCCAGCAACGCGGCCTATCATCAGGCACATGCGCTGGTGCAGCTTTTATCGCAGGATATGCAGGCATGGCCGTTGAGTAATCTGCGGTTGAAGCCTATCTGCAATCGCCTGCCGCAGTTTGGACGCGGCATCAATACGCTGAACTATTTGAAGGGCATTGGCTCGAGATTTTGCCTGGAATTGATCGGCGTTTCAGATGATTTGATAGAGAAAACAAAAATAATAAACCAGAATAATAAAATTAAAGACTGGAATTTAAAGTGTGCATCCTGCAATCAGTGTAGAAACGCTTGCCCTACGGGCGCGATTACAGCCGAAGGCTTTGTGCGTGAGCGCTGCCTGCGCAACTATATGCTGTCTGGCAAGAGCGTGCCGCAGGAGTTTCGCGCACATTACGGCGTGCCGGGCGAGGCCATGGGGGTGATTGGCTGCGATATCTGCCAACGCGTTTGCCCCTATAACGCATTACCGGAGCGCGAACGCCAGGATACCGACGAGTTTACGCTGGCCGAGCTGCTGGCATGTGCGCCGGATACGATGGAGCGCTTTGCGACGTTGTACGGGCGCAACTATGCCATCCGCAACCGCGTGATCGCGCAGGCCTTGCTGGCAGCCGCAAACAGCGGTGATACGGCTTTTTTGCCGCAGATTATGGCGCTGGAAAACAGCCCTTCGCCCGCTGTGGCGGAGCATGCCCGCTGGGCTGCAACAAAATTGAAAGATTTACAGAATCTTTATTAAAAAAATATTACAAAACATAGTGCATTTGTTGCGAACTTGTGTTATAATCATTTTGTCGAACGGCAAAATGGTTATTTTTGTTTGGAGGAAGCACGCAATGCTCGAACGGGTTCAGGAACGCTCCTGGCTGCACGCGCTGGGTTTGCAGGATCGGACGCACCTGCGCGGAGCGCAAAAGGCGCTGGCGCAGTGGGCAATCGTGGATGATTATAACAATATTCTGGATTTGAGCTGCCAGGATACCCGGCTGCTGCGCTTCCTTTCGCAAAAATATAGTCTGCGCGCCTGCGGCATCGCGGATGATCCCGAGCATGCGCGCGCGCTGCGGTTGGAGCTGCCGGACGCGGAGATCTTCTGCGCCCGCAAGGAGGATATTCCCTGGCGCGATCAGGCGTTCGACGCTGTGTTTTATCAGATGAAAAAGAACGCGCCCGCCTTTGACGGCACTTTCCTGCGCGAGGCCGCGCGGGTGCTCAAGCCCGGCGGGCAATTGCTGATTGCCGTGCAGGGCGCGCCCGAGCCCCTGTGCAAGGTAGGGGAACTCCTGGGCCTGTGCGACGGCGATGACCACGTGTCGCCCGCGCAGCTGCTTAAAAGCATGGAGGACGCGGGCTTGGAGGATGTATCCTGGCGACTGGCACAGCCGATGGTCTGCCTGGCCATGGGCTGGCGGCGCCGCTGAGCGGAGGTTATATGGAAAGCGGAAAACGCATTGAAATGATCTATAACGGGAAGGCTGTTACCATCCTTAACCAGCGCAGCCGCCTGTGGACGCACCCCTACGATTACAGAACACCGCAGAAGGCAACGTTATCCAGCGCCGGCTGCGGTGTGTTTTCTATCTGCCATTGCGGCCAGTGGCTGACAGGCAAGGCTTTTTCGCCCGAGGAGCTGGCGGACTTTTCCATGCAGAACGGCGGCCGCGGCGACGACGGTACCGACCGTCCTGCGCTCTTGTCCGCCATGATGCAAAAGGGCCTGGCGGCGCAGTATGGCTTCAGTTATCAGGGCGATGGGCTGCGCAATGATCTGGAAACGCTGCGGGTGCATCTGCTGGAGCACCGCGGCGTAGCGCTGTGCAATCTGCGCGTGGGGCATATCGTATCGCTGCTGGATGCGCGCGAGGCGGACGGCGAGGTGCAGGCATTGGCGCTGGATTCCTACAGCGAATCGATGGAAGAAAAGATTCGTCCGCATGTGCGGGAAATTGTGCCGCAAAGCGCGGTGGATACGCTGGTGCGAAACGACGCGGGGCTGGTTGTGGGTCAGCGACGGCAGTATGCCATGTATTGGGTGGATACCGCCATTGTGCGCGATTTTAACCTGCTGCACGCGCTTTGACGCATTAAAGGGGTTTTATCATGACCAAACGCAGAGCCTTCAAAAGATGGATCGCGGGGCTTTCCGCGCTGGTAATGCTGCTGACGATCGGCCTTGCGCTGCCTGTGGGCGCGCGGGCTGAAAAGAATACCGTGCGCGTGCTGCTGACGCGCCTGAACCTGACCGACCGGCTGGAAATCGCCCTGGACGGCAGCTATACGCTGGACGGCATGAGCTTTCAGCGCGGCTCCAGGCTGGTGCTGTCCTGCGCGACAGGGCGCATCATGGTCTATTACGAGGGCATGGCGCTGGACAGCGGCAAGGAGCTTGTTCTTACCCGCCATCAGGCAGCGGAGGGCTTGGAAAACGGCCTGCGCCTGAATGGCGATTACGCGCTGTATCGCGGCGATTTGCATGTGAAGACGGATGGAAAAATGCTGACCGCTGTGCTGCATATCCCCATCGAGGAATACCTGCTGGGCGTGGTGCCCTATGAGATGAGCGACAGCTTTCCGCTGGAAGCGCTCAAGGCGCAGGCGGTCGCCGCGCGCACCTATGCGCTGTATAAGATGCGGGGAGCCAGCGGCGCGTATGATCTGGTGGATAATACCAACGATCAGGTATTCCGCGGCTATAACGCCAGCAACGAGCGCGCTATCCGCGCCGTGCAGGAGACGGCGGGCGTGGCCTGCTATAATAATGGTGCGCTGGCAATTTGCTATTACACGGCCAGCAATGGCGGCCAGGTGGAGCTGGTGCGCAATGTGTGGGGCAAGGGCGAGGGTGATTACATCACCATGCACGATGATCCCTACGATGTGGAAAATCCCGAAAGCGTGGTCAAATCTGCCGCTATTGCCAAAACAGCCAAGGATGGGATCGTCTATAATCAGCAGCTGACGGATTATCTGCTGGACGGCGTATCCGAGGCCGTGACGGCACTGGGGTACAGCGGCGACGCGGCAGATACGCGCATTGCCGGGGTGGCGGGCATCAGCCTGCATACGCCGCAGGGCGGGACGAGCGCCAAGGTAATGACGCAGATGCGCTTTGATCTGACGGTGCAGTGCCGCCAAAAGCCCACCGCCGCCATGCAGGATGAAGAGGTGAACCTTTTTGCCATGCCGGAAACGACCCCCGAGGCCACCTCTGCGCCGCAGCCGACCCAGGCGCCATTTGTTACGCTGGAGCAAACGGTGCAGGTGGATGTGCCGGTGTTCAGCGCCATCGAGCCCTGGCTGGGTCTATCCATCAATGGCAGTAACAACGAGATCCTGACCGTGCGCGAGGAGAATGACCGGTATGTGATTGAATCCCGTCGCTACGGTCACGGCGTAGGCATGAGCCAGCGCGGCGCGCAGTGGATGGCCGGGCAGTACGGATGGACATACGATCAGATCCTGCGGTTCTATTATCCGGGGCTGGCGCTCAAAAAGACCGATACGCAGGTGACACTGCCGCCGACGGTATCCGCTGCCTTCCTGACTACGCCCGGCCCTGCGGCTACGCCCACGCCGCGCCCCACCCTGATGCCGGCTTCCGATCAGCTGAAGGCGGGCGAATGGCGCGTTAAGGTAACGCAGATATCTGCCAATTCTTCCCTGAATCTGCGCAGCGCTCCCAGCACGGCTTCCGATGTACTGCGCGTGCTCTATTATGGGCAGGAGCTGCTTGCTTCCCCCTGTGATGAGGAGGGGTGGATCAAGGTGCGCACCGACGTGACCGAAGGCTATGTGATGGAAAAGTTTGTGGAAAAAATAGAATAAGCAGAAAAGCAAGCGGTGTGACCATAAAGGCCACGCCGCTTTTGAATGCTGAGCGTCTGCCGTGAAAGCAGGCGCTTTTTTATAATCCTTTAGTTGAAGGTGACGTACTGATCCTTGGCTTTTTCGGTGGGCTCGGCGCTCACCTGCATCAGCGCTACCACCTCATGATCCTGCGCCTTGTTGTATACCGTTTGCGCCTTGGCGGTGAGGGTATACCACTGCGTCTTGGAGGGCTTGAGATCACCCCGGCACAGGAAGCCCAGGCAAGTGATATCGTTGGCGCAGCAGGTCATGGCCAGACGGCCGAAGCGGAAGAACCCCTTCGGCACGCCGGGCTCGGCAAACACCTGCCCCTTGAAGCGCACCACCTTATCATCGTAGCGGTTAGGGTGATCCAGCGCGTCCAGGTAGAAAGTGCCGTAATTCTCCTCGCTGATGTCGATCACGTCCGCCTTCATATCATAGGGCAGATCCTCGTCGGATACGCCGTCATCCGAGTGGCCATCGTTGTATTCAAACAGGATGGTCGTGGTGCTGTTCATGGCGCGCAGCTGCCGCCGCCAGGCGCTGACGTTCATATCGTTTTCGCAGCGATTGAACAGGATCAGGTCGGCGTTCTGCATGGGATCGGTCATCAGCTGGCGCATATTGTTCATGTAGGAGTCGAAGGTCGTCGCATCCACCATGTCAATCACCTGCACAAGCTCCCACTTGGGGGGCAGCTGCATGGTATCCAGCTTTGCAAAGGTGAAGGTGTTGTTGTATTCGATGATGACGCGCTCGGGCTTATACTGCTTGTTCAAATCCACAAACAGGGAGGGCGTCATGTCCTCCACGCTGTCCACCATGTGCAGCGTCACCTTTTGCTTGGCCAGCTTTTCCGCGTCGTATTCCTCCTCGCCGTCCTCGCAGACGACCAGCAGCGTTTTCTGCCCGCGGGAGAAGCTCTCGTCGTCGATCATGTTGTGGATCAGCGTGGTTTTGCCGCTGTCCAGAAAACCGGCGACAATATAAATGGGGATAATCTGATTGACAGGCATGAGAATGCTCCTTTACACGCCGAAGAGTTCGCGCAGCGCCTTTTCATCGATATGGGTGCCGATTACGCACAGGCGGCCGGTATAATCGGCGCTGCCGTAGCGGATATCGGTTTCGCCGGGCACATAGTCAAAGTGCAGCCAGCGGCCATCCTCGGCCTGCACAATGCCCTTGGCACGCAGGATAGCGCCGTAATCTTCCTCCTCCGACAGCTTGGCCAGCGCGGCACGCAGACCGTCCTCGGTGAAGCGCTTGGCGGTTTCTACGCCGATGTTCTCAAAGATTTCATCCGCGTCATGGCCATGATGATGGTGATGATGCTCATGATCGTGGCCGCAGCCGCAATGGCCGTGCTCATGGTCGTGATCGTGCTCGTCATGGGCATGCTCATCATGGTCATGGTCGTGATCCTCGTCATGATCGTGATCGTGGTGATGATGATGCTCGTGCTCGTCGTCATCATCGTCATCGTCTTCGTCATGATGGTGGCCGCAGCAGCAATGGCCATCCTCATCGTGATGGTGATGATGGTGCTCATGCTCGTGTTCGTCCTCGTCGTCGTCCTCCACGTCTTCCATGGTCAGCAGGGCGGCGGGATGCTCGATGGTATCCAGGATGGTTTCAGCGCTCAGATCGCCCCAGGGCGTGGTGATGATGCGCGCGGCAGGGTTCTGCTCGGCCACCAGCTGACGGCTCTTTTCTACGCGCTCGGGATCCTGCAGCTGGGTGCGGCTGAAGATGATGGTTTCGGCGCTCTTGATCTGATCCAGGAAGAACTCGCCGAAGTTCTTCATATAGGTGCGGCAGCGGTTGGCGTCCACCACGGTGGCGCAGCCGGTGATTTCGATTTCGGGATGATGCTCGCGGGCTTCCTCCACAGCGCGGCGGATATCGCTCAGCTTGCCAACGCCCGTGGGCTCTACCAGCAGACGATCAGGATGGTAGGTATTGATCAGATCGTCAATGGCCTTCTGGAAATCGCCCGCCAGGGTGCAGCAGATGCAGCCGCTGTTCAGCTCGGTCACAGTAATGCCCGCATCCTTCATGAAGCCGCCGTCCACGCCGACCTCGCCGTATTCATTTTCAAGCAGAATCACCTTTTCGCCCTTCATCGCGCCGGAGATCAGCTTTTTGATCAGCGTGGTTTTGCCAGCGCCCAGAAAACCGGAAATAATGTTAACCTTGACCATAATGATTGCTCCTTTTTAATGTTGGTCGTTTGCGTATATGATATCCTGTACCGCGCCTTCACCCTCGATAAAGGGATTGAGCGTAAAAGGGGTATCGCTTTGAAGAATATCCATCACCCGCTGGGCCTTGTCGCCCGTGACGGGAACGGGCTGATAGTTGTTGATCTGCTCGTCGCCCGTTTCGTAATAGGGATGGATGGTAAACTGGGTGGAATAGAGCTGGTTTTGATCAAACTGCAATTCCACCGACATCAGAGCGGTGGGAATCTGCTTGGCCGTTTTCTTATCCGACAGCGGGTTCTTGTTGCCGCCGAAAACGAAATTGCCCAGGCTGTAGAAGATCAGGCGGTTCTTGTACACCTCGATGCCCTGCAGCACATGAGGATGCGTGCCCACCACCAGATCGGCGCCGCTGTCGATGGCGTGGCGCGCAAAGCGGGTCTGATCCTTATCGTTGTGCTTGTCCTGGTATTCTTCCCCATGGTGCAGGCAGACAATCACAAAATCCACGCCGTCCTCGGCCTTCATGCGCGGGATTTCCTTTTCGATCCACTGATAATACATTTCCATATAGTACCGGCGGAAGGAAAGCACGGCGAACTTGACGCCGTTGCGCTCGAAGGTGAAGGTATCGGTATTGTAAGCCCACTGAATGCCCGCCTCGGTCAGGTTCTTCTGACAGTCCTTCAGGCCGCCCTGACCATAGTCCAGCGCGTGGTTGTTGCTCAGGCTCACGCCCTCTATGCTGTTTTGAGTCAGCATGTTTACAAAGTCGGCTGGGCCGCGGAAATTGGTGTACAGGCTGGCGTTTTTATAGCTTTTCTTGTCCGTCAGCACGCATTCCAGGTTGATCAGCGTGTAATCGTCCTGCTCAAAGAAATCCTTGGCGTACTTGAAGGGATAGGCGTAATCGTTGCCCATCGCACGGATCATGCCCACCAGAGAGTCCTTTTCGCTGTGAAGCGGTTCATCCGAGCCTAAAATGCAGTCACCCACCAGCGTCATGCGCACGGTGGTCAAATCCTTTTGCTCCTCCGCCAGGCCGCTTAGCGGCAGGCAGATGAGCAGGGCAAGCAAAAGTGCGGTCAGCTTGCGCATCCTGATCCTCCTGTTTTCCCATTGACCTGGGGCTTTTCCTCAGGCCGGACAATATTTTATCACCCTTTGTCAAGATTATCAACAGCGAAAGGTCAAATAATGTCAAAAACATAGCGGGCTTTTTTAAGCCTGTGCGGGAATTTGTGAAATGGAAAAACATTGACAATTTTTCACAAGTTGAGTACAATGAACGTGGATTTCAAGCCCTTGCTCCGTCGGATTGATCCTGAAAATGCGGGAGTGGAACTTTGACATGTGGAATAACAAAAGGGAGTGGCGCGCGCCGACTCCCTTTTTACGGATGAAACAGCAGCAATGAAATAATTGGAGGGAAAAACCATGCTGAGAAAACCGGATTTTATCACTGCGCGGGCATACCTGGCCGATCGGATGACGCCGGTGGAAACCGAGCGCGTCAGCTTGTCGGAGGCGGCGGGGCGCATCCTGGCGGAGGATCTAATTGCGGCGGATAACATTCCGCCCTTTGACCGTTCACCCTTTGACGGCTATGCCTTCCGCGCGGCGGATACGGCGCAGGCCAGCCCCGAGCATCCGGTGACGCTGACCATCCTGGAGGAGGTGCCCGCGGGCGCGGTGCCTGCCAAGCGCGTGACGCCCGGCACGGCGACCAAGATCCTGACGGGCGCGCCCATTCCTGAGGGGGCGGACTGCGTAAGCATGTTTGAGCGCACGGAGTTTACCCGCGAGACGGTCACGTTGTTTGCCCCTGGCAGCGCGGGGGAGAACATCATCCTGGCGGGCGAGGATGTGAAAAAAGGCACGCTGCTGGTGCGCAAGGGCGCGCGTATTGACGCGGGTGTGGCCGGCACGCTGGCCGCGCAGGGCGTAAGCCAGCCCCTGGTTTACCGCAGGGTACGGGTGGGCATTATCTCCACCGGCAATGAGGTGATTGCGCTGGATAAAACGCTGCGTCCCGGCAAGATTTACGATTCCAACCGCTACATGTTAGAGGCGGCTGTGATGCAGTTGGGCATGGTACCTGTGCATCTGGGGCTGATTGGGGACGACGCGGACGGCATCGCGCGCCTGATTGAAAAAGGCTTGCCCGACTGCGATGTGATCCTGCTTACGGGCGGCGTATCCGTGGGCGATTATGATCTGACCCCGGCGGCCATCGAACAGGCGGGCTGCGAAATGCTGATTCGCGGCGCGTCCCTTAAACCCGGCATGGCCTGCGCCATTGGCATGAAGGACGGCAAGCTCGTGTGCGGCCTTTCGGGCAATCCTGCCAGTGCGCTGACCAATTATTATGCCATCACGCTGCCCGCGCTGAAAAAGCTGGCGGGATACAGCGAGCCCATTCCCAGAGAGATCGAAATCACGTTGGCCGACAGCTTTGGCAGAAAG
Organism: Clostridiales bacterium; assembly: GCA_004556155.1. GTDB lineage: Bacteria > Bacillota > Clostridia > Christensenellales > Aristaeellaceae > SFMI01. Next base: position 12,325 of record SFIM01000035.1, read on the forward strand.
AGCAAGCGCACGCGCCTGCTGCGCGGCAAGCTGGATCTGTCCGACGGCACGGTACGCATGCGGCTTCAGCCGGAGCAGGGCAACGTGGTGCTGTCCAGCGCCATCGGCTGCGACGCAATGGCCATTGTGCCGGAAGGCAGCGGCCCGGTTCCCGCCGGAACAAAACTGAAAGGATTCCTGCTGTAAAAAAGGAAAATGCCGGGCGTGCGGCGAACAGAACGGTCTGCCGCCGCTTTCATTGCATGCCTGGCAGGGACGGAACTATGCGCGATCAATACGACAGAGAAATCAACTATATGCGCCTGTCCGTGACGGATCGGTGCAATTTGCGCTGCCGCTACTGCATGCCCGAGGAAGGCGTTTGCAAAAAGACGCATGAGGAGATGCTGACCGAGGACGAGATGATCGCCGCCGTGGAGGCGGGCGCATCGCTGGGCATTACCAAGCTGCGCATCACGGGCGGCGAGCCGCTGGTCAAGCGCAATATCATCACGCTTTGCGCGCGTGCGGCCAAGGTGGATGGTATCCGCGAGGTGGCTATCACCACCAACGGCGTTCTTTTGCCTAGGCTGGCCAAGGGGCTGCGCGCGGTGGGCGTGAGCCGCGTGAACCTGAGCCTGGATACGCTGAAGCCGGACAAATACGCGCGGATTACGCGCATCGGCACGCTGAGCAGCGCGCTGGCCGGGCTGGATGCGGCGCTGAACGCGGGCTTTGACAAGGTGAAGATCAACGCGGTGCTCATCGGCGGCTTTAATGATGACGAAATCGAAACGCTGGCGGCGCTTACGCTGCGCTATCCGGTAGACGTGCGCTTTATTGAGCTGATGCCGATGCTGGATCATCCGGAATTTGGCCCGGAAGCCTTTATCCCCTGCGCAGCGGTGCTGGAGAAGCTGCCCCAGGCCGTGCCTGTGCCGCAGGATGGCGGCGTCGCCAGGCTGTATCGTTTGCCGGGGGCGCAGGGCAATATCGGCCTGATCAGCCCGGTGAGCGCGCATTTTTGCGCGGCGTGCAACCGCATACGCCTGACGGCGGACGGCAAGCTCAAACCCTGCCTGCACGCAGCTGAGGAGGTTTCGCTCAAGGGCCTGAATGCTGCGCAGATGCGCGAGACGATGCAGCGCGTGATCTATCAAAAGCCCTTCCGCCATGCGGAGCTGTCTGCGACGCTGCATAGTCAGGCGGGACGCAACATGAACCAGATCGGAGGATAAAAGGCATGGCGATCCTTGAAAAGGCTGGCCTGGACGCGGCACGCCCAGGCGTGCCCAATCAAAGCGACTTTACACACTTTAACGCGCAGGGCCGCGCTCGAATGGTAAACGTCGGCGATAAAGCGCCTTCCCATCGCACGGCGACGGCGGGCGCGCGCGTGCTGGTCAGCCGTGAAACCTTTGCGCTGATCCAAAGCGGCGGCATGAAAAAGGGCGATGTGCTCACCGTGGCGCAGATTGCGGGCGTAATGGGGGCCAAGCGCACGCCGGAGCTGATTCCCATGTGCCATCCCATCATGATGACGGGGATTGATCTGGCGCTTTCGCTGGATGAAGCGCGCTGCGCGGTGGATATCCGCGCGACGGTATCCTGCGACGGCAGGACGGGCGTGGAGATGGAGGCGCTGACAGCGGCCTCCACCGCGGCATTGACGGTTTATGATATGTGCAAGGCCGTGCAGAAGGATATGGTGATTACAGATGTTCGCCTGATTGAAAAAACTGGCGGCGTTCACGGCGATTTTCATAGAGAGGAAGCAGAAGCATGAGCTATACGGCGGCGATTTTGACCATAAGCGATAAGGGCGCACGCGGTGAGCGCGAGGATAAGAGCGGACCGGTTCTGTGCGAGCTGGCGGCGGAGCATGGGTATCAGGTGGTTTATACCGCGATCATTCCCGATGAAAAGGATCAGATTCAGGCGGAGCTGATTAAATGCAGCGATGAACTGCATGTAAACCTGGTGCTTACCACGGGCGGCACGGGCTTTTCCCCGCGCGATGTTACGCCCGAGGCAACGCTGGCAGTGGTGGAACGCGAAACGCGCGGCATTCCTGAGGCCATGCGCATGGAAAGCATGAAGATTACCCCGCGCGGCTGCCTGTCCCGCAGCGCGGCGGGCATCCGCGGGCGGACGCTGATCATCAACCTGCCTGGCAGCCCCAAGGCGGCCAGGGAGAACGTGCTGGCCGTGATCGACGCGATTCAGCATGGCATGGAAATGCTCATGTCTGAGGGCTCGGCGGATTGCGCGCAGACGCAGGATAAGTCCGCGCAGAAAAAGCAGCGCCCTTCCATTGACGCTTGGCTAAACGAGGCGAAAAAGGATCCGAATGCCGATCAGATCGGCATGTATCTTACGCATAACGGCGTTGTGCGCAGGACGGCGAAGGCTCAGGTTCGCGCGGGCGAGGCCGATGCAAAGCCGGTGACGGGCATGCATTTTACCTACAATGCGGCCAAGATGGAAGCCGCCGTGGCCGAGGCCAAGCATATGCCGGGCATTTATTATGTAAAGGCCTGGCTGAATGAGGGCGAGCTGGCGGTTGGCGATGATATCATGCTGGTGCTTGTCGGCGGCGATATCCGTCCCCATGTTGTGGATGCGCTGCAGGCCCTTGTAGGCAAGCTGAAAACGGAATGCGTGACGGAGCTGGAGCGTGCGTAAATTCAGCGGATTGCGATGAACTGACAGAAGCATGAACCCCCTTTGGAGCTTTGCGGCTTTGGAGGGGGTTTTTGACATTGCTTTTTAGAGAATTCTATTGACAAGTAACCGATCGATAACTATAATAATGCAAGTTATCAATCGGTCACTTTTGAGAAGGAGGATGCTTATGGGCGGGGAAACGAAGGAAAGAATCCTGGAAACGGCGCTTGAGCTGTTTGCGCAGAGCGGGTATTTGGGCACATCCATGAGCGATATCGCCGCGCGACTGGGCATTACTAAGGCCGCCCTGTACAAGCACTATGCTGGAAAGCAGGAAATTCTGGATCGGATTGTACAGCGGATGAACGAGCTGGACGCTGCCCGTGCCGCAGCCTACGAAATGCCGGGGGCGGCGCCGGAGGGCTTTGCCCAGGCTTACCTGAATACGCCCCTGGACAGGATTCGCGCCTACAGCACGGCGCAGTTTGATCACTGGACCAGGGAGCCGTTTTCAGCCAACTTTCGCAAGATGCTCACGCTGGAGCAGTATCGCGACGCCAGACTCGCGCAGCTGTATCAGGAGAATCTGGCAAGCGGCCCGGTGAAATATATGGCCGCTATTTTCAGACCCCTGACGGATAGCGACGAGACCGCCATGCAGCTGGCACTGGATTTCTATGGGCCGATGTATCTGCTTTACAGCGTCTATGACGGCGCGGCGGATCAGTCGGCTGTCGCGCCCATGTTGGAAGCGCATATCGACCGTTTTATTGCCAAGCTTGAAGGCGAATACAGAAAGAAGGACGAATGATGAAGCTCTATTTCGAAAATGCCGTGACAACGGTTACTACGCTGATGATCCTTGCCCTGCTGGGTTATATCGGCTGGTCGGTGGCCAATCGCGCCGCTATCCAGCATTGGGGCTGCCGCAGTTTGTTCCTGCTGGTGTTTGGCCTGGCGGTTTGCTGCTGCGCGGCGGCGCGGGACGGTCTGGACAAGACCATTCAGCAGGCCATTGACGGCAGCTGCGCGCCGGGGCTGTTCCAACTGGTGAGCGTGCCTACCATTGTCGGCTGCATCGGCGCGCTGGTGATTGTGATTGCCGCCATCGCCACGCCCATTGCCAAAACGCAGCGGGCGCGCGAGGTATGGTTCTGTGTGATGTCCGGCGGCGCGGTGCTCAAGATTGCCACCGTGGAAATTGCGAGGATCATTCACTGAGGGGGAAGCACGATGCCGCAGATGAACAAGGGAGGAAAATTCATTTTCGGCCAGTCGATCATTCAGGGGCAAAAGACCAGGCGTTTGCGCGCGGGCGTGTACCTGTTTGCCATCATGGAGTGGGTTTCGGCCATCGGTTACCGGATGTTTCCGCTGAGCGACAGCGGCTATGCAGGAGCCTTTCAGGATGTGATGCATATGGTCGTCACCGCGCTGGTGGTGCTGCTGTCCATTGTATCGCTGAGCGTGATCGTCTCCGCCGGGTTGAAGGATAAAAGCTGCCGTTTCTACGGCGTGTGCGCGGCGATTGCGCTTGGCATGATGATTATTGGCGCGATGGGAATGAAAATCGTGCCTGCGCAGTATTTTGGCGTGGTGGAGCGCTTCAGCGTCTTTGCCGCTACGGGCTTCAATGCCGCGCTGGGCATTCACCTGTTTTGCATCAAGGATGAAGGAGTAAAGTGATGAGCTATGAAGCAGTGATTCTTGGCGGCGTGGGCATCGTCGGCAGTGTGCCGGCAATGCCCATCTGCCGCAGCATTTTCACCGTTCAGGCGGGCGATTCTGCGGGATTGGAGCGTGCGCAATGAAACCGACTGTGATCGACCCGAAAACGACTACCCGCGCGGAGGCTTATGCCCTTTGGATGGACGCGCCCAACCCCATGGTAACCTTTTTCAAAACGCTGGATGTTGCGCCGCTGATTCGCTTTAGCCGCAGGCGCGGGATGAAATTCAATATGCTGCTGTGCTTCTGCATCGGCAAGGCCGCCAGCGAAATCAAGGAGTTTTATATGCTTCCTGTGGGAAGGGAGCTGCTCAAATACGATACGATTGCCGTCAATACCATTGTGAAGAACAAGAACGGCGAGGTCAGTTCCTGCGATGTGCCGTTTTCGGACAGTCTTGCGCAGTTCAACGCCGACTATCTGCGTCTGACGCGGCATGTGGCCGAGCGCTGTGAAAACCATGATCTGCCCGACAGTATGGTCATCGGCACCTCCGCCATTGTGGATACCGAGCTGGACGGCGCGGTGGGCATGAACAGCGGCATTTTTAACAACCCCTTTATCATCTGGGGCAGGTACCATTCAGGGCTTTTCAAAACGACGCTTAAGCTGTCGTTTCAGTTTCATCACACGCAGATGGACGGCGCGCACGCGGGGCGCTTTTTGCAGCACGTGCAAGAGAATATCAAGCATATTCAATGAATAATGAGGAGAAATAGTGAACTTAAATCGTCCGTCAGCTTCTTGAAGAAACAGGAATTTATTGAAAAGGCAGAATTATTTAATTCCTACAGAGTTGGAGCAGTTCACAGGATGCGAAGAACAAACTTGGATACGTTAGCTGTAGAACTCCAAAAGGTAAAAGGCTGTTTCGATGAAATATTTGACCTTTATAACGACATTCAAGATGATTTCCGCGTGATATTCCACAGCCTTCAATAAAGATACTTTTGTTGAGTACCTAACAGACAAAGAATACGACGAATATTCTGGATAGAAAAAGAGCTATCCGACTTCATTCGAAATCAGATAGCTCTTTTCTTGTGAATAATGAAATTCTGTTGCCAAATCGTTGCCACGAGGGGCATCAAGACTCAAAAAGTCCAGTGTTTACGGGCTTTTTTGAACCTATGCAATCATTCCCACTCTCTCAGACTTAACGCATTATGTGTAATTTACGTGTATCTGATTCCAAGTGGTGACTCTGATTCTCTGAGGCATTCCTATTCCACTGCCTGTACGGCCTCCGGTTATCATTTTGTTATCAGCGCGATAACAGGGGAGACTGTTTTGCTGTAGCAGTTTGAGAATTTCCACAAGTATAGTATAGCGCAGAACGGGTGCTGATGCAAGAGAAAAGATATTTGGCGAATAAATGCATTTGAAGTTTGTCCTAGTATATATTACAGTTTGTGAATATAAATATCAATAGCTGTGATATACCTCTGTGAATGCACAATTATTCTTACATATGCCCAGGGTGGCCACCTTGTATCAAAAACTGGTGCATATTATGTGGTATCACGCAAAAAAACAATGTGTTTATAACCTTTCATTTTGCATTGGGGCTTTCGTTTGGTCATTTGACCGTGATGGGTGCAAATCGATTTGAGTGGGTGCTTTTTTGTGCTATCGTTTTGCAATAGGAATACTGGAGTTTGAATGCAACAAAGTATAGCGTATATTCGAATATCAAGTATACTGAATTTTGAAGGTGGAGGTTATTCTGCAAGAACTGATGTTGCCTCCGCAGGTAGCTTTCTGATAGCAGTTATAACCTCGACAACCCAGCAGGGAACTGGACTGCTTACAGAAAAATAGACAGTGAAATAAAGCACCCTCCTGTTGTAGAATTGAGGAAGTCAAAACTACGACAGGAGGGTCGTTTTATGTCCAGATCATACACACATGTGCAGGAATTGCTGCCCAGCGTATTGGCAATGAAGGGGAAAGGGTACACATATCGACAGATTGCAAAACAATTCGGCTTAGCAAAGGAACAAGTTGAGGAACTATGCAGCAGAGCGCGAAGAAAGCAGCGAAGAATTGAGAAAGGTTATATTCCTCAACCCAAGGGTCGCCCGAGAAAAACGCCGGCCACACAGGAGCAGTTGCAGAATACAAGGCCTTTCCTGCTCTGCGCTCATTGCTTGCGTTGATCCCCCAATAGCCTCCATGCTCCACATCCAATCAAGCACAGAAAAGCGGGGGCTGCCGGTTGATTCCGGCAGCCCCCGCTGCATGAATAGATGGGAGGATGGGTGTAAGGGTTACAGCGCCGCGCGGATATCCGCAAGCACATCGGCGGGGATGGTGAACTGCACCATGCCCGAGGACATCGGGGCCACGTCGCCCTCATCGAAGCTGATGACCACCTCGTTCTGACCGTTCACGAAGAAGTCGGCGTTCTTGACCACCTCGGCCAGATCGAAGTCCGGCATATCCTCATCGTCCAGCCAGAAGGTGTTTTCGGCGTTTTCGGCGGTCAGCGCCTTCATCTGCGCCGCAATGCTGTCGGTGATGCGGGCGATATAATCGCTGCCCTCGGTGAACAGGTCAGCCAGCGTGAGGCGCTTGCCGGTCTGCAGGTCGATGGTGTAGTAGTAATCGCTCTGCGCGCCGGAGCCGGAGGCGGTGTAGCACATCAGGCGCAGGGTGAAATAGCGCTCAGTCTCGTTGAGTACCTCGTACTCGATGATGGTGTCCTGATGATAGCCCTCGTCCAGAGAGGTCTTGAACTGATCGACGTATTCCTGCGCAATCGCGGCGATTTCCGCGTTGATGCCGGTGACGGCGTCCTTTGCTGCCTCGGCGGTTGCCTCGTCGGATTCGGGCTGGATGCTCAGCTCCGGCACCTGAATATCGGCGGAGTGATCGGCGTCTTGATGCTGGTACTGTTCCGCCGTGTTGGCGATCAGACCGAGCTGGGTCGCGGCCAGCGCAACGGCGCAGATGGCCACAATGGCAAATACCAGAACAGGCATAAAAGCAAGCTTCTTTTTCATGGGACGTTCTCCTTCTTTCACTTGGTTCAGCACGCGCTGCGTCAGCCAGGGATCTTCCTGGATGCCCGACGTTTTCCAATCCGCGGCGCGCTCAATTTTTTGCCGGAATTCCTGATCCGTCATAGGTTTCCCTCCTCTAACTGTTTCCGCAGCCTTTTTTTGGCATCCGTCAGACGGCGCGAGACCGTCGACAGGGATGTATTGAGAATGGCGGCAATTTCTGTGAGAGACATATGCTGCCAGAAGTGCAGCAGGATGACCTCGCTGTATTTGGCTGGAAGCGCCTGAATGGCCTGAATCAATTCGTCGTCATGCTCGGCCATCTCGTAGGCGGGTTCGGGCAGGTTGGCGATGTCCACGCTTCGGTTGACGAAGCGCGACCACCGGCTCTTCTGCATATCCCGGCAGACATTGGCTGCAATGCGCAGCAGCCATGTTTTCTCGCTGCACTCATGCCGGAATTCGGGCAGCGCTTTATAGGCTTTGATGTATACCTCCTGAACCGCGTCCTCCGCCTGCGAAGCATCCTTGAGCCAGAAGCTGCACATATGCAGCAGCGTCTTTTGATACTCCACAACCAGCCGGTTCAGCTCTTCCTCGATGTTTTGAGAATTGTCAGGGCCCGTGACAATTTCCATGTGGTGGTCACCTCCTCCTCACACCTATATTGACGACAAACGGACGAAAACCTTGCAGGTTTTTCGAAGCGAATGAAAAAACTTTTGCCTCTGCGCGCGGGGCGCGCTTTGACAGCCCCATCAAACCATGCTACGCTGCTTGATATCGACCGCGGCGTGCCGGAAGTTTGGGGCAGCACCTACGATATCCGCGATCTGCTGAACGCTACAATTCAAATGCGTGATGGTAAACCGCTGACGGAAATGAATCTGCCTCTCAAGGAAAAGCTCAAGATCAAGGGTCTGCT
>SFIM01000036.1 GCA_004556155.1 Clostridiales bacterium
CAACGAAGGTCAGGAACGCATCGGCGGGCACGGCGCTCAGCTCGTACTTCACGGTGACTTTGCCTTCCTTCACTTCGACAACCAGCTTGCCAACCTTGGCGCCATTGGCGCTAACCAGATCCAGCTCGGTGGTGGCGTCCACGGTCAGATCGATCTTGGCGTAATTGGCAACTTCGGCGCCGGCTACGTAAGCAACGGTCTTGGCAGCGGTGTCAGCGGAGCCGTTGGCGCGGATGTACTTCTTGCCAATCTGAGCGCCGCACACGGTGCACTTCTGGATCATCTTACCATTCTGAGAAGCGGAGGGCTGACGAACGGTGATCCATTCACCAGCGGTGTGGCCCTTAGCGGCTACTTCGCGAGTGTTCAGAACCTTGCCGCACACGGTGCACTTGCTCACTTCTTCACCCTTTTCGGTGCAGGTGGGAGCCTTGGTTTCTTTCCAATCGCCAGCAACGTGATCCTTGGGGGCGGGGATAACAACAACGTCCTTGGTTTCGCCGCAGACCAGGCACTTCAGACCCTTACGGCCGGGGATGCAATCATGGGCTTCTTCCTTCAGCTCGCCCCACTTGTGGCCAGCAGCAGGAGTTTCCACAACAGACTTCACATCGCCGCAGACCTTGCACTTTTCAGTGACGGTGCCCTTTTCGGTGCAGGTGGGAGCAACGGTGATGAACTCATACTTATGATCAAGAGGCTTGCTCTTCCAGGTCTTGATCTGCTTCGCGCCGCAAACCTTGCAGTCATAAGCGCGGAGGCCTTCCTCGGTGCAGGTGGGCTCGGTCACGGTGTAGGCTTCGCCAGGAGTATGATCAAGCGTTTTGCCTTCTTCAAAGTCGCCCAGCAGAACCTTGCAGTTCTTGCACCAGTGACGAACTACCCGCTTCTTGGAGCAGGTCGCCGGAGAAACTTCGATACCGTCATCCTTTACGTGATCCGCCTTGGGATATACAACAGCGTCATCCGCCCAGATCTTGCAGATCGAGCAACGCATGCCGCTATGGCCTTCCTTAGTGCAGGTAGCCGCTTCATCATCATGTGCCCAATTGTGCTTGCCGTAATCGCCTTCGACCTTATCCAGGTACTTCTTGCAGGCATCGCAATACTGGGTAGCCTTCCAGCTCTTCGTCTTGCAGTTGCCGGCATCAGACCAATTACCGGTTCTCTTAGCAGCATGGTTGTTGGGGTTGATCTCGATATCGCGCTCTTCAGACCAATTGCACTTGGTGCAGCCCCACAGCTCCTTGCCCTTTTCAGAGCAGGTCGCTTCCTTGGTTACGCGAACGAAAACCTTGGTATGCTCTTCCAGAGGCAGTTCTTCGGTATCGGTTTCGTTGCACTGGTTGCACTGCCTAACGATTCTGCCGTGAGTCGTGCAGGTAGAGGCAACAGTCTCGATAACCTTAACAAACTGATGTTCATGCTGAGGCTTATCAGTGGACGGAGTGCCGTCCGCCAGACAGGGGATCGCGATCGCGAGCAGCAACGCCGCAACCACGAGTACGCGAAGAAGTTTCTTCATGTTTGATGTTCCTCCCAATAAATTTGTTTGGTGATTTATATAACAATCGCTGCCGATTGCTATAGCAATTTCCGCGCCGGCCTCAGAGCGGGAATCGCAGCATGACCCGCGGCAGGCATAGCGTGCCGCAGCATTTTATCATGTCAACTGCCCTCCTTTCCCGCGCACGCATTGGGGGCGCCAGCAACGGCACCCGGTACTGCGCATGAGACCGTTTACCATAGTATAAATGGAATTATTGGGAATGTCAATACGATTTGGCAAAAAAAAAAAAAAACATCCAAATTTTGTGATGCATTATAATGAAGCAATGTTTTTTACCCCGCGCGATTGCAGACGAATAATGCGGAAGGGTGACGAGGGCGCTGGCAGTTAGCTGGAAGGAGCTTAGGAAAGGATGGGCGGGAAGGGGGAACGAGAGGGAGGGACGAGGAATGCCGCGGCGGCGGGATGGTATATCGTTTTGCTAACGGCTGCTGCGTTCCCCATCATCCGTCTCGCTGCGACTCGACACCTTCTTCCGCCTGGGCAAATAGCGCCCGGCGGGGGTTTTATCTTTTAATCGATCATGCGAATGAACGGCAACAAAAAACCTCTTGCAGATCGCAAGAGGTTTTGGTGGAGCATAGGAGATTCGAACTCCTGACCCCAACACTGCCAGTGTTGTGCGCTACCAGCTGCGCTAATGCCCCGAACAACGTTTATATTATCACACTTCAAATGATTTGTAAAGGGGTAAAATCAAGTTTTTTCAAATTTTTGCAGAAAAACCGCATAAGCGCAAAAGCAGTCCTTTCCCGCTGGACAAGCCGTCTCCTTTTCAGCTATAATGAAACGTACTTTTTCAGTTTCATTCCCAGCTTACAGAAGTGGAGAATACCAATGAGCAAACCAAATATTCTATGGGGCTGTGAAAGAACGAAAAGTTCTTCCGCAGCCCCTTTTTGCACAAAAAAAGAGACCGAAGTCTCTCATTTTGCAAAATTGCGGATGCCCCAAGATGCCGCTGTGCCCTATTTTTTCACCCGCTATGTATAGCAGGCCGGTGCCCTGCGGCGCACTTGCCGCCGTCCCCTGGCGAGATAACTCGGGGGCATGACGTCCATGTCCGACTCGGGCTCCGTTTGATGAAATGTGGGTAAAAACAGAACACTGGCCTGTACACCCCAGGAGCATCCTTATGGTTTTATTATATGCAGGCGACGCGCGATTGTCAACCCTCGAAAGAATTTTGCAGCAGCCTTTTGATATCCGCCGAAAACAGATCGCACAGCTCCTGCGCGTTCTCCGCGTCGCGCGCGCAGGCCGCCACATGGATCAGCGGCAGCGCCGCATCGGGGCGAATCACCGTGCGCCCGCGCGCATCCTGGCTGAGGATCCCGCCTTGCTCGCGCAGCGTGCCGCGCTCCCGCAGGGCAGATAGCACGCGGCCCTTATCGCGCATATCGCAGGGAATATCCGCCGTTCGCCGTGTCAAGGCAGGCAGCGCAGCCACAGCCTGCTCCACCGTTTCACGTTCAAACAGCGTCATCAAAAGCAGCAGCCTTGCCACGCCGTCGCCCAGGATGCGCCGCTGCAGACGGCAGTCCGGGCCCTCATCGCAGGGCAGCAGCTCGGGCAAGCCGTAATCCTGCGTATCGTACACCGCGCCGCCATGCAGGCTCAGCGCCCGGGCGCAAAGCAGCCATTGCTCCTCCTCGGTCAGCATGCGTTCTCGCGGCAGCACGCGCGCCTGACTTTCGGTCAGGGAAAAGGTAATCTCCGCGTCGCTGGACACCTCGTGCCCGGCCAGGCGCAGCGCGTCGCGGGCCAACGCGCGCAGAAAGCGATCCTTGCAGATCAGCGCCACGCGCTTGCCGCGCAGGGCGTGAAACCGCCGCGCCAGCGCCGCCAGATACGCGCCGCGCACCGCATGATGCGCGCGCACCGCCCCAGGATCGCTTTGGCTCGGCGGCAGCTCCTGCCGCTGGGCGGCCTGCTCTACGGCGGCACTCTGGCGATCCGAAAGCGGAAGCCCGCTGCCGTTTAATAGGCAGATTTCTTCCTGTCCGGCCAAAATTGCGCCATCCGCACGCAGCGACTGCGCGGCATAGCTGAGCATACCCAGGCTGCCTCGCCCAAGCGCCCACACGCGCTGCACGCCATACGCGGCCAGCGCGCCCAGCAGCAGATGATAGGCGGCATTGTCCATGCCCTGATACATCACCGCCACCTCCCGCGCAGGCAGCGCCCCAGCGAAGGCTCCGGCCAGCCAGGCCATCTGCGCGGGCGAAGCGCAGTGCGCGCGGCTATCCGCAACATTGATGGCGGCCTGCGATTGCATCACCCGCTCGGCGCAAACAGCGTAATCGGGCAGCCCCACGCCCGGCCAAAGCGCCGCGCCCGCGTTCAGGCGGCTGAAATCCCCCGTCCGCGCGCCTGCGCCCAGGATGCTGCCAGGCAGCAGCTGCGCCCCCTGCCCCACGCTTGCGCCGGGACACAGGATGGCCCCCTCCAGCACAGTCTCCGCCCCCACGCGCGCTCCGGAGAGCACACATGCGCCCCGCAGCTGCGCACCGGGCGCAATGATCGCATCCCCAGCGACATAGCTATCAGGCGAGATCTCCGCTCCTTGCGGACGCGCGCCACGATCGGCAGGCTCAATGCCCGCCCGGCCACTGAGCAGATCGCCCTGCGCGCGCAGCAGCGCCGCCGGATCGCCCACATCGCACCAGTACGCCCGGGTAGGATAGCCATACAACGGCATGCCCTTTTGCAGCATCAGCGGAAACAGCTCGCGCCCAAAATCAAAGGGTCTGTCCTTGGGAATCAGCGCCAGCGCCTCGCGCTCCAGCAGGTACACGCCGGTATTGACCTGGCTGCTGACCACACGGCTCCAATCTGGCTTTTCAATAAAGCGCAGGATGCGCCCGCGCTCATCCGTCACCACCACGCCGTAGGCCAAGGGGATATCCACGCTTTTGAGCACCAGGGTGGCTGCCGCGCCCACGCGCTGGTGAAAGCGCAGCGCGTCGCTCAAATCGCAGCCCGTCAGTCCGTCGCCCGACAACACCAGCACGGTATCCGCATCGCCCTCCAGCGCGTGCAGCACGCTGCCCGCCGTGCCCAGGGGCGTTTTTTCCTCGCTGTAACGCAGCGTCACCCCATGCCGGCCCTCTCCAAAGGCGCTTTTGATATCCTGCGGGCGATAGCACAGCGTGGCCGTGGCATGATCATAGCCATACCGGGCAAGCAAACGCAGGGCGTAATCCATCACGGGCGCGCCGCACAGAGGCACCAGGGGCTTGGGGCAATCGCACGTCATGGGGCGCAGCCGCATGCCCGCGCCGCCGGCCATAATCACCGCCTGCATCGCCATAACAAAAAACGCCTCCGATTATTTAATCGCAAGCGTTATTATGTGCGCGCCAGGCGCCGTTTATGCCTGAAAAATCAGGGCTTTTGCCAGCTTTCGGCCAGCGCGGCGTACAGGCGGATATCCGCCCAGGTGCCGTCCTGCCTGCGCTTGAAGCCGCGCAGCGTGCCCTCTAACTGCAAACCGCACTTTTGCATCACGCGCCCCGAGGCGGGGTTGAGCGCATCGTGGCGCATCTGCACGCGGTGAAAGCCCACGGTATGGAACAGATACTCCAGCGCCGCGGTCAGCGCTTCGGTCATCAGGCCCTGATTCCAATATTTGCGGGCGATGCAGCAGCCCAGCTCGCACCAGCTATCCTCCTCGTTCCACCGCACCACCGAGATATCCCCAGCCAACTCGCCCTGATACTCCACGCCCCAGCGATACACCGTGGGGCTTTCATAGCCATCCACCCACAGCTGCGCCAGCCTTTCGGTCACGTTGGAGTCGGCATGCGTGGAAAAGCCCATGTATTTTGTCACCTGCGCATCCCCCGCCCAGGCGGAAAACATCTGCGCTCCGTCGCCCGCGCGATAGGGACGCAGCCGCAGCCGCTGGGTGAACAGCACCGGCGAACCCTGATGGTTGAGCATGAAACATAGCCTCCTGACGATATTGCTGCTCTTATCATACCACAGCGGCGGGGGAAATACGAGGGGGGAGCCCCGTCACAGATAACATTGGCACGGTGGGAGAGATTCTGCTTCGCCATGCTGGATCTGTCAAGAAGATGGGGGGCTGGATTGTACATAGTAACGGAGGATGAGGGCGCGACCGTGGGAATTCGCGAGGGGGGAAATGTGAAAAAATGCCGCCCGGTGGTCAAAGAACCATCGGGCGGCACGTTGTTATTTCGCTGTGCGCTGCCTGCACGGGGTGCATCCGTCCGACCGGCTCTGTTTGGTGATCAGCGCCAGCTTTGCCTCGGCGCTGCCTGCACGGGGTGCATCCAGAAAGCAAGCGCACCTCCTACAAAATCGCGTGCTTTGCCTCGGCGCTGCCTGCACGAGGTGCATCGGCAAAAGCCGACAAATTGTGGCACACCATTTTGTAGCATACGCCGTGAGTCGGTAGATAGCTTTTCAGAAATCAATAACAAGGATTCCTGCGCTGACTATTTTCCCGCGCTCTTCTGCTGCCAAGGCGATCTACATCACCATTATCGGCAGCCCCGGACGGACAATCGACCGGTTTTGCGGTGCGAACAGCACCGTCTTTTTCTGTTCATATTATCTTTGCACTATCGAAGACTTCTTTGAATTCCCATGCTGGAGAGTGTTTTTGGCACTGTGGATAAACGCTGTATCGCGCGATGGTGGTATTGCACAAACTGTGGGTAATCTTGCTGAAGCAGTGCAGAATCGAAATTCCCTGCTTTGGGGTCGTAATGCTGCAATAAGAACGCAGAATATAAGTCTCGCTGTATTCTTTCACCATCCGGCATATTGTTCCACCGCTGCGACAGCGGCTTTGATGTATATTCGCCCGATTGGTGATTGTATTGACTGGCTCTAAGTGAGGTTGGCACCTTCACCACGCCAGGCAATCCAAGTGAATTGCATTTCTGTTCCAAAATACCAATCAAAGTTGCCGGCGCCTTATTGGCGACTGACTTGCCAAATCTTTTCTTTCTTTTCATCCTTCCTGTTTTCTCGGATATCGCGGTTTCTTTTGCCCGATGGGTAAGAGATGGCCACGCCATGTCTTCCACATAAAAGCAATCTCCCAGAGCAAGCAGATGGTTGGCCAGTTCTATATGCTGCCGCTTCCGTATTTCTGCCTGACAATGCTGCAGATACCGCAGCTCCCGCTGCGTCCTTCGATATCGGTTGGATTTGTTATGTGTCAGCTTCACCCCACGCCGAATCGTGCCGTTATCAGCATAATTGTCCGGGTTCGTAGCGCGTCTGCTTCGATCCAGCTTTCGCTGTAGACGCCGTTTCATTTGCTCGATATTTTGTACCTGATCAGCCAATTCCACCAGGTCTGCTGCACCGCAAGCAGAATATGCAAGCGTCTGCGGTCCTATATCTAATCCAACCGCACCCCGACCGATAGAATGCCGACGTTCTCCGCTCTCCGGATCACGCTTGATTGCAGGTTTTCCCTCGAGGGAAAGTTGGACATACCAGCAATCCTTTCTTTTTCCGGGCTTCCTTAGCAAGCGAACGTATTTGACGCGGCGGTCTAACATTTCGGTTTCGTATGCGTTGTCCGGAGAGCGTTTTAACGGCAGTTTAAGGCCTTTCCACTCGATATACGTTTTGCGGAAAATAATTTCAACGCCGCCGCTTTTTCCGGTTACCGAATATCCGTGCAATGAATGTATGTCATCCTTTTTCTTATAATGGACTTTCTTACCTTCCTTGTGAAAGAGCATTTTTTCAAAGGCAGCCCAAACCTGAGGAGCGATTCCGTGAACCGCAACGCTGGAGCCGATGTTGTCATTGAAATGCTTATAGTAATATTTTATATCAGCCTTAAAGCCATATTCTGAAAATCCAATTGTGTTTAAGAGCTTGTTCCGATCATTATATAAAGATTTCAACCGCGCTTTGTCGTTTTGGTTCTTCCAATTCAGTGCTTCAATCTGTTTCTGAATCTGTCTATATGGTTGAGAATTTTCTATATTTCGAAGTTTTTTCAGTTCTGCGTGAACCATGGTGTTGTAGATTTGCCGTGCGATCTCAAACCGTTTGGCAAGGCGGTCTTCCTGCCACTTTTCCAATTTGAGAGGTAAAGTGAGGCAGCAAGTATCGGTATTGCTTTTTTTCATAGGAATCCCTCCTTTCAATATGATGATTATACACCGCAAGCGCTTTCAAAGCAAGAAAGAGCTGCCAATTTCGTTTTTCAGTTCGCCTGTAATCATTTATTCTCTCTCCCTGTTCCAAGTGTAAGAAGTATACCGTCCGCCACTGAGCTTTGTGATCTCGCCGGATTTCAGCAGCTCTGCCAGCGCGCGCTGAACGGTGATCTGACTGATATCCGGGCATTTGGCCATGATTTCACTTTTGGTAATCTTGCCGAGGTGGTTTTTGATGATCTCGCGCACCCGGGCGGGCTTGGAAAGCCCCTTGGTGGTCAGCAGTTCGACCCAGCTCTCAAAATCCCGGTACCTTCTTTTCTGCAAATAACCGTCGAAGGTCTTGTCTCAATTCTCTTCGCTCGGGGTTCAGGACAAGCCCGAATTTTTCCTCCGTAATGGCAGGAATGAGATCAATCACAGCCGTATTCTCCGCGTACAGCGTATTGGCGGGTATGCTGCCGTCCAGGAGCAATCCAAAAATGTGCTGAGAGGTTTCGTGGAAGGAGTCGTGGCTTGCCGCAAATGTATTTTTTTCAATGTCCCGGTGGTAAAAATGCTTTCCGTACTGCGGCGATAAAAGGAATTCCGGCCCTCTGGGGTCAAAGCCGTATTCTTCCTCCATCTCAGCCTTCCCAAAATATCGCTGGAGGTACGGTAATTCCTGGCAGACCCTTTCGATAGTCTCTTTCTCATGTTCTGTTATGTCCGGTGCGCAGTACAGTGAGACTTCAATCGTGTAGGACAGCGCAACAACACGCGTATGCTCCGTTCGATTCTCCGGAAGGCTGGCAGAAATCCCCGCCTCGTTCAGATGCCGGACGATATCCGGCAAATCGCTTTTCCCAAAAAACGGCGTCATACCATGATCTGTTGTAATGAGGATCGTCAGATTCCGGAATTGCTCCGTTTCTCTGCTGCACTGCACAATATCCAAAAGGCACTGACCGATCTGGTTCAGCCGCTCCATGATATCCCGCTGCCGCTGAGAAAAATCCGCTCTCTTGGGGTATATTTCATAGCTGTTGTTATGGCCCAGAGAGTCGATATCGTCGATATAGACCGCCGTAAAATCCGGGAGCGTTTCAAAACCAAAGGTCTGATCGCCGGATGCGACAGGTTTCCCCTGAATCATATCCTTCAGGATAGCTAACCGCTGAAACGCATTGCTCTTTTCCTGCGGACACTTGATATAAGCCCGGTCTTTTACTCCCTCCATGCAAGGATTGTTTTCCAGCATAAACTGATGAATGGATGCTACCGTTTTCCCGCTTCGCAGGAAAAGCTGCGCAACATTCTCTGCGTCGCAGGTTCTACGGTGCTTTATAACGCAGGCGTTTTCCCAGTCGTAGTGCTGATAAAAATTATGAGTCCGGTTGCTCCATGCGCCGCAGAGGATCGCGCTTTGCATCGGATTCGTGATCGAGACGATCCCGCTGCGCAGTTGTGTAAACAACAGACCCTTTTGCACCAGTTTTGAGAACGGTCCGTCCGGAAAATAACGTTGGAGCTGCTCCAGATAAGAGTACGAGAATCCATCAATATTGATATATAGTAATTTATTATCCATGTCAAATACCATCCAGAAAAAACAGGCTGGTCGGCAAAATCAACTCCGGATTCTTGCCTCCGTAGCCGCAAATATCATAGGTTTTCTTTACATCTGCGTCTTTCATCCATATATTCCCGTGGTTGCGAATAAGATAGCTGTCACAGTCTTGCAGCGACTCTATATCCTGACAATTAAACTTCCCCATCATGCCGATTTTTCCATTTCCGCACAATGGCGCAAGGGAATCCGCCACATTCTGAGGGCGCCACGACCCGCAATACTCTGTAACCAGCCGTTTTTGCGGCTTCCATGCAAGGTACCCCCATCGGCTCCCGTCAGACAGCAAAAGCACCTCGTGCCCCGCACTCTTTAGAATATAAAAGATCCTGTCAAGCGGGCGCCGTACTCCGTTGCCGTATACTTTCCACAAATCATGCAGGAGCGCTTTGTCCCCCTCGTTTGCCGTCTGTACGCGAAGGGGAGCGTTGCTTCTCGGGCAAAACCAGTATTCCGGATATGTCATGGCCTTGGCAAAGCCAAAATGCTCATATCTCTCGCGCTTTCCGCAAAGCGTGACGATATCATAGTTCGGAAAAACCGCCTCCTGAAGCCGGGTGAACAAGGCCGTCATGATTCCCTGCCCCCGGTAGGCCGGTGCTGTGCAGACCGTGCCGATGCTCAGGCATTTATAATTCTGAAATATGCAGGGATAGACCGACAGCATCCCGGCAATCTCGCCGTTTTTTCGGTAGGTATAGGTTTCCCCGCCGTCGGGAAACCCGTAAATTTTCGGCTGAAACTGCCGGAAGTCCAGGCCAAATTGGCAATTTGCAAACGCCACCGCCTCCGCCAAACCTTCGGCAGTTTCCAACATGATCCGATCCATAATCACCCCAAATAACTGGTATCCTGCACCACAACGGTTCCGGCCAAACGATCACGCAGGCTTTTCCCGTCTTTTGACAGCAGGAGCATGAACAAGCTAACGATTCCGGGAAGTACCAAGAGAGTCTCCAACAGCGTTCTTCCCACAAATTCCCGCAGAACCAACCTGCTCGGCGACATTTCTTCTAGGCTTATCGCATCCAGCAGGCTGAGCCGGAAAAGCAGCTTTCCCACGGTTTTCCCGTTTCCCAAAACGGCAGGAAGAATACAAAAATAGAGGCTCTGGCAAAACAGCCATTTTAGAAGAAAAGCCGTCGCCATCTTGAAGATCGATTCCGCAAGCCGATCCAGCGCGCCCTCCGTCAGGGGATCCAACGACTCCAGCAGCGTATCCACGCGCCCCAAATCCTTCATGGTCATCAGATACCACAGCAGGAAAACAAGGATGGCATCGGCGATAAACGCCGCCAGGCGCCTGTGCTTGGGGGCAATCAGTTTTTCATCTGCCATGGGTCACAAGCCTCTGCATCCATTGGGAAACGTCTTTCGCCGCCCCGTTTTCCCTTCGGGATCCCTCGGCCAGCAGCGCCATGGCATGGGATTCCAGCGACTGCTCCAGCGTTGAGGAAAAGGGCGCGCCGTGAAGATAGCTCTCCATAAAATCCCGGACAAACGCACTGTCGCCGCCGCCGTGCCCGCGTTCTCGGACGTCCAGCTCGATCACGTTCGTCTCGTCCGTGCGGAAATCCGTGGTTTCGATCAGATACGGCTTTTCAATCGCGCGGATCTCGCCGAACTGGCACATCACCTTCAGCGAGCGGTTGACCTTGGCGGTAAATGCCGAAAGGTTAAACGTCGCGGTCACGCCGTTGTCAAAGCGGATGGCCGTGGCCTGGTGATCCGCCACGTTGTTGTCGCAGGCATACACGCAGCGGCCATAGGGCGAGTTGCCCAGGCTTTCGCGCACCTTGTCCACGCTGGACAGGTCAAACACCACGGATCTGATCTTCCCGCTGCCGTACAGCCTGGGCGCAGAATAGGCGCAAGCATCCTTTTGCGGGCAGTCCACGCACATGGGCGCCATGGTATCGGGATCATAGTGCTCCCGCCGGAACACGGACAGGCCGCCGACTGAGGCAATGCTCTGGCACGACGCGCCGCCCAGCAGGTACAGCAGGATGTCCATATCATGGCAGCTTTTTGTCAGCGTCAGCGGGCCGCTGGTCTGCTCGTTGTTCCACGGGCCGCGCACATAGCTGTGGGCGAAATGGTAATAGCCGATGTTTTCGTTGTGCTGAATGGACACCACCGGGCCGAATTGCCCGCTGGCGATGATCTGCCGGAGCCTTTCAAAGAAGGGCGAATGGCGAAGCACATGGCACACCGCCACCATTTGCCCGGGGAAGACCCTGGACAGGCCGGCAACCTCCCGCAGCTCGTCCAGCGTGGTGGCGACCGGCTTTTCCAGGATCAGATCATAGCCCTTTTCCAGCAGCCCCCGAATATCCCGCAGGTGCAGCTTATCCTGCGTGGCGATAATGGCAACGTCGGAAAGCCGGGGCTGCGCCATCATGTCAAGGTCGGTATCAAAGATCTGCCCCTCTCCCAGGCCATACTCGCTTCTGGCGCGCGCCTGCTTGGCCGGGTCGGGATCCGCCACCGCAACCAGCTGATATGCGTGCGGAGCATACGCCTGTAATGCACTTAGGTAGGCGCTTGCGCGCCCACCTAAGCCCATTACAGAGAAGGTGACCTTTCCCTGTGTCATTTTCATTTACTGGTTCGCCTCAATTTCATACTGCGCCTTGCTGGTCACCTGCTTGACGATCCTGTCAATGGAGGTATCCAGCTCGGACCAGATCAGCTTGCAGTAGTCGTTGATCGCCTTGTCGCAGGCGGCCTTGGCCTTGCCCTGCGGCGAGGTGATGCCAAACTGCATCAGCTCCGTTGCGGTTTTCAGCAGGGGCGTCGCGGCGTAGACCTCCTTGAGGGCCTCCTCGTCCATCGCGGCGGTCACCACAGGCATATAGCCCGACACAGCGCACATGTACGCATCGTTCCCGGCGGTGTTCAGCCAGCGCAGGAATTCCGCAGCGGCCTCCTGCTCCTCAGCGGGCTTGTTATCCAGGATGATGATGCCCGAGCCGCCCTGGTTGGTGAAGAACTGCGTTTCCTTGGGGAAGGGCAGCACGCCGATCTCAAAGCCGGCGTCCTTCGCCTCCTTGGTGAACTTGACGATATTGGAGGAGGTGGTGTAGATCATGCCCACCTTCTGCTCGTAGAACTCGGACACGATGACGGTGCCGTGGTTGGAGCGGGAATTGGGGTTGAGCATGCAGCCCTCGGTCACAAGGGAGCGCCAGAATTCAAGCCCCTTGGCAAAGCGCTCGTCGCCCACGAACTTCAGCTCGGTGACGCTGCTGTTGTACAGCGCGCCGCCCTGCTGGAGCATCATGCCCACAGGATCCAGCGAGTTGGTGGCAAAGCCGTAGATGCCGCTGGCCTCGTCGGTCACGGCCTTCGCCGCGGCCTTGAAGGCGTCCCACGTCCAGCCGGAGGCGTCGGGATCGGCCAGCAGCGCCTCTGCGTCCGGCATGCTCACGCCCTTGGCCTCCATCAGCGTCTTATTGTAGATGATGATGTTGCTGGCGCTGGGGAAGTAGGGGTTGAGCATGTACTTGCCGTTGTAGAGGGAATACTGCATCATGCCCTGGGACTGCTGCTGCAGCTGCGCATAGGTGAACACCTGACGCAGATCCAGCGCCCTGGCCTCGTAGAGCGGGACGGAGGACACGCCGATGGCGGAGATGACCGGGTTGTTGCCCGCCAGGATGGCAGCCTGCAGCTTTTCGTTGAGGGTGCCGGACTTGTTCTGGAATTCAACGACGACGGTGATGTTTTTGCCGGGGTATTTCTCCAGCTGCTCCGCGTTAAAGCGATCCGCCAGCGCCTGAATGGCCGTGCCCATCGTGGAGGTGGCGGAGTTGGGGATCCACATGGTAATGGTAACCTCCCTGTCATGCTTCGCATTCAGAATGGACCATTCCCTGTCCACGTAGATATCCTTGTTGAGCCCTTCGCGCGGGGCTTGTGCCGGGGAGGGAGCGGCGGCGCCGGTGGTTTCCATGCCCTGGGCGCAGACAGCCACGGACAGCAGCAGCATGACGGACAGAGCCAACGCAAGCAGTTTCTTCATTTCTTGTTTCTTCCTTTCCATTATTGTTTTTTAACCTTTCTATTGCCAACCATCGCTGCCTTGATCTTCCCGCTTGCAAAGATGTACATCAGCAGGATGGGTGCCAACTGGATCATTGTGCCGGCCATCGCCACATTCCATTGAGGCACGCCCTCGTCCACCTGGAGAAGGCCGCGCAGCGCCACCGGCAGGGTTCTGAGCTTTTCGCTGTTTGTCATGACCAGCACCCAGTAGTATTCATTCCAGTTGCTGATAAAGGAGGTAATCAGGTGCGTGATGAGGACGGGGGCGATCATGGGAACCATGATCTTGAGCATGATGGTGCGGTTCTTTGCCTTGTCCATCCGCGCAGCCTCCAGCACCTCCGCTGGAATCGCCTCAAACGCATTCTTGAACATGAAGATGCCAAACATTGCCACCAGCGACGGCAGGATCAGCCCGATCCAGTTATCCACCAGCCCCAGCTTGCTGTAGAAATAGTAAACCGGGATGAAGGTCGCCTCGGCGGGCAGCATCATGCCCAGGAACTTTGCGCCCCACAGCAGCTTTTTCCCCCTGAACTTCATGGTGGCAAAGGCAAACGCCGCGGGAATGAGGGTAAAGTATTGCAGCCCCATGACCAGGACGGAATACTTGATGGAGTTGCCCACATAGTGGAAGATGCGGGCCTGGTTCCATGCATACAGATAGTTGCTCCACTGGGGATCGGACACCCAAAGCCCGGGGGCAAAGGAAAGCGCCTCGATCAGGGGTCGAAGGGACATGGACGCCATCCACGCAAAGGGATAGACGAAGAGCAGCCCCACTGCAAGCAGCAGCAGGTAGTTTACGATCTTCAGGCAGTACAGCAGCCGCCGTTTGAGCCGCACCTGAAAGAGGAAGCGCTGGGTATCCCGGATTTCCCGGGGAGAATACGCCCTTGTCAGCCGGGGCGTCGTATGCTTATCCACGCGCTGCTCAATCCTCCTTCCGAAAGCCCTTGTTGGCCAGCAGCGTAAACACGGCCACCAGCACCGTCAGCACAATCGCGCCGACCATCGCAAAGCCATAGTTGAACTTGACCCGTCCGGCATTATAAATCCAATAGCCCAGCACCATGCTGGAGCCCTGCGGCCCGCCCTGGGTCATCACGTCAATGGCGGAAAAGGACTTGAACGCATTGATGAATTTCATGATAAAGACGAAAGAGAGGGTGGGCGTCATCAGCGGAAGCGTGATCTTGCGCAGGATCGTCCACCGGCTGGCCTTGTCCAGCCTAGCCGCCTCATAGACGTCCCTGGGCAGGGATTGCAGGCCGGCGATGATGATCAGGCAGTAATAGCCGATGGATTTCCACACCGTCACCAGCGCCACGGAGAGCAGCGAGGTTCTGGCGTTCATCAGCCAGTTCGGCCCCTGGATGCCGAATATCGCCAGAAACTGGTTGATGATGCCCTGCGGATCCAGCATGAGCACCCACAGGATGCCCACGGCCACCATGGAGGAAATATGGGGCGTAAAGATCATGGTTTGCGCCAGGTTGTGTATCTTTGTGTTTTTGGACAGCCAGGACGCCATCAGCACCGTGACGACCATCAGCAGGAACACGGTAACCACCGAGAAAATGATGGTATTGACAAACGCCCGCCAGAATTCGTCATCCAGCGCCAGCACCATTCGGAAGTTCCACCAGCCGACGAACCTGGAGCTTTTGATATCCACCAGATCCAGCTTGAAGAACGCGCCGACGATCATAAACAGGAAGGGCATCAGCGTAAAGAACACGGCGTGAAAGGCGGCGGGCAGGATGTAAATATAAGCCGGGTTGACCTTGCGGAAGATCCTGCTCTCCACCCGGTCATAGCGCTTCAGCCTGTCGCAGCGCCTGATATCCCGGCGGATGGCGCGGTAATCCCGGTACGCCTGCAGCGCCTCGCCCGACAGGGAGGCCTTCAGCCGCTTCAGCTCCCGCCTGGTTTCCGCCGCGCTCCGGCGCAGCGCCCGGCGCTCCTGCGGGTCCCTGGCGCCTCGCAGCGCGGCCTTCTGCGCGTCAAGCGCATCCTGCAGGCCGTTATACCGACTGCCAATTTCTCTTAAATTCTGCATAGGCTTTCGCGACCTCCTCGCTGGCGTAAATCCGCTTTCCGTCCCGGCCGAACACATACAGATCGTCGCGGTGGATGCGCACCGTGAAGGGCTCGTTCAGCGGGCGCTGGCGCTTGGACAGCTCCTTGACGAATACCTTTTCCGGCGTGTCCAGCAGGTAGAGAAACTCCGACCCGTGGTTTTCAAAGCTCCTGACCCTGCGGCGGATGACCACATGCTCCTCATCCCTGTCCGCGCAGTCAAACTCCACATCCCTGGGGCGGAAGCCCACCTGATAGTCCCCCGCCGCAACAATGTTCATGCCGGGGTCTCCCACAAACTGCGCCACAAAAACGCAGTTGGGATCATTGTGAATCTCGGTGGGCGAGCCCTGCTGCATGACCCTTCCCTCGTTCATGACCACAATGTTGGTGCCCATGGTCATGGCCTCGATCTGATCGTGGGTTACATAGATGAAGGTGGATTTCAGCTCCTCATGAAGCTGGATCAGCTCCGTGCGCATATCGCTGCGCAGCTTGGCGTCCAGGTTGCTCAGCGGCTCGTCCATCAAAAAGCATTCGGGATATTTGGCAATGGCGCGCGCCAGCGCGACGCGCTGACGCTGGCCGCCGGACATCCTGGCGGGCTTGCGCATGGCCAGCTCGGTCAGCCCCACCACCTCGAGGGCGTGATCCACGCGCTCCCGGATTTCAAAGCGCGGCACCCTGGCGTTGAGCAGGCCGAACTCGATGTTTTCCCGCACCGTCATGTGCTGATAGAGCGCATAATTCTGAAACACCATGGCCAGCCCCCTGTCGCCGGGCTCCAGATTGGTGATGTCGATATCCCCCATCATGATCCTGCCGCCGGTGATCTCCTCCAGGCCGGCGATCATGCGCAGCAGGGTGGTTTTCCCGCAGCCCGAGGGCCCCACCAGCACCGTGAAGCTGCCATGGGGAATGGCCAGCGTCACATCGTCGATGGCGCGCTTTGCCGGAAGCGCCTTTTCCTTCAAAAGCAGGCGGCGTCTGGGCTTTTCTTTTTTGGAAACGCCGTAGATTTTAACGACGTTCTGCAAACGGATATCTGCCATGATTGAATCACTCCACATCTCGATAGGTTGCCAGGCGGATCGCCAGCTGCGGCAGCAGCCCGCGCACCTCCGGATCGGTCAGCACGGCATGCTCTGCGGTGCGCTGAACATTGTAGCTGGAATTGTGCAGCAGCCAGTCGTCCAGAAACGCCGGGTGCACCATCAGCTCCGCCGCCGGCTGCGACGCCGCCCGCGCCAGCAGGGCAAGGCATTTCTGCTTCAGCTCCGCCCCCGTTTCGCCGGGCCTTACCTTGAAATTCCCTTCAAAGTATACGCGGGGAAAGCACCGTGTTTCCATGTCCCGCACAGGCAGGGCCTCCTCCTCCGCCAGCCTTCGGAGCGCGCGGCTTACCTTGGGGAAAATCTGATGCACATACAGATGCGAGTCCACATGGGTCGGCCGGCGGCCTGTCAGCGCCAGGAAGCGGCTGTACTGCGCGCGCATTTCAAGGTACAGGTCTTCCTCCTTGTACCGCTCGTCCGTACCAATCACCGAGGGCTTTTGGAATTTTCCGTTTTCCGTCAGGCTTTCGCATGCCGTCAGCGGGCTGCCCAGGCTGATGTTGATATGCAGCCCGACGGCCAGCCCCGACTCCCTGCGGGCAATGTCCGCAGCCGCCTGCGCGCCCGGCGTATTGACCATCATGGTCGTTGAGGTGACGATCCCGTGCTCCATGGCGTGGAGGATGCCCAATGTCACGCCGTCCGTAAGCCCGAAATCATCCGCGTTGACGATCAGCTTCATTTCAGCTCCGGCCAGTAGCGCTGGTTCGCGTCGATCAGGTCGTTGAGAACCGCTCTGGCTTTCTGGGCATCCACCAGCGTTCGGTTCAGCGTCAGCGCCTGCAGCGCCTTTTTGTAGGAGCCCTCAAAGTAGCAGTCCACCGTCAGCTGCTCGTAGGCGTACTGCCCCTCCATCAGCCCCTTCATAAACACATCGATCCGCCCGAACGGCGCGGCCGTTACGCCGCCTGCGTCCACGCGGGCGACCGTCTCCACCATGGCGTCCTCATGGAAATTGGCGACCGTGCCGTTGTTCCTTGTAATCATGATGAAGCTTTCACCCTTGTCCAGGGCGATGCTGGAGGCCACCTCCACGATCATATCGGCATGCGCCTCGCTTCTGGCGATTGTCAGCCCCCGGGTCGAGCCCTGCGCCGCTGCCTGCCTGCACTGGGTCAGGACGCGCTTTTCCCTGCCGTTGCGCACCTCCTCCGTGCGGGTATGGTCGGGATCCAGCCGCGCGACCACCTGGTCGGGGTACAGATAATATTGCAGATAGGTATTGGGCACATAATCGGGGAAGTCCCGCATGATGGTCTGCACCATGGCGTATGTGTGCAGCCAGGACGCGTCCCGCTCCGCGGCGTCCGCCGGCAGAAAGCCGTCGCTTAAAATCCTCTCCCGCAGCGGAGAAAGCAGGTCGTTCCCCTCCCGGTCCGTCAGCCTGGTAAACCAGCCGAAGTGATTCAGCCCCACATACTCGGGAATGATATCCTGCCGCCGGATCCCCAGCGCCTTGGCAAAGGACTCAAGCAGGTTCACCGGCTGATCGCACATGTTGACGATCTTCCTGTCCCCCGGGAACACCCGCTCCAGCGCCACCGCCACGATGGCCGCCGGGTTGGTATAGTTCAGGATCCACGGGTCGCCCGCGTATTCCCTCGCATCCCGAACGATCTGAATCATATCCGGGATAGACCGCAGGCCATAGGCAAAGCCGCCGGCACCGCAGGTTTCCTGGCCTACCACGCCATGCGCCAGCGGGATCTGTTCATCCAGCATGCGCATATCGAAGCCGCCGCTTCGGATCTGACAGAATACGAAGTCCACATCTTTGTATGCCTGAGCCTTGTCGGTGGTATACAGGAACTTCAGCTCCGGATATTCCTCCGCAAACAGGACCTTTGCAAATTCGCCGATCACCGCCTGGCGCTCCGCATCGATATCATACATCCGAAGCTCCTCCAGGGGAAAATCGGCCTGCCTCTCGCACAGGCTTTTGAGCAGGCCGGGCGTCCACGTGGAGCCGCCCCCGACGATCACCGCTTTATATTTTTTCATACTCAGGTACCTTTCCGTTCCGCTTTTGCATGCTCAGCATAGCACCATTCCGCCCGCCAGGCAAGGTGTGCGCGGGCGTTTGTACCGGCGGAACACATCCGGAAACATGTAACAGCCGGCGGAACAAATTACACTTTTGTCTTTCTTGCAAACGGGCTGGGGATTATGCTATACTGGCACCGAGGTGAACGCCATGTTTCAGAGCTTTTCTGCCGATGTGATCAACTCCCTCAGCCCGCTTGAGCTGGAGGTGCTTCGCTATATCAACCTCCACAAGGAGGAGATCGCCGGCATGTCAATTCATGATCTGGCAAAAACGACCTTTGTCTCCACAACGACGATTATTCGACTTTGCAAAAAATTGAATCTGGAAGGATACAGCCACCTGAAATACTTCCTGCGCGACAAAGCTGTCTCCAGCCAGCAAGAGGAAAACATCTACGCCTCCCGCTCCCTGCAGGAGCTGCTTGCCGAGGAGCTGTCCGACATCGAGCACACCGCAAGGGCGATTGATCTGGATGCGGTCCATGAAATCGCCGCCCTTATGCACCAAAAAACCCAGATCCATTTCTTTGCGAAAGGGCTTACCAGTATTGTTTTCGAGTATGCCTCCCGTCATCTGCTATCTCTTTCCAGACATGTGACTTTATATCAGGACACTCATATCGCCTACATTCAAGCCGAGCAGCTGACGCAAAACGATATTGTCTTTCTTGCTTCACTAAGCGGCGAAACCGAGCAGGTCGTCCGTGTAGCCCAGATTGCCCGGGCGCGCAATGCAAAAACCGTAGTTTTCACCGTCAATCCGACCTCCAGATTGGCAAAGCTGGGGGATTATCATTTTCATTTGGTCAATGATGCCACAACGACCTTGGATGTTGATACAAAATCCCGCTGTCAGCTTATGCTGATTCTGAATATTATCATCAAAGCGTTCGTCCAGCAATCAACATTTGCTATGACATAATCAAAGGGGGATTCCCTCCATGAATCGGTCGAATGCCAACATCGGGTCTGATATCGAAAGAAAATCTGAAACAAATACTGGTATTTGTCCCTGCCGTGGTGTATAATATCTTCGTGGTGTTGTTTTCATGTCAAGTAAATT